>JBKBJF010000005.1:0-76459 GCA_046293935.1 Hyphomonas sp.
CAGAGCCCGGGACCCCCCGCGCTCTCCCGGAGCCGATATGATTTCGGCTGCCCGGAAAAGTCGCACGGCAGACGAGTGGCGCAGCCGATTCCAGCGGCAGATGGTTAAATCTTGGGCGCGCTTGCGGCCAAACGCCCAAATCGATGCCATTGCTGGACGCCGCAGCGCAGCATCGCTACCTCCTTCACATGGCTGAAACCCGTTCCGAGCTCTCCCTTCCGGCCGATCTCACGGTGATCGGGGCCGGTCCCGTCGGCACGGCGCTGGCCATCCTGGCCGCAAGGGCCGGCTTTGCGACCGTGCTGGTGGACGCGCGGCCGGAAGCTGCAACGCCTGCAACAGATACGCGGACCTTTGCGATCGTCCGCGGCAGCTGGCGGATGCTGCTGGTCACGGGCGTCGGACCGGACCTGGCGCCGGTGATCACCCCGCTGAACGGTCTGGAAGCCGAAGATGGCGGCGCGCACGTGTTCGGGGCGCCGCGGGCCGCCTTTGGCACTGCCGACCTCAAACCGGGGCGCAGCGGAGAGCCCCTGGGCCAGATGGTGCCCGCCGGCGCCTTGCAGGCGGCGCTCGACCGGCAGGCGGAAGCGACACCGGGCCTGACCTGGCTCAGGGATGCCCGGTTTTCGGGCATGTCAGCGGGACCGGCTGGGATCTCCGTGCGGCTGGAGGACGGCCGGACGATCGCCTCAGCCCTGATCGCCGCCTGCGACGGCATCCATTCGGCCGTCCGGCAGGCAGCCGGCATCCGGACGGAGGGGCGTGACTATGGAAAATCCGTCTTCGCCGCCGATGTTGCCCTGTCGCGCCCGCATCACGGCATCGCCCGCCAGCTGTTTACGCCGGAAGGCCCGTTCGCAACCCTTCCCCTGCCCGGCGACCGCGCCAACCTCGCCTGGTACATGAAGGCGGGGGCGGCCGAAACGCTGGTGAAGCTGCCGGCCGCCCAGATCGAAGCGGAGCTGAACGCACGTTTCGAGAGGTTTGCCGGGCGGATGCGGCTGGACGGGCCGCCGCTGGCCTATCCGCTGGTGATGCAGATTGCCGTGGCGATGACGGGCGCGCGCGTGGCCTTGCTGGGCGATGCCGCGCGCCGGATCAATCCGCTGGCCGGACAAGGCCTGAACCTCGGCTTCAAGGATGCCGCCGCCCTGATCGATGTGATCGGTGAGGCGCGCACAACCGGGCTCGACCCGGGCAGCGACACCGTGCTGGCCCGATATGGCGAGTGGCGGCGTTTCGATGCAGCGGCCACCGCCATGGTGATGGACCTGATCGACCGGGCCTTCTCGAACGATCATTTCCTGCTGAAACCGCTGCGCGGCATGGCCCTGATGGCGGCCAACCGGGTGAGACCCCTTCGCCGCGCGCTCGCCGCGCAGGCCAGCGCCGACCAAAGCCACCTGCCGAGCCTGATGCGGTAAAGCGCGGGTCAGCCTCCGACCGTCAGGGTGCGGAGGAGTCCCCAGGTATACAGGCCACTGGAGTGGCCATCGGAAAAGAAAAGCCGAAGGGCATACCGCCCGACCGGTTCGGCCTTCAGCACACGGATGTCATCCGGCACGGCCGGCGGGGGCGGTTTTGCGCCCTTGCCGTGGCCCTGAACTTCCGCTGACGGACTTTCGAGGCGCAGCGTGCGATAGGAGACGCGGCCCGAGAGGCCATCGTCCCAGTCGGCGGCGAGCTCCTGCGCCCCTGCGCGGAAGGTGAGCCGGACCGGCCAGGGCGTGCTCATGCCCCGCCCTCCCCTTCCGCCTCACTCTCCGTGTCTGAGGAAAGACCCGGCAAGTCGTCCAGGTCGCGCGCTTCCTCTTCCAGCATGATCGGGATGCCGCCGCGGATGGGATAGGCGAGGCGCGCCTTCTTCGAGATCAGTTCATTGTTCGCGCGGTCATAGACCAATGGCTGGCGGGTCAGCGGGCAGATCAGCACTTCAAGAAGACGCGGATCGACGCCGGAGGATGGGGGATTTTCGGGCTCGCTCATGGCTGGTCCTATTGCACGGGCCCGGTGTCGCCGCCGCTCGCGCTGAGTTCCAGGAGGGCAATCAGCGTGCTGGCCCGTCCGGCAAGGTCCGGGGCTTCCAGCAGGGCCTGCTTTTCGGCGGGGGTGAAGGGGCAGCCGGCGGCCAGGGCATGGATGAGGGTTTCCATCGGGGCGGTTTCAACGGCAGACCAGTCGGCCGAAAGCCCCTGTGCGGCGATATAGGACCGCAGCGCGCGCACAAGGGCCGCGCGCTCCGGCAGGCCGGTCTGCGGTGGCTCGAACAGGTCGGCGGCGAAGGCGGACCAGTCGGCCGAGACCTGGCGGTAGGGCGTGGTCACGTCGAGTTCGCGGGCTACCCTGAACCGGCAGATACCGCTGAGGGTGATCAGGTAGCGGCCGTCATCGGTCTCCGAATAGCGGGTCAGCCGGCCGGCGCAGCCGATGCGGGCGATGTCCGGATGCGTGCGCGGGCCGCCGAAGGACTGAATCATGCCGATCAGCCGGTGGGTGCGCATGGCGTCATCGATCATGTTCAGATACCGCGGCTCGAAGATGTTGAGCGGCAAGTCCCAGCGCGGGAACAGCATTGCGCCCGGCAGCGGGAAGACGGGAATCGTCTCCGGCAGGTCGCTGGTGCGGCGGTATTGGGACATAGCCGTCTCTTGCCTTTCGCTTACCTGCCCGCTGATCACCCCATCATGCGGCAGGCCGGGCGATCAGGCAAACATCAGCGAGGCGAGCCGGCGGCGGCCTTCGGTGGTGACCGGATCAGTGGCGCCAGCCGCCTCAAAGATTTTCAGCAGCTTGTCCTTCGCCTTGCCGCCTTCCCAGTCGAGCTTGGCGGACAGGATGATCAGGAGGTGGTCTGCGGCGTCCTTGTAGCGGCCGGCTGCAGCATAGTGCTCGGCCAGCTCGAACCGCTTCTGGTGATCACCGGGATTGGCACTGACCGCAGAGAGGGCTGCATCGAGTTCTGTCGGCGCCGGCGCATCGGCGGCCATCTCGATGGCCATGCGGACGCCCTTCACGAGGCTGTCATTCTTCTTGGCGTCCGGCACCATCGCCAGCGTGGCAAGGGCACGGTCCTTGTCGCCATTGGCGAGATAACACCGGGCGAGACCGGCGATTGCCGGCACATTTTCCGCATCTTCCTGAAGGATGGAGGCATAGATTTCGGCCGCCAGGGCAATATCGCCGGACTGGCTGGCCGCTTCGGCCTGCGCGAGGGCCTCAGCTACGGCCTGCGCGTTATCCGTGCCGCCGAGCAGGCGCTCGATGAAGGCGTTGACCTGGCTTTCAGGCAGCGCGCCGAGGAAGCCATCCACCGGGCGGCCCTTGTGGAAGGCATAGACGGCCGGGATTGAGCGCACTCCAAGCTGGCCGGCATAAGCCTGATGTTCCTCGGTGTTGATCTTGACCAGCTTGACCGCGCCCTTCCTCGCCTCGACCGACTTCTCGAGGATGGGGCCAAGGGTGCGGCAGGGTCCGCACCAGGGCGCCCAGAAATCGACGATGACGGGCTGTTTCATCGAGGCTTCGACCACATCGGCCATGAAGCCCTGATCGGTGCCGTCTTTGGTATGTTGAAGGCCAGCGGTTGCCATATGCGGAGTCCCTTGAGATTCAGCGCGCAAGATGGGATGCCGCCCGAAAATCCGCAAGCGGCGCAGACTGCGGCTTCCTGAACGCCTGCTCATCGCCCTGTTTAGGGCAGGTTCAGGCGCCTAAGTATATTCCGGCCGCAACGGTCAAAGGAGGCCGATGACATGATGAACCTGATCGCCAGCGTGAGCGCCGCCGCCCTGATCTTCGGGGCGCCCGTGACCCTGGGGCTGAAGCAGGCGCAGCCTGCCCCCGCCCTTGCCGCCCCGGCAGAGGCCAGCGCCCCGCTGACTGCAGCCGAGCGCTCGAAAATCCTCAAGGAGGCTTCCAAGGCCCTTGCCAGCGTCAAGACCGCACGCGGCAAGTTCGAGCAGTACTCGCCAGACGGCTCCTATTCGACCGGGCAGTTTGCCATGTCGCGCCCCGGTAAGGTCCGGTTCGACTATGACGATCCGGTGCCACTGCTTCTGGTCAGCGACGGCGTGACGGTGGCGCTGCAGGACTCCGATCTCGAGACGACCGACCGCGTGCCGCTGGCGAAGACTCCGCTCAGCCTGCTCCTGTCGGACAAGCTCGACTTCGAGAAGCAGGCCGAGGTGATCGATGTGCGCCGCGCCGGCGACAAGACGAACATCACGCTGCGCGACAAGTCCGGCGAGATGGAGGGCACGCTGACCGTAATCCTGGCCAGTGCGGACAACTCCCTGGCCGGCTGGCGGACCGTGGACGGCAATGGCGGGCGCACCTCCGTGCTGCTGAATAGCGTGGAGACCGGCGCCAAGCTGAACCCGCGCCTGTTCATCCTCCGCGACTTTGACAATCGGTAATGCCGTCAAGAGGAATTACGCTCAATTAACTTGCGAATCCCGCGCGCAGTGACATTAATGCAACTATCGACGGGACAGAAACCTCGCGCAGCATCGACCCCCCGCTGTGAACCCTCTGCCCATCGACAGGACCGGACGCATACTGCCCGGTTTGACAAAGACGCTTTTCACAGCGTCCGGCGCGCCCGAACTCCCCGCGTTCGGGCGCGTTGACGTTTTAGGACGCCCTGCCTAGTCAGGGCCGATGCCGAAATCACTCAAGCTGGTCAGCTGGAATATCAACTCGGTGCGCCTGCGCGCGCCGAATGTCGAAGCTTTTGTCGCGGCAGAGAAGCCCGACATCATCTGCCTGCAGGAGACAAAGTGCCAGGATGGCGAGTTTCCGCTGAAGGCGTTCAAGGACATGGGCCTGCCGCATGTGCTGATGCGGGGCCAGCGCGGCGGGCATGCCGGCGTGGCGATCGCCTCGCGCCTGCCGCTGGACGGGATCGATGCGCCGGACCTCTGCCGGGAAGGCCATGCCCGCGTGATTGCCGCACGCCTGAAGAACGGCCTCGAGATCCACAACATCTACCTGCCTGCAGGCGGCGATGTTCCGGACCCGGAGCAAAACGACAAGTTCGCGCACAAGCTGGATTTCCTTGGCCGGCTGGGCCCCGCTTACAAGAAACTGAACCGGAGCGGACGGCGTATCCTGGTGGGCGATCTGAATGTCGCGCCGCTCGAGCATGATGTCTGGTCGCACAAGCAGCTTCTGAACATCGTCTCGCACACGCCGGAGGAAACCGAACGGCTGGAAGACGGGCGCAAGTCAGCAGGGTTCGCTGACATTGCCCGGCTCGCTGTGCCGGCCGAGCAGAAGCTTTATTCCTGGTGGAGCTATCGCGCCGCAGACTGGGCAGCGTCGAACAAGGGCCGCCGGCTCGACCATATCTGGGCCAGCCGGGAGGCGCTGCCGGATGTGAAAGTCCCGAGCTTCCGGGTGCATCTTGCCTGGCGCGGCGGATGGAAACCCTCCGACCACGCGCCCATCAGCGTGAAGATCAATGTCTAGGCCTGCAGCCGGTATCCGCCGGGATCAGTGAGCAGGAGGCGCGCGTTGCCGGGGTCAGGCTCGACCTTCTGGCGCAGGCGGTAGATGTGGGTCTCCAGAGTATGTGTGGTGACCGCCGCGTTATAGCCCCAGACTTCTGACAGGAGCTGCTCGCGGGCGACCGGCCTGCCGCCGGCACGGTAGAGGTATTTCAGGATTTCCGTTTCCTTCTCTGTCAGCCGGATACGGCGGCCCTCCTTTGAACGCAGCGTCTTGGTCGAGGGGCGGAACTCATACGGGCCGATTTCGAAAGTGGCATCTTCGGTCTGTTCGAAGCTGCGCAGCTGGGCCCGGATGCGGGCGAGCAGGACCGAAAAGGCAAAGGGCTTGATGACATAATCATTGGCGCCGGCATCGAGGCCGCCGACGGTATCGGCTTCGCCGGTGCGCCCGGTGAGCATGATCACGGGAACACGGATCCCAGCGGCCCGGAGCCGGCGGCAGGTCTCGACCCCCCCGATACCGGGCATATCGAGGTCTAACACAACCAGATCGGCACGCGCGCTGGCCAGCCTGTCGAGGGCCTCTTCGCCCGAGGCCGCTGTCTGAACCGCAAACCCCTCGCTGAGCTCGAACTGCTCGATTAGCGAATCGCGGAAATCCGCATCATCATCGACGATCAGGATGTGTTTCTTGCCATTCATCGTGACGGTTCCCGAGCCGGCGCCGCCCCTATGCGCACGCGTATCGTGTGCATAGAGTGGCGGGCACCCTGAAGACCAATAACAATCGCGGGAGCGCCTGTGGCAAGCAGTTTCGTCGTCTGGCCGGAGGGACGCTTCGAGGGCGGCGGGCTGGCCTTGCGCTGCGCACTGGGGCGGAGCGGCGTCATTCCGGCCCGCGAGAAACGGGAAGGCGACGGGGCCACTCCCGCCGGGACATGGCCGGTACGCCGGGTGTTCTATCGCCCGGACAGGGGCGCGGCGCCGCAGACGGGTTTGCCCGTGATCGCCCTGCGGCCTCAGGATGGCTGGTGTGATGATCCGCGCGAATGCCTCTATAACCGGCTGGTGCCCCTGCCCCGCGCCGGAAGCCATGAGAAGATGTGGCGGGAAGACCGGTTATATGACCTCGTGGCCGAACTCGGCTATAATGACGACCCGGTCGAACCCGGCAAAGGCAGCGCCATCTTCCTGCACATTTCGCGCGCGGGTTATCTGCCCACGGAAGGATGCGTGGCGTTGGCAGAGGCCGACCTGCGCGAAGTTCTGAAACGGCTTGGTGGTGGTTCGGTGATCGACATCCGCACCTAAGCGCGCGCGCCGAACAGCGCCGTTCCGACACGCACATGCGTTGCGCCATAGCGGGCCGCCAGCGCGTAATCGCCGCTCATGCCCATCGACACGGAGGACAGGCCGTGCGCGCGGGCGAGCTTCGCCAGCAGGGCAAAATGCGGCCCGGCAGGTTCGTCCGCAGGCGGAATACACATCAAGCCTTCAGGCGCGAGACCCCTGGTGCGGGCATACGTGATGAGGCCCTCCAGCTCATCCGGTGCCACGCCGGCCTTCTGGGGTTCCTCGCCGGTATTCACCTGGATCATCAGCCGCGGCGTGCGGCCCACCTTTGCGATGGCGGCCGCCAGAGCGTCGGCGAGTTTCGGCCGGTCGAGCGTCTGGATGACATCGAACAGGCGCACGGCGTCTTCCGTCTTGTTCGTCTGCAACGAACCAATCAGGTGAAGCTCGAGATCCGGATAGTCTCGGCGTTTTCCCTCCCAATGCGCTTTCGCCTCCTGCACACGGTTTTCGCCAAACACGCGCTGGCCGGTGGCAAGCATCGCCGCGATCGCCCCCTCTGGCTGGGATTTCGACACGGCGATCAGCACCGGCGGCGGGGTGGTGGCAGCCGCAAGCTCGCTAAGGATGGCGGCGCGGCGTTGGGAAATTGTCAGTTCCGGCGTATCGGTCATGCGATGAGCCTAGAACCCCAAACCCGGGCGCGGCGCAAGCTGGCCGCGGCCGCGCGACTGGCCGCGCGTCTTCTGCCGCCTGCCCTGCCGCCGGCCCTGTTCCTGACAGACCCGGCACGTACGCCCGTGCCGGAAGAGATCGTCGCCGGACTGCCCCGTGGCTGGGGAGTGGTCTACCGCCACTTCGGAGCAGCAGAACGGGCATCGCAGGCTGCAAGGCTGGCCAGGCTGTGCCGGGCAAGGGGTCTGATCCTGCTGATCGCGGCAGACCCTGTTCTGGCGGCGAGGATCGGGGCGGATGGCGTGCACTGGCCCTTCCGGATGCGCCAGCAGATGTGGCGGTGGCGCGCGAGGTTCCGGTTGCAGACGATCAGCGCACATTCGGCGAGGGAAATGCGGATGGCGGCCGGATACAGAGCAGATGCCGTAGTCTTGTCCGCCGTCTTCCCGTCGCGCAGCCCAAGCGCCGGCCCGGCGATGGGTGCGCTCAGATTCTCCAAGCTGGCCCGGGCGTCGCGCATCCCGGTCTATGCGTTGGGCGGGGTGACGGCTAACAACGCGGCCTTGGCGGCCCGGTCAGCAGGGTTTGCGGCAGTGGAGGGAATGACGGCTTTTCGGCAGCCGGTCAGAACTTGAAGGCTGATTTCAGCCGGATGCCGGCTTCCACTTCCTGGCTTTCCCAGCGGGCAGCATCATTCAGCTGGTTCAGCTCTTCTGCCCGGATGGAGACTTCGCCGCCAACCGAGAAACGGGGGGTGATGCGGAACGTGGCGCCGGCCTGAACTTCCTCCCTCGGCAGAGGGGAAATGCCCATGCGCGTGACCTTGTCGACATTCAGCTGCCAGCGGGAATTGCCGCCGAGACGGACGGAGAAGTCCTGACTGGGCTCGGCCTGCCATTGCGGGCGCTCTTCTGCTGGCTTGCCTTCGGAAAACTGCCGGTACCATTCGCTGCGCGCCGCATTGGTTTCCGACAGGGTCGGCGCTTCGATCCGGATGGCATCGTCATCACCGCGCACCTGCGCCAGCGCCGGGGCCGAAAGTGCCGCGGCGGCAAGGGCGAAAGAGAGGGCAAAGCGTGTGCGCATGACCAGTATCCTAGCCTTCCTGAATAGTGATCGCGGCCTCTTAATGGAAGATTAACATTCGGAAACTGTGGGCTTTTACCTGGACAGTGTGATTTCGATCACAATTCCCTCTGAACGGTCAGTCAATCGCGGCGGAAGGGGGGCTGGATTTCGCGTGTAGCGTGTATCCAGCGACTGCCATCCGCCGGCCAGACGCAACCCGCTGTTGATCTGCCGCGCGAACGTGATGCCGAACGCTTCTGATTCGGCGTTGATGCCTTGATCCTCGGCGCGTGCATATTCGATCCCGGCATCGGTCTGTCCCAGCGTCAGGCGGGCGGCGGCCGAGAGGGCCGAATAGTCGCCGGTTCCGCCGGCAAAGCCGTTATCACTGCCCAGCCAGCTGGCCCCGAGCGCGAAGGATGAAAACTCTGCCGACCCCCCGGCCGACCAGGTTTCAACGGACTCATAGAGCCCGGGCGTCCCGAAGCTGACATCCGCAGTGCTCCAGGCGGCGGCGGCACGCAGGCGAACGCCGCTGCGCGGCAGCCGGCGGGACAGGTTCAGAGCCAGCTCTGTGGCCTGTTCGACAGCCGGACCGGAAGCACCGCCGAGGGCACGCGCCGGGTCGCGATCGAGACCACGCCGGTCGGCCTCCGGGGCATAGGAGGCCCCTGCCCTCAATCCCAGGAGCCGGGGCGTGGCATAGCTGACCTTGAAGGAGGGCCCGGTCAGGTCGTGATCCGTGCGGGCCAGCACCCGCCCGGCGGGATCCAGCGCCGGGTTTACCAGAGCGGCGTGACGAAACAGAACCGGGGCCCCCTCGAAAAATCGCCTGGCTACGCCCTCATCCAGGCCGGCACGGGCCTCGCCATACCCTCCCTCCATATAGAAGTAGGCTGTCTCAATGGCGCCGCGGGCTCCCACATCTTCCGGCGCCGGGCCGCGGGCGAGGCCGGAATAGGCCCCTGCCGGGCCGAAGGAAGGCTGGTGCGGGCCGAGGATTCCGCTGAAGCCCGCGCGGCCGGGATGGTCGAGCTGCATTCCTGCCGAGCCGCGAAAGCCTGTCTCCACGCCATTTGAAAAGACATAATTGGCCGAAAAGCCGCCTCTGAGCAGGAAAAGCGCGGGCTCCTCTGTATCGAGTGAGAGAACGGCCGCCGCTTCGCCTGTCCACACCGTCTCGATGCCGCCCGCATCGTCCCAGACATCCTGCGCCGCGGCAGGCGCGGTGATCACGAGGGCGAAAGCGAAGCCGGTCAGGGTCAGGCGCATGGGGGACTCTCCCGCAACAGTTTGGGGCCGGGCCGAAGCGCAGAACGTGACTGGCGAGGCCATGACCCCCTTGTTATACACGCGCCGTGAACAAGGTCTTGCACGCGGGAACAGACAGATGATGAAGCCGACCCTTGCCATTGCCTTCGCCGGGATGATTGCGCTCTCCGGGTGCCTTTCGGGAGGTAGCGGCAAATCTCTGCGGACCGCGACGGCACAGTCCTACAGCGCTGCGAACCCCTACCTCTGGCGCGCTACGCTGGACACGATGGCCCCGCTGCCGCTGGTCAGCTCCGATCCGATCGGCGGGCTGATCATCTATGACTGGCGCTCTTTCGACAGCGCGCCGAACGAACGGATCAAGGCCACGGTCTACATTCTCGACTCACGCCTGCGCGCGGATGGCGTGAAGGTCAGCGTTTACCGGCAGGTGAATACGGACGGGACCTGGACAGATGCCGCCGTCGACCCGGCCACAGGCGAACAGCTCGAGAACCGCATTCTTGAGCGGGCCCGGCTTCTTAAGGCATCCGAGATCGGCTAAAGCGCCGGACTTCAACTTCTTATTCTCAGATGCCTTTGATGGGAGCCCTGCATGGCAACCCGATACGATCCGCAAACGGCGGAGCCGCGCTGGCGTAAGGCCTGGGCGGATGCCGGCCTGTTCCGCACGAAATCCCCCAAGGAAGCGGGCGATGCGCCCAAGGCCTATGTCCTTGAGATGTTCCCCTACCCTTCCGGGCGCCTGCACATGGGTCATGTACGCAATTATGCGCTGGGGGATGTCGTCGCGCGCTACAAACGCGCGAAGGGCTATAATGTCCTGCATCCGATGGGCTGGGACGCATTTGGCATGCCGGCGGAGAACGCCGCGATGGAACGCGGCGTGCACCCCGGCAAATGGACCTACGCCAACATCGAGGCGATGAAAGCGCAGTTCATGAAGCTCGGCCTGTCGCTGGACTGGAGCCGGGAATTTGCAACCTGCGACCCGGACTATTACGGCGCGCAGCAGGCCCTGTTCCTGAAGATGCTGGAAAAGGGTCTGGTCTACCGCAAGGCTTCCAAGGTGAACTGGGACCCGGTCGACAATACCGTTCTGGCCAACGAGCAGGTGATCGACGGGCGCGGATGGCGATCCGGTGCGCTGGTTGAGCAGCGCGAACTGACCCAGTGGTTCTTCCGGATCACGGCGTATGCGGATGACCTGCTGGAGGCCGTGCAGAAGCTGGAGCGCTGGCCCGAGAAGGTCCGCACGATGCAGGCCAACTGGATCGGCCGCTCGGAAGGCCTGCAGATGACGTTCCGCTTTGCCAGCGCCGCGCCTGCTGGCTTTGGCGACGGCATTGAAGTGTTCACGACGCGGCCCGATACGCTTTACGGCGCGAGCTTCGTAGCGTTGTCGCCGGACCATCCGCTCACGGTGCATCTGGCGCAAGCATCACCAGCCTTGCAGGCCTTCCGGGCCAAGTGCGCGCAGATCGGCACCAGCGAGGAAGCCATCGAGAAGGCTGAGAAACTTGGCTTCGACACAGGCCTCAAGGTAGCACATCCGTTCATCGCAGGTGCGGCGATTCCTGTCTGGGTCGCGAACTTCGTGCTGATGGGCTATGGCACCGGCGCTATTTTCGGCTGCCCGGCGCACGACCAGCGCGATCTCGACTTTGCCCGCAAGTTCGGCCTTGATGTGAAACCGGTGGTGCTGCCACCGGATGCGGATGCGGCCAGTTTCACAATCGGTGACAAGGCCTATACCGGGCCCGGCCGGATCTTCAATTCCGGGTTCCTGGACGGTCTCGGCGTGGACGAGGCCAAGCGCGCGGCCATCGACCGCATAGAGGGCATGCAGCAAGGTCAGGGGACGGTCAATTTCCGCCTGCGTGACTGGGGCGTCTCGCGCCAACGCTACTGGGGTTGTCCGATTCCGGTGATCCATTGCGGAAGCTGCGGCATCGTGCCGGTGCCGGAAGCTGAACTGCCCGTGCGCCTGCCGGAGGATGTGACCTTCGACAAGCCGGGCAATCCGCTGGAGCATCATCCGGACTGGAAGGATGTACCCTGCCCGGAATGCGGCAAGCCGGCGCGGCGGGAAACTGATACGCTCGATACGTTTGTTGACAGCTCCTGGTATTTTGCCCGCTTCGCATCGGTGAATGATCCTGTCGAACGGGGTTACTGGTTGCCGGTCGATCAGTATATCGGCGGCATCGAACATGCCGTGCTGCACCTGCTCTATTCGCGCTTCTTCACCCGTGCGATGCGAGATTGTGGCCTGATGGACCTGCCTTCCGGCGAGCCCTTCGCGGGTCTGTTCACGCAAGGCATGGTGACCCATGAAACCTACAGGTCCGTAGACGGAAAATGGTTGGAGCCCAGCGCGGTGGAGAAACGCGGCAATCACTGGGTCGAGAAGGCAACCGGCGAGCATGTCGAAGTCGGCGCCATCGAGAAGATGTCCAAGTCTAAGAAGAACACGGTGGACCCGGACGCCATCGTGGCGACCTTCGGCGCAGATGTCGCACGCTGGTTCGTGTTGTCGGACTCGCCGCCCGAGCGCGATGTCGAATGGACACAGGCCGGGGTCGAAGGTGCCGCGCGCTTTGCCCAACGTGTCTGGGCCCTGGCCGATACCATGCCGCCGGCCCCCTTCCCTGCCCCGGAGACGGATGAAGCGGCCATGGAGATCCGCCGCGCCAGCCACAAGGCGACGGCGGCTATCGACAAGGCCATCGCCGAGTTCCGTTTCAACTCGGCCATCGCCATCGTCCACGACTGGGTCAACACACTGAAGAAGGCCGAGCAGGCCGGCGGCAACATCGGGGCGCGCGGCGAAGCCTTGTCGATGCTGGCCCGCTGCATCACTCCGTTCATGCCACACCTTGCGGAAACAGTCTGGGAGCGGATCGGTGGCGAGGGTCTGGTCTCTGCTGCGCGCTGGCCTGAGCCCGATCCGGCCCTGACGGCGGAGGAGTCTGTGACCCTGGCGGTGCAGGTGAACGGCAAGCGGCGCGGCGAGATCACGGTAGCCCGGGACCTGGCCAGTGAGGCTGTCGAGGCCGCGGCAAAGGCCCTGCCCGATGTGGCGCCCTTCCTCGCCGGGAAGGACGTGAAGAAAACCATTGTGGTGCCCGGGCGCATCGTGAATATCGTCGTGGCATGAAACGCCTTCTTGCCGCTCTGCTGATTGCCGGACTCGGCGCCTGCGGATTCCAGCCGGTGTATGCGCCGGTGCAGGGCAAGAGGGCCGAGGCCGGGCTGATCGAGATCGAACCGATCCGCGGCCGTTCTGGCCATATGCTGCGGCAGGCCCTGATGCAGGAACTCGCCCTCGGCGTGCCGGGCCTCTCCGAGGAAGTGACGCTGACCATCGATCTCGACGACCAGCTGACACGCCTGGCCTTCCAGCCGGATGGTGCCGCCTCGCGCTCGAATGTGCTGGCCACAGGCCAGTATGTCCTGCAGGGCGAGACGGTAGCCGTGCGGGGCAGTGTCGATGTTGAAACCGGCTTCGTGGTGCCGGATTCGCCGTTCGGGGATATCGCGGCGCAGACCAGCGCTTCCGACCGCGCCATGCGGGTGCTGGCAAAACGGATTGCCGACGACATCCGTCTGCAATTTGCGGCACGCGACTGATGCTGTTCAAGGGCCGGCAGGCGGAAAGCTTTGCCCGGCGGCCTTCCGGCGATGTCTGGGCGGTCCTGGTGTTTTCCGAAGATGAGGGCCTGGCTGCCGATGCCGTCCAGTCCGTGCTGTCGGCCTGGGCCGGCAAGGCCCAGCTGGACGTCACGCTTCTTGATGATGACGCCATCAGGAAAGAGCCGGCGCTGCTGTTCGATGCGCTGGACGCCATGTCGCTGCTCGGTGATCCGCGGGCCGTGAAGGTGCGCACCAGCGGAGACAAGATTGCCGCATTGCTCGCCGAGGTGATTGCAACGGGAGACGCCGCTCCCGGCCGTTTTGCCGCCAGACTGGTGATCGAAGCCGGCAGCCTCGCCTCAAAGTCGAAACTGCGGGCTGCCGCCGAAAGCGCCGCGCGCACGGCCTGCCTGCAACTCTTCACGGAAGACGCCGCCGGCATCGGCGAGCGGGTGAAAGCCGCGCTGCTGGCAGAAGGGGCGACCATAGAGGATGAAGCGCTTGCCGTTTTCCTTGGCGACCTCCCGGGAAACCGGGGTATTGCCAATGCGGAGATCGCAAAGCTCGCGCTCTATGCCCGCGGCCTGGGCCGGCCGGTCTCACCGAGTGACATCGAGGAACTCACGGCCACAGGGATCCGTCAGGACCTGGGCGGGGTCATTCTCTCCGCGCTGGAGGGCCGGCCTGCAGACGCCCACCGCGCCCTCGACCGGCTGACCGAGACTGGCACCAGCCCGATCTCGGTCCTGCGGGCGCTGCAGATGGAAACCCTTCGGATGCTGGCCGCACACGATAAGATCGCTTCAGGTGATGCCAACCCGGGCCGCAGCCTTCGCCCGCCGGTCTGGCCCACTGAATGGAGTGCCTTCCGGACCCGCCTGTCTGCCTGGCCGCCGAAGCGCCTGATGCGGATACTGGAGCGTATCCATGATGCCGAACGCCAGGCCAAGACAGCCGGCGCGGCGGCAGAGCCAACCGTCCGTGTGCTGATTAACGATCTGGCAAGAACTGCCGAAGCGGCCCGCTAGACCCGGCGCTTGGCGGTCAGGCGCTTGCAGACATCATCGAGTTGCTCGAGATCGCGGTACTTGATCCGGATCTCGCCCCCGTCCCGGCCATGGCGGATGTCGACGACAAGCCCAAGTTCCCGGCTGATGTCGGCTTCCAGAGCTTCCGTATTGATGTCCTTTTCCGGTGCCAGCGGTTTCAGCGGCATCGACTTCGTCTCAAGGCCGGGCTCTTTCGACTCGCGGGCCCTCGCCTCGACTTCGCGGACGCTGAGGCCCTTCTCCGCCGCCAGCTCGATTAAGGCCTCCGGATCAGGGCTGCCGAGCGCGGCGCGGGCATGACCGGCCGAGACACGTCCCGCACGGACATGCGCGCGGGCACCTTCCGGGAGCTGCAGCAGGCGAAGCGTATTGGCAATGTGCGCGCGGCTTTTGCCGACACTGCCGGCAAGGCTTTCCTGTGTGCGCCCGAACCGCCGGATCAGCGCATCATAGGCTTCTGCCTCATCCATCGGGTTGAGGTCGGCGCGCTGCACATTCTCGATGATACCGATCTCGAGCAGGGCGAGTTCATCCACATCTCGCACCACAGCGGGGATATGGGTCAGGCCCGCCATGCGGGCCGCCCGCCAGCGGCGCTCACCTGCTATGATCTGATACTTGCCTGGCTCTTTCGGATCCGGCCGGACCAGAATCGCCTGCAGCACACCTTTCGCCTTCAGGGAATCGGCGAGCTCGCGCAGCTCGGCCTCGTCAAACGTACGCCGCGGCTGCGCAGGGTTGCGCCGGATGAGGTCGATCGAGATTTCGTTAGCTTTTTCCGTAGGCGGAACATCCGAGGCCTGAACATTCGCGCCCGGCGCACGCATGCCCATGGCCTCGACTTCGCCAATCAGGGCCGACAGGCCCCTTCCCAGTCTGGACACGGGCCGCCCTCTTCCGTCTTCGCTATGGTCGTTCATGCCACCCTTGCCTTCTCACGCTGAAGCACTTCGGAGGCGAGGCGGATATAGGCCTCGCTGCCCGGGCAACGATAGTCATAAAGGAGCGCCGGCTTGCCGAAGGACGGCGCCTCCGACAGGCGGACATTCCGCGGGATGACCGTGTTGTAGACCTTCGAGCCGAAGAAGGCGCGCACCTCATTCGCCACCTGATCGGACAGCGAATTGCGCCGGTCATACATCGTGAGCACCACGCCCTGGATTTCGAGTGTCGGGTTGAGACCTGAGCGAACGACCTCGACGGTGCGCAGCAGCTGCGTCAGGCCTTCGAGCGCCAGGAATTCGCACTGCAGCGGAACAAGCAGGGCATCGGAAGCGGTCATGGCGTTCACGGTCAGGGCCGAGAGCGATGGCGGGCAGTCGATCAGGATGTAATCGTAATTGACGAGGTCGGACGAAGTCTCAGCCCGGGCCACATACGAATGCAGGGCCTCCCGCAGCCGGTAGGAACGATGGGTGTCGCTCGCAAGTTCGACCTCAACGCCCGACAGGTTCTCGTCGCCGGGCACGATGTCGAGGCGCGGAACAATCGTCGAGAGCACCGCCTCCTCGAGCGGGATACGGTCGACGATGATGTCGTAGGAGGTTCGAAGGCGTTCGGCGCGGGAAATGCCGAGGCCGGTCGAGGCATTTCCCTGCGCGTCGAAGTCAACGATCAGCACGCGGCGCCCGACAGCGGCCAGCGCCGTGCCGAGATTGATCGACGTGGTCGTCTTGCCGACTCCGCCCTTCTGATTGACAACCGCAAATATCCTAGGCTTGGCCATGGCGTCGCGCCGCCTCCCGCACATTCAAGATTACACCAGACCCACCACTGCGACTTGGAATCGCTTGATAAGCGAAAATCCACCTTTGCCGGGCCGAGGTCAATTCCTCTTTCCAGCGTTCGCCCTTTGGGAAAAGCCCTGTTGCGCCATTGCACAGCCAGGGCGCGGCATAATCCAGAAGTTCGGGAAGCGGCGCAAAGGCCCGTGCCGTAACAACCTCTGCCTTGATTTCAGGCGCGCTCTCCACCCGGCCCTGATGAACGCAGGCCGAAAGACCCGCCGCTTCGATGGCCGCCCGGAGGAAGGCACATTTCTTTCCGACCGACTCGATCATCGTGACATACCCCCCCGGACGGGCTGCGGCGATGATCAGGCCGGGAAAGCCCGCCCCCGATCCGAGATCGACGACACGGGCCGTCTCCGGGATATGGTCCAGCAGCTGGAAGGAGTCCCCGACATGCCGGGTCCAGATCTGGGGCCACTCTTTCGGACCGATCAGGTTGGTCTTCAGGCGCCACACGCCGAGTGCGGTGATCACGCGGTCGAGGCGGTCCAATGTTTCACGTGAAACATCGTAAGCGGCGAGGAAGGCCGCACGGTCGGCCAGGTTTTCCATCTGTCAGGCTGTCCGGCGCAGGCGTTTGACATGGCCGAGCAAGGCGGTCAGGGCGCCTGGCGTAACACCCTCGATACGCGAAGCCTGACCAAGGGTCCTCGGACGGACAACCTTCAGCTTCTGGCGGACTTCCGCGGAGAGACCCCCGATGGCATCATAGTCGATGTCCTCCGGAAGACCGAGCGCCTCATCGCGGCGCAAAGCGGCAACGTCTTCTGACTGCCGCTCAAGATATGCGGCGTAGAGCGCCTCAATCCCGATCTGCTCCGCGATGGCCTTTGGTATGGATGCCAGCTCCGGCCAGACCGCTGCCAGGTGGCTGAGGGTGATATCCTTGTAGGACAGATACTCCCAAGCTGTTCGCACCCGGCCGTCCTGATTGACCGCCCATCCCGCCTTTGCGGCAGCTGCGGGAGAAAGCGTCAGCCCCCTCAGGGCATTCCGGGCCCTATCGAGCGCAGAGTGTTTCACGTGAAACACTCCGGCGCGCGCCGCACCAACAACGCCAGCTTCTATACCGCGAGGGGTCAGACGCTGGTCGGCATTGTCTGCTCTCAGGGCCAGACGGTATTCGGCCCGGGAGGTGAACATCCGGTATGGCTCGGTCACGCCCCGGGTCACGAGATCGTCGATCAGAACCCCGATATAGGCTTCGGCCCGGTCGAGGATAACTGGATCCTGGCCCGCAGCGGCCCGGGCGGCATTGAGGCCCGCCATGAGGCCCTGCGCCCCGGCCTCCTCATATCCGGTCGTCCCATTGATCTGGCCGGCCAGGTAGAGACCCGGACAGGTCTTCACTTCGAGGGCGGGGTTGAGCGCGCGCGGATCCACATAGTCATACTCAATGGCATAGGCATGCTGGAGGATGACGACATCCTCCAGACCCGGGATCGTCCGGATGAAGCGGTCCTGGACTTCCTCTGGCAGTGAAGTCGAGATTCCGTTCGGGTAGACCGTATGATCGTCGAGACCTTCGGGTTCCAGAAATACCTGATGCCGGTCGCGGTCACCAAAGCGGTTCACCTTAT
The DNA here is from genome assembly GCA_046293935.1 of Hyphomonas sp. Taxonomy (GTDB): domain Bacteria; phylum Pseudomonadota; class Alphaproteobacteria; order Caulobacterales; family Hyphomonadaceae; genus Hyphomonas. The sequence goes on from JBKBJF010000005.1 coordinate 17,817, forward strand.
CCTCGATCGAGGGGCAGTAGCGCGGGCCTCTGCCGGAGATCGCCCCGGAATAGACGGCCGACTGATCCATATGCGCTTCGATGATCGCGTGCGTTTCCGGCGTCGTCCATGTGATACCACATTGAACCTGGGGCACCTCGATCCGGTCGTTGAGGAAGGAAAACGGCACCGGGACCTCATCGGCCGGCTGCATTTCAAGACGGTCCCAATGAATGGTCCGCCCGTCGAGCCGGGCCGGCGTACCGGTCTTGAGACGGCCCATCGGGAGGCCCATCGCATAGAGCCGGTCCGAGAGGCCGATGGCCGGCGCCTCACCCACCCGGCCGGCAGGAATGCGGCGCGCACCGATATGGATCACCCCCTTCAGGAAGGTGCCGGTGGTGATGACCACCCTCCGGGCTCTGTATTCGGCCCCGGACAGGCCTGTAACACCGGTGGGCACCCCGTCTTCCAGGATAAGGTCTTCCGCGCCGTCCTCGATCAGGGTGAGATTGGGATAGTCCGAGAGCTCCGCCTGCATCGCCTGGCGGTAGAGCTTGCGGTCGATCTGGGACCTGGGTCCCCAGACGGCGGGCCCCTTGGACCGGTTCAGCATCCGGTACTGGATGCCGGCCTTGTCGGCCATACGCCCCATGAGGCCGTCGAGCGCATCGATCTCTCGCACGAGATGGCCCTTGCCAAGACCGCCGATGGCAGGATTGCAGCTCATCTCACCTATGGTCGAGCGCTTATGCGTGATGAGAGCGGTACGCGCGCCGAAACGGGCGGACGCTGCCGCCGCCTCACAGCCGGCATGGCCGCCGCCAATCACGATGACATCAAAATCGGCCGGACCCGGCATTAACCTTCTCTTAAGTCGTGGGTACCGGCGGGTATATAGCGCCGGGGGAGGGGAAACCCTAGAGCCTATTTCCCGATGCAGAAGCGTGAGAAGACGGCGCCAAGCACATCCTCGACGCCGATCTGGCCAAGGATGGATTGCATCTCCCGGATCGCGAGCCTCAGGTCCTCGGCCACGAGTTCATGGCCAAGACCGGAGGCGAGCGCCGTGCGGGCCGACTCCAAGGCAGCAAGACCCCGCGAGAGCTTCTCTCGGTGGCGGGCACGGGTGATGGCAGGGGCCTCGACCGATCCGGCGAAGCTGCGGATGCGGGCTTCGAGATCGGCTTCAAGATGGCCCACGCCTGTGCCGTCTTTCGCGCTGATGATGTGTGTCGCCCAGGCCGGGGTCCGTGACAGAGCGTCAGCCTTGTTCACCACCACCATGCCCTTCGGCTCTGGATAGGGCAGGGGAGGGGGGGTGGAGGGAAAGTCGGCGCCATCAATCAGGAGCAGGCAGAGGTCGGCGTCATCGGCCGTCATCTTCGCCCTGCGGATGCCTTCGGCTTCGATCTCGTCTTCCGTTTCCCGAAGGCCAGCCGTGTCCGCGATCCAGACGACCTGACCACCCAGCACCCGGCGGATCTCGATCACGTCGCGGGTCGTGCCGGGGCGAGAGGTGACGATGGCGGCCTCGCGTCCGGCGAGGCGGTTGAGCAGTGTAGATTTGCCGGCGTTCGGCGCGCCAATGATTGCGATGCGGAACCCGTCCCGGATGCGCTCCCCCACCCAGCCTTTTCCAAGCGCGCTGGTCATCTCCCCGATCAGATGTTCCAAGCGGTCCCGGACCGGGGCATCAGCGTCAGCTGAGACATCCCCTTCATCCGGAAAGTCGACCATCACTTCCACGAGAGCCAGCAGATACATCAGCTCATCGCGCCAGCGCGCGTAGATATCCGAAAGACCGCCGGTCAGCTGGCGCAGGGCCTGGCTCTTCTGGCCGAATGTCTCTGCCTCGATAATATCCGCGACGCCTTCCGCCTGGGCGAGATCGAGCTTGCCCGCCTCGAACGCGCGCCGGGTGAACTCGCCAGGTTCGGCCAGCCGGACACCCTCAAGGCTCGTCAGCGCCCGAAGGACATGTTCGATAACAGCTGGCCCGCCATGCAGGTTGAGCTCGAGCGTATCTTCACCGGTATAGGAATTGGGGGCCGGGAAGAAGAGGACGATCCCCTCATCAATCAGGTTGCCATCGGCATCGCGCAGCTTTGTCAGTGTGCCGCGACGGGCAGGGGGCAGCCCGGCCTCGAGCAGCTGCGCGCCGATTGCATAGACGGCAGGCCCGGAGATTCGCACCACCGCGAGCGCCGAGGGCGGGGCGCCGGAGGCGAGAGCGCAGATCGTGTCCTGCGCACCCATGCGTGACTCCCTAGTTCTTCATCGCTTCGAAGAACTCATCGTTCGTCTTCGTCTGTTTGAGCTTGTCGAGCAGGAACTCGATGGCATCGCTCGTGCCCATCGGGCCAAGGATGCGGCGCAGGATATAGATTTTCGAGAGCTGGTCCTGCGGGGTGATCAGCTCTTCCTTCCGGGTACCCGACTTCATGATGTCGATTGCCGGGAAGGTGCGCTTATCGGCAATCTTCCGGTCAAGGACGATCTCGGAGTTACCCGTGCCCTTGAACTCCTCGAAGATGACCTCGTCCATCCGGCTGCCGGTATCGATCAGGGCGGTTGCCACAATCGTCAGTGAGCCACCATTTTCGACATTCCGCGCGGCGCCGAAAAAGCGCTTGGGACGCTGCAGGGCATTGGCGTCCACACCGCCGGTGAGCACCTTGCCGGAAGAGGGGACCGTCGTGTTGTAGGCGCGGCCAAGGCGGGTGATCGAGTCGAGCAGGATGACGACATCGCGCTTGTGTTCGACAAGGCGCTTGGCCTTCTCGATCACCATTTCGGCGACCTGGACGTGGCGGGTGGCCGGCTCGTCGAAGGTTGAGGCGACAACCTCACCCTTCACCGTCCGGCGCATGTCGGTCACCTCTTCCGGGCGCTCGTCGATCAGGAGAACGATGAGATAGCATTCCGGGTGGTTTTCCTCGATCGCCGCCGCGATGTTCTGCATCAGGACGGTCTTGCCGGTGCGGGGCGGGGCAACGATCAGAGCGCGCTGGCCCTTGCCAATGGGCGCGACGATGTCGATCACCCGGCCGGAACGATCCTTCTTGGTCGGGTCTCGGCTTTCCATCTTCAGGCGCTTCTCGGGGTAGAGCGGCGTCAGGTTGTCAAAGTGGACCTTCTTGTTGGCCTTCTCCGGCTCCTCGAAATTGATCCGGCTGACATCTGTCAGAGCGAAATAGCGCTCATTATCCTGGGGCGCGACGATCGGGCCCTCGACCGTATCGCCGGTCCGAATGTTCGCCTTCTTCAGGACTTCCGGGCTGACATAGATGTCATCCGGCCCGGGCAGGTAGTTCGATTCCGGTGAGCGCAGGAAACCGAACCCATCAGTCAGCACTTCGAGCACACCCTGCCCTGTGATCTCGACTTCGCTGTCGGCCAGCTCTTTGAGAATTGCGAACAGCATATCCTGCGTCCGCATAGTGGATGCATTTTCGATCTCGAGCTCTTCGGCATAGGCCAGAAGCTCCTCTGGCGATTTCGCTTTAAGTTCGCGCAGAGTCACGCTGGTGAGGTTGTCGAGCGTCGAGGAAGCCATACAGACAGTCCGGATTTCAGATTGAGTTTTGGGGGTGCCGGTCAGAGGAAATCATGGGGCACCACGAGGATTGGGCGCACCGGCATAAATTCTCCTTGCCGATTTGTACCCTGCCGTCAAGCGCTTCGAGCTGGGGAAGCGGGCATCAGACGAAGGGTTTGACAATGACAAGGACAACAACGCCAATCATCAGCAGAAACGGAAGTTCGTTCAGCATGCGCAGGCGCTTGGCCTGCACCGTGCCGGTCACCCGATCCACCCGCTTGCCGAGCGTAATGAAATAGCCATGCAAGCCACTGAGCGCCAGGACAAGGGCCAGCTTGGCTTGCATCCAGCCTTGCGACAGCAAGGCAGGGTTCAGATAAAGCATCCAGATTCCGAGGGCCCAGACGAGCACGAGGCTTGGATTCAGGATGATATTGCGCAGCTGGTTCGAAGCCGTCTTCATCGTGTCAAACAGTGGCTCGCCGGGCTGGCTCGAAAGCTGGTGGATCTTGTATCGCGGATAGACCAGCAGGCCCGCCATAAGGGCGATCACGAAGATCAGGTGCGCGGCCTTGACCCAGAGATAGAGCGACATCTGCGCCTCCTTATGCCGCCGTCTCGATCACACGCACTCCAGCCTTGTGTTCACGCTCACGGTGCGGACAGCCGCTGTATCCTGCCGGGCACAGCCTGTCACCGGAACACGAGCGCACACGCTGCCCGCTGCCGATCACTGCCAGGACTTCCCGGGCCAGGCTCTCGATGAATCCACTATGAGTGCCCAGTGCCTCGACCCGGGTATAGCTCGCTGCGCCATGCTGCTCAGCAATCAGCCGGTATTCCTCGCCCAGCTCGACGAGCGTTTCGATATGTTCGGACACGAATGCAATGGGTGCAATCAGGATATGCTTTCCGGCAGTCGCCGCACGTTCGACTTCTGCCTCAGTCGGCGGGCCGATCCATTTCAGGGGCCCGACGCGTGACTGGTAGCAGACCTGGACATCCCAGTCCGCAGGCACACGACCGGCAATCATTTCCGCCATGGCCTCACATTGCCACTGGTAGGGATCGCCGGCCTCCACCACCTTTTCAGGCAGACCGTGCGCCGACAGGAGCAATGTCACATTGCCAGGAGATCCAGCCTTGCGATGCGCCTGCATAATCCGGTCGACATGCGCCGAGAGAAAGCCCTCTTCGAACGGATAGCAGCAGATCGTTCTTACCTGTCCGTGATAGGCTTTCTCCCAGGCCGTAAGAGATGACCCCGTGGTCGTGGTGGAAAACTGGGGATAAAGGGGCAACAGCACCACTTCATCAGGACCCCAGGTTTTCACGGCCGCAGCCGCTTCCTCGGTGAACGGGTGCCAATAGCGCATCCCAATGAAGCAGCGCACCTCGTCTGCCGGCAGCTGCTTTTGCAGGGCCCCTTCAAGTGCTGCCGCCTGGGCCTCGGTTTCCGGTAACAGCGGCGAGCCACCGCCGGCATCCATCATCGCATAGTTTTTCCGGGCAAGGGGCGCGCGGGCGCGTGAGATCAGGCGGGACAGCAGAAACCGCACCGGCAAGGGCGCCCGGATAATCGCCGGATCGCGGAACAGGTTCTGCAGGAAAGGCTGCACAGCTGCCGGCTTATCGGGACCGCCGAGATTGAACAGCACGACGGCGATCTTGCGGCCCATGCGCGGACTTACCCTCTCCGGATGCGGTTGATCACCTGCTCGACATGCGCGATCGGCGTCTCGGGGCGAATGCCATGGCCGAGATTGAAGATATGGGGCCGGGCGCCGTAAGCGTCCAGAAGCTCGTCCACCCGTGCGTCAAGACGCCCGCCCCCTTCGATCAGCAGCAGAGGGTCAAGATGACCCTGCACAGGGAAGTTCCTGGGTAGCTCGCGGTTTATGAAACCCGGTGCTGCCGCTGTGTCGAGACCGACAGCCGTGACGCCTGTCTCCCGCACATACTCGGGAACCATGACGCCAGCTCCACGAGGGAAACCGATCACCGGCGCGCTGACGCCCATCTCTCGCAGCCGGGCGACCAGCCTCTTTGTCGGCGCAATGATCACCTCGCGGAAGATGTTGTCGGGCAGACCTTCTGCCCAGCTGTCGAACAGCATCAGGGCGTCCGCGCCAGCTGCGGCCTGTGCGGCCAGATAATGAGCAGTTGCCTCTGCTACCCGGTCCATCGCAGCGGCCAGATCCTGAGGCCGGCCATGCGCCCAGCGCCAGGCCATGGACTTGTCCGTCTTGCCGCGACCCTCGATGGCATAGAGCGTCACCGTCCAAGGGCTGCCCGCAAAACCGATGAGGGCCGTTGAGGCAGGCAGCTCCGCCTTGACGCGGGCGACAGTTTCATAAACAGGGGACAGACGGTTTGCAGCTGCCTGAGGCTTCACCCGGTCGAGATCAGACGGACGGGAGATTTCCTCGACCAGCGGACCTTCGCCTTTCTCGAAAGCCACTTTCAGGCCCAACGCATCAAGAATCAGCAGAATGTCGGCAAACAGGATGGCCGCATCCATTCCATAGCGCCGGACCGGCTGAAGAGTCGCCTCGGAAGCCAGGGATGGCGTGTAGCAGAAGTCTAGGAAGTCGCGGGCCCTGGCCCGTGTCTCCAAATATTCCGGGAGGTGTCTCCCCGCCTGCCGCATCATCCAGACCGGGGGAGGGGATACGACCTTTCCTGAAAGCACTTCGAGGATTTTCTTCCCGCCGCTCCCGGCCATTCCCACTACCCCTCAAATATCTTCCAGGCCCGGCAGGGCACTTATGATTATGATCCCTGCATTTGCGGGGAGAACACACATAGAGCGCCTTTACACACCAAAATCCACAAGTGAGTCACAGATTCCCCCCGAGGGGGATGGGAGCACAAAGCTGCGGAGTCTCAATCCTTAACGCGGGGTTAACACGCCTGCCAGAGTCACAGGCCGGAACATCCATGGACTAGACGGGAGTCAAAATCTCCCGGATGTGGAATAGATGTGACTCCCTGTGTGAAGCAGGGCAACTCACAGGCGAGTCACAACCCTTGTGTAAACCTCTGCTGCCCGGCAAGACAGGCGCATGAACCGACCTGTCCGGCCTGCCATCTATTTCAATGTCCATCTTGTCTCGGATTCGACCGGCGAGACGCTGAACGCTGTCCAGAGAGCGGCCTGCGCCCAGTTCGAGAACGTGCAGCCGCTGGAACACAATTACTATCTCGTCCGCTCAGAACGCCAGCTCGAGCGGGTCACCCGTGAAATCGAGGCGGCGCCCGGCGTCGTCTGGTACACGATCACGGATCCGGCCCTGCGGGCGCGGCTTGAAGCCTTCTGCCGTGAACGGAACATTCCAACCCTGCCGGTTCTGGATGCTTCCATTGCCATGCTCGGCCGCCATCTCGGTGTTGCCCCGAACAACCGGGTCGCCGGACAGCATGCAATGGACGAAGATTATTTCGAGCGCATGGAAGCGATCAATTTCACGCTCGCACACGATGACGGCCAGAATGTCGAAACCCTGATCGGCGCAGACGTTATCCTTCTCGGCGTCAGCCGCACATCAAAGACTCCCACCTGTGTGTATCTGGCTAACCGCAAGGTCCGCGCCGGCAATATTCCTCTGGTGCCAGGCGTGCCTCTGCCGGATTTTCTGGAGAAACTGGGCGAGAAGGGCCCGCTGGTCGTGGGCCTCAAGATATCAGCAGAGCGCCTCGTCCAGATCCGGCGCCAGCGCCTGCTCTCCCTGAATCAGGATGGCGCCAGTGACTATGCCGACGAGGAATCTGTACGCGACGAGATCACTCAGGCGAACCGCCTGTTCCAGCGCAACAACTGGAAGACGATCGATGTCTCCCGCCGCTCCGTGGAGGAAACCGCAGCGGCCATCCTCAACCTGCTGAACGAACGCCGGGGGCATCAATGAGCCTCGCGGTCACACTGGCCTCCGGCAGCACCAGCCGCCGCGCCCTGCTGGCGGCTGCCGGGGTTGATGCTGTGGCCATCTCTCCGAACGTCGATGAGGAGTCCTTCCGCAGCGCCATGCGCAAAGAAGGGCTGGCTGTGCGTGACCAGGCGATGCAGCTGGCCGAGCTCAAGGCCATGCGGGTATCACAAGGCCGCGCGGGACTTGTGATCGGCGGCGATCAGATGCTCGCCCTTGGAGACATTGCTTTCGACAAGCCCAGGGACATGAACGCCGCGCGGCGCCACCTCGAGCGCCTTTCCGGCCAGACACATACGCTCGAAACGGCCATCGTCGTCTGTGAGGATGGCCGTCCGGTCTGGCGTCATCTCGCCCGCCCGAAGCTGACGATGCGGCCCCTGTCAGCAGATTTCATCGAAGGCTATATCTCCGCCTGCGGCGAAAGACTGTTGTCCACGGTCGGCGCCTACCAGCTCGAGGGGCTTGGTGCTCAACTCTTTACGCGCATCGAGGGCGATTATTTTTCCATCCTGGGCCTGCCCTTGCTGCCGCTGCTCGACTATCTCCGTATCCGGAGGGTTCTCCCCCAATGAAGAAACTTCTCGGCGTGATCGGCGATCCGGTATCCCACTCACTTTCCCCTTTTATCCACAACCAATGGCTTCGCGAGAATGGTATTGATGCCGTCTACGCAGCGCTGGAAGTCAAGACGTCCGAACTCGAGACCTCGCTTCTGTCCTTGTCGGCTCATGGTGCTGCGGGGCTCAATGTCACGCTGCCGCACAAGGAAGAGGTCCTGCGGCTGGCATCAAGTGCAAGCGACACAGCGCGCCGACTCGGGGCTGCCAACACACTGATCCCGGGCAAGCAGGGCGGCTGGCATGCGGACAATACGGATGCGCCGGGCTTTGCCCTGACCCTGGATTTCGGCGACATCGAGGTCAAGGATTGCGAGGTCTTCCTGCTCGGGGCAGGGGGCTCGGCAAGGGCTGTGGCTGACACACTCGTGCAGAGGGGCGCCCGGCTGACGATCTGTAACCGGACGGTCGACCGCGCCGATGCCCTGGCCCTGGCCCTCGCTCCAGCGGCACGTATCCTGACGCTGGACGAAGGTCTGCTGCGTCTGCATACGGCAGCCGTGGTCGTCAACACGCTCAGCCTCGGGCATCAGGGGGGCCGGCTGAGGCTTCCGGAATCAAGGGGCGGCATCTTCTACGACATCTCCTATGGCAAGGGTGCCGCCGCCGCGCTGAGTGAAGCAAAAGCCAAGGGCTGGCGCACGCTCGACGGGCTGGGCATGCTGGTCGCACAGGCTGCGCTCAGCTTCGAACGCTGGTTCGGTGTCATGCCTGATCTTGCCGATGCCCATGCCCGTGCACGCAAGCTGCTGGAGGCCGTGACATGATCATCCTGGGTCTGACGGGCTCGATCGGCATGGGAAAGTCCGCGACGGCCAGCCTGTTCCGGGAGGAAGGCACACCGGTTTATGATGCCGATGCGGCTGTGCACGCGCTATACGCTGAGGGCGGCGCGGCGGTTGCGCCTCTTGAGGCAGCCTTCCCGGGCGTGACGGAAGGCGGCGCCGTCAACCGGGCACGACTGCGCGAGCGCGTGCTCGATGATGCTGCTGCCATGAAACGGCTGGAGGCGATTGTGCACCCGCTGGCCGGCGAGGCGCAGCTAGACTTCCGCCGGCGGGCGCATGCCGAAGGCGCGCCGTTCGCGGTGATGGATATCCCGCTGCTTTTCGAGACTGGCGGAGACAGGCGCTGCGATTACACACTCGTGGTCACAGCCCCGGCGCATGTCCAGCGCGAACGGGTCCTCGCGCGGCCCGGCATGACCTCTGAGGCGTTCGAGGCGATACTCGCGCGGCAGATGCCGGATGCCGAGAAGCGCGCCCGGGCGGACTTCGTTCTATCGACAGCGCACGGCTTCGACTTTGCCCGCGACCAGGTCCGGGCCATAGTGCGTCTGATGATTCGCCTCGCTGAAGAGACCCATCGATGACTGCCCGGATCCGTGAGATCGCCTTCGACACCGAAACTACAGGGCTCGACCCGATGAACGGAGACCGCATCATCGAGATCGGCGCCGTCGAGCTGATCAATCATATCCCGACCGGGCGCACCTTCCGCCGCCTGATCAATCCGGGCCGGCCTGTGTCCGAGGCGACCGTGCGGATCACCGGCATCACCGACGAGCACCTGAAGGACAAACCGCCCTTTGAACACCCGGATGTGATCGACGCCTTTCTGAGCTTCGTCGGGGATGCAACCCTTGTTGCCCACAATGCTTCTTTCGACCGGGGGTTCCTGAATATGGAACTTGACCGCTGCGGGCGCCCTTCAATTGGGGAGTCGCGCTGGGTGGATACCGTGGCGATGGCGCGCAAGCGCTTTCCGGGTGCTCCGGCCAGTCTCGATGCGCTCTGCAAGCGCTTCGACATTTCGCTCGAGAGCCGCACTTTCCACGGTGCGTTACACGACAGCCAGCTGCTGGCTGCCGTTTATCTGGAACTCCTCGGCGGCCGGGCCCGCGCCTTCAGTTTCGAAGGTGAAGGTGCCCTGGACGGCGGCTTAAAACGCCCATCGGCCCGCCAGCGGCCTGTCCCGCTGGCGTCCCGGATCACACCTGAGGAGGCCGCCGCCCATGCGGCTATGGTCGACAAGCTCGGCCCAGATGCGGTCTGGAAGAAATACGCCTGAACCTCAGGCCGGCTGGCCATTGCCGGCGGCGCGTTCGGCGGCCTTGCGGTACTGTGCCTGGTAGAGTGCTACGAAATCCACGGGATCAATCAGCAGCGGCGGGAAGCCGCCCTCGCGTGTGATCTCGGCAATGATCCGGCGCGCAAACGGAAACAGCAGCCGCGGGCATTCGATCAGCAGCATAGGTTCAATCTGCTTCTCGGTCACGTTCGACAGCTGGAACAGGCCGGCATAGTCCAGCTCTGTGATGAACAGGGTCGTCTCGCCAGCCAGCGCCTTGGCTGAAAGCTTCAGGGACACTTCGAACAGGCCGTTGCCGTCAACATGCGGGGCCGCCCCAACGTCGATGCCAAGGTCGATGTTAGGCTGGGTCTGGACAGGTGGATGGCCGGGATTTTCGAACGAAAGATCCTTGACATACTGACCGAGCACCCGAAGCGACGGGCCCCGGTCTCCTTGGGCGGGGTTTGCGGGCGCGCTCGTATCTGTCATTATCGGTCCTCTACTGTCAGGGCCCCGCGCCTAGCATGTGCCTCTTGGCCGCGCAACGCACAGGCTGGCACCGGCATGAAGCCTGCACTATCTACCCGGTAAGCCCCCGGATCAATCAAGGAACCCGCCGAGCCCATGTCCAACCCCGTGATCGAAGTCCTCATTCTGGCAGCCGTGGCACTCTTCGTGCTCTGGCGCCTCTATGTGGCTCTTGGGCGGGGCGGGGATGATCGCCCCATGCAGCGCCCGGCCCCGGCCCCCGAACAGCGCGGCAACGCCCCGGAGGCGGCTGCCCCGGCGCCGCGGCGCAGCGAGGCGGAGCGCCCCGTCTTTACGGGTCCTGCAGCAGGAGGGCTCGAAGACATCTATAATGCCGACCGCAGCTTCACGGCCGAGGATTTCCTCCGCGGCGCTAAAGCTGCCTACCAGATGATCGTGGCTGCCTATGCCCGCGGGGACCGTTCGGCCCTGCGTCCTCTGCTCGATGATGATGTCTACGAAGCCTGGGACAAGGCGATCTCCGAGCGCGACGCCAGCGGCGGCCGGGCCTTCGAGCTGCTGCGGATCAAGCGTGCCGAGATCGAGCGCGCTGAACTTGATGCCCTCGGCATCGCCCGGATTTCCGTGCGCTACGAAGCCGACCTCGGCGATGGTGAGACAACCCGCACGGCCCGTGAAATCTGGACCTTCAAGCGCGAAGTGGCCTCCACAGACCCCAACTGGCTGCTCGACGACGTTGACGTCGCGGCCTGAAATCTCCCCTCATGAGTGAATGACAAGGTGACAGGCTGCGCCGGTTTGCGGCATATGCAACGTATGCGCGCCTTCCGTTACCTGCTTCCTGTCCTTCTTGTGCTGGCCGCATGCCAGACGACCCAACGCCCCCCCGTGAGCATAACACAACCCACCGCGCTGCCGCCGTCTTCCTCCGGCCCGGTCAGCTGGAACGAACTGCCAGGCTGGAACACGGCAGATCTCGCGCCTGCCCTTCAGGCCTTCCGCCGCACTTGCGACCGTTTCCAGCTGCGTGCGCATGATGCCGCCATCGGCAGAGGAGCGCCCTGGGCCGGCACTGCTGGCGACTGGGCCCCGGCCTGTGCAGCCCTCAAGGCCAGCCACGATCCTGGCCGCACGCGAGCCCTCATGGAGTCCGTGTTCACGCCGCTCGAGATCATCGACCGCGAAGGCAAGGACAGGTTTACCGGCTATTTCGAGCCGATGTATGAAGCCCGCCGCGCGCCGGAAGGTGTGTTCACAGAGCCGGTGCTGGCGCTGCCCTCCGATTTCGTCGCCAACGGCGACAGCCCGCTGCAACGCCTGCCGGACGGTTCCACCCGGCCTTACCCCCCGCGGGCGGAGATCACCGCGCGCGGGGGCCCGGCAATCGCCTATGCCCATCCGGCGGATGTCTTCTTCCTGCAGGTGCAGGGCTCCGGCAGGTTGACTTTTCCTGACGGTACAACAATGCGCGCCGCCTACGCCGCCCATAACGGCCAGCCCTTCAGATCGGTCGCCAACTGGCTGATCGAAACGGGGCGTATCACACGGGCCGAAGGCTCGATGCAGGGTATCCGCGCCTGGATGGACCGTTCTAGTGCGGCCGACGTGCGAGAGGCGATGAACATCAATCCGCGCTTCGTCTTTTTCCAGGCCCTGCCGGAGGGCGACCCGGCACTCGGCCCTAACGGTGCCCACAATGTGCCGCTCACGCCGTTCGGGTCCATGGCCGTCGATCCGGATTTCCATGCCCTCGGCGTGCCGATGTTCGTCGAAACCACGGCGCCGGGGCTCGGTGGGCGATGGTCCGGCCTGCTGGTCGCCCAGGATACCGGCGGGGCGATTAAGGGGCCGGTGCGTGGCGACATCTATTTCGGGACCGGTCCCGAGGCCGGCAACCGCGCCGGCACGATGAATGCCAAGGGCCGCCTCTGGGTGCTGTTGCCGCGCGCGGTGGTCGACCGGATGTTCCGCGACGGTCTCATCAGTTGAGTCCGCGCCGCCTGACCCCTGAAGAAGCCCGCGCATGGGCACGCGTTGCCGCCAGTGTCAAGCCGATTGGCCGAAAGGCTGCCGATCTTGAGGCGCTGACAGAGGCGCTCGGCGCTGGCCCTGCTGATCCGCCCACCGCATCCGAACCCGCCCGGGCCGACACGCCTGAAACGCCGAAGGCCCCCGGGCCGCCCGCCGAACGTTCCGGCGAGAAACGCGTCCGGCGCGGGAAGCTCAGCATCGCAGCGAGCATCGACCTGCATGGCCACACCCAGGCGAGTGCAGCCCGGGCCTTGCCGGCCTTCCTCGAACATCAGCAGGCGGAAGGATCGCGCTGCGTACTGGTCATCACCGGCAAGGGCCGGGAAGGGCAGGGGATTCTGCGCCGGAACTTTCTCCTCTGGCTTGACTCGCCTGCCGCCCGGCGCCTGGTCTCGGGCTATGCAGAATCGCATCCGAAGCATGGCGGCTCCGGCGCCTTCTATGTCTTCCTGAGAAGCATGGCTCATCCGCGCTGAGAGATCAGCACCTCGGCCACCTGCACGGCGTTGAGGGCCGCACCTTTGCGCAGGTTGTCGCCGGTCACAAACAGGGCAAGGCCGTGCGGTACACTGCGGTCTGGCCGGATGCGGCCAACGAAGACCGGGTCCTTGCCGGTGGCGTCGAGTGCGTTGGGTATATCCGCAAGCATGACACCAGGGGCAGATCTCAGTATGTCCGTGGCTTCTTCTGCGCATAGCGGGCGTTCGAACTCAGCATTGATCGACAGCGAATGGCCGGTATAGACCGGCACGCGCACGCAGGTGCCAGATACCAGAAGGCCGGGAATGCCGAGGATCTTGCGGCTCTCGTCACGGAGCTTGAGCTCTTCGTCCGTGTACCCATCTTCGCCGAGCTTGTAGTTGAGGGCGACCACGTTGAAGGCAATCGGCACAGCCCATTTCCGAGGGGCCGGGAACTCCTTTGCGCCGCCATCCAGCGCCAGGACGCCGCTGCTTCTGCCCACAGCCTCGATCTGCGATTCCAGCTCCCTGACACCGGCGACCCCGCCCCCTGAAACTGCCTGATAGGTACTCGCCACCAGGCGCTTCAGTCCGGCCCTGTCATGCAGAGGCTTCAGCACCGGCATGGCCGCCATCGTCGTGCAGTTGGGGTTTGCGATGATCCCCTTCGGGATCACGCGCAGCGCCCCGGGGTTCACTTCCGAGACAACCAGGGGAACATCCGGATCACTGCGCCAGGCCGAAGAATTGTCGATGACGATAGCGCCTGAAGCCGCGACTTTCGGTGCCAGCTCCAGAGAGGTTGCCCCACCGGCGGAGAAGAACACGATGTCCAGCCCGGAATAATCTGCCGCCCCGGCATCCTCGACCGTGATCTCCTGGCCCATGAAGGCAATCTTCGATCCTGCCGATTTCGGCGACGCGAAGAAGCGCATTGTGCTCAGAGGAAACCTGCGCGCCTCGAGCAGCTTGCGCATGTTCTCACCGACCAGACCGGTTGCGCCGACTATCCCGACGGCCGGCCGGGCCGGCACTGGAAGACGAGCTGCCATTGTCATTTACTCCGGATAAGGAAGATCAGTCGAAATCGCGGAACACATCATCAGCTGAGATGTCCTTCTTGAAGACATCTTCCGGTTCTTGAGCGACGATCACGGGTGTATCCTGCGCAGGGGCCAGCCCCGGGCCTTCAGCGCGGGCAGCTTTATCCGCTTCGATCTTGCGCCGCCTGTCGGCAGCCTTGGCGATCACTTCGTCGAGCTCGATCTGCGAGCAGAGGCCGAGCGTCACCGGGTCAACGGGACGGATATTGGCCGCGTTCCAATGGCTCTTGTCACGCACATTATTGATGGTTGCCTTGGTTGTGCCGATCAGCTTGATGATCTGCGCGTCGGACACTTCCGGGTGGTTGCGGATGAACCAGGCCACAGCATCAGGCTTGTCCTGCCGGCGGATCACCGGCGTATAGCGGCTGCCCTTGCGTTTTGGCTGAGGGATATGATCGATCTTCGAGGCGGCCACTTGCAGCTGGTAGTCGGGGTCGGCTTCGCCACGGGCGATCTCCTCGCGCGAGAGAATGCCGCCGGCAATCGGATCAACGCCCCGCATGTTCTCGGCCACATCGCCGTCGGCGATGCCTTTCACTTCGAGATGGTGAAGGCCGCAGAATTTCGCGATCTGGGCGAAGGTCAGAGTCGTGTTGTCGAGCAGCCAGACAGCGGTTGCGCGCGGCATCAGGACATCGGCCATGGTCTTGTCTCCTTGAAACTGTTTCTGCTGCCCGAAATGCAGCCGCCCGGCACTGGGGTGCCGGGCGGGTCGGGTCCAGGCAGGCTGGTACCTTGGCTGAGCCTATACGCCAGATGGTGCAGTTTGCAAAGGGAACGGCTGGACTTCAGGGAATCAGCAGGATTTTTCCGGAATGGCCGCCATGATGCATCCGGGCAAGTGCCGCCTCTGCCCCGGCCAGCGGGAAGGTCCCGTCCAGCACCGGGCGGATGCTGCCGGTCAGAACATGCGGCCAGAAATCCCGTTCCACCGCATCACGGATGCGCCGCTTCTCCTGGACTGGGCGCGCGCGCAAGGTGGTAGCCATGAGGGATAACCGCTTCATCAGGACCGGGGCGAAGTTCACGCTTGCAGCAAATCCGTCCTGATAGGCGATGTTGATGATCCGCCCGTCTGTGTTGGCTGCCGAGATGTTCTTCTGGATATAGTCGCCGCCGACCATATCGAGCGTTACGTCAGCGCCGCCCTCAGCCTTTAGCACGTCTTCGAAGGACTCCGTGCGGTAATTGATCGCCCGCGTCGCGCCCAGCTCCCGCGCCAGCGCACATTTTTCCTCTGATCCCGCCGTGCCGAAAATCTTGGCTGCACCCCATACCCTCGCCATCTGCAGCGCCATCACACCGATGCCGCTGGTTGCGCCATGGCACAGGAAGTTTTCACCCGGCTTCAGACCTGCCCGGTCGAACACGTTCGCCCAAACCGTGAACAAGGCTTCGGGAAAACAGCCGGCAAGGGTCAGGTCGAACTCCGCGGGTACGGGCAGCAGGGAGCCCTCGTCGGCCACCACATGCGTGGCATAGCCCCCGCCCGCCAGGAGTGCGCAGACCCGATCGCCCGGCCTGAACCGTTCCGTACCCGGACCGGTTTCCACCACAATGCCGGACACTTCCAGCCCAAGTATCGGCGAGGCGCCCGGCGGTGGCGGGTAGCGGCCCGCCTTCTGTGCAAGGTCCGCGCGGTTGAGGCCCGCGGCAGCCACCTCGATCAGCACCTCGCCCCTGCCCGGAACCGGCCTCTCCATTTCAACCAGCGCCAACGGTGAGCCCGCTTCGCCGTGTGCAGCTTTCATCCTGGCAGTCATTTTATCTCTTCCGGTTCTCAAAGATGGGGATTCGAGTCGCTTCTAGCCGGTCTTTCTGCTTTCTTGCAGCCCTGAACACGGGAGGCTCCGATGGCGCTCAACGACGAAGAACCGGTACTGGTGCGCAAGGCCCAGACTCTCGACCAGATGTCGGTGGAGGAACTCGAGCACCGGATCGGACAGCTGAAGGCGGAAATTGCGGCCTGTGAGGCGGAGATCGAGAAGAAGAAAGCGCAAAAGCGTGCAGCGGATGCGCTGTTCGGCGGCAGTGGCAGCAGCAGTTAAGGCTCGTGAAAGGGCTGGCAGGCTAGTCTTTTCCGTCCGGCAGCGAATGTGAAGGGGGGCACCATGGCAGAACGTGATGCGGTCAGCCCGCCTGAGGCCTTCACGGGCGGCAAGCTGTTCGACACCGTCTTCACGCGCGGCATGGCGCTTGTCGAGGAAACGGCCGCCTATCTTGACGGTCCCGGCCGCGAGCAGGCGAAGACCCTGCCGCGCGAAGCCGGTCTGACCTATTCGGCCTGGAGCATGGAACTCACCACACGCCTGATGCAGGCTGCCTCCTGGCTGGTGATGCAGAAAGCCGTCCGCGATGGTGAAATGCGCCGCGAGGATGCTGCTGCCCGCAAGTACCGCATACGCCGGGACGAGCCGCCTCTTGACCCGGCCGCGCAGAAAGACCGTGGCCTGCCGCCGCGCTTCCTGGAACTGGTCGGCCGGGCTGAAGCGCTGTTCGAACAGATCTGCCGTCTCGACGAGGCGCTGTATCCGGCGGCCCGCCCGAAGGGCCCGGCCAATCCGGTATCGGAGCAGATAGCGGCCCTGCAGAGGGCGGCTGAAACCGGTGCCTTCGATCCGTTGATGATCTGGCGGAAGTCGAAATAGCGGGCCTTACAGAGCCCCATTGGTCCGCAGGAATGCGGCCACCTGTTCCGAACAGAAGCCTTCCTTCACCGGGGCCCGTGAGATCGTTAGCCGATGGAAGATCGGTCCCAGCAGCTGCTCGAGCACATCGTCCAGCTCGAAATCACGCCGGATGACGCGCTTGGCGGCAAGTTCCGCCAGCACCATACGCAGCGGTTGACGGATATCGCGGCCTACCCAGGCACGCCAGACCTCGCCGGCATCCTTGTCATCGGCGGCCGCCAGAAGCGCCACGCGCAAAACGGCGTGCCCGTGTCCTGTCCGGGCGGCTGCTTCCAGGGGAATGATCAGGGCGGTGATACGCTCCTGCGGGTCGCGCCCGCCCTCCGGCGCATCCGGAATCAGGGCCAGCGCGGCGTCCACGCACATCGCGCCAATCGATGGCCACCAGCGATAGATCGTCTGTTTTGACGCGCTGGCGCGTTTGGCCACCGAATCGACACTGAAGCCACGCCAGCCATTTTCGGCCATTTCCTCCCGCGCCGCTTCCAGGATGGCGGCCTTGGACACCTCGCTGCGTGTCGGCCCCTTGCGGGACTTTCCCCCCCCCGAAGCCGTGACCGGGGCTGGGGCCGCGCTTTGTTCATCGCTCGGGGTCGTCATGCAGGTCTCCTGAAAGCCCGCAGCATATAACCGGATTCCTTGCGCGGGCGAAACTGATCGTTCCGTTCTAGGGGCCATTGGTTTCAAAAATGCTTGCAGAGCGATAGGAATTGCCTATCAGGCGGCGTGAATTTTTCAGGAGCGCCTCATGAAAACTGTCGACGACCTGATGGCGGGTTACCGCCGCTTCCGCGCCGGGGTCTATGCCGAGCAGGCACAGCTTTACCGCGAGCTGGGAGAAGGACAGGATCCCGACATCATGCTGATCGCCTGCGCCGACAGCCGGGCCGAGCCGTCGGACATCTTCAATGCCGCCCCGGGCCAGATGTTTGTCGTCCGCAACGTTGCTAATCTGGTGCCCCCCTACAAGCCGGATGGCGGTCTGCACGGCGTCTCGGCGGCGCTCGAATTTGCCGTCAACGTTCTTAAGGTGCGCCACATCGTGGTCATGGGTCATGGCGGTTGCGGCGGGATATCGGCCTCGCTGCATGGCCCCCGTGATCTGCCGATCGGCGAGTTTGTCACACCCTGGGTAAAGCTACTCGACGAGGCGCGCCAGCGCGTGCTCGACTCCGGCTCGCTCAATCCGCAATTCGCCCTCGAGCTCGAGGGTATCGAAACCTCACTCCGGAACCTCATGACTTTCCCCTGGGTGGCCGGGAAGGTTCAGGCCGGCCAGCTGGAGCTGCATGGCGCCTGGTTCGCGATCAAGCATGGCGAACTGCACTGGCGGAACCCGAAGACGAAACGCTTCGAAATCGTCGATCCGAAGGGCTGAGGCGCGGCAGGCAAGCCCTTCCATCCTGAGGGCCGGGCCGCTATATCCAGCGTCTCAGGAATGGGGACGTAGCTCAGCTGGGAGAGCGCGGCGTTCGCAATGCCGAGGTCGGGAGTTCGATCCTCCTCGTCTCCACCATCCTGTTTCGCGGCTGTAACGCCTGGCCGTCAGCCGGCCCTATTTCCTCGCCCGCTCCACGCCGTCGCGGATCAGTTCGCGCGCCTTGTCGACGCCGTACCAGCCCTCAACACGGGTCCATTTGCCTGTCTCGAGGTCTTTGTAGTGCTGGAAGAAGTGAGTAATCTTGTCGATCAGGATCTGCGGCAGGTCATGATAAGTGGCGATCTTGTCGTAATAGGCCGTCAGCTTCTGGTGTGGCACTGCCAGCACTTTCTCGTCAGAGCCCTTGTCATCGGTCATCATCAGCACGCCCACCGGCCGGGCGCGCACCACCGATCCCGGCACCAGCGGGCGGTTGCCGACCACCATCACATCCACCGGGTCGCCATCGAGGCTCAGCGTGTGCGGGATAAAGCCGTAATTACAGGGATAGCGCATCTCAGTGTAAAGGAAGCGGTCGACGAACATCGCGCCGCTTTCCTTGTCGATCTCGTACTTGATGGCATCGCCCCCCAGCGGCACTTCGATCAGCACGTTGACATCATCCGGCGGGTTGTTACCGGTCTTGATCTTCGAGAGGTCCATGGTCGGTGTCCTTCGCGCGGGAGGCAGCAGGGGATGGCCGCGCCTATGATGCGCCGCAGCACCAAGGTCAAGGGGAATGGGCCACCTGAGGGTTAACCGGGCCCGGCCGGCTCGGACATGTTCATCGCTGGGGGCTGGCGAAAGAGCGCCTGCCGCCTTCACCATCACCAGCCTCAGCGGGACCTCGGCATCAACATGCAGATTGTGCTCGAAGCATCCCGGCTCACCGCATGATTACGCTGATTGCTCCCACCCCAGCCGCACAATATTTCAGAGCCTTTCCGGTGACGAAATGATATGGTCAATCACGATGATCAGTCTTTGCGCCGCAGCGCATAATTGAAGCTCACGGATATCCGTGCCTCCTCAGTCGCGGACGGCATCACCTCATGCCGCAGCCAGCTCTCCCACAAGAGCGCATGGCCTTCCGCAGGCTGAACATATACGAACCGGCGTGCCTCATCCGGAGCGTCATCCTTCAGCTGCGGCGCTGCCATCATCATCGCGAGGCGCGGGTCCTCGAACTTCAGCTTCCCGGCGCCTTCCGGCACACAGACATAATAGGTGCCAGAGATCACCGAGCCCGGATGGATATGCCCGCTATGGTGTCCGCCCTCACCGAGGATGTTCACCCAGATCGCGTCCAGTTCCAGCGCCAGGCCGTCCATGTCCCAGTGCAGCGCCGTGGCAAATTTTGCGGCCGCCTTGTCCAGATGCGTCTTCAGAGCCGCAAATTCCGGAAACCGTTCCGGCAGGTCGTCCAGCGAGGCATAGGAGGTGTAGCCCGGATAGCCCTCCCGCTCACACCAGTCATTGCCGGCCGCATCGTCGGCTTCCAGCACCCAGGCAGCCCGCTCCAGGCTCTCACGCAGACGGGCGTCGCCGATCTTCACGTCTTCGATCAAGGTCTGGAACAGGTGTCGCATTCACGTCCTCCGGTTCCGCGCCGTTACAGGCTCTTGCCGCGCGCCACAAGCAGGCCGGGCGATTGCGCTTTATGGCAGCGGCGGCTAGTATTTCGGATATTATTTGTCCGGAGTATGCCGCCAATGACCTTCTGCCTGCCTGCCATCCGCTTGGCTTTGCTGTTATCATTAGCGTTGTCCATTTTGCAGCCGGCCTCAGCGCGAAATTATCCGTGCCCGGGCGGTCCCGGTCCCGGCGAGCAGCAGATCGGTGTCACCGGCGGTTCGCACGGCATCGCGGCGACGCCCATATGCGCCCCGTCGGGCACAGGCGGTTATGCCGGCGGTTCTGGCGCCCCGCAGGGGCCTGCCTCGCCGCCCATCGATGTGGACAATTTCGTGGCCGTGGCCGGCCATCCCGGCCATCGCGATGTCTGGGCCACATGGGGACAATACTATCTCGGCGCGGCCGAGAAGGTCGTGCTGGATGCCTGCACGGCCACCATGGGTCAGGGATGCTACATCATGGTCTCCGGCAAGAACATGTCGGTCGCCGCCGGCGCCGACAAGAAGGGCATCACTCACGCAGCCTTCGCAGACACGCCCCGCAAGGCGCGTGATGCCCTGTCCGATCTCTGCAAGGCGCGCGGCCAGTCCTGCAAGCTGATCGATGTGTTCGACGCGCAGATGCGATCGGAGTTCATTGAGGTCGCGATGCTGTTGCGCGAGGATTTCGACCGGGAGGGTGTCTGGAAATCCTATCATTTCCCGGCAGACTCCGCCGTCAGGCCCCCGGCCCGGGGCGAGCCGGATTCCGGTTTCGGCACGCTCACGCCTCAGGATTATGTTCTCAAGAAGATCAAGGTCGACGGCATCGAGGCGATATCATACTCCGCCAACGGAACATGGCTGATGAAGCGCGAGGGCACGAAGAAGGAGGCGAAGAAAGGCCTCGGCTGCTCCATTGCCTATGCGCAGGGCAGCCAGCGCCTGATCTTCGCGGGCCCCACCGCCACACGCAAGCAGGGCGGTATCATGATCTCCGGCCCGAACATTCCCGCCGCCGCCGAGGCGCGCCAGGCCACTGCTCAGCTCACCTCCTCCGCCGGTCCGCAGGACATCCCGGTCGTCATCCTTCCCGCTACCGGTGCGCAGAGCGCCTTCCTGCTCGTTCCCGCTGATATCGACGCCACCGTTGCCAACTTCACCGACACCACGCCCTACAAGCTCATGCTCGACGGCAACACGGTCCTGGATCTTCAGGTCGACGGCGGCATCAAGGCGAAAAACATGATGCAGCAGTGCCGGCAAGGGAAATGAGACCTCACCGCAACAGGTCCTCGCTCAGGGTTGCGCATTTAGCCGATCCGGCCGGTGCGCAGAGGGCCGGCCGGTTCAAAGGTGTGGATCACCAGCCCGCTTGCGCCCGTCCGGCTTTGTATCAGTTTCAGTTCTCGCGGCTGTGCACCCTCAGGGAAAATGCGCTTGCCGGTGCCAAGGATCACTGGCACGACAATCACAACCACCCGATCAGCCAGTCCGTGTTCCATCAGGGTTGCGGCAACGCTCGAGCTGCCCCAGCTGATCAACTCCGGACCGCCTGTCATCTTCAGGCGCCGTATGCCTTCCGCAATGTCTCTCCCCAGACTTTCCGCCGGGCCCCAATCCAGGCTTTCAGGCCGGTGCGTCGCCACATATTTCACCGCTCCATTGTACTTCGTGGCAATCGGGCTCCCACTGGCATGGGGCCAGTAGCCAGCCCAGATGTCATAGGTCCGCCGCCCGAGCAGCAGGTCGAATGATTCCGGATGTGCCGTTTCCACCGTCTCATCAAGGATGGGGTCATCAAACGGTGCAGACCATCCGCCATATGGGAAACCGGCATCGCTGTCTTCGCCAGGCCCACCTGGCGCCTGGATGACGCCGTCGAGGGAGATGTATTCAAGCAGGGTGATCCTTCGCACAGCCGCCACCTACATCCGGATGTCCGGCTCAACGAGGCGGATCATCTTCTCGAGGCATTGCTGCCAGCCGAGATAGCACCCATCGAGCGGGATCATGTCCGGGATGCCGGTCTGTTCGATCGCCAGCTCCGTGCCCGCCGGCACCGCTTTCAGCGTCACCGTGACCGTCATTTCGCCTGGCATGTCCGGATCTTCGAACTTGTCCGTGTACTGCAGGCGCGTGCCCGGCTCAAAAGCAAGATAGGTGCCGCCGAAGGCATGGCTGTCGCCAGTGGTGAAGTTCCGGAACGACATGCGGTGCCTGCCGCCGGCGCGTGCATCAAGTTCGTGCACGGTGCAGAGATAACCATAAGGCGGCAGCCAGCTGGCAATCGCGTCCGGCTCCACGAAGGCGCGGAAAACCTTGTCCGGAGGTGCTGAAACCACGCGGTGCAGCTGAATGGTACGGGTCATGGGAGGGCTCCTTTCGGGGGCAGGGAGGGTCAGGCGGGCGCGGTGCGCCCGAAGAGGGTTTCGACATAGCGCTTCAGGTGATCGAGGCTTTCGCGGGCGACGGCGCTGTCACCACTCGCCTTCGCGAGGATGAAAGCACCTTGGGTCACAGCCACGATATGCAGCGCCAGGCTTCGCGCGCTCCATCCGCCACTGATCCCCCGCGCGGCACGCGCCGCTTCGATATCTGGCACCAGTGTCTCCGCATGGCCGGCCATGCTGTCCCAGGTGGCCGCAGCCACGGATGGGCTGGCGCGCCAGGCTTCCTGCGCCATGGTGCCGGCGAAACAGGTGAAATCCGCAATGTCCCCACGCATCATGTCGCGTCGCATCGCAATATAGCCCAGCAGCCGGTCGAGCGGGTCTTCGGGCTGGTGATAGGGCGCCGATTCGAAGAAGGCACCGGTCGTCTCGCTCCAGTATCTCGCCGCTGATGCGGCGAGGTGATCCTTGCTGGTGAAGTGATGGAAGAATGCCCCTTTCGAAACGCCGGCTGCCGCGCAGATCTCGTCCACGCTAGTCGCCGCCAACCCCTTCGCACGCACCAGGCTGAAGGCCGCCTGCATGAGTGCGCGCCGGGTCTCGTCCGCATCGCGCCGGCGCGGTCTGGCTGGCTTAGGGTCAGGCACCTGCATCCCCTCGTTCCTTCCAGGCGCCCGATGCCGGGCTGTGCGGCTGGCCATTTCTCCTTGCTGTGAAAACCGGGACGCTGACAGGGCCTTCCCTGTCAGCCTTGCTCCCCGGCCAGGTGCTGCCCGGAAAGCTGGAGCCGGGCTCAGGTGCCGGAGGGTAAGATGGGTCTTGCAGCATGGAGTCCTCGTCATCATTATTACATACCGACTGGTTGGTATAATCGTCAAGCCCTTTGTTTTAGCGCATGGACAAAAGCCGGTGCGCAGGCGTGCCAGAGTTGGATGCCTCAGGTCAGAGTTCCAGACCGCCGGGTTGACCGGAAACGCATCCGGCCAGCATCCAAAAAACGATAACCGTCCACACAGGGGTGTGGACGGTTTCTGGACTTCTCAGCGAACTGAAAATCGGGGAAAGGGATTATTCCGGCTTGCGGAACTTCAGGGTCATCCGGTCGCTTTCGCCGATGGCCTTGTATTTTTCCGGGTCAAAACCTTCCGGCGTCTTGCCCTCCCGGTCGGCCGTGGCGCTGTTCGGGGGCAGGGTCCACACACCGAAGGGGTGGTCGGCAGTGTCGGCCGGGTTGGCATTGATTTCGCTGGCTTCCACGAACTCGAAACCTGCGGCTGTGGCCAGCGCCTTCACATAATCTTCGTGCACATAGCCGCTGGCGGCTTTCGGGTCCTGCGCCTGGGTCGAGGGCAGGCGGTGTTCCACTACGCCGAGGATGCCGCCGGGTTTCAGTGCAGCATAGGCATCCGCGAAGAACTTTTCAGTGTAGCCGCCCGCCATCCAGTTATGAATGTTGCGGAAGGTCAGCACCACATCGGCGGTCCCCTCGGCCGTCAAGGGGCCGGACGTGGCGGAGAAGGCGCTGTATTCAATGGTGCCGAACCTGGGGTCGGCATAGGCCGCCTTGAATTCCTCGAGGCGGGCCTCGGTGCGGGCACGCCGTTCCGGGTCCTCAATTGAGGCTGCATCAAATCCGGCAGCCACAAGTGTGCCGCCGCCCGAAGCGATCCATGGCGCAAGTATATTGGTATACCAGCCGCCGCCCGGCCAGATCTCAACCACTTTCATGTCGGACCTGACGCCGAAGAACTCCAGGGTCTCGATCGGGTGGCGCCACTTGTCACGGGCCTTCTCGGCCTCGCTGCGCAGGTCTGAATTGACCGCTTCCGCCAGCGTCATGGGGACCGGTTCGGCAGCCGGGGGGGCTGCATCCAGAGAGGCTGGAGCAGGCGATTTGGCCGGGGCGCAGGCCACAAGGGCGAGCACCGAAATGGCCGCGATCATCAGGTGTTTCATGCGCGTCTCCTCCAAGGCACTTGATAGCCCCAATACGCTACCCACATAGGTCTTGTCACGGTGCCGCAGAGCGGGCCGTGACCGGGCAGACCCTGCCAGCGCCGCTACCGGGCTGGGACAACAGGAAACTCCCGCTCCCCACGGTTGCTTCAAATTAGAAAGGACTGACTGATGAACACGATTGACCTGACCCCCCTGTATCGCACGATGGTTGGCTTCGACCGCCTCGCCGGCATGATCGACCAGGCCGCCCGGCTGGATGGCGCTCAGGGCTATCCGCCCTACAACATTGAGCGCGTTGAAGAAAATGCGTTCGCCATCGAAATCGCCGTGGCCGGCTTCACGCAGGACGAACTGGACATCGAAACCAAGGAAGGCCTGCTGACTGTGGCTGGCAAGAAAGCCGAAGCCGAAGACGCGGGCGGACGCAACTTCCTGCATCGCGGGATTGCCCAGCGCAGCTTCATCCGCCGCTTCCAGCTGGCTGATCACGTGATCGTGACCGGGGCAAGCCTCGAGCATGGCGTGCTGCGCATCGACCTGGTACGCGAAATCCCGGAAGAGAAAAAAGCCCGTAAGATCGAAATCGGCGCGCCGCAGATGCCGGCCGGCCCGAAGCTGATCGGCAAGAAAAAGGCGAGTGACGCTGCCTGAGCGTCAACTCAGAGAGAGCCCTCCTCCCGGACCCCCGCAGACTCCCCTGCGGGGGTTTTCCATTTCAGGTCTGGGCTGTGGCGGGACGCACGAAGAAACTTCGCGCGCCGGCCGCGTCGAGGAAGGCAGACAGGGCCGGATCGTTCAGACGGCCGGATATCGCGCTGCGCACGCCATTGAAGGCGCGGGCAGCGTAGGCCTGCGTGGCTTGCTCGAACAGGCCGTCATCAAGGGTGACAGAGAATTTCTTCTTTTCGCGTGAGGCACTGGCCGCGTTCGCATGTGCCCAGGGCAGGTAGGTGCGGGCGACCTCGCCCTCGAACAGCGGCAAGAGGGTCGCTTCCAGTTCTGTCAGCGGCGCATAGGGCCCTCCGGCTTTTGGATCGTCCATATGCGCGCACCATGCCACCAGAAAATGCGCGCGCTCCTTCAGCCAGCTGCCCGGGGTGGGGTCGGTCAGCATCTGCTGGAACTGGGCAGCAATCGCAAAATCCGCTGCGCTCGGCCGGCCACCGAAGATGAAGAGGTGATTCTGAAGGTGCGTGTTCAGCCGCAGCGCAAACCGCCGGTAGGAATTTTCCAGGGTCGGGCCATTCTCAGCCTCAGCGCCAACCAGGGACAGGCGCGCCAGCATCCGGGTGGCAATCTGCCGGGCCGGGGCCTTGAACGCGCGCGGCCGCTTGCCATCGTTAAGCTGGATCAGCACGCGCATCGCGGCGGCATCGCGGTCCGGCTGCTGGCCCCAGCGCTGCTGGAACATGCACTTGTTCAGCCACTCGTCGGCGTAGTCCTCGAGGATCAGCGCGAGGGCCTGGCAGGCCGGTTCCTCAGGACGGGCAGGAGGCTGTGGGTGCGAGGCCTCGAGCTGGGTCAGGATCAGGGTTGAGTCCTGAACGGCCCCTGCTGGCGAGATCAGAAGAGGCACGGTGGGCGTCAAAGCATGCGTACGGAACGCCGCCTCATTGCTGGCCGAGCGCGCAACCCAGTCGAACGCGATCCCCTTATAACGAAGGGCCGAGCGCACCTTCATCGAATACGGGGATGTCTCAGCCCCGAAGAGACGGTAATCGGCCATTCCTGCACCCGCACTTGCTGGGGCCTGTCTAGGCAGTTACCGCCGGGCTGCCAAGCGGCGTTTGCCCGCGCGCCCGTTCGCAGCTAAGCGCTGGGTCGACAGTGTTACCCGCGTGCATCAGCGTGCTGGCGAGGAGAGAGAGATGCGTGTTCTGCATGTCATGGCCGGGGCCGAAGAGGGCGGGGCCGAGAACATCATGCTGGAATCCGTGCTCGCTTTGGGGGAGGCGGGCCTCACCCAGCATGTCGTCACCCGTCCCGGCAACACCTTCCGCACCGGGAAATTTTCCGGCGCCGGCATCGGAGTGACCCCGGCAAGTTTCAACAGGGCGTGGCCCTTTCCGACACATGCTGCACTGGACCGTGCTATCCGCGAGTTCCGCCCCGATGTCATCGAATACTGGATGGGCCGCGCCGGCCAGTTTGCGCCCGCCGTGCACCGCGCCCGCTCGATCGGCTGGTATGGCGGCTATTACAAGCTCGCCCGTTTCCGGAACTGCGAATGGCATGTCGGCCTGACGATCGATCTGTTGCGGCATATCCGCGAGCAGGGTGTTCCGGAAAACCGTTCGGCCATCATTCATACCTACGCCGATTTCCTTGGTGCTGAACCCGCCTCTCGCGCGTCGCTGCAGACGCCGGATGACGCGCCGGTCGCCCTTGCCCTTGCCCGGCTGCACGAGAAGAAAGGCCTCGATACTCTGCTCGAAGCGGCCGACAGGCTGCCCGGACTTTATGTCTGGATCGCTGGCGAAGGCCCCCTGGAAGCCCAACTGAAGGCCCAGTGCTCCGCCCTCGGACTGGATGGCCGCGTCCGCTTCCTCGGATGGCGCAATGATCGCGGCGCCCTGCTGGCGGCCTGCGATGTCGTCGCCTTCCCGTCGCGATATGAACCCTTCGGCACCGTGACGGTTGATGCCTGGGCTGCCGGGCGGCCGCTGGTCGCGGCAGATGCCGTCGGCCCCGCCGCCTATGTCAAGGACGGAATCAACGGACTGCTTGTGCCGAAGAATGACGCGGCCCGGCTTGCGGAAGCGATCGGCCGTGTCGTGCGTGACAAGGCGCTTGCAGCCACGCTTGTTGCAGGCGGACGCGCAAGTTACGAAGCGCAGTTCACGAAATCCGTCTTCCAGAGGGACTCGATCGCCCTGTATGAACGTATTCGTGATCATGCCGGACCGTTCGGAAGCTGATCAGTTCTCTACGGATGTGAAGAACCACTGATAAAGCCGCGCCGCCCGTGCGCGGCCCAGCCCGGTTGTGACACGTACTCCGGCTTCGCGCAGGATCCGGATTCCGTCACGTGCCGTCGGGTGGGGATCTTCGATGGCGACGACAACGCGCGCGATACCGGCACGCACCAGCTTGTCGGAACAGGAGGGCGCGCCGGAGGATCGCTCACGGCAGGGCTCCAGCGTGACATAGGCCGTGCCGTCTGTGGCGCGGGCCCCGGCTTCTTCCAGCGCGATTTCTTCCGCATGCGGCCGGCCACCTGCACCGGTGACACCTTCACCGGCAATATGGCCATCCGCATCAAGAATGACGCAGCCGACGGAGGGGTTCTTTCCCGTGAGGCCCTGGTTCAGCCGGGCGAGCGCCAGCGCCCGGCCCATCATCCGCTGATCGCGGCGCTTCGTCACGGCAGCGCCGGGAGTTTCTGTGCGCGGGCTGCGTCGAGATAGCGGACGGAAACCGGCTTCAGCCCTGCATCCAGCTCAATCAGCAGCGGGTTGCCCGTCGGGATTTCGACGGAAGTAATGGTTTCGTCCGGCACTCTGAAAAGATGCTTGACCAGAGCGCGGATGGAGTTTCCATGCGCCGTGATCAGAACATCCTTGCCAGCCTTCAGCTCTGGCGTGATGCGGGCGTTCCAGTAAGGCACAACGCGTTCCAGTGTCGTCTTGAGGCTTTCCGTGTTCGGAATATTTATACCGCGATAGCGGGGGTCGGCAGAAAGGTCATACTTGCTGCCCACTTCCAGTGGCGGCGGCGGAATGTCATAGCTGCGCCGCCAGATGTGGACTTGCTCCTCGCCATGCCTGGCCGCAGTCTCCGCCTTGTCCAGCCCGGTCAGGCCGCCATAGTGGCGCTCGTTCAGCCGCCAATCCTTTTCGACCGGCAGCCAGGCGCGTTTCATCTCTGTCAGCGCCAGCCACATCGTGCGGATGGCACGGGTCTGCACGCTGGTAAACCCGGCGCGAAAATCCGCATCCAGTTCGCTGAGCAGACGGCCTGAGGCCCGCGCCTCGGCTTCACCCTGTGCGGTAAGGTCTGCGTCCCACCATCCGGTGAAACGGTTCTCGAGGTTCCAGGCAGATTGCCCGTGGCGGAGAAGGACAAGCTTGGTCATGGGTATCCTGCAAGTGGCTGCGAGGCCTTATCCGGCCCAGGACATAGGATTTCAAGCGTTCATCACGCGGATGAGCTCTGAAAAAGCCAGTACGACATGATAGCCGGTGGATGCGGGCATGTCCTTGGCCAGCACGGAGCCGTCCGCCGCAAAATGGTCGATCCAGCCGCCATCCTCCGTCAGGAATTCATCCATCAGCACATCGAAGCTACGGCAGGCGGCCGCGGTGAAGCGTTCCTCGCCGCGCAGCTCGTACATGGCGAGATGCGCCTTCAGCGCTTCGGTCTGTGGCCAGGTGCGGCGCGAGGCATCCTGCGGAAGGCCGCTGCGTGTCACTTCCTGGCAGGCGCGCCCCGCAGCATCCAGGGTTGAAGTGGCAAAAGCGTAGAGCCGCGCCATCGCCTCCGGCACGGGCTGGCCAGCTGCGCGGGCATAGGCATGAAGCAACCAGACCCATTCGAACTGATGGCCAGGCTCGACGATATTCGCGGCATCTCCTTCCGGTATCGACCAGTCAGGCTGGAAACGTTCGCCCAGAAGCCCGCCTTCTCCAGCGGTGAACCGGGTATTGAACAGGTGTACGATGTCAGCAGCCCGCTCAAGATGATCTGCCTGCGGATCAGCGCGGGTCAGCGACAGGCAGGCCTCCAGCAGGTGCATATGTGGATTCTGCAACCGTTGACCCGGCGGCGGCAGGGTCTCGGCATATCCGCCATGCACGCTGTCTTTTGCCAGCCGGTCGAGGCTCTGGAGTATGCGTGCTGCGGCTGGCAGGCAGGCTTCCGGTGCAACCGGGCCACGGGCCGCCTCGGCCAGCGCAAAGAGGACAAAGGCCGTGTCATACAGGTCGGCGGACGCATCGCGCAGGCCGGATCCGTCTGCGGCAAGCACCCGGCCAGGAAGACCCGCCGGGGCGAGTGCCGGCCCGGTCAGGATGGCAACTCCGGCCTCGGCCAGGCGCTGTGCGGTTTCGCGCTTCCAGCCCAGACGCCAGGCTTCGGAGAAGACATAGGTCTGGCGGGCCTGAACCCGCACACGGGTGAAGTCGCGCGCCAGTTCGTCATGGTCCAGAGACAGCACTTCCGGAAACAGGCCGGCTCCGGTCAGACCATGCTCGGCCCAGAGCGGGAAGCAGCTGTCAAACAGCCAGGTGCGGGCTTCGCGGGCCCGGCGGCGAAGGGCGCTCTCGCTCATGGTCTGTCCCTTTCCTCCTGCTGCGGTTCAGCCGTGCAAATGGCTCGCCAATCGACCCGCGACCCTGCTAACAGGAGCCTCCGGGATTGGCCAGCCAGCCGCTCCCGTTGCTGCAGCCAGCTGGAGGCAAGGCCATGCGCGACCGTCTGTTCTTCCCGCTGGCGGGCTTGCTGGTGCTGCTGATGGTGGGGCTTGCCGTGCAGCCGGGTATCGGGCGGTTGCCGACGGGCTCAGTTGCGGGTGACGGAACGAATTATGATCGCATCGTCATCGAGGGTGCCTACCTCAACAAGGTCATTGCGGGAGGAGACGCCCGCACGCGCCTGCTGCGTACACCCGACAGAAGCTACCTGCTGGACATCTCAGCCGAGGCCGGCGCGCTGATGGATGCCCCGGAGCTCGGCCCGCATTTCCGGCTTGCGCCGGATCTCGAAGTGCAGTTCTCGGGCCGGAAGATCCGGATCACCGTACGTGCTCGCCCGGCGCCGGATCAGGGCGCCACACAGATGCGGGTCAATTATTCTGCCGGACGGGTTGGAGAGTCGGGCTGGAAGCAGTTCGACCTGCAACCGGACTTCACGGATTTCAGTTTCGAGTATGATGTCCCGGTCGCCCAGGGGGAGCAGGGGGTCGATTACATTGCGGTGCGTCCCGTAGTGCCGGAGAAGCGCCGCGCGATCCTGGTTCAGCGGATCGTGCTCGAGCGCATCGGCTGAGGGTGGTGGTTTGCAAGTCCGGTAAGCCCCGCTATCACAAGGCCTCGCTGCTCAGGCCGCCTGTGCCCTGGCCTGCCGACAAACTGAGGAGTTCCCGGATGCGCCTGCTTGCCGCGCCGCTAACCGCCCTTTTGCTGGCTGCATGCGCCGGCACGCCTGACCCGGAGACGAACGTGACCGCTCATCCTTCTGCTGCCGCATTCGATCCGCAGGCCCATCTCTGGCTCGAGGAAGTCGAGGGGGCCGCGGCGCTTGCCTGGGTGACCGCCCAGAACGATCGCACGCTGGCGGCGTTGCAGTCCGATCCGCGCTATCCGGGCTTCGAGGCGGCCGCGCTGGAGGTGCTGAACTCTTCTGAGCGCATTCCTTATGGCACGGTGCGCGACGGTTATGTCTACAATTTCTGGCAGGACAGCGTGAATGTCCGGGGTCTGTGGCGGCGCACACCGCTTGCCTCCTATGCGACCGAGACACCGGACTGGGAGACGATCATCGATTTCGACCTCCTCGCCGCAGAGGAAGGCGCCAACTGGGTCTACAAGGGGGCCGATTGTTTCCGCCCCGCGCCGGGCGCGAAGTATCGCTGCCTCGTCTCTCTTTCCGATGGCGGCAAGGATGCCGTGGTCAACCGCGAGTTTGATCTCGAGACCAAGACCTTCGTAGAAGGAGGATATGTCACTCCGGAAGCCAAGCAGGGCTTGGCCTGGGCCGGTGCGGACACGTTGCTGGTAGCAACCGACTGGGGCGCAGGCTCTCTGACGGAGTCGGGTTATCCGTTCATCGTCAAGCGCTGGGAGCGCGGCACAGGTCTGGAAAGTGCCACGGAAATCCTGCGCGGGAAGGCCACAGATGTCGGCGTATGGCCCTGGACAGTGAAACTGGAGGATGGCCGCGTCCTCCAGGGCGCGGTGCAGGCCGAAACCTTCTTCACGTCGAAGTACTGGTGGATACCCGAAGGCGAGACCGGGGCCGTGCAATGGCCCCTGCCGCTGAAGGCGACCCCCAGCGGCCTCTACAAGGGTCAGTTTCTGTTCACGATCCAGGAAGACTGGGCACCGGAAGGGCAGGGCGCGTTCAGGTCGGGTGATCTCCTCGCCTTCCCGGTAGAGGATTTCCTGAATACCCGGAAATTGCCGAAGCTCAGCCTGGTCTTCCGGCCAACGGAAAGCCAGGCGGTGGAAGGTGTAGCGGTGGCCAAGGGGGCTGCTCTCCTTTCGATCATCGACAACGTCGTGGGCAGGCTCCTCCGGCTGGAGCCCTCCGCAGACGGATGGACGGCCACGCCGGTCAATCTGCCGGGCACGGGCGCGGTGGGTATTGCCTTCGCAGATGAGGAAGAAACCGCCGTTTTCCTGAACTATGAGGATTTCCTGACGCCTTCGTCGTTGCTCAGCTATGACATCAAGACCGGCACAGTCACGACCCTCAAGAGCCTTCCGGCGAAGTATGATACTTCCGGCCTGACGGTCGAGCAGTTCTTCGCGGTCTCGAAGGATGGCACGCGGGTGCCTTATTTCATCGTCCACCGCGCAGACATGAAACCGGATGGCAGCACGCCTACGCTGCTCTATGGCTATGGTGGCTTCCAGGTCTCCTATGGCCCCGCCTACAGCCCGGTCACCGGGCGGCTCTGGCTGGAACAGGGCGGCGCCTATGTGCTCGCCAACATCCGCGGCGGCGGCGAGTTCGGTCCCAACTGGCATCAGGCTGGCCTGAAGCAGAACCGCCAGCGTATCTATGATGATTTCATTGCCGTGGGCGAAGACCTGATTGCGCGGAAGATCACCTCGCCAGAACATCTCGGTATCATGGGCGGCTCGAATGGCGGCCTGCTGATGGGCGTGATGCTGAACCAGCGTCCCGACCTCTGGAACGCCGTGGTCGTGCAGGTGCCGCTGCTCGACATGCTGCGCTACCACCTGCTGCTGGCGGGCGCTTCCTGGGTCGACGAATATGGCTCGCCGGACGTGCCGGAAGAGCGCGCCTTTCTCGAGACCATCTCGCCTTATCACAACTTCGATGCCTCGAAGCCTTACCCCACGCCTTTCTTTGTGACGTCCACCAAGGATGACCGCGTGCACCCCGGCCATGCGCGGAAAATGGCGAAACGGTTCGAGGAGGCGGGCCTGCCCTTCTGGTATTTCGAGAACATGGACGGCGGCCATGCCGCTGCTGCCGATCAGACCGCGAGGGCCAAGCGGTCGGCGCTGGAGTTCACCTACCTGTACCGGCAGCTCTTCCCGAAAGGCCAGTAGGTCGCCCCCAAGCGTTCACGGCTGGCGCGCCTTGACCTGTGGAATAGGCCATGCTTAAGGGCGCCCATATCTCGCGCATACACGAAGCGCGCTCTGACCAGCACATGTTCCTCAAGGGAACGGGAGGCGGCGGGGCCCCCTGCCCGGCGAAGGCTCGCCCGGCGGGGATTTCTGCTTTGTGCGCGGATGAGGAGAGGTTTGATGTTCGACGCCCTGAGCGAGCGCCTTGGCAGCATTTTTGACGGCCTGACCGGGCGCGGCGCGCTGTCCGAGAAAGACGTCAGCGAAGCCTTGCGCGAGATCCGGGTGGCGCTGCTTGAGGCGGATGTGGCCCTGCCCGTGGTCAAGGATTTCACCGAAAAGGTGAAGACCCGTGCGGTGGGCGAGGAAGTCATCCGCTCGGTCAAGCCCGGGCAGCAGGTGATCAAGATCGTCTATGACGCGCTCGTCGAGATGCTGGGCGCGGATGAGCACGAAAGCCATCTGCGGGTCGATACCCCCCCGGCAGTCGTGATGATGGCGGGCCTTCAGGGTTCGGGAAAGACGACCACGACAGCCAAGCTCGCCAAGCGCCTGGCCGACCGGGGCAAGAAGAAAATCCTCCTCGCCTCGCTCGACGTGCGCCGGCCGGCGGCCATGGAGCAGCTGGCGATCCTCGCGGGCCAGGCCGGCGACCTTGTTTCCTCGCTACCGATCATCCCCGGCCAGCTGCCGGCAGACATTGCCCGGCGCGCCGTGCAGGCTGCGAAGATTGGCGGCTATGACGTCCTCTTCCTCGACACGGCCGGGCGTACCTCGATCGATGAGCAGATGATGGCGGAAGCTGCCGAGATCGCCGCCATCGCCAACCCCTCCGAAGTGCTGCTGGTCGCTGATGCGCTGACCGGCCAGGATGCGGTCGAAACCGCGAAACGCTTCCACGAGCGCCTGCCGCTCACCGGACTCGTCCTGACACGGATGGATGGCGACGGGCGCGGCGGCGCCGCGCTGTCCATGCGCGCCGTCACCGGTCTGCCGATCAAGTTCCTTGGCACGGGTGAGAAGCTCGATGGCCTCGACAGTTTTGATGCCAAGCGCGTGGCTGGCCGCATCCTCGGGCAGGGGGATATTGTCAGCCTCGTCGAAAAGGCCGCGGAACAGTTCGATGCCGAGAAGGCCGAACGCATGGCCGCGAAGCTCAAGAAAGGTGAATTCGATCTTGAAGACCTCGCTGAGCAACTCCGTCAGATGCAACGCATGGGCGGAATCGGTGGCATCATGGGCATGATGCCCGGCGTGCGCAAAGCCAAGGAAGCGATGGCAGGTGCCAATCTCAATGACAATATCCTGAAGCGTCAGGAAGCGATCATCCTGTCGATGACGAAGGCTGAACGCCGCAAGCCTGCCCTGCTGAATGCCTCACGCAAGAAGCGCGTCGCGGCAGGCGCCGGTGTGGAAGTCTCCGAAGTCAACAAGCTCTTGAAAATGCACCTTCAGATGGCGACTATGATGAAGAAGATGCGCACCAAGGGCGGCCTGAAGGGCATGCTGAACGCAGCCCAGGCGGCCGGCATCTCGCCGGCTGATCTGGCGAAGATGGGTGGTGACGGACTGCCGGGCGGTATGGGCGGAGGTCTGCCCGGTCTTGGCGGACCGTCCGCAGGCGGACTACCTGGTCTCGGCGGCGGCTCGCTGCCAGGACTTCCCGGAGGGACGAAGAAGAAATGACCAACCCGGACCAGACCCTTGCCCTGTTCCAGCTGAATCAGCTGCGGGCATCCATCGACAATATGGACTCGATCCTCATCCACACGCTGGCCGAGCGTTTCAAGCTGACCCAGCAGGTCGGCAAGCTGAAGGCCCTTCACAAAATGCCTCCGGCCGACAAGGCCCGTGAGGCCCAGCAGATCGAGCGTCTGAAGCGTCTCGCGCACGAGTCCGGGCTTGATCCGGCCTTCGCCGAGAAAATCATCGCTTTCATCGTGGCGGAAGTGATCCGCCACCATGAACAGATCCGTGGCCGAGAGGCCGAATAGAACACAACCCGAGAGACAAGACTTAC
Source organism: Hyphomonas sp. (assembly GCA_046293935.1). Classification (GTDB taxonomy): domain Bacteria; phylum Pseudomonadota; class Alphaproteobacteria; order Caulobacterales; family Hyphomonadaceae; genus Hyphomonas. Next base: position 52,402 of record JBKBJF010000005.1, read on the forward strand.
AGGAGACCCCAACATGTCACTCAAAATCCGGCTCGCCCGTGGCGGTTCGAAGAAACGCCCCTTCTACTCGATCGTCGTGGCCGACGCCCGTGCCCCGCGCGACGGCCGCTTTATCGAGAAGATCGGCACCTATGATCCGCGCCTTGCCAAGGATTCCGCCGACCGCGTGAAGGTCGATGCCGAGAAGGCCGCCGAATGGATCCGTAAGGGCGCTCAGCCGACGGACCGCGTGGCCCGCTTCCTCTCGAAGGTTGAGGTTGGCGGCAAGCCGGTGGCGGCGTGGAAAGCCGGCAACAACCCGAAGAAAGCCGAGCCCGGCAAGAAAGCCCAGGAGCGGGCGAAAGAGCGTGCCGAAAAGGCCGCTGCCAAAGCCGCCGCGGCTGCCGAACCGGCCGAAGGCTGAGCTTTCCTGCTCTCCCGGGGAACCATCAGCCGGCGCCCTTCGGGGTGCGGGCTGTTTGCGCTCAAGCCTGAACACGGGCCAACCATTCCGGCATGGCGTGTTCAGGTAAAGCAAGGCACAAAGGGGTGGTCTTCCGGAGATCGTCCATGCCCTGCAATGCTCTTGCCCGATCCTTCCTTTCAGCGGCGCTCCTGCTGCAGACCGCTGTCCCTGGCGCGCTCGCCCAGAGTGATGAGCTGGAAGGCGCCCGCTGGCGCCCGGTACCGCCCTCCGGCCCGCCGGGTATCGTGCTGTATTCGGATACCAATCTGCGCGGGGAGTCCGTCGAACTGACGGCTGACCAGTACAATTTCAACACCATCCGCTTCAACGACAAGGCCCGCAGCGTCGAGGTGCGCGGGGGCGTCTGGCTGCTGTGCACGGATGCGAATCTCAGGGGCCGGTGCGAATATGTCGACCGGACGGTGCGCACGCTGGGCGAGATCGGCCTGTCGGGGAACATCTCTTCGGCGCAGGTCACGGCTTATGACAAGGGCCCGCGCAGCTATGACATCGCGTTCTTTGCCGACCGCGATTTCCGTGGCCCCTTCCTCGGCTTCGATCAGGGCGAGGCGAGCCTCGGCCAGTTCCGCTTCAACGATACGGCCAGTTCCGTGATCGTCAATCGCGGCACCTGGCTGGTTTGTGCCGACAGCGACTTCAGGGGCCAGTGCGAGTTTCTGGACGCTTCCGTTTCCGATCTCGGCGCCCTAGGCCTGAATGACCGAATCTCGTCCTTCCGCAGGTATGACGTGCGCCGCGAGGGCCCGTGGCGCCCGCCAGTGACCAGCCCCTCTTATCCCCAGGGCGGGGGCCCTTCGGGCGGTTATCGCGGCGAGCAAACAGTTTTCTTTCCGGCACCGGTAAATTTCCGCGGGCAGAGAATCGCCAATACTTCGGGCGCCGCCACGCGCTTCTGCCAGGACCAGGGCCTGTCTGAAGCCGTATACAAGGCACCGGGAAGTGTTCTCTCGGACGTGCTCTGCCGCTAGAAGCGGGGTATGACCAGATCAGAGAAAGACAAACTGATCGCTGTGGGTGTCCTGAAGGGCGCCCATGGTGTCCGCGGCGAAGTCCGTGTGAAGAGCCTCACCAGCGCTCCGGAGGCGTTGTTCGGCTATGGCCCGCTTCTGGATGAGGCGGGCGCCATAGTGCTGACGCCGGAGTCTGCCCGTCCGGGCAAGGATCATTTTATCGTTCGCCCGAAAGAGATGCGCCAGAAGGAGGAGTGGGACGCGTTGCGGGGCCGCATTCTGCATGTGCCCCGGTCCGTACTTCCGGAAGTGGGGGAGGGTGAGTTCTATGTCGAAGACCTCGCCGGGCTGACTGTCTATTCCACCGGCGAATCGCCCGAAGGGCGAGTGCGCGCCGTTCAGAACTTCGGTTCGGGCGACCTGCTCGAAATCGAACTGACCGGCCAGACCTCCACCATCTTCGTGCCGTTCACTCAGGCGGATGTCCCGGTGATCGATCTTGCCGGGCGCCGCATTGTGGTGCCCGACCTGGCGCTCTGGGCCTCTGCAGAAAGTTAGATTTCTGGCATCAGTGTTGCGCAGCGTTCATATCGCCCGTGTCATTTTGCGGGTGTAATGGACGAAAGGAGTCCGCATGCGCCGCTTGTCCCTGCGCGCTGTCGCCGCCCTCGCAATGCCCGCCCTGATGGCCACGCCTGCCGCGCTCGCGCAAGGGTATGGCGTGAACGACTATCCTGCTGCGATCGCGCTGTTCAGCGAGAAATACTACTATGGCGAGATCCGCGATGTGTTCGACCCGTTTGCGTCGCTGCATGACCTCCGTTTCAATGACCGTGCGCGGTCGGTTGCCGTCTTCGCCGGCCAGTGGGAACTGTGCGAGCACAAGGACTTCACCGGCCGCTGCGTGTTCATCACGGAAGATGTCGACGATCTCAGCTGGTTCGGCCTGGCCGGGCGCGTGTCCTCCGTCCGCCCGGTCTACGAGTACACCGAAGCCCGCCACGGCCTGATGTTCTCGCGCGACAAGTATGGTTACATCCGCTACGCGCACAACGAAACCTGGGGCTACGATACCTGGAATTATGGCTATGCCAGCTCGTGGGGTCTCAGTGTCACGCATTTCGGCTATTCGCCGGAATATTACCGCTACGGGTATTACAACCCGGTCTGGGGTTATGACCCTTACGGCTTCGCCTGGGGGCCGCGCGGCACGGTCCGTTACACCTACACGTATTACAAGCCGCGCCGTCCCTCCGTCATCAATCCTTACTGGATCGGCTGGGACTGGCACCGCCCGAGCCGGCGTGACGGCCACTGGAGCTGGCGCGACGGACGACATGACCGGGACGACTGGCGCGATCATCGTGGCGGGCGCGGCGACTGGGGTGGCCGTGGCGGCTCGGGCAGCGGGCGCGACTGGCGCCCGGACGACCATGACGGGCGTGGTGGCCGCGGCAATGATGGCCGGGATGGCAGGCGTGAGGACCGCCCGCCGGTGCGCGATGTTCCCGGCGACCGCTGGGGCCCCGGCGCCGGCGGCTCCGGCACGGTAACACAGCTTCCCACCGATCCGCGCGGGAGCCGCGACGGCCGGGACTGGCGCCCAGGCAATGGCGATGGCCGCAGTGGCTGGGACGGGCGCGAAGGCCCCGATGGCCGAAGGGATGGCGGTGGACGCGGAGGCCGTGACGCCGGTGGCGGAGCATCTATCATCATGCCTCCTGCAGATCCGCCCCGCGATCCGCGCCCCGGCCGGGGTGGTGGACGGGGTAATGACGACGGCCTTGCAGGCGGCCCGGGCTCGGGCTGGCCGGGCAGAGGATCAGATGACCCGCGCGGTGGGCGCGGCAACGACAGCGGTGCTGGCTGGGGCGGCGGAATGTCCGTTGGCGGAGGGTTTGCTTCCGCCACAGGCAGCGGTTCCGGCAGCGCGCCTGTGATGACATCATCTCCGCCTCCTCCGCCTCCGTCTCCGCCGCGCGAGACCCGCAGAGAGACACCCCGCGGGGATTTCAGTGGCGGGCGCGGTCAGCGCAATGGCGAATCGGGCGACAGGGGACGGGGCGGAGCCGAGATCACCCGCAACGAGGACTAAGCGGGCTCAGCCGGCCCGCGGGTCGTTCCATTCGGCAGCGATGCCGTATCCCCCGCGCCGGACCAGCCAGAACATGCCGAAGAGGTCGAAGACGCCCGCACCGAGACGGCCGAGGAACCCATACTTCGATTGGCCAGCCAGGCGCCGGCGATCATTGACGAGTTCCTCGCGCACCTCCCAGCCAGCTCGCTTTACCAGCGCCGGCAGGAACCGGTGCATCGAGGCGAAATAGGGCAGGTCCCGGAAGGCCCGTGTGCGGATCAGTTTCCATCCGCAACCTGTATCCGTAGCATCGTCCTGCAGCACGAACCGGCGCACGCCATTGGCGATGCGCGATTGCAGCCATTTGAAGCCGGAATCGTTCCGGCTGTTGCGCTTGCCGGCAATGATCCCAAGCCGTGGCGGCGCCCCGGACGCAATGACCTGCCACCAGAGCCGTGCTGTATCGGCCGGATCGTTCTGCCCATCCCCGTCGAGCAGCTGCACCCACTCCCCGCGCACAGCTTTCAGCCCGGTGAACAAGGCAGCAGACTTTCCCCGCCGTGCCACATGGGTCAGCACGATGACCGTGTGCGGATGTTTCTGACGGGCTTCGGCCAGTTCTTCACGGGTGGCATCAGCCGAGCAGTCATCGACACAGACAATCTCGAAATCGATGCCCTCGAGAGTGGCATGCACCTCGTCGATCACGGGATGAACATTGCCCGCCTCATTGAAGAAGGGGATCAGCACGGAAAGGGCAGGAGCGCGTGTCATACGCCTCCTGACTAATCCACCCGGCGGAAGAAGCCAATCTCGCGGTCAGCTCAGCCGGCAAACATCTGGAGGCCGGCATGCCGGCGGAGCTCGGCGCGCAGGGCGGCCGTGTCACTGACCGGGCGGCGCTCCAGCTCGTCGAAGCGGAAGGGTGCAGCATAGCCATAGGTCTCGGTCCAGACTGCATCAAGGCGGGCGCGGGTCAGTTCGCCCGTATAGGCCACTTCCTTCACCTCGCCGGCTCCCGCCCGGCGGCCGCGGGTCTGGGTGCCGGGCAGGTAGATCGTCCCGTTGGAGAAATCGACCGCAAAGGCGATCACACCGGGCACGAGGAAGAAGAACAGCCCGATGCCGTTCAGGATGGCCACGGTCGGGTCGATCTTGCCATCAATCTGGCCCTTGCGCTCGGGATACATGATGGTGCCGCAGGCGCCGAGCGCGGCAGCGGCAAGGGTGTAGCCGGTTCCGGCGAGCAGCTGGCGGCGGGATGGGGTCATGGGCAAGTCTCCTGCTTAGGCCCGCAAGTATGGCGCAGAAGCCTGACAAATTCCTACCCACCGCCTGCGGCTTGCACGGATTTCAACCCCCTGTAAGGCTTCCTGTCTCAGGGGAGACGCTTCATGGCTGCAGAAACACACGCCTCGCATGCGGTCGATCTTGCCCCTTTTGTTATCCTGCTCGGCTCTGCGGTCCTCGCGGTGCCGCTGTTCAAACGGCTCGGCGTTGGTTCAGTGCTGGGCTACCTCGCGGCAGGGCTGGTCATCGGGCCTTTCGGATTCCGGGTGTTCACCGAACCGGGCCAGATCCTGCAGGTCGCCGAGCTCGGCGTCGTGATGTTCCTGTTCATCGTCGGCCTCGAGATGCAGCCCTCCCGGCTCTGGTCGATGCGCAAGGACATCTTCGGTCTCGGTCTGGCACAGGTGGGCGTGTGCATGTTCCTGCTCGCCTGGGTGGGCATCGCGCTTGGCTATTCGCCCGCCACCTCTCTGATTGCGGGCACCGGTTTCGTGCTTACCTCCACGGCTATCGTCATGCAGATGCTGCATGAGCGCGGCGACCTGGCAAAACCGCGCGGTCAGAAGATGGTCTCGATCCTTCTGTTTGAGGACCTCGCCATCGTGCCGCTGCTCGCGCTTGTGGCATTCCTCGCCCCCGGGGCGGGGGACGTCAGCATGGGCGAGCGCCTGACGGGCGTTGCCATCAGCCTGGGCTGCATCCTCGGTCTTGTGATCGCCGGACGGTATCTGCTCAACCCTATCTTTCGTATGCTTGCGGCTGCACGTGCGCGCGAAGTGATGACGGCCGCAGCGTTGCTCGTGGTGCTTGGCGCGGCCTGGTGGATGCAGCTCGGCGGCCTTTCCACGGCCATGGGTGCCTTCCTCGCCGGTGTGCTTCTGTCAGAGTCGACCTATCGCCATGAGCTTGAGGCCGACGTGGAGCCTTTCCGCGGCATCCTGCTCGGGCTGTTCTTTCTCGCAGTCGGCATGTCGCTTGACCTCAATGTTGTCGCGGCCAACTGGCAACTGGTGCTGATCAGCGTGGCCGCCTTCACCGTGCTGAAGGCAGCCGGGGTATATGTCGTGGCGCGCCTGTTCAGGTCTGGCCATCGCGAAGCGCTGGAGCGCACCGTGCTGATGACCCAGGGCGGGGAGTTTGCCTTCGTCCTCTATGCAGCGGCCCTCGGGGCCGGCCTCATCACGATGGAAGGCAATGCCATCCTCACCGCCATCATCATCGTCTCGATGCTGATGACCCCCATGTTCGTCCTGATCCACGACCGGCTGATGCCCGAGACGGAGATCGATGCCAGCGGCGTTGAAACTCCACATGATGTGCGCGGCACCGCGCTGTTGATCGGTTTCGGCCGGTTCGGCCAGGTGGTCAGCCAGCCGCTGCTTGCGCGCGGCTATACCGTCACAACCATCGACAATGATCCCGACATGATCCGTGTCGCCGGCCAGTTCGGCTTCAAGGTCTGGTATGGGGATGGTCAGCGTCTTGACATCCTGCACGCCGCGGGGGCCGGCCATGCCTCGCTCATCCTGGTCTGTATCGACGACCGGGCCGCAGCGACCAAGATCGTTGAGATCGTCCGGCACGAATTCCCGAACGCGCTGCTTCTCGCCCGGGCCTATGACCGGGATCATGGCCTTGAGCTGGTGAAAGCCGGGGTCGATTACCCGGTGCGCGAGACCTTCGAGTCCGCCATCAAGTTCGCCCGTGCGGCCCTCGACCGCCTTGGCGAACCGGAAGCCGCTATCGACGACGCCATCGAGGAAGTCCGCCGCCGCGATGAAGAACGTTTCGCCCTGCAACTGGCGGGCGGCGGCATGCTTGCAGGACGCGAACTGATGTTCGGGAGCGGAGGCGGGTCGGTGCCCCAGAAGGCAGGGAGAAGAGAGCCGCAGGTTGACGGTTAGTCGCCACAGGCTCACACGGGCAGGCCATGTTCACCGCCACCTTCATCACCCTCACGCCCGAGGCCTATCCCGGTCCGCTTGGCGTCTCGATCCTCGGGCGCAGCCGGGCCGAGGGGCTGTGGGCGCTGGAAACAGTGGATTTGCGAAACTTCGGTATCGGCCGGCATAAGAAGGTCGACGACACCCCGGCGGGTGGCGGCGCGGGCCTCGTCCTGCGCCCGGATGTGGCCGCCGCTGCCATCGACAGTGTCGACCGGGCCGGACGCCCCCTGATTTACCTTTCCCCGCGCGGCCAGCGGTTCGGCCAGAAAATGGCCCGGGACTGGGCCGCCGGGCCGGGTGTGATCCTGTTCTGCGGCCGGTTCGAGGGGCTGGACGAGCGGGTGATCGAGGCACGGGGCATGCACGAGGTCTCGCTGGGCGACTTCGTGCTTGCCGGCGGCGATGTGGCGGGCATGGCGATGGTCGAGGCCGCCGTCCGTCTTTTGCCCGGCGTGGCGGGCAATTCCGCCTCCCTGACGGGGGAATCCTTCGAAACCGGCCTGCTGGAACATCCCCAGTATACGCTTCCGCGGGAGTGGGAGGGGCTTCCCACCCCGGATGTCCTGCTTTCCGGCGACCACAAACGCATTGAAGAGTGGCGCCTCAGCCGCTCAAAGGCGTTGACTTTTGAACGCCGCCCCGATTTATACGCCGCTTACTCCGAAACCCCGACCCCCAATGCGCCGGAGACTGGCGATGAACATTATTAAAGAGCTTGAGGCGGCCGAAACCGAGCGCGTCCTCGGTGGCAAGAAAATCCCGCATTTCTCGCCTGGCGATACCCTCGCCGTGAACGTGAAGATCAAGGAAGGCGACCGTGAGCGCGTGCAGCGCTACGAAGGCGTGTGCATCGCCCGTTCCGGCCAGGGCCTGAACGAGAGCTTCACGGTCCGCAAGATTTCCTTTGGTGAGGGGGTCGAGCGCGTTTTCCCGGTGGTCTCCCCGCTGATCGACTCGATCGAAGTGGTCCGCAAGGGCCGCGTGCGCCGTGCGAAACTCTACTACCTGCGCGACCTGCGCGGCAAAGGCGCCCGTATCGCCGAGCGGACCACGGGCCATGGCATCGAAACCCAGGAAGTTGCCGTCTCGAAAACCGAGCGCCGCCGCCAGAAGGATGCCGAAAAGGTCACCCGCAAGGAAACTGCCGCCAGGGCCCGCGCGGCCAAAGCCGCTGCGGAGGCGGCAGCAGAGGCCCCGGCCGAGGAATAGTTTTCGCCTGGCCTGTCAGGTCATCAGTCGCCCCGGCTTCACCGCCGGGGCGTTTTGCTTCTGGTCCGGCAAGGGGCATGAAATGCCCCTTCAGGTGTCATGGGTTGCCGCCTGAGGATAGATTTTGCGCTGCGCCTGAAAAAGTGCAGTGCCGGCGTCTTCCCTCCGCCGGCCGCGCCGCTATTGTGCGGCGCGAAAGTGAGGCCTGATGCCCGGCAAGACCCTCTACGACAAGATCTGGGACGCGCATGTCGTCCATACCGACCCGGATTCCGGCGAGAGTCTTCTGTATATCGACCTGCATCTCATACATGAGGTAACGACCCCGCAGGCCTTTGCAGGCCTGAAAGCCGCCGGCCGGAAGGTCCGCCGTCCGGAACTCACTCTTGCCGTGGCCGATCACAACACACCGACGGAAGGCCAGGCGCTCGGCCTTGCCGGCGTGAAGGATCCCGAAGCCCGCAACCAGCTCGAAACTCTGACCCGGAATGTCGCCGAGCATGGCATCCGCTTCTATCCCATGGGTGACATCAACAACGGCATCGTTCACGTCGTCGGTCCGGAGCAGGGGCGCACCCAGCCCGGCATGACCATCGTCTGCGGCGACAGCCACACCTCCACTCACGGCGCATTTGGGGCTCTAGCCCACGGCATCGGCACCTCGGAAGTCGAGCATGTGCTTGCCACGCAGACCCTCCGGGCCCGCAAGATGAAGAACATGGCGGTCAACGTGTCCGGACGCCTTAGCGACGGCGTTACGGCAAAGGACCTTGCCCTGCATATCATATCGCTCACGGGCACCGCCGGCGGCACCGGCCATGTCATCGAATACCGCGGCGAGGCTGTCAGGGCCCTGACGATGGAAGGGCGGATGACGCTGTGCAACCTTTCCATCGAAGGCGGCGCCCGCGCCGGGCTTGTCGCCCCCGATGAAACGACGTTTGCCTATATGAAAGGCCGTCCCTCTGCGCCGAAAGGCGGCGCGTGGGAAATGGCGGAGCGTTACTGGTCCACGCTGTATTCCGACGATGATGCTGTCTTTGACACTGTGCTCGATATCCGGGGCGAGGACGTCGCTGCGACCGTCACCTGGGGCACTAGCCCGGAACAGGCGATTCCGCTGTCGGGCATCATTCCGCGGCCGGAGGATTTTTCCGATCCGGTGAAAGCCGCTGCCTGCGAGCGCGCGCTGGCCTATATGGGGCTCGAAGGGGGCAAACCGATTGCCGGCACGCCGGTGCAACGGGTGTTTATCGGCTCGTGCACCAACAGCCGCATCGAAGACCTGCGTGCCGCCGCCGCCATCGCCAGAGGTAACAAGGTTGCTCCCGGTGTGCGCGCCATGGTCGTGCCCGGCTCCGGCCTCGTGCGCGCACAGGCCGAGGAGGAAGGTCTCGATCTCGTCTTTCTCGAGGCAGGTTTCGAATGGAGGGAGCCCGGCTGCTCCATGTGTCTCGGCATGAACCCGGATATTCTTGCCCCCGGAGAGCGCTGCGCCTCCACCTCCAACCGCAATTTCGAAGGCCGTCAGGGCCGGGGCGGGCGCACTCACCTGATGAGTCCTGCTCTTGCTGCCCGTGCGGCCATAACCGGCGTACTCGGCTGACCCCCCGCATAAGGATAATTACATGACCAGTGATCTCTCCCCCCGCCAGACCTGGACGCGCGACGAGATCCGCGCCGTCTATGAACTTCCGCTCGATCAACTGTTTGCCCGCGCGCTCGCCGTGAAGGCGGCCAACTGGCCGGATGGCGCCGTGCAGAAATCCCAGCTTCTGTCGATCAAGACCGGCGGCTGCCCGGAAGACTGCGGCTATTGCAGCCAGTCTTCCAGGTTCGACACCGGCCTCAAGGCCGAGAAGCTGATGCCTCTGGAGGAAGTCGTTGAAACCGCCCGCCGCGCCAAGGCGAATGGCGCAGACCGCTTCTGCATGGGCGCGGCCTGGCGCTCGCTGAAGGACCGCGACCTGCCAAGGGTCGCTGAGATGATTTCTGCAGTGAAGGCCGAAGGGCTGGAGACCTGCGTCACGCTGGGCATGCTCGAAGAGGGACAGGCCGAAGCGCTGAAGGTTGCGGGGCTCGACTACTATAATCACAATCTCGATACCTCGCGCGAATACTACGGCAAGGTGATCACGACACGGACCTATGAAGACCGTCTTGAAACCCTCGCCCGGTGCCGTCAGGCCGGCATCAAGCTGTGCTGCGGCGGCATCCTCGGCATGGGCGAGACGCGGGAAGACCGGATCGGCCTGATTCACGAGCTTTCAAAACTGTCGCCGCATCCGGAAAGCGTTCCGGTCAACAAGCTCGTACCGATCCAGGGCACGCCGCTCGCCGGCAGCGAGGAGATTGACGCCATTGAGCTGGCCCGCGCCATCGCCACCTGCCGCATCGTTTTCCCCCGAAGCTGGGTGCGCCTCTCGGCCGGGCGCGAAAAGATGAGTGCAGAGGGCCAGGCGCTCTGCCTTCTGGCCGGCGCGAACTCGATCTTCGTCGGCGACCGGCTGTTGACCACACCGTTGCCGGGCGCAGACCGCGACGCGCGCCTGCTCGAGGCGGTTGGCGGCAGCTGCGCAGAGTGCTGATCCCGCCGCGGCGCGGGTCGACCGTCCCTCGCCCATCAGTTCTGCTAAACCTGCCTTCTGGTTGCCTTCCTGCTCCGGACGTCGATACTCCGTCTTTCATGCTCATGTCTGAAGGGAGCCTTGCATGTCCGGAACCGTCAAACTCGAGGGCGGCGTGACGCTCGATGGCCCGCGGGGCCGTGTGTATGGCTCGATCCTGGAGACCATTGGCGCAACGCCGCTGGTGCGGGCGGAGAAGTTTGCGAAGGCTGAGGGCGTGGGCGCGGATCTTCTGTTCAAGCTCGAATTCTTCAATCCGCTGGCGAGCGTGAAGGACCGGATCGGCCTTGCGATGGTGCTCGGCCTCGAGGCGGAGGGCAAGCTGAAGCCCGGCGGCACGCTGATCGAGCCGACTTCGGGGAATACGGGCATCGGCCTCGCCTTCGTGGCGGCGCAGCGCGGCTACCGGCTGATCCTGACGATGCCGGAATCGATGTCGGTCGAGCGGCGCAAGATGCTGGCCTTCCTCGGCGCGGAGCTGGAACTGACGCCCAAAGAGAAGGGGATGGGCGGCGCGATTGCCAAGGCGAAGGAGCTGCTGGAGTCGATCCCCGGCGCCGTGATGCCGAGCCAGTTCGACAATCCGTCGAACCCCGCGATCCATGAGAAGACGACCGCCGAGGAAATCTGGGCGGATACCGCCGGCAAGGTGGACGCGATTGTTTCCGGCATCGGCACGGGCGGCACGTTCACCGGCTCGGGCCGCGTGCTGAAGCCGCGCAAGGCCGGGCTGAAGATGGTCGCTGTGGAGCCGGAGGCCTCGCCGGTCCTGTCCGGCGGCGCGCCGGGGCCGCACATGATCCAGGGCATCGGCGCGGGCTTTGTGCCCGCCAATGCGGATACGAAACTGATCGACGAGATCATCAAGGTGTCAAACGCGGACGCGATTGCGACCGCGCGCAAGCTGGCGAAGATCGAGGGCATTCCGGGCGGGATTTCCTCCGGCGCAGCGGCGTTCGCGGCGGTGCAGCTCGGCAAGCGGCCGGACATGGCGGGCAAGACGATTGTCGTGATCCTTGCGAGCTTTGCGGAGCGGTATGTCTCGACGGCGCTGTTTGAGGGATTCTGAGTCCCCACGGCAGGCCTCGCCAAATCACAGGCCATGGTGATAACTGCGGGTGAAACATCACCCGAGGAACCATCATGGCCCGTTACACCCTGCACGGCATCTTTGCGTCCGGCCCGACCTACAAGGTGGCGCTGATGCTGCGGCTGACCGGCACGCCGTTCGACTATGAGCATGTCGACCTGCGCGCCGGCGCCCACAAGGCGGACGCGTTTCTCGTGAAGAACCGCTATGGCCAGGTGCCGGTGCTGGAAGACAGCCAGACGGATTATTGCCTCTGCCAGTCGTCCGTGATCCTCGATTATCTCGCCGACGAGACCGGCCAGTTCGGCGGCAACGACCGGGGCGAACGCCTGCGCGCGCGCGAATGGCAGCTGTGGGGCGCGGGCAACCTGACGACCGGCATCTACCGCACGCGCGCGGCCAGGCTCGGATTTTTCAAGTTCCCGGAACAGGTCGCCGAGGCGAACCTCCAGACCGCACTCTCCGCTCTCAAGGAACTGAACACGCTGCTCGAAGGGCGCGACTGGCTCGTCGGCAAGGGCGCCACCATCGCCGACATCGACATCTACGGTATCGCGGCTTACGCCCCTCAGGCCGGCATCGACCTGCAGCCCTTCGGCAATGTCCGCAAATGGCTCGCCCGCGTCGAGGCCCTGTCGGGCTTAAAGGATGTGAACACCTGCCTGCCTCAGGCAAGCGTGAAGGTGTGATCAGCGCGGTCGATCATGTTGTCCTGCTGGCGCCGGAGATCGAGGCCGGTGTGGCAGTCTATTCCGCGCTTCTCGGCCGCACACCCGACTGGCGGGCCCGCACCGACGAAGGTGTGGCTACGGCCGTCTTCCAGCTGGGCAATACGGCACTCGAGCTTGTCGCGCCCTCCGGGGACGGAATATCGGCCGATCATCTGCGCGCCCGTATCACGGAAGAAGGTCCCGGCCTCAAATCCCTCGCCTTCCGCTCCACCGATCTCGCCGGTGATCACCGCATCTTCACCCGGCTGGCGCTGTCGCCCACACCGGTCGAAGACGGCGAGAGTGAAGACATGGCACGCGAGCTGCGGCGCACCTGGCGCCGCTTCCGCACGCCGCCCGAGGCCGGTGCCGGCGTGCGCTGGTTCTTCATCGAACCGCTCGATGGCATCCTGGAGCCAGCCGAAGTGCCGCTCGGCCATGTCCATGCGCTCGACCATCTCGTCATCAATACGCCCAACCCGGACCGCGCGATGGCGCTCTATGGCGCCAAGCTCGGCCTGCGCCTCGCGCTCGACCGCACTGCGCCGGAATGGGGCGTGCGGCTGATCTTCTTCCGCACTGGCGGGCTGACGGTCGAGATTGCCCACCGTCTGGGACAGGCGGAAGATCCCTCCGGCCCGGACAGTATCTGGGGCCTCACCTGGCGTGTCGGGGATATCGAGGCCGCGCATGACCGTCTCACCAGATCCGGCTTCAACGTCTCCGAAGTGCGCAGTGGCCGGCGGCCCGGCACCCGCGTCTTCACCGTCCGCGACGGCACGATGGGGGTGCCCACCCTGTTCATTTCCGGCGTCGCGGATTAAAAGGTCGCCATGACCCCTTTCACCTCCCTCACCGGCACCGCCGCGCCCCTTCTGGAGAAGGGCAAACCCATGTCCAACATCGACACGGACATGATCATCCCGAAACAGTTCCTCAAGACCACGGAGCGCTCCGGCCTTGCCAAGGGCCTCTTCTATGAACTGAAGACAAAAGCCGACGGCTCGCCCAACCCGGATTTCGTGCTGAACAAGCCGGCCTATGCGAAGGCGTCGATCCTGATTGCGGGCGAGAATTTCGGCTGCGGCTCGTCGCGCGAGCATGCGCCCTGGGCGCTGCTGGATCAGGGCATCACCTGTGTGATCGCGCCGAGCTTCGCTGACATCTTCCACAATAACTGCTACAAGAATGGCATCCTGCCGGTCCGCCTGCCGGTGGATGTTTGCGAGAAGCTGGCGAAGGAAGCGGGCGGGGCCAACCATGTGTTCACAGTGGACCTTGCGACACAGACGGTGACGACGCCGGATGGCGAGGTGCACCGGTTTGAGATTGATCCCGGCCGCAAGTCCAACCTGATGGCCGGGCTCGACGAGATCGGTGCCTCTCTGACGGCCGCCAAAGAGATCGAGACGTTCGAGGCGCAGCGCCGCCTCACCACGCCCTGGCTTGAACCTGCCCGCTGATCACCCGCGGGCCTGTGGAGATGTCTGACATGACCCGCCTGATCCGTTCCTTCCTGCCTCTGGTCCTGATCGCAGGTCTTTCCGGCTGCCATACCGATCCCTTTGGCCTGAAGCCTGAAGTCCGCGGTGTCGAGATCCCGGATCAGACGGGAAAGCCCGTCTCATCCGGGCCGGAGAAGACCGAGGACGAGCCGGAGTCCGCATCCCCTGCGCCCGGCTGATCCCCGGATCGCCTCCCGGCCAGCAGTCCTGAACCTGGCCACCCACGCGGCTTGCCACCGGGGGCGCCATCCATTACGCAGAAGATGATGCCTGTCTGTGGAGCCGTCCCATGAAACACAGCGTTATGGCCATTGCTTTTGTGGCTTGGCTGGCCGGCTGCGCCGCGATGCCCGAAGCGCCCGAGTTGAATGCCGATGGCACGCCAGTGGAAAAGGAATGCCGGAGCATCCAGCTTCCCGGCTCGAACATTATCAAACGCGACTGCAAGACGAGAGTGGAATGGGCCAAGCACGATGCCGAGGAAGCGGCCCGCAACGCCGCCCTGCTCGGCAATTCGCGCACGGCGCGTGATCCCTACACGATGCGCTGAGCCCCTCTCAAGGCATCTGTGCCGTCAGCTAACGGAGTACCCTGCCCATGAAGCGCACGCTGCTGTTGCTGCCCGGCGACGGGATCGGCCCGGAAGTGATGGCCGAAGCGCGGCGGATCGCCGAACTTCTGGTGCCGGATGTCCAGATTGAGACTGGCCTTGTTGGTGGCGCCAGTCTCGATGCTCACGGCGTGCCGCTCACGGATGAAACGCTTGAGAAAGCCCGCCGGTCAGATGCTGTCCTGCTCGGCGCCGTGGGTGGCCCGAAGTGGGCTGGCGCCGCAAGGGACAAGCGGCCTGAAGCTGGCCTTCTCTCCCTGCGCAAGGGGCTTGATGTGTTTGCTAACCTGCGGCCGGCCTTCTGTTTTCCTGCGCTGGTCGAGGCTTCCAGCCTTAAGCGTGACCGCGTGGAAGGTCTCGATCTGATGATTGTCCGGGAACTGACGGGCGGGGTGTATTTCGGTCTGCCTCGTGGCATCGATGAGGCGGGCGGCCTGCGCCGGGGTTATGACACGGCGATCTACACCCATCCGGAGATCGAGCGCGTCGCACGTGTGGCCTTCGATATCGCGCGGGGCCGCGGCGGGCGCGTCTGCTCGGTGGAGAAATCGAACGTGATGGAATCCGGCCTGTTCTGGCGCCAGGAGGTGACACTCGCCCATGCCGAATTCGGTGGAGGTGTCACGCTCAGTCATATGTATGCCGATGCCTGCGCGATGGAACTCGTGCGCCAGCCCAAACAGTTCGATGTCATCCTTGCCGACAATCTCTTCGGCGACATCCTTTCCGATGAAGCAGCGATGCTCACCGGCTCCATCGGCATGCTTCCGTCAGCCTCGCTCGGCGCGCCGGGCGCGCCCGGCCTGTACGAGCCCGTGCACGGCTCGGCGCCTGACATTGCGGGGCAGGGGATCGCCAATCCGTGTGCGGCCATCCTGTCGCTCGAAATGGCACTGCGCTGGTCGCTGAGGAAGGAGAAGGCGGCCGGCACGCTGTTTGCGGCTGTCGGCAAGGCGCTGGAACGCGGCGCCCGTACGCGCGATCTTGGCGGGACGCTGACCACCCGCCAGATGGCGGATGCCATCATTGCCGCCCTGTAAACGTGAAAAGCCCCGCGGAGTGTGCCGCGGGGCTTTCCGGTCCGGTCATCCGTCTCCGGATCAGAAGGTCTTGCGCAGCGTGACGCCGAAGGTACGCGGCTGGTTGACATGGAAGCCGAGCCGGGCGCGCCCGCCGCGTTCGCGGTCGAAGGACAGGTCGGCATCCTCATCGGTCACGTTGTTCACATACAGGGTTACCGACCAGGTATCGAACTCGAGACCGGTGCTGAGGTTCAGCGTCGTGTAGGCATCAAGGTTCAGGTTGACGAGGTTCCTCGGGTTCTCGAGCCCTGTCAGTGCGCCGAGGGCAAGGCCCGTGGCGGCTGGCAGGCCCTGCGTCGGCAGCTGGTCGCTCGGCTGCGTGTAGCGGTCGCCGATATGCTGCACCGAGCCGGAGATGAACGCCTCGGCATTCACCCAGCCGGGGTTCCAGCGATAGGTACCTGCTGCGGCCAGTTGCAGTTCGGGCACCGAAGGCAGGCGGTTGCCGTCCTGGATCCCGCCGATCACGTTGCCGTTGCCGTCACGCACGGTCGAGTCGAACTTCGCTTCCAGCACGCTCGCCGCGAAGGTCAGGTCAAGGCCCGGTGCCGGGCTCCAGCCGAGTTCGGCCTCAAAGCCGGATGTATGCGCCTTGTCGACGTTGAACACGATCCGCGAGGAGCAGGAGCCGGCATCCAGCGTCACCTGAAGGTCCTCGATGTCGGTGTAGAAGGCCGCTGCATTGAACGAGACCGTTCCGGTCAGCGCCTTGAGGCCGGCTTCATAGTTCCACAGCTTCTCGTCGCCATAGCTCTGGAAGCTGCCGAAGATCGCCTGGTCCTGCGGCGTGCAGAGCGGCACGTTCAGGGGATCGTTGACACCGCCCAGCCGGAAGCCCTGGCTTGCCTGGGCGTTCAGTGTGATCGCATCGGTTGCGTCATAGCTGAGCAGCACACGCGGCGAGAAACCATCCGAGGACGTCTTGTCCTTGACGTTCGAGTCGCCATTCGCGAACAGGCCGCCCGACGAGATCGTGCGGTCCTCTTCGAAGTCATAGAACCGTCCGCCGGCGGTCACGGTCATCCGCTCGGTCAGGTCATAACTTGCCTCACCGAAAACGGCCCACTGCGTCAGCGAGTAGGAGAGGTCGGAGTTGAAGGGCGAGTCCGGGCCATAGCCATTGGCGACGGCCGCCGAGGTGCCCGCGCCGAGCGCGGCATCGGTAAACGCGTCATAGCCCGGCGTCGGCAGGCGCTGGGCGTAGTCACGCGTGTTGTCTGAATAGAACACGCCGGCGACCCACTGAAGGGGACCGCCGCCGTTGGAGCTGAGGCGCAATTCCTGCGTCACGCTTTCATAGGCGGTCGTGTCGCGCAGGTTCGACGGACGAGCGTAGACGGCCGGATTGTAGCCGAGGTCCTGCGAGACCGAATGGGTCAACGCGCTGGCATCGCGGCTGACCAGGATGTCGCGGTCGATATAGCTCGTCACGGAGGTCAGGGTCATGCCGCCAAAATCGAGAGTCGCTGTCAGGTCGGCGATCATCGTCTCGTCGGAGAACTCCTCGCGCCTCAGCAGGTACTGCGTGCCGCGCGGCAGGGTGGCAACACCGGACAGCCAGTTAAACGCTTCTGAGCGGTTGAACCCGTCCGATCCGATCTCCTGATAGATGATCCGAGGCGTGATCGTCAGGGCCTCGGTCGGCTGGAAGGTCAGGGCCACCCGGCCTCCGGTGCGGTTGCCGGAATTGACATCCTCACCCCCGGCCGGGCCGGTTGCATCGATCCAGCCGGCATACTCGGTGTGGTAACCGACCGCGCGCAGCGCGACGGTCTCGCCCAGAGGCGCATTGAACATGCCCTTGATATGGCCGCCGGTGCCGCCATCGCTGATCGTGTTGAGGTTCGCCTCAAGAGAGCCTTCCTGCACGCCGAGTGCCGGCTGGTTGGTGATGTAGCGCACCGTGCCGCCCACCGATCCGGATCCGAACAGCGTGCCTTGCGGCCCGCGCAGGGTCTCCACCCGGTTGAGGTCATAGAGATCAATGTCCGGTGTGAACAGCGACAGCGAGATCACCGACTCGTCGAGATACACGCCCACCTGTTCCTTCACGCCGGGCTGGTCGCGCACGATCTGGCCAGCCGAGACGCCGCGCACGGCAACCTGGCTCTGGCCGGGCCCGAGGTTCTGGATCGACAGGCCAGCGACCGAGCGCGCGACATCCTCAAGGTTGCCTGCGCCGCTGCGGGCAATGTCTTCCGCGGTCTGCGCATTGATCGAGAACGGCACGTCCTGGATCGTCTGGTCGCGCTTCGTCGCAGTGACGATGATGGTCTTCTGCCGGGCTTCGGCGTCTTCCTCGCCGCTGGTCTGGGCGATGGCGACAGGTGCAAGCACCAGCATCGCCAGCACCAGCGCCGACGCGCGGGCGGTCATGTGACTTCTCATGGTTTCCTCCTCAGGAGACGCGCAAGCTCCGGCCTTCCGGATTGACGAGGCGCGCTCATGCCAGAGAAACTAGACCCGGCGGGGGGGGCGAAAAAGGGAAACCGGCTGGTAAACCCCGATTTTACTACAGATTTCGGGAGAACCGGGCAAAAATGTCACGCCGCACTCGCCCCCACGGGGAAGTCCCGGGACCAGACATTCGCTTGCGGAGCGACTGGCGGCCGGGCGACGGTGAACTGATCGTCGATCTGCACCGGCGCGGCTACGCCCCGGAAGGTCCGCGCTTTGGCGGGGCGTTCCCGGACTACGTGGCCGAAACCGTCCGCGAGGCGGGGCTTGACCGGCCCGGCCATGCCAGCCGCGTCTGGTTTGCCGAACGGGGTGCAGAAACCCTCGGCTGCGCGGCGATGATCGACCGGGGCACGCGCGGGCAGCTGCGTTGGGTCGTGCTCGTGCCAGAGGCGCGCGGCCTCGGACTCGGCAAGGCGCTCTTCGCTGCCGCGATGGGCCATGCCGCCGCCCAGGGCTGGCCGGAGGTCTATCTCGAAACCACCGATGGTCTCGGCAGTTCCATGGCGCTCTACCTCGCAAACGGCTTCACCGTCACGTATGAGGCGGAAACCGAGCTCTGGAACGGACGGGGGCGCCTCATCGTCATGACGCGCCGGCTTGAGTCATAGACGGCCGCAGGTGGACTTCCCCGCTGCCTGTGACATCCTGCCGGAAAAGAGACTTCCGGGAGGAAACACATGTCCTATGCCGCAGGCCGGCTGATCCATGATGCCGACAGTCACCTCATGGAAATGACCGACGTTCTTGATCCCTACTTCGAGAAACGCCTCCTCGCCCGCTATCACGACCTGCCCATCTACAAATGGAAGCATTCCCACGCGCACTGGATGAATGAGGAACGTGACCGCCATGAGGACGCGGCCTATCGCGCGGCAGCCGGAGAGGCGATCCTGCTCAACAAGAACTACAAGGCGCTTGGCGCCTTCCGCCGCCAGGACCGCCCTGCTGCGCTCGACCGGCTCGGCTTTGCCAGCCAGCTCGTTTTCACCACCTTCTGCCTCGGCAATTTCGGGCTCGACCAGTCGGACGACATGGAGCTTTGCTATGCCGCTGCCGACGCACACAACCGTATGATCACCGACTTCTGCAGCATCGACCGGCGCCTGCTCGCCGTCGCTTATGTTCCGCTTGAGGATTTTCAGCGGTCGGAGCAGACAGCGCAGCTTGCAATCAGGCTCGGCGCCAAGGCGCTCATGGTGCCTTCGCTCTGTCCGCAGAAACATTCGCCCAGCCATATCGGGCTCGATCCGGTCTGGCGGGCCGCTGAGGAGGCGGGCCTGCCCATCGTTTTGCATGTCGGCGGCGAGGAGAAGCTGAACGCGGTCTACAAGCAGAACGGCCTGCCCCCGGTGAAGGACTTCCACGGCGGCGACGACAATTTCACCTCCGTCTCCTATATGCCGATCCCGAACTCCGCGATGCAAACCCTCGCCACGCTGATCTTCGACGGCGTGTTCGACCGGTTCCCGCGTCTGAAGTGGGGGGCCATCGAGCTGGGCGCCTCCTGGGTGCCCGGATGGATGCGCGCGATGGATTCGGCCGCGCATGCCTTCATCCGCAACGAGGAGCGGTTGCAGAAGCTTTCCGCCAGACCCTCCGAAATCGTCCGCCGCCAGTTCCGTGCCGCGCCCTATCCACACGAAGACGCGGGCTGGATCATCCGCAATGCCGGCGACGAAATCTGCCTGTTCTCGTCCGACTATCCCCATGTCGAAGGTGGCCGGAATCCGCTGAAGCGCTTCGACGAAACCCTCGCCGGCTGCACGCCCACCCAGATCACGAACTTCTACTCGGAAAACTTCATTGACCTGATGGGCGAAGGCCTGGCGCCGGAGTTGCGGCGTCCTGTGATGAAGGCGGCTGGATAAATATTCAACCAACCGGTTGACAATCTCACTGCGCCTGCCATATTCAACCACATGGTTGAATTAGCAGAACCCGCCCGCCTCGATGCCGTTTTCCACGCCCTGGGAGACGCCACCCGCCGCCGCATGCTCCGTGAGCTGACAGGTGGTGCCCGCACTGTGACAGAGCTTGCCGAGCCGTTCGAGATGTCGCTCGCTGCCGTCTCGAAACACATAAAGGCGCTGGAAGGCGCCGGCCTCATCCGCCGCGAGGTGCGCGGGCGCACGCATGTCTGCCATCTCGAGGCCGGCCCCCTCGCCAGCGCCAGTGAATGGCTGGCCTTCTACGAACGCTTCTGGACCGGCCGTCTCGACATCCTCGAAAGCCTTCTGCGCGAAGCCGATCAGACATCCCCGCCCCGCACAACCCCGCCTCCCAAAGGAAAGAAGTCATGACCCAGACCACCACATCCTCCGCCTACGGCCAGCTCGTCGAGCCCACCGTCCTGAAACTCGAACGCCTGCTGCCAGGCCCGGTTTCCCGGGTCTGGGACTATCTGACGAAAAGCGAGCTGCGCCGTCAGTGGCTGGCCTCCGGCGACATGGACCTGACCCCGGGCGCCGAGTTCGAGTTCGTCTGGCGCAATGATGAACTGACCGATCCGCCCGGTCGCCGTCCCGAAGGCATGGGCGCGGAAAACCGCATGACCTGCAAGGTGCTGGAGGTCGAGCCGCCCCGGCGCCTGTTGATCAGCTGGGGCGTCCAGTCGGATGTCCTGTTCGAGCTGGTTGAGAAAGGCGAGGGGACGTTGCTGAGGATTACCCACCGCCGCCCGCCCTCGCGCGATGTCCTGCTCAGCGTCTCCGCCGGCTGGCATGCGCATGTCGATGTGCTGGAAGCGAAGCTGGCCGGGCGCAAGCCCGCGCCGCACTGGGACAACTGGGTGCGCCTGCGTGAGACCTACGCCCAGCGCTTTCCGGAGTGAGGCTCAGCTGTAATCCGCAATCCGGCAGAGCAGGGGGCCGCGGAACTCGAAGAAACTCGCCCCGCGCACCCGCACGGTCTCTCCGGCCCGCACGCCGTTCGGCAGGTCCACGGCTGCGCGTCCCTCGAACTCGATCTCGGCGGCGGCCTTGCCATTGCCGCTGACGAGATTGATCAGGCGCTGGCGGCGATAGGAGAAGGCATTGCCGGAGACTTCCGCCACCTGCCGCATCATCGCCTTGCCGTCGAGCCGCATCGATCCACCGGCATTGGAGATATTCTCGAACACGACATCATCGGTCACGCAGGCCAGCATCGCCTCGATGTCCCGGTCGTTATAGCTCGCGATATAGCGGCGGATGGTCTCGTCCAGCACGGCGCTTTCACCCTTCAGCGGCAGACCTTCCTCCTGCCAGCCGGGGGCGTGTTGCACAAGCCGCTTTCAGCCGGGGGCGAGTTGCGCCATAAGGCCCGCACCACAGCTCGGAACGGAGATCATCATGGGCACGCGCATCGCGGTCGTCGGCGCCACAGGCAATGTCGGGCGGGAACTGCTCAACATTCTGGACGAGCGCCTCTTCCCCGCCGACGAGGTCTACGCCGTCGCCTCCCGCCGCTCGATCGGCAAGGAAGTCTCGTATGGCGACCGCACCCTGAAATGCCACGATCTGGAACAGTTCGACTTTTCCCGGGTCGACCTCGTGCTGATGTCCGCCGGCGGCAAGGTGTCGAAGGAGTGGTGTCCGAAGATCGCCGCGGCCGGCGCCATCATCATCGACAACTCATCGCAGTGGCGGATGGACCCCGACGTGCCCCTCGTCGTGCCGGAGTGCAATGCCGCCGCCGTCCTGGGCTATGAGAAGAAACGCATCATCGCCAATCCGAACTGCTCGACGGCTCAGCTGGTCGTGGCGCTGAAGCCGATCCACGATGCCGTTGGCATCAGGCGCGTGGTCGTTGCCACCTACCAGTCGGTGTCCGGCAAGGGTAAGGATGCGATGGACGAACTCTGGAATCAGACGCGCGGCGTCTTCGTCAATGACGAGCCCACCCCGGAAGTCTTCCCCAAGGAGATCGCCTTCAACCTGATCCCGCACATCGATGTGTTCATGGAGGACGGCTACACCAGGGAAGAGTGGAAGATGCGCGTCGAGACCAAGAAAATCCTCAACCCCGCCATCGAGCTCGTCGCCACCTGCGTGCGCGTCCCGGTCTTCGTCGGACATTCCGAGGCCGTTCATATTGAGCTCAACGGCCCGATGACCGCCAGGCAGGCCCGTGCCCTGCTGCGCGAAAGCCCCGGCCTCATGGTCGTCGATGATCCGGAGGAAGAGCTCTACATCACGCCGAAGGAATGTGTCGGCGAATGGGCCACCTATGTCAGCCGTATACGGAACGATCCCACGGTTGAGCATGGCCTTGCCTTCTGGTGCGTTTCCGACAATCTGCGCAAGGGCGCGGCCCTCAACGCCGTCCAGATTGCCGAGGAACTGCTGAACCGCGGCATCATCAGGCCAGAAACGGCGAAGGCCCGGGCCTGACCTTAACCCCTCTCCCGCCAGCAGGAGAGGGGGCGGGGCTCGGGCCGGGGGGCGGTGCGGGCCTACACAACCGAAAAATCCACCACCTCGAACCCATGCCCCGTCGCGTCCACGAAACGCCGGAAATCCGCTTGGCTGATCGCCGTCGTGCCGGTGTTCACCAGCGGATGGAAGTTCACGGTCTCAGCTGCCGCCAGCACCGCATCCACTAGGAAACGCACGCGCCTGGCCGCATCATTCATCAACGCGAACGCCGTCACCGATCCCGGAACCACGCCCAGCACTTCGGACATCAGGTCCGCCGGCCCGAACGAGAGCCGCTTGGTCCCGATCACCTTGTGCAGCTGGTTCAGCCGCAACGAATTGTGCGCCTCCGCCGCAATCAGCACCAGCGCGCCCTCACCATCCTTCAGGAACAGGTTCTTCGTATGCGCCCCCGGCATCTGTGCTTTCAGCCCGGCCGATTGCTCCACCGTGAACAGCGGCTCGTGCCATACGGTCGAATGCGCAATCCCGAGGGAATCGAGATAGGCGAACAGGGCGTCAGGGCTTGCTAGCATGGCGCCCATTCGCCAAGACTTCGCTGTCCCGTCAAGGAGTTAAGGCGAAGCCCATGCGCCTCGAATGCTACAAGATCTACGATACCGCCCCGGAAATCGTCCCCGGCCGCTCCGACCGCGCCTGGATGGACGCCTTCGCCGACCGCCATCCCTATCGCTGCCTGCCGCTGACGATGGCCAACTCCACCGGCTGGGAAATCCTCTGCCCGATGGACATCAAGATCATCTGGAATGGCGGCCCGCGCAACGAGGACATCGAGCTGAAAACCACCGGCGACCCGCGCGCCATCGCCTCCTTCGCCGACGCGCATTTCATGCGCGGCATCGTCACCTTCCACACCGGCCACCTTTTCCGCACGCCGCCCGGCTGGGGCGTCTGGGTCACCGGCGCGCCCAACTGGCCGAAGGATGGCATCGCCCCTCTCACCGGCCTCGTCGAAACCGACTGGCTGCCCTTCCCCTTCACCATGAACTGGCAGATGACACGCCCCGGCGAAGTCATCTTCCGCAAGGGCGAACCCTTCGCCTTCATTACGCTCATGGAACACAAACGCCTCGAAGAGGTCGAGCCGATCCGCAAACGCCTCGCCACCAATCCAGGCCTCGTGAAGGAGTACGAAGCCTGGCGCGACAGCCGCGCCGACTTCAACGCCCGCCTCAAGGACGGCGAACACAACGCCCTGAAAGAACGCTGGCAACGCCACTACATGCGCGGCGAAAAACCGGATGGCGAGAAGGCAGAAGCCCACCAGACGAAGCGCAGGCTGAAACCGCCGAAAGAGGTGAAGTAGGCCGCGCAACCCAACCCCTCTCCCGCTTGCGGGAGAGGAGGGGCCCATCGCGCAGCGATGGGAGGTGAGGGGCTTCCAGCCCCCGCCGCTGTTGCACAACTTTCACCTTACGCAGCACCAAACGCCCACCCTGCACCTCTACCCCCGTCCTCCCGGTTTTGCCGCAGGCGAAGACCGGGACCCCGGAAGGGCCTGTAAAACAAGGCGTGCGGCCTGGGGCGCCCGGCTCCTTCGGTTTCGCCCTCTGGCCGGAAGAAGAGCTTTTTCAGGTTTCCAATCCTGTGGGGTCCGCAGCGGGATTATCCTCCCCCCATG
>JBKBJF010000049.1:0-10645 GCA_046293935.1 Hyphomonas sp.
GAGTGGTGGTGAAAATGATGATGATCGACATGCAGGAAACTGCATCTGGTTCAATTGGCGAATCTTTCCTGAAGTCGCTGTCTCTGCTCGAACAGGCGCACCGCCGCCTGCATGATGTCGTGAAGGACGATCTCGAGCGCGGCGGCGAGCGCTCCCTGACGGGCGTGCAGGCCCTGCTGCTCTACGAGATCGGCGAGGGCGATGCCCCTGCTTCGGTGCTGCGCGCCCGTGGCGCCTTCGCCGGCACGAGCCTGTCCTATAACGTCAAGAAGCTGCAGGAAGGCGGCTATCTCGTTCAGACGCGTTCGGAAGACGACAAGCGCACGGTGACGCTGCGCCTGACCGATCGCGGCAAGAAGGTGCGCGCCCGGGTTGCAAAGCTGTTCGAGAAACAGGCGACGGCGCTGGAACCGACGGCCTCGGTGCGGGCGGACGACCTCAGCCAGCTGAACAAGACCATCTCGCGTCTCGAGCGTTTCTGGTCCGACCAGATCCGCTACCGCCTGTAAGCGGACCGCCCTGGCCAGGGCCTGACTGGCCGGTGGTCGCGCCGGGGCACGGCTTGTTCAGCCCATCCGCAGAAAACAGACGCCCGGCCCCGCAAGGGTCCGGGCGTTTCAGGTCATCCGTACAGGGATGAGCGGTTCACTGCGGGTAGACGGTCTTCACGGTGGCGCTTGTGCCGCTGGACGGCAGGGTCACGCTCACCTGGCTGAACGTGGGTGGAGCGCGCAGCGTCTCGCCCTGGATCGTGCCCCAGCCGTCCACGGGGCGGCCGTCACCGGCGAGGTCGAATACGCCATTGCCGTTGAAGTCATGCCAGACCGACACCGAATAGGTGCCTTCCGGCAGGTCGAAGGTGAAGGTGCGCGCGCCGGCTTCCGGCGCCTGGATGATCTCGCCCGCGACGCCGTTCTGTTTCATGAACTGCGCCTCGGTCTGCACGCCGATGTAGAAGGTGCCGCCGCGCGCCTCGATGCCGGTCACCGTCACGGTGAGCGGGGCGGCCGCTGCGGTCCCGGCGGCAGCGAGGCCGGCGGCAAGGGCAAGAAGGGGTTTCCGGAGGGGCATGTCAGGTCTCCTCATGTCTGGCTGACGTCCGCTTTGTATTTCAAAGCTAATAGGCCGTCAACAAAGAACTTTGCAAAGCAAAGTAAAATCTGCCCCTTGCGGGCAGGGCAGGGGGCCGGGCGCTGCTTTCCGGCCCGCGCGCACAGGGCCAGGTGCGGTCTTCTGATGCGATCAGAGCGCTTGCGCTCGTATTGCATGGCAGCACAGGCGCCCGGAGAGGCCGGGGCCTTCCGGGTGTGCGGGCCTGCAAGTGATCCGTGTCAGGAGGAGTCGATGAGCTGCAGCCAGACCGGGCCGGTGGCGGCGGTCAGGGCGTGGAACGTGTCCCGGTAGGTGGGCGTGCGCATCTGCTTCAGCCCTTCGGGCATGTCCGTGCGGATGCGGCAGGTGGCGGGACGCTCGCGGCGCAGGCGGGCGAGCAGCCGGCGCGCGGCGGTGTCGGGATCGAGGGCGGCGGCCGTGAGTGCGGCGAGGCGGGCCTCGAAGCCGGCATTCAGGGCGGCGAGCGCGTCTCCGGCGGACAGATCCGGCGACGCCGCGCGGGGCGCGCGGGGACCGGCCGGCGTGCGGAGTGACGACCCCGCTGCCGGACGGGGCGGCGTATCGAACAGGCGGAACAGCGGGGCGCGGGCTATGGGAGGGGTCGCGGCCGGCGCCTTGCGGCGGCCAGGCGCGGCAGCGGGCGGGCCTGCGGCCTTGCGCAGCAGGGGCAGCAGCTCTGCCGCCATCAGCAGCAGCATGTGCCGCAGGATCGACT
The DNA here is from genome assembly GCA_046293935.1 of Hyphomonas sp. Classification (GTDB taxonomy): domain Bacteria; phylum Pseudomonadota; class Alphaproteobacteria; order Caulobacterales; family Hyphomonadaceae; genus Hyphomonas. The sequence goes on from JBKBJF010000049.1 coordinate 1,829, forward strand.
CGGCGGGCTCGAGGATCGTGCGCACGAACAGGGCGATGGCATGGGCGCTGAGCAGGCCGCCGCCTTCCGGCCGCATGTCGTTCAGCATGCGGATCAGCTCGGCGACGCGCAAGCGGGCACGGGTGATGAGCGGACCGAAGGGCGGTGTCTGTTCCATGCGCCGAGTATAGGCCGGGTTTGAGGGGTGTGGCGCAAGTTCGCCCGGATATTTTGCAGGGTATTGATATAGCTGCGGAGTTTCCGGCGGGAATGTAGGCATAAGTGCTCCGTCAACGGATGGACACAGACCCCCTGCCATTCCTCTCCCTGCAGGCCCGCCCCCCCCCCTCCTCTCCCGATCTACGAGGCGTGGAAGGGGCTTTGAAGGGCGGGCCAATCAGGCTAGGTTCGGCGCAAATCGGCCGGGGAGGGCTGGGATGACATATCTGGTGCTGGGGCTTGTCGTGTTTTTCGGAACGCATCTGTTCACGACGTTCCGGTCGCGCGCGCCGGGCAAGGACCTGAAGGTGCGGATGGGGACGGGCCCCTACATGGGGCTCTACAGCCTGGCGGCGCTGGCCGGGTTCGTGCTGATGGTGTGGGGCTATGGCGAGGCACGCAGCGCCGGCGGGCTGGGCTATCCGCCGGCCGCTCTGAGGCACCTCAACCTCGTGCTGATGCCGTTTGCGATGATTGCGCTGGTGGCGGCCTATGCCCCGGCCGGACACATCAAGAAGATTCTGAAACATCCGATGCTGGTGGCGGTGAAGATCTGGGCGGTGGGACACCTGCTGGCCAACTGGGAGTGGAACTCGATCTTCCTGTTCGGCAGCTTTCTGGCGTATGCGGTGATCGACCGGATCCAGCTGAAGAAACGCGGGGACAATGGCCCGCCGGCCGATGCGCCGGTGAACGTGATGGGCGATGTGGCGGCGGTCGTGATCGGGCTGGGCGCCTATGCCGCAATCCTTGTCTGGCTGCACCCGGTCCTGTTCGGCGTGCCAGTGCTGCCGGGCTGAGCGCAAGGACGCGTCGGCCAGCGGCCCGCCCGCGGAGCGAGCGCCAGGCAGCGCTCCAGTGCAGAAGCGGACGAAACGCAGGCGGCTGCGGCATTAACCCTGTTGTTTCCTTGCGACGGGACCGGGGAGAAGCTATCGCAGGCGCATGTCGAAACAGAGCCAGACCGCCCGCAAGACCGTGAAGGATATTGCCGCCGCCAAGGGGGGGACCCCGCTGGTGATGCTGACAGCTTATGACGCGCCCATGGCGGCGCTGCTGGACGCCCATGCCGATATCCTGCTGGTCGGCGACAGCGTCGGCATGGTGGTGCATGGCCTGCCCTCGACCGTGGGAGTCACGATGGAGATGATGATCCTGCACGGGCAGGCGGTGATGCGCGGGTCCGAGCGGGCCTTCGTGGTCGTCGACATGCCGTTCGGCAGCTATGAGACGAATGCTGACCAGGCCTTCCTGAACGCGGTGCGGATCATGAAGGAGACCGGCTGCCAGGGCGTCAAGATCGAGAGCGGGGCGTATGCGGCGGGGCAGATCGCGCACCTGGTGGAGCGCGGCATTCCGGTGATGGGCCATGTCGGCCTGCGCCCGCAGGCGGTGAACATCGATGGCGGGTTCCGGGCCAAGGGCCGCACCGGGGCCGAGCGCGACCGGGTGATCGCCGAGGCCCGCGCCGCCGACACCGCCGGGGCGTTCGCGATCGTCATCGAGGGGGTGGCGGAGGACCTGGCCGCCGAGATCACCGCCGAGGTGAGTTGCCCGACCATCGGGATTGGTGCCTCGCCGGCCTGTGACGGGCAGGTGCTGGTGACACAGGACATGCTGGGCCTGTTCGACTGGACGCCGAAATTCGTGCGCCGGTATGCCGACCTCGCCAGTGTCGTCTCCGGGGCAGCAGCAGCCTTTGCCGGGGACGTGCGCACCCGCCGTTTTCCCGGCGCGACCGAAACCTACAGCCTGCGAAAACCTCAAGCCGAACAGCGCTGATCCGTTGCAGCCGCCCCGCGCGGCGTCTAGGTTCGCGCCGAATCCCTGATCCCTGCCCCGGAGCCCCCCGTTTGACCGACATTTTCACCGAAGTCGATGAGAGCGTCCGCCAGGAGAAGCTGGAAAGCTGGTGGAAGCGCTGGCGGCCGTTCGTCTATGGCGCCGTGGCGGCCCTGATCGGGGCCGTCGCCGTGAACGAGTTCATCCTGAAGCCGGGGGCCGCGAAGGCCCGGGCGGAGCGGGCGCTGGAACTTGAGAAGGCCGTCAAGGCCCTGGAAGAGGGCCAATACGAGGAGGCGGCAAACGCCTTCCGGGCGATCGTGGAGGCAGATACGAAGTTGTCGCCACTGGCCGCGCACTTCCTGGCGCAGACGCAGATCGAGGGCATGGGTGACCCGGCCGCCGCCGCCGAGACCCTCGCCGCTGCAGGCGGCACCGAGGGCGGGCCATTCGAGCGCCTGGCGCTGCTGAAAGCGGCCTACCTGCGGGCCGATACGCTGACACTGGACGAGCTGGAGACGACGCTGGGCACGCTGCCGGGCGAGGATACGGCCCTGGGCGCGCTGGCCCGCGAGCTGGTGGCCTCCAAGGCCGCCGCCGTGGGTGATATAGCCCGCGCCCGCACCGCGTTCAACCAGCTGAAATTCGACGCCAACGCCCCGGCCGGGGTGGTGCAGCGGGCAGAGATCGCGCTCGCCGCGCTGCCGCTGGCTCCTGAGGCCGGAGAGGAAACCCCCGCGCCGGCCCCGGCCGATGCGCCCGAGGAGAACGGACAATGAGACTGACCCGGAGTGCCGTGACAGCGGCGGCCCTTGCCTCGCTGCTGGCGCTGAGCGCGTGCAACAGCCTGCCGGGCTTTGGCCGCAACACCAAGAAGGAAGAACTCCGCGCCGAGGAACGCGCCGGGCGCGTGACCATGGTGCTGGACAATGAACGGGTGGAGCCGAGCGCGACGCTGACCGGCATCGCCATCGAACTGCCACCGGCCGCACCGGTCAAGGCCTGGCGGGAAGCGGGCAGCACCGCAACCAAGGCGGCCGGCCATGTCGAGGCCGCGCCGAACCTGCGCGTCGCCTGGCGCCGGTCGGTGGGCAAGGGGTCGAGCCGCAAGGCCGCGATCACCACGCCGCCGGTGACGAGCGAGACGGCGATCTTCACCCTCGATGCGGCCCAGACGGTGCGCGCCTCCAGCCTGTCCAACGGCTCGCCGCTGTGGAGCCAGCGGCTGAAGGGCATCTCGAAGCGCGACAAGGCGGCGCTCGGCGGCGGCCTGGCCGTGTCCGGCGATACACTGGTCGTGGCCAGCGGGTTCGGCTATGTCGCCGCTCTGGACGCCAATACCGGCGCGCAGAAATGGCGCCGCGAACTCGACTCACCGATGACCGGTTCGCCGACGATCTCCGATGGCCGGGTGATCGTCGTCTCCAACAATAACGAAGTGTTCTCGCTGAACCTCGAGACGGGCGAGACGGTGTGGAGCGACCAGGCGATTTCCGAATCCGCGCGCGTGCTGGGCAGCCCGAGCGCGGCGGCCGTGGAAGACTTCGTGATCGCCCCCTTCTCTTCCGGCGAGATCATCGCCTATCTCGGTGCCAATGGCCGCCGCCTGTGGAGCGATGCGCTGGCCCAGTCCGGCCGGTTCACGCCGATCTCGGAAATCAACGATATCGGCTCGCGCCCCGTGCTGGGCGCGGGCCTGGTGTTCGCCTCCAGCCAGTCGGGCACAACGGCGGCGATCGACGGGCGCAGCGGCGCGCGGGTGTGGACGCAGGTGGTCGGATCGACCCGGGCCCCAGCGCTGGCCGGGCGCTACCTGTTCGTGCTGGGCACCAATGACGAACTCGCCTGCCTCGATGCGGCCACGGGCGAGGCCTACTGGGTGAAACAGCTGCCCTCCTACCGCAACGAGGAGAAGAAGAAGAAACCGATCACCTATTCGGCGCCCGTGGTGGCCTCCGGCCGGGTGATCCTGATCTCCTCGCGCGGCGAGCTGCTGGCCTTCTCGCCCGCCGACGGCTCGCAGACGGGCTCTTTGAAGCTGGGCGAGACGGTGTATATCGAGCCGATTGCGGCGCAGGGGCGGCTCTTTGTCCTCACGGACGAGGCCAAGCTGATCGCCATCGATTAGGGCCGGGCCATATGCGGCGGCCCCCGGATCAACCAGAGGGCTGCTGCCTTGCCTTTGAAGCTCGCCATCGTCGGACGGCCGAATGTCGGCAAGTCGACCCTGTTCAACCGCCTCGCGGGCAAGAAGCTGGCACTGGTCGATGACCAGCCAGGCGTGACGCGTGACCGCAAGATGGCGGAGGGCCGGCTCGCGTCGCTGCCGCTGCTGCTGATCGACACGGCCGGGTTCGACAATGTGCGCGATGACAGCCTGGAGGCGCGCATGCGCGCGCAGACGGAAGCCGCGATCGCCGAAGCCGACCTTGCCCTGTTCCTGATCGATGCGCGCATCGGCGTGACACCGGAGGACGAGACCTTCGCGGCGCTGCTGCGCAAGGCCGGCGTTCCGGTGGTGCTGGCGGCGAACAAGGCGGAAGGCAAGCAGGGCGAGGCCGGCGTGCTGGATGCCTTCCGGCTGGGCCTCGGCGAACCCGTGGGCCTGTCGGCGGAACACGGCGAAGGCATGGCGGAGCTGTATGAGGCCATCCGCACGGCCCTCGGCGAAGAGGCGTTCGAGCGGGCGCTGGAAGAGGCCGAGCCCGATTATGCCGGCGGCGGCGGAGACGACATTCTCGACAAGCTGGCGCATATCGATATCGAGGATAGTTCGATCACGGATGATGAGCTGGTAGCCGCGATTGAGGCCGCCGAAGGCGACGCGCCGGAAGAGGCGCCGGAGCCGGCGGCGCCGAAGCCGATACGCCTCGCGATTGTCGGGCGGCCGAATGCCGGCAAGTCGACCCTGATCAACCAGCTGATCCAGTCCGAGCGGCTGCTGACCGGGCCGGAGGCAGGCATCACCCGGGACTCGATCCAGATCGACTGGGAATGGGAAGGCCGGCAGGTGCGCCTCGTGGACACTGCGGGCCTGCGCCGGAAGGCGAAGGTGCAGGAGCGGCTGGAGCGGATGTCAACCGCCGAAACCATCCGTTCCCTGAAATATGCCGACATTGTCGCACTGGTCATGGACGCGCATGACGCCCTCGAAAAGCAGGACCTGCAGATTGCCGATCTTGCCTTGCGGGAAGGCCGCGGGCTGGTGCTGGTGATCTCGAAATGGGATACCGTTCAGGACCCGGATGGCGCAGCGCGGCATATCCGCGACCTGGCCAACCGGCTGGTGCCGAACGCGGGGGGCGCGCCGGTCGTGTTCCTGTCGGGCCTGACCGGGCGCAATGTCGAGAAGCTGATGCCGGCGGTGGTGAACGTCTACAAGGACTGGACCGCGAAGGTAAAGACCGGCGACCTCAACCGCTGGCTGCGCCATACGGTGGAGCATCACCCGCCGCCGAGCGTGCAGGGCAAGCGCATCAAGCCGCGCTACATGGCGCAGATGAAGGCGCGCCCGCCGACTTTCGTGCTGATCGCCTCGCGCGGCGAGCAGATGCCGGAAGGCTACAAGCGCTATCTCGTCAATGGCATCCGCGAGGCATTCGACATGCACGGCGTGCCGATCCGCCTGTTCGTGCGGCAGGGAAAAAATCCGTATGCGGGCAAGATCGGCCCGGACGGCCCGCCGCGCTACAAGCGGCGGGAGGATTAGCGGAAACTGCTCCGGAGACCGGATGCGGCTACTCGCGGAACGTGCGAGAGAGGGAGTCGGTCAGCGGTTTCACGAGGTAACTCAGGACGTTGCGGCTCTCGGTGGTGAGGCTGGCTTCGACCGGCATACCGGGCAGAAGCGTGAAGCGGGATGAGCCGAGGGCGGCTTCGGGAATCTCGATCTGCGCTTCGTAGAAGGTGGCGCCGGTCGCCTCGTCGGCAAAGGCGTCGGCGGAAACCTTGATGACCGTGCCTACGAATGTGGGCGTGGTGTCCTGATTGAAGGCGCTGAATCGCAGCACGGCGCGCTGGCCGACGCTGATCTCGTCGATGTCGGCCGGACTGATCCGTACACGGGCAATCAAGCGGTCGTTTTCCGGGACAATGTACATGATCGGCTCAGAGGGGCGGATGATGCCGCCGACCGTGTGCGCGCGGATACCGAGGACGCGGCCGGCCCGCGGGGCTGTAATGTCGAGCCGGCCGGACCTGTCCAGAAGGGCAGTGCGTTCTTCGGCCAGAGTGCCGATCTGCGTCTGCACATCGCGCAGCTCGGTGAGGATGAGTTCGCGGTTGCCCTGATCAAGCCGGGCGATCTCGCTGCGCGCCTCGCCGATCTGAACGCGGGTGGCGGCAATGTCGGAGACGAGGCCGTCTTTCTCGCCCTGCAGGCGGGCACGGTCACGCTTCAGGGCGAGGATACGTGTGACGACCGCCTGCCCCCGCTCCATCAGGGTTTCAAACCTTGCAATTTCGTCGTCGACGAGGGCGATCTGATCGTCCTTGGCGGCAATCTCGTTCTGCATGCCGGCGATCCGGGTGTTCAGCTGATCGATCCGCTGGCGCAGGATCGTGCCCTGAGTGCCGAGATTCTCCTTGCGCGCCTTCAGCAGGGTTTCCTGCGCTGTCAGAACGGCCTGCATATCCGGACGGTCCGCGAAGGATTCGAAACCGGGGCGAAGACGCAGCGTGCGCGATCCGTCGCGCTCGGCCACGAGGCGGGCCTCTGTGCCGAGCAGACCATAGAGGCGCGCTTCCAGCGCCTGCAGGGCAGCGGCCGTGGAGGTGGCATCCAGTGAAAGCAGTTTCTGCCCCTCAGCGACGGCATCGGCCTCGCGGACGTAGATGTCGCGGACAATGCCGCCTTCGAGATGCTGCACGGCCTGCTGGTTCGATTCGACGGAGATCTGGCCGGTGGTGAGCACGGCCCCCTCGAACGGGGCGAAGACCGACCAGACAACGAGTCCGCCGAAGACCAGCGCGACAATACCCCAGCCGGCATAGAGGTATTGCCTGAGCAAGCCTCCGCGCACGGATGAATATCGGGGAAGCGAGAGATCAGCCATTGCTGCCCTCTCCCGGACGTATCTGGCGCACGACGTTCGCCTGCTTCGGCATGATCCGGGAGAGGACCTCCTCGGCCGGGCCGAATTCCCGGATCCGGCCCTCATCGAGGACCATCAGCCGCGTGCAGTGAATGATCGCGTTCGGGCGGTGGGCGATGATGATGACGGTTGCCCCGCGGGCCTTGGCGGCGGCAATGGCTGCTTGCAGGGCCTGCTCGCCCGGGCCGTCCAGATTGGAGTTCGGCTCGTCCAGTATGATCAGGTTCGGATTGCCGAACAGCGCGCGGGCAAGGCCGATGCGCTGGCGCTGGCCGGCAGACAGATAGGCGCCTCCGAGGCCGATCTCGGTATCATAACCCCGGGGCAGCCGCAGGATCATGTCATGGCAGCCGGCCGCCTCAGCCGCCGCAATGATCGCCTCCGGAGAAGCGTCTGTCCGGAAACGGGCGATGTTGTCGCGCACGGTCCCCGAAAGCAGATCGGCCTGCTGGGGCAGATAACCGATCTGCGGCCCGAGTGTCTCGGATGGCAGCTGCGCGATGTCGGCACCGTCGAGGCGGACATGGCCGGACGTGACAGGCCAGGCGCCGGTCAGGACCCGGGCGAGTGAGGACTTGCCGGCCGCAGAGGGGCCCAGCACGCCCAGCACCTCCCCCGGTTTCAGTTCGAAGGTCAGCCCCCGCAGAACGGGCGGGCTGCCCGGCGGGCCGGCGAAGACGTTCTCGGCACGGACATGACCGCGAATCGGCGGCAAGGGCATGGGTTCGTCCGGTGGCGGAACCCTTGAGAGGGCAGCCTTCAGCGCCGCCCAGTTCTCGCGTGCGGTGGCAATGCTGCGCCATTGGCCCACGATCTGTTCCAGCGGCGCGATCGCACGGCCCATCAGGATGGAGGCTGCAATCATGGCTCCGGCGGTAGAATCGCCCCGGATGGCGAGCCAGGCGCCGAGCCCGAGGATGGCCGATTGCAGGAACAGCCGGAAAGCCTTTGTCACCGCAGAGAAGCCGGAGAGGATGCGCCCTGACCGCGCATGTGCGGTGTCGCCGGCATCGAATGCGTCCTGCCAGCGCAGACGCAGGGCGGTGCTCATGCCGAGCGATTTCAGGGCTTCGGCATGGCGGGTCATCTCGGATGAGCGCAGCGCACTGGCGCGCTCGTGGTCTTCGCTCTCGCGTGTGAACCGGGCGGAGGCACGTTCGTTGACCAGGGCAAGGACCACAAGCACGCCGGCCCCAAACAGCGCCCAGGCGCCGAACAAGGGATGCAGCATGAACAGGACGATCAGGAAGACCGGGCTGAACGGTGCATCGAACAGGGCGCCAAGCACGGGGCTGGCAAGGAACCGGCGCAGGGCACGCAGGTCGCGCAGCGGGCGGTCGGTGGCCCTGCCCGGATCGGAGAGGCTGAGCGCCATCGATGCAGACGCCGCGCGGGTGCTGAGTGTCCCTTCAAACCGGGAGGCGGCCACGCTGAACAGGCCGGCCCGCGCCCATTCGAGAACGGCGAGCGTGCCGTACAGGACGAGGACCAGCAGGGTCAGCGCCACCAGGGTCGGGACGGAACGCGAGGCCAGCACGCGGTCGTAGACCTGCAGCATGTAGAGCGGCCCGGTCAGCATCAGAAGGTTCACGAACAGGCTGAAGCCACCGGCATGCCAGAAGACATTGCGCGAGGCGCGCAGGGCGGCCGTGAGTTCGCTCGTCTGAGGGGCGGGGCCGGTCATCATGGGTCCGGGTCTAGCAGATTTGCCAGGGGAAGGTCAGCGCGAAAATCCGGCCCCCCC
>JBKBJF010000050.1:0-10577 GCA_046293935.1 Hyphomonas sp.
CCGCACTGCAGGCCGAGTTTCCCGCCGTGCGCGCCGCCGTGCTGGCGGCGGCCACGCCCGAGCCTTCGGCGAAACTGTCCTGGGCCGACCGCTTCTTCGGCGATGCCGTCAGTGTCCGCCCGTCGAACGGCTCGCATCCGGAAACCACAAGGGCCCTGGACAAGGCTGCTCAGGCTCTGACGGCCGGCGACCTGGCCGCAGCGCTGCGCGCCCTCTCGACGCTCGAACCGGCAGCGGCGCGGGCGGCTGAAGACTGGACCCGGCGCGCGAACCGCCGCATCACGCTGGAACAGGCGCTGGAGGATGTGCGCCTCAGCCTGGCGGAAGGGGAGAACTGACGCGCCATGGGCCGCTTTTTCCTGTTCATCTCCGTCATCCTTCTGGTGATGCTCGGCGCGGTGCTGGCCTGGTGGGCGTTCAGCCTGCCGGGTGAGGTCACCTTCCCGGTTGGCGGCGAGATCGTTGCGGTGAAGTCCGGCGCGGCGGCCATCTTCGTCATCCTGCTTGGCGGCCTTCTGGCGCTGGCCTGGTGGCTGGCCACCGCGCTGCTGGTGCTGCCCGGCCGGATCACGAAGGCCCGCCGCCTCAGCCGGGCGCGCAAGGCGAACGCAGCCCTGGCCGAGGGCCTGCTGGCGGCCGAGGGCGGGGATGCAAAGGCCGCCCTGCGCCTTGCCAGGAAGGCCATGCGCCATGCCGAGGACGAGCGGCTGAAGCTGCTGCTGGAAGCGCGCGCGGCCGAAGCCAATGATGACTGGGCCGGTGCCGAGCGCGCCTGGAGCCTGCTGACCCGCCTGCCCGGCGGCCAGCTTGCCGGCCTGCGCGGGGCAGCGGCGGCGGCGTCCGAACGGGGCGATCTCGTCACTGCCGAGGCCCGCACCCGCGAGGCGCTGGCCCTGAAGACGGATGCCGACTGGCCGTTCAACTCCCTGTTCGACCTGCAGGTATCGAAAGGCGAATGGGAGCAGGCGCTGGAGACACTCGCGATGGGCGAGAAGCGCGGCGAGGTCGAGGCCCTGAACGCCCGCCGCCGCCGCGCCGTGCTGCACACGGCCCGGGCCATAAGCCTTCCGCATACGGAGAAACAGGCGGCCCAGAAGGCCCTGGCCGAAGCGATCCGCGCGGCGCCGGACTTCCCCCCGGCCGCCTATCATGGCGCCCGCTTCCTGATGACCGATGGCAAGGCGAAAGCCGCGCAGGGCGTGCTCGAGCTGGGCTGGAAGGCCCGCCCCCACCCCGCCCTTGCCCAGCTCTCGCGCCGCCTCGTGCCGCAGGATACGCGCCAGAACGTCAGTGCACGGCTGAAAGGCCTGGCGGATGCCAATCCGGGCCACCGCGAAAGCCGCATCCTGACGGCCGAAATTGCCATGGACAATGCCGACTGGGTTGGGGCCATAAAGGCCCTCGCCCTGCTGGTCGAGGAGAATCCGACCGCCCGGCTGTGCCTGCTGATGGAACGCGCCCTGAAAGGCTATGGCGACCCGGTCGAGGCCCAGCGCTGGGGGCGCATGGCCGTCTCCGCCTCGCGTGAGGCCGACTGGTCGGACATCGATCCCAAGGGTAATGCCTTCGACTATGACCGCGCCGGCTGGAGCCGCATGGTCTATGCCTTCGGCGATGTCGGCGATCTCGTGCACCCGCGTTACGAGGCCTATGGCCGCGAGCTGGAAGCCGGCCGCGTGCTCGCCCTGGCGCTGGCGGACGAGACGCCGAGCCCGCCGAAAGCCCCGCAGGGGCCGCTGACCCCGCCGCTCGATTACGCCCCGGACGAGGACTGAAAACGGCCTTGCACACCCCTGCCCCAGCCCGTATATGCGGGGCCTGCCGGAACGGCACGCCGCTTTAGCTCAGCTGGTAGAGCACATCATTCGTAATGATGGGGTCAGGTGTTCAAGTCACCTAAGCGGCACCATCCCTTTTCCGTCCGGACCTTTCCGCCCTGATTTTCCGGCCTAGGTCTCGCCTCCATGAACGCGATCATCTTTGGCAGTTCCGGCGGCATCGGGCGCGCAATGACGGAGGCCGTCCTCGCCTCCGGACGCTATGGCACCGTCTTCGCTGCTTCGCGCTCCGGAGCTGCGATTCCGGGCGCTGTCAGCTTTCAGGCCGACTTCACAAACGAGGCAGACCTTGCCAACCTCGCCCGCGAGGTCAGCGCGGCAGGTCCCCTCACGCTCTGCCTCGTTGCCAGCGGCCTGCTGTCGGATGGCGACGGGCTGCAGCCGGAAAAATCCTACCGCTCGCAGAGCCTTGACGCCTTCGAACGCGTCTTCGCCGTCAATACCTTTGCGCCCGCGCTGATCGCGAAACACATGCTGCCGCTGATGCCGAAAGCGGAGCGCAGCGTCTTCGCAGCACTCTCCGCGCGGGTGGGATCGATCTCCGACAACCGGCTCGGCGGCTGGCATGCCTACCGCGCCTCGAAGGCCGCGCTCAACATGCTGGTGCGCAACTTTGCCATCGAGCAGGCCCGGCGCGCACCCGGCAATATCTGCGTCTCACTTCATCCGGGTACGGTGGATACGGCCCTGTCGAAACCGTTTCAGGCGAATGTCCCGGCAGAGCGCCTGTTCACGCCGGAAGAGGCGGCCGCGCACCTCCTCGCCGTGATCGGCGGCCTGACCCCGGAGGAGTCCGGCAAGTGTTTCGACTGGGCCGGCAAGGAAGTGCCACCCTAGATCCGGAACTGTCCCTCGATCACGGTCACCGCCGTTCCCGTCAGCTTGCAGCGCTCGCCCTCGAGTTTCACGCCGATGCGGGCGCCGCGGCCGGGATAGGCCTGGTAGCAGGTGGCGGCGGGCTTGCCGAAATGTTCGGCAAGGATGCGGGCGAGCATCGTGTGCCAGCTGCCGGTAGCCGGGTCCTCGTCGATGCCGGAGCCGGGCGCGAAGAAGCGCGAGGTTGTGTCCACGCCCTCGCCGCCGAGCGCAAAGCAGCCGAAATTGCCGCGGTCCCAGCCACCGCCGTCGGCCCCGAGCTGTTTCAGCCTGCGCGGGTCAGGGGCCAGCGCCTTCACCGCTTCCGGCGTCTCGAAGCGCGCCGCGTAGAACATGCCGCCCCAGGCCTCCACCGGCCGAGCGCCGAGCGCGGCGGCAATTTCATCCGTGACCGGAACAGGCCGCACCGGGGCCGAAGGAAAATCCATCTCCAGACCGCCATCGGCCAGGCGGCGTACGGAAAGGCGGCCGGACCTGACCGTGTCGAAGGCGATGACCTCTCCGGCAAACCCGCCATGGCTGAACAGCACATGCGCTGCCGCCAGCGTTGCGTGCCCGCACAGCGGCACCTCTACTGCCGGCGTGAACCAGCGCAACTGCCACACACCGTCCGCCTGCGGAACGATGAAGGCCGTCTCCGAGACATTGTTCTCTGCCGCGATCTTCAGCATCACCTCATCCGTCAGGAAGGCATCCATCGGCATCACGCAGGCCGGGTTGCCCCCGAAAGCGCGGGAAGCAAAGGCATCGACCTGATACAACGGGAAGATGGGCATGGCAGACGTCTCCGGGAAGGCGCGCGTCATCGCACAGGCTGCCCGGCCTGCCAAACGAGGAATTCTTACGAGGTGTTCAGCTGCGCTGCAGCCCGCCGCCCTGCCCCGCGCCCAAGTGGCGGGCAGCCCATGCGGCAGGCCTGCCCAAGCGCTGGGCAGGTCGCCTCTGACACGAAAAATTCAACGCCGGATGAAAGGAACCGGCTTGCCATGCTGCATCTGCGAGGTATTTGTTGCGTTGCAACATGATGTTCTGGCCGCACCGGGGAGGCCGCAGTGCCTTTGGGGGGCGCTGTCCCGGAAGACGGCGAGTTGAAACAGGGTGTTGCGGGAGGAGTTTCCAGCCGGGCACACACCCGGCGCTAACTCTCAAAGGATTGATCCCATGCTGAAATCCACTGTCACCGTCCTGGCTGCGGCAACGATGCTCGTACCGGTTGCCACTGCCGAAGGCCTGAAGGCGACCCTCAAGCACGACTATGACATTGCCGCCCTCAGCGATGATGCGGCGGCCACCAAACTGCTGTCCGACCTAAGACGCGCCGCCGCGCGCGCCTGCACCTCGCGCGTGCCGGCCTATGGCGGCCAGTTCACCGATCCGGTCTGCACGGCCAGCCTGTATGAGGCGGCCGTCCGCCAGATCCACGAAAAGGGCCTTGCCACCGGGGTGGACTTCGCCCCCAGCTTCGAGCGCGCCGCGCTGACCCGGATCGCCTCGATCGACTGAGGCACTGCCTCAACCGGAACAACGCCTGACCCACGTTTCCTCCCGGTCACTGGCGTTGGAGGGGCCGTCCCCGGCCAGGGATGGCCCCTCACCTTGTTTCAGGGCTGCCCCGGCCTCAGGCGTCGGCGCTGGCCTTTGAGTGGCGCTTGCGCACGTTCGGGTCGAGGTGGATTTTCCGTAGGCGGATGGATTTCGGCGTGACTTCGACCAGCTCGTCATCCGCGATATAGGCGAGCGATTTCTCCAGCGTCATCAGCATCGGCGGGGTCAGCCGCACGGCCTCGTCCGAACCGGAGGCGCGCATGTTGGTCAGCTTCTTGCCTTTCAGAACGTTGACCTCGAGATCATTGTCGCGGTTGTGCTCGCCAACGATCATGCCGCCATAAACCTTCGTGCCCGGATGAATCATCATCGGCCCGCGGTCTTCCAGGTTCCACAGCGCGAAGGCCACTGCCTCGCCCTGCTCCATGGCGATCAGCACGCCGGTATGCCGGCCCTGGATCTTGCCCTTGTAAGGCGCATACTCATGGAAGATGCGGTTCATGATGGCGGTGCCGCGCGTGTCGGACAGGAGTTCGCCCTGATAGCCGATCAGGCCGCGGGTCGGCGCATGGAAGACAAGGCGCGTGCGCCCGACACCGGAGGGGCGCATGTCGAGCATGTCGGCCTTGCGCTCCGACAGCTTCTGCACGACGATGCCGGTATGCTCGTCATCGACGTCGATGATGACTTCCTCGATCGGCTCCAGCTTCTCGCCGTTCGGGCCTTCCTGCATCACGACCTGCGGGCGGGCCACGCCCAGCTCATAGCCTTCGCGGCGCATGGTCTCGATCAGCACGGCCAGCTGCAGTTCGCCGCGGCCGGAAACGGTGAAGGCCTCGGCATCGGTGGCGCGTTCGACCTTCAGGGCCACATTGCCTTCGGCCTCTTTCACCAGGCGGTCCCAGATCATCCGGCTCGTGACCTTGGTGCCCTCGGTGCCCGCGAGCGGCGAGTCGTTGACGCGGAAGGTCATCGAGATGGTCGGCGGATCGATCGGGCGCGCAGCGAGCGGCACGGTCACGGAGGGGTCGCAGAAGGTATCGGCGACGTTGGCCTTGGTCATGCCCGCCAGCGAGACGATATCCCCCGCCTGGCCTTCTTCCACCGGCACGCGTTCGAGCCCGCGGAAGGCGAGCACTTTCGAGATGCGCCCCTGCTCCACCAGCTGGCCGTCACGCGACAGGACCTTGACCGACTGGTTCGGCCTGACTGAGCCGGACAGGATCCGCCCGGTCAGGATACGGCCGAGGAACGGATCGGCGGAGATGGTGGTGGCGAGGAAACGGAACGGGCCTTCCTCGATGCGCGGCACCGGCACATGATCGATGACCAGCTGGAACAGCTCGTCCATGTTGGCCGCCGGCGTGTCATACTGTTTCGACATCCAGCCCATCTTGCCGGAGCCGTAAAGCACCGGGAAATCGAGCTGCTCGTCGGTGGCGTCGAGATTGGCGAACAGGTCGAACACCTCGTTCAGGACCTCGTCCGGGCGCCGCTCCGGCTTGTCGATCTTGTTGACGGCCACGATCGGCCGCAGGCCCGCCTTCAGCGCCTTGGACACCACGAACTTGGTCTGCGGCATCGGGCCTTCGGCCGAGTCGACCAGCACGATCACGCCGTCCACCATGTCGAGAATACGCTCCACCTCACCGCCGAAATCGGCGTGGCCGGGGGTATCGACGATGTTGATCCGGTATCCCTTCCATTCCACTGAGGTGGTCTTGGCGAGAATGGTGATGCCCCGCTCCTTCTCGAGATCGTTGGAATCCATCATCCGCTCGGCTGTCTTCTCGTTCTGGCGGAAGGTGCCGGACTGTTTCAGCAGCTCGTCGACAAGGGTGGTCTTGCCATGGTCAACGTGCGCAATGATCGCGATATTGCGCATCTTTTCGATCGGGGTGGTCATGAGGAAGGCTTTCCGGCGGGCGGCGTTCGGGAGGGGAACGGTTTGTTTTCGGGTGGATGTGCGGGCGCGATAGCAGAAGCGGGGCGCTTTGCCTATGCCGGAGCGGCAGGCGCAGGCGGAGGGGCTGCGGGTTGACGGGGCCCGCGCATGCCGCCAGCACTGAGGCATGCCTGTGCCCTTCACCGCCTCGCCCGGACTGACCGGCCTGCCCGGGGTCAGCCATGGGTTTTTCGGCCGCCGGGGCGGGGTCTCCGGCGGCATCTATGACAGCCTCAATGCCGGGGAAGGCTCCGCAGACAGCGCCCGCAACGTGGCGGAAAACCGGGCGCGGATCGCCGCCGCCCTGGGGGCGAAGTGGCTGCTGTCCTGCTACCAGGTCCATTCGCCGGAGGTCGTGCGGGTGACAGGCCCCTGGCAGGAACGGCCGCAAGCGGATGCGATGGTGACGGACCAGCCGGAGTTCGGTCTTTGCATCCTGTCAGCGGATTGCACCCCAGTCCTGTTTGCAGACCCAGATGCCCGGGTCATCGGCGCCGCGCATGCCGGCTGGAAGGGGGCCCATGCCGGCGTGCTGCTGCGGACGGTGGAGGCGATGGAGGCGCTCGGCGCCCGGCGCAGCCGCATCCGGGCGGCGATCGGCCCCACCATCCAGCAGCCCAGCTATGAGGTCGGCCCGGAATTCCGCGACACTTTCCTCAGCCTCGACACCGCCAGCGCGGACCTGTTCGTGCCGGGCAGGGGCGACCGCTGGCACTTCGACCTGCCGGGATTCTGCACCCGGCAGCTGTTGCAGGCCGGGCTCGGCACGGTGGACACGCTCGGCCATGACACCTGCGCCATGGAGGAGACCTACTTTTCCAACCGCCGCCGCAACCTGCGCGGCGAGCCCGACTATGGCCGGAATGCCTCAGTGATTGTGCTGACGCCGTGACGTGGCGTGAATCCGGTTTCCTGTGGCTTGCGACTCGCAGGCGGCTGTTACAAAAGCGACGCGAAACCGGGCAGCAGAGGGTCAACGCGTCATGAAGCTCATTTCCTGCAACGCGAACCGGCCCCTGTCCGAAGCCATTGCCGACTATCTGGACATGCGCCTGACGCGCTCTGAGGTGAAGACCTTCGCCGACCAGGAAATCTTCGTGCGCATCGACGAGAACGTGCGCGGCGAGGACGTGTTCGTGATCCAGTCGACCTCCTACCCCGCCAATGACAACCTGATGCAGCTCTTGATCATGATGGACGCGCTGCGGCGCGCCTCGGCGCGGCGCATCACGGCGGTGATCCCGTATTTCGGCTATGCCCGGCAGGACCGGAAGACCGATGGCCGCACGCCGATCTCGGCCAAGCTGGTGGCCAACCTCATCTCCACCGCCGGAGCCGACCGCGTGCTGACGGTGGACCTGCATGCCGGGCAAATCCAGGGCTTCTTCGACATCCCGACCGACAACCTGTTCGGCGGCCCGGTGATGATCGACGACATCAAGGAGCGCTATGGCCGCGACAAGATCGTGATGGTCTCGCCGGATGTCGGCGGCGTGGTGCGGGCCCGCGCCCTTGCCAACAAGCTGAATGCCGATCTGGCCATCGTTGACAAGCGCCGCCCCGAAGCGGGCAAGTCGGAAGTGATGAACATCATCGGTGAGGTCGCCGGCAAGCGCTGCATCATGCTGGACGACATCTGTGACTCCGGCGGCACGCTCGCAAATGCCGCCGCGGCGCTGAAGGAACAGGGCGCCACCTCGGTGTCAGCCTATGTCACGCATGGCGTGCTGTCCGGAAGTGCGGTCGACCGGATCGGAAAGTCGGTGCTCGACGAACTCGTGATGACCGATACGATCCAGCCCTCGGAAGCCGCCCTCAGATCCAAGAAGATCCGTGTACTGCCCATGGCGCCCCTTCTGGGCGAGGCCATCCGCCGCATCGCCAATGAAGAGAGCGTCTCAAAACTGTTCGACCGCTGAGACAGCGGCCGTCAGGCTACCGCCCGCGCCAGGGCGCAGTGCGACCAGAGCTCTGACAGGGCGTCGACCAGATGGTCGATATCCTCATCCGAATGCACCGGGCTGGGCGTGATGCGCAGCCGCTCCGTGCCCTTCGGCACCGTCGGATAGTTGATCGGCTGGACATAGATGCCGTGGCGCTCCATCAGCCAGTCAGACAACATCTTGCACTTGACCGGGTCGCCGACCATGACCGGCACGATGTGGCTCGGGTTGTCGAGCTGGGGAATGCCGATCGCACGCAGGCGGGCACGCACCTTGGCGACGCGGTCGCGCTGGCGCGTCCGCTCCCAGTTGCTCTGCTTGAGGTGCTGGATCGAGGCGCGTGCCCCGGCGGCGATGTGCGGCGGCAGCGCCGTGGTGAAGATGAAGCCCGAGGCGAAGCTGCGGACGAAATCGACCAGAGCGGCAGAGGCCGCGATATAGCCGCCGACGACCCCGAACGCCTTGCCCAGCGTGCCTTCGATCACCGTCAGGCGGTGCATCAGCCCTTCGCGTTCGGCCACCCCGCCGCCGCGCGGGCCGTAGAGGCCGACGGCATGGACCTCGTCGAGATAGGTCATCGCGCCGAACTCGTCAGCAATGTCGCAGAATTCGGCGATCGGGGCGATGTCGCCATCCATCGAGTAGACGGACTCGAAGGCGATCAGTTTGGGTACGGACGGATCAATTGCGGCGATCTTCCGGCGAAGGTCCTGCGGATTGTTATGCTCGAACACGACACATTTGGCCCGGCTGTGGCGGATGCCCTCGATCATCGAGGCATGATTGAGTGAGTCCGACAGGATCACGAGGCCGGGTATCTTCGCGCCAAGTGTGCCGAGCGTTGCCCAGTTGGAGACATAGCCGGACGTGAACAGCAGCGCGGCTTCCTTGCCATGCAGGTCAGCCAGCTCCTGCTCAAGCAGCACATGGTAATGGTTGGTGCCGGAAATATTCCGTGTGCCCCCTGCCCCGGCGCCACACGCATCGATCACCTCATGCATGGCGGCGAGCACCGCCGGATGCTGGCCCATGCCCAGATAATCGTTCGAGCACCAGACCTTCACCTGCTGTGGCCCGCCGGCGCCGTGGAAAACCGCCCTCGGAAAGGCGCCCTTCTCGCGCTCGATATCGGCAAACACACGATAGTTTCCCTCTTTCCTGAGGCGGGCGAGTTCGCTTTCGAAATAGGTCTCAAAGTCCATGGTTTACGGCCTCCCGTCCGCAGGATCGTTGACTGAGTTCACTGAGTTGACTGAATGGGCTGGCAAAGAAGCAGGCTTCAGCGCCCAGCCCCAGAGTGAGGGATCGCGCATCGGCAGCACCAGGGCCCAGTGCTCGATCACGGCCAGGATGGCGATCGCCATCAGCAGCAGGAAGCCGGCCGAGGCATGGCTGCCGGGCGCCTGGCTGAAGGCGGTCAGCGCCAGCAGCGCCGAGACACTCGTGATCGACAGCACCGCGGCAGCGAACAGACTGCCGGGCGGGCGGCGCGAGAAGTAGGATTTCAGATAGTCGAGATGGCGCGGCAGGAACTGGTCGGCAAGGTTCGGCGCGCCTGAGAACACCACGAGCTTGGCGCTGATCCGCATGCCCCAGAGGATCAGGAAGGTCCAGAGCGCGAACTGGTTGGCCGCGCCCCAGCTGAGCCAGACGAGGATCAGCGCATGCGCGCAGATGGCCAGCTCATGGTGCAGCACCGCGGAGAGCCCGGCGCGGAAGCGCCGCGCCGTCGAGGCCCCTTCCGGGCAGGGTGCGCGCGAAGGCCCCGTGAGGAAGCCGGTGAGGAACATCACCTCGTGCCAGGCCCAGAGCGCAAGGCCGGCGGCAAAGCCGGCATAGGCGCCGGTGACGCTGGTGTCGCCGCGCAGGCCGACGAGGGCAAGCGTGGCAGCGGCCAGCAGTGCGGTGGCGCCCAGTGCCGTCCACTTGAAGGTGGTGCGCGGCCGGGTGATCAGCCAGAAGATCGCCCCCGTGCTCAGCCACCAGGCGAGCGCGGCAAACAGGATGGGGGGCGCGTAATCCGACATGGCCCGGCCTTTGCCCTCCCCTACCAGACCGGCTGAAGCCGGACCTTTGCCGGCAGCGTATTCTTCCGTACCGGGAGGAAATACAACCGTGCAAAGGTAAGCCCGTTGGACAGCACCAGCAGCTTGCGCTTCAGCCAGCTCAGCGGGTCTTTGCCGGTGATGGCGTCAATGCGGTCGGTCGTGGTGCGCAGGCGTTCGAGCCCCTGCCGGAAGGCGGGGGCATCGATGTCGAGTTCAACCGGATAGACCTGCCGGGCAATCTCGTTGGTCAGCCGGAAGACTGTGTAATCATACTCGGTCGGATCCACCCCCAGCGCGGCATGGAAGGCCGGCCGGCGATGGTCGCGCACATACATCGTGGCATAGACGGCCAGCAGGAAGAAGCGGATCCAGTACGTGTTGC
>JBKBJF010000051.1:0-10304 GCA_046293935.1 Hyphomonas sp.
AATCGCAGGCATTCAGCACCTTCAGGCGCGCCTGGTAAATCTCGTAGCACTGGATGCCCTTGCCATTGCCGAACAGCTGCGCCTCTTCGGGCGGCACCTTGTCGGGCGTCAGCGCGCGGTTCTTCCAGCCATCGATGAGGCCCGCGAGGTAGCGCGGGGCCCAGCGTTTCGGATCGAGGTTCTCTGCCTGCACGATCTGCTTGCACAGGCGCACCTGATCGTCCGTATCCAGAATGGTGAAGCTGGATTTCAGACCCACGAGCTCCGCGTGCCTGCGCAGGATCTGTGCGGAGATCGAGTGGAAGGTGCCGAGCCAGCGCAGGCCTTCGCCGGCCTCGCCGAGAAGGTGCAGCGCCCGCTCGCGCATCTCGCGCGCGGCCTTGTTGGTGAAGGTCACTGTCAGCGTCTGCGACGGAAAGGCGAGTCGCGAGGCGATGATGTGGGCAAGGCGCGCCGTCAGCACGCGCGTCTTGCCGGTGCCTGCCCCGGCCAGCACCAGAAGCGGACCCTCGGTATGCAGCACGGCCTCACGCTGCTCGGGGTTCAGCCCTTTCAGGTAAGGCGCACCCTCCGCCACCGGCTGGGGCGGGCGCGCGGACGCCATCTGGCTGATCGGCAGGCGATTCGGATTGGAACTCATGGGGAACGTATAGCAGCCTGCCCGCGCCCTGACACCCGCGCGCTGCGCCGGCCCCGCACCCGGCCGGTTACTTCCGGAAGGCGATGGTCACCTGGCCGATCTCGATACCATAGCGGGTGACATAGGCCCGATTGATCAGCACGCCGTCGTCCATCAGGAACATCCAGTCATTGAAGCCGACATTCCAGATCGAGTTGCCGACCTTGAGGTCGACCTTGTACTTCCAGTTGAACGCATTGCCTGAAACCTGCCCTTCGGCATAGCCCGGCACATCACCTGCCGTGCCGCGATAACGGCCGTTGCCAAGGATGTCGATTTCCCAGATGCGGGTGTCGCGCTCACCATCATCATAGAGGAACTTCTCGGTGAGGGTCAGGCGATTGCCCTGAACCTCGCCCGTAATATCCACCCTGAACTGGCGGCGCACCTTGCCGAACCGGTCCTCGAACAGTCCGTAGGCGGTCGTCTTGCCTTCGAAATACTCCTCCAGCACCAGCTGGCGCGGGGCCTCGGAAAAGGCCGCCAGACGGCTGTCGGACGTGGCACAGGCCGTGGTTGCGGCCGCGGCGGCGCCGGCCATCAGGACAGGCGCGAAATGTCGGGCAAAGCGCATGGGAGGGCTCCGGTCTGGTGCAGGAATGTTTTTTATACGCAGGCCGGGCGCTTGCGGATGAGTCGCGCCCCTGCCGGCCTTGACCGGCTGCGGGTTTGCGGTCCGATTGGCAGGGCAAGTACAGGACAAGGGGCATGACGGACTCAGCCGGAGATACGCCGCAGGATTTCCGCCACGACACCCTCGCCAGCGCGGCGCTGGCAGTAGTGACCGTCATGTTCGCCATGCTGTCGGTCCTGTTTGCCGGCATGGCAGCCGCGCTGCTGGCAGACGGCTTCTGGGGAACCTGTCTCGGCTTTATCGCCGCGGCGGGCCTGAGCCTCCTTCTGGCACGGGTAACGCTGCGTGAATTCTTCTTCCGCCTGCGCTGGCGCGTGAGGCTAGGCCCGGACGCGGCCTGGCTCGACCTGCCGGCCTCGCGGTTGCTGTTCGGGAACGAGCAGGCGCTTTCCGGACAGCTGCCCTATGCCGGCATCACGCAGGTAGAGTGGCGCGAGGAAGCGGTGCGCAGCTTCGGAATGGCGGCCGTGAACCGCGTTTACGCCGTCCGGCTGAAATCCGGAGGTCTGATCCTCATCGGGGAAGACCGCCCGACGGGCCGCGAGGGCCAATACATGACTCGTACCGGTTCGGCGGCCCGCGCTCTGGCGAAACAGGCCGGCGTGCGGCTGATCCAGCTGCCAATGGCCGAGGGCAAAGGCGGTGTCCTGACCCTTATCGGCACATCGCGGCCGGCCTGGCCTGACCGGAGCGAGGCTCCGGCCCTCAGCGCAGCGGATGAAAGCGCGATCCGCCGAAGCCTGCTGATCACCCAGCTTCTGCCCCTGATCGCCTTTGCGGTCATGATCGCCGGGCAACTGCTTGGCAGAGGCTCACCCTAATACAGCGTTGCCAGCGCCTTTGCGTCATAATCGGCAATTTCGGACACGCGGCCTTCCTTCACCTTCTTCGCCCATTCGGGATCCTGAAGCAGGGCACGGCCGACCGCCACGAGATCAAACTCGCCCCGGTCGAGGCGGGCCTCGAGATCGTCCATCGAGCGCTGGCCGGCGCCCTGCCCGGCAAAGGCATAAATGAAGTCGCCGTTGAGGCCGACCGAGCCGACCGTGATGACCGGAAGGCCGGTCAGTTTCTTCGCCCAGCCGGCGCCGTTGAGGCCGTTCGGGCCGTCCACATCCGGGAATTCCGGCTCCCAGTAGCGGCGCTGCGAGACGTGGAGGCAGTCCACGCCGGCATCCACGAACACTTTGAGGAAGGCTTCCAGTTCCTTCGGCGTCGGCGCCAGGCGGGCGGTATAGTCCTGCTGCTTCCACTGGGAATAGCGCAGGATGATCGGATAGTCCGGACCCACCTTGCGGCGGATCTCCCGGATGATGTCCCCGCCGAAGCTGGCCCGCTCGGCGAGGCTGCCGCCATACCGGTCAGAGCGCTTGTTCATCGCGTCCCAGAAGAACTGGTCGATCAGGTAGCCGTGGGCGCCGTGGATTTCGAGTGTATCAAAACCAAGGCGCCTGGCCTCCGCAGCGGCATCTGCAAAGGCCATCACCATGTCATCGACCTCGGCCACCGTCGGCTCGGGCAGCACCTGCTTGCCGGTATGGGTGACGCCGGAGGGGCTGTCGGTGGGCGCTTCGGGATCAGGCCCAGTGCCGGTCTTGCGCACCATGCCCTGGTGCCAGATCTGAGGCGCGATGGCGCCGCCCTGCGCGTGCACCTTGGCGACAACCCGTGCCCAGCCATCCAGCGCATCCGCCTTGTGGAAATTGGGAATGTTCGGATCATTTGACGCGCCGCCCCGGCGCACTGTGGTGCCCTCGGTGACCAGCAGGCCGACATCAGCCGCAGCCCGGCGGGCATAATAGTCCGCCACATCTTCCCCCGGCACCCCGCCCGGCGATCTGGACCGCGTCATCGGCGCCATCACGATGCGGTTTCTGAGTTCGAGGTTCTTCAGCCGGAACGGCGTGAACAGGGTGCGTGTCATCTCGGGACGGTCCTCTCGCTATCGCGCCGACAGGTGGGGCGCGGCCAACGGGACGTCAACCATTGACGTAGGGGCTTTGCGGCGGCACGGCTAAACCGACATTTCAGCGGGGATCAAGATGAAGCGGTTGCTGCCTCTGGGCCTCCTGGCCCTTGCCGGTGCGTGCGCCACACCGGGCTATGATTATGTCAGCCGCGCTGCGCCGGCCTATCCGCAGGCGCTCGATTATACCGAAGTCGCGGCCGGCCGTTTCGCCGGCCCTGCCGGCGACATCGCCGAACGCGAGTTCGATGCGCTGATCCGGAGCGCTGAGCTGGAAGGCCGTCCGTGGTTCAACATCGGCGGGCGTGACCAGCCACAGGGCATCTATGAGGGCGGGGTCGACGTGACCGGCTACCGCGCCGAGATGAACCACAAGCGCGTGCGGCGCTGCGTGGAGTATGACGGCCTGTTCGATTGCGAGCGGCGCGCCACTGTGGAGCAACGCTGTATCCGGGATATCGTCGATGTCGCGGTGACCGCGAGCCTGATCGACTATGCGACGGGCCGGCGGGTCTTCACTTCAACACAAGGCGGCGCGGCCGAACAGGAGGACTGTTACGATCTGGCCGAAATTCCGGGTACAGACCTTCCCGAAGGCAGCTTCGGCCCGACCGAACAGCAAGTCTACGACCCCTGGTCAGCGCCCTACGGCCTGATCGCGCAGGCCGTGCCCGCCGCAGTTGCGCGCTTCCGGACCGACATCGCCCCCTACATGGCCAGCTTCCGTGCCGAGATCGTAACCCGGCCGCTGACCGGAGAGGAGGCCGGAGATCCGCGCTTCGCCGCTGCCGTGAAGGCAACGAAGAACGGCCAGTTCACCGGCGCCTGCGCCCAGTGGGACCAGCTGGCCAGAGCCTGGCCGGATGCGCCCGGCATCCTGCACAACCAGGCCGCCTGCATGGAGGCGCGCGGCGACATGGCCGGCGCGCACGCGCAGTATGCGCGCGCTGCCGACCTGGCCCGGCAGATCCCTCTGCTCAAAGACAAGGATGCCCAACCCATCTTTGATGCGCTGGCCCGCGTGTCGCGCGGCCGCTATGAAGACAGCCTGATCAACCGCGCCACAGGGAGTGGCAGCTGAGGCCGATTACCCCTGGAAGACGGAGATGAGTGGCATGCCGGCGGCCCAGGCCTCAGCGGCAATGCCCCAGGCGATACCGGCGGCGAAGGAGGCGAGGCAGAACACGGTCTTGACCAGAACATTCTTTACCACGGCCTTACTCCCACGCTGGCACACTCAGTCGCGAGATGTGCAAGGCCGGGGCCGTGTGTCAACGCTTTTTTAACCGTCTTCTGAGTCACGCGGGCGACGCCTGTGCGCCTCTGTATCCCGCGCCTGCTTTTCGGTTCTGGCAGCTTGAAGTTTCCTGACGGCCTTCGGCTGGCCGAACTTCGCGCGGTTCTCTTTCGCGCGCTGCTCGGCCTCGGCTTTCGCCTTTGCCTTGCGCACCTTGTTGAGATTGATGGGCGGGGTCATGCGGCGGCCAGCCTCGCTTCCAGACGTGCCTTAACCTCCGGCCATTCGCGGTCGAGGATCGAGAAGAAGGCGGTGTCGCGCACGAAACCATCCGGCAGGGTGCGATGGTTGCGCAGGATGCCTTCCAGCCTGGCGCCGAGTTTCAGGACGCCCGCCTTCGAGCGTTCATTCCGGTTGTCCACCTGGTACTGCACGCGCCGCGCGCTCCACTCTTCGAACAGGTGGCGCATCATCAGGTATTTGCAGGACGGATTGACCGCCGTGCCCTGCGCTTCCGGTGCATAGCAGGTCATGCCGATCTCGGCCGACTTGTTGACCTCGCTGGGATCCAGAAAGCTGGTGATGCCGATGAAGGCGCCGTCGCCTGGCCGCGTGACCGCGAAAGCGATCATCGTGCCGTCCACCGTCCGTTTGCGGATTGTCTCGATCCAGTTGCCCACCCAGTCTCCCGGCCCGCGGAAGGACCAGAGCCGGAATATCTCTGGTGCGCGCGCCGCCAGCGCATACAGTTCTGGCCCGTCAGTGTCCGGCATGAACGGGCGCAGGCGCACATGCGCGTTTTCCAGCGTCAGCGGCGAAAGGCTCATGTTTTGTGCGTCTCGCGCCACTGCTCCATCGCCAGCGAGATGGCGAAGGTCTCACGGTATTTCGGGCTGGAGGCCGGCCGTGGCGGCTTGGGTGAGGTCAGTGCCATGATCTCGGCCAGCTTGTTGTGCGCCGCGCCCGCCTGACCCGCTCCGATATAGGCATGCAGCTCGACCAGCGCCGAGGAGAGCGGGTCGTTGGCACGGATGACGAAATAAGGCTCGTCCTCAGCGAGCTTGGCGAGGACATCGAACTGGGACGGATTGGCTTTCGAGCCGACGGGAGCCTTGGTCATGGCTGCGCACCTTTCTGGAGGAAGTGATTCGCTGCCGTTACTCTAGTCGCCGGCCCCGCCCGCGTCAGCCGCTCCGCGCCAATCTCTGCAATGGGGTTCCGGACCCGGCGCACCCGGAAATGTGGTGGCATCCATGAACGCAGCCGTGACCACCGTCCGCGCTGAAGCGATGTGAGGATCGCTGCCGGCGCCGCAGCTGAGAGGCGCATACCGGCAGCTCTGGCCTTGGCGGCAAGCTCTTCTCCGAGTGTCGGATTGACCCGGACTTTCCTGGCTATGAGTGAAGTTCTGGCTGACTTATACGCATAGATACCGCGCATAAATGATCCGCAGAGGTGCGCCGGCTAATAGGTCTCCAGCTTCACGACCTCGCCGGTATCGCCGTCGATGATGATTTCGACCTTGCGTCCCTCCGCGTCCGTGCCCTCGATCTTCCACTGGCCGCGTTTCTCCCTGATCTCGCGGATTTCGGCGATGCCTTCGGCCGCTGCGATTTCAGCCGCTTCGTGTTCGGACACAGCAAGTCGCCGCGCCGCCGCATCCCTGTCCGCCTTGTCTTCCCCGGCCGAAGCCGGCGCGAAACCTGCCGCGATGATCAGCACGGCAAGCGCGGCAGTGCGCAGAAGGATCAGTCTGGTCATCTCGCATGCTTTCCTTCAGGAAACTGCCTGCCACTACAAACTCCATGTAGGAAGCCTGTCGCGTCAGGCAATCGCCGGATCAGCATTCAAGGCCGCGGCCGCCCAGCATCGGGTGCGGATCGTAAAGGCCCTGGAACGCCGAATCCACCAGATAATCGAGCCGGCGGGCAGTGGTGCCGGGCTGACCCGTCACCTGCAGGGCGATATTCGCCCGGTCGAGACGGCGCAGCGTGTCGCCCGAGAAGTCGCCCAGCACACGCGACAGGTCCTGACCCATCAGATGGTTCGGAACTCCGAAGACCTGGATCGCTGCGGCGTTGGTGAGCACTGTGGGCCATTCCTCCGGCAACATGCGCTTGATCTGTGCGAGATCCTGAAAAAAGGACCAGACCCGCATGCCATACGACCGCGCCAGCGTGTAGATCATGGCCAGCATGCCAAAATCCCCGAGCTGTGCACACTCGTCGATGGCAAACAGCGTCCGGTGTTCCGGCAGCTTTCCTTCCCGCGACAGGACGGCCGACATCAGGGCCGCCGTCCACAGGCGGAACAGCGGCGCATGGCTGGCAAGCTTGGCCGGCGGGACGACGAGATAGATTGTCATCGGATCGCCGCGGCGCACTGCGCCGAGATCAATGGTCGAGGCCTTGACCGTGCGCTGGGCGGCCACCGAGGCGATCACCGAGAAATAGCTGCAGGCCGTGGCATGAATGCCCGAGCGCGTGACTTCCACGGTCTGAAGATAGTTGGAGATTTCCTCATAGGCGAAAGGGGGAAGCTTGCCGCCGTGCTGATCGAGCAGCACGGCGAGATTGTAGGTGCTGTCATCGTGTTTCAGCACCTTGCGCACTGTAACCAGGTTGCGCTCCTCCGGCTCCCGCGTGGCGGCTACCGCTGCGATCACGCCGGCAGACAGATCATGCCCGCGGATGTCCCAGAAAGGGTCCTTGGAGAACCGGCCGCCGCCCGACAACTGCCGGGCGATGTCCATCGCCAGGGCTGACGGGTCGATGCCCGGAAAGGAGAAGGCATCCATGGGGTTGAGACTGTCGGTCTGTGCCGAAATCACCTCGAACGGGTCGATGACATGCACTTTCTGACCCATCTCCCGGCGGCGTTTTGCCGTGATGTGGCAGGCCTCGCCCTTGGGATCGATGACGATGGCCGGACCTTCATAGGTCAGGAGATTGGGGATCAGCCCCCCGCGCCCCTTGCCTGCGCCGGTCGGCGCGATCGTGATCATGTGGCCTTCACCTTTCAGCCATACGGGCTCCGCATCCAGGGTGGTGCGGCCCGGTTCTGTCTCGCGGAAACCGAGCGGCACCCGGTCTTCCGGTACCGTCCAGCCGAGCAGCAGGCTGTCACCTGCCCTGAGCGCTTTGTGCACTTTCTTCGCGCCTGTCTTTTTGTTGGCAGACGGAGCTTTATGCCGGCTGCTCGCTGTTGTGGCGTTGCGCGGTGTCTGCTTGCGTTTCCGGGGAGTCTTCGCTCCCTCTTGCGGCTTCGCAGGCATCGGTTTTCCGGTCTCTGCCCCCCTGGGTTCCCAGCCCCGCGGAGTCTCAGATGACCCTGACATTCTGATCTGCTTTTCGTTTTGCCGGGAAACGCCCATCGTCCCCCTTAAGCAACAGGCTCCGCCAGCACCCGGCAGATGTCAACGTTGAATTATGGGAAATCACGCATGGCTGCCATGCGCGCTCATTCGTCCCAACACGGATGATCATCCGGGGTATACTGAGTGCGGAAAAAAGCCTTCCTGCATTTACTGCAGCACAGGACGCCCGTCATTCATTCGTGCATGCCATGAAGCCTTCTGATCACTTCTGCGCGCATGGCAAAGACAGCAGGATCAGACCGTGCGGATGACCCAGCCTCAGACCTCAGCTCCGCAACTCCGCAGTCCAAACCTTGTACGCGCCTGATGATCTTTATGGCTGCACGCAACCGCCTAGACCGGATCCGGCCCGATCATCTTTTCCGGACGGACGATGGTGTCGAAGTCTTCCTCGGAAATACCGAGCGCGAGCGCTTCCACTTTCAGGGTCGTGCCGTTCTTGTGGGCGTTCTTTGCCACTTTCGCAGCGAGGTCGTAGCCGTATTTCTCCTTCAGCGGCGTCACCAGCATCAGCGAATTCTCGAGCCCGCGCCGGATGTTGTCGAGGCGGGGCTCAATGCCAACGACGCAGTTCTCAGTGAAGCTGACCGACGCATCCGCCAGCAGGCGCACGGACTGCAGGAAATTGTAGGCCATCATCGGGTTGAACACGTTCAGTTCGAAATGACCCTGCGAGCCTGCAAAGGCGATGGCCGCATTGTTGCCGAGGATGTGCGCGCAGACCTGAGTCATCGCTTCGCACTGTGTGGGGTTCACCTTGCCCGGCATGATCGATGAACCGGGCTCGTTTTCCGGCAGCGCCAGTTCCCCAAGTCCGGAACGTGGACCCGAGCCGAGGAAGCGGATGTCGTTGGCGATCTTGAAGCAGCTCATGGCCACAGTCGTGATTGCTCCGTGGGTGAACACCATCGCGTCATGCGCAGCGAGCGCCTCGAACTTGTTCGGGGCGGAGGTGAACTTCAGACCGGTTATCTGGCTGATCCTGGCAGCGACGGCTTCGGCAAAGCCCTGCGGCGAGGCAAGGCCCGTGCCGACCGCCGTGCCGCCCTGGGCCAGTTCCATCAGCATCGGCAGGGTCATCTCGATCCGCCGGATGCCGTTCTCGATCTGCTTGGCATAGCCCGAGAACTCCTGGCCGAGGGTCACCGGGGTCGCATCCTGCGTATGCGTGCGGCCGATCTTGATGATGTCCTTCCAGGCCTGCGCCTTGTCGTTCAGTGCATTGTGCAGCACCTGCAGCGCCGGCATCAGGCGATGGACGACTTCCTCGGCGCAGGCGATGTGCATGGCGGTCGGGAAGGTGTCGTTAGACGACTGACTCATGTTGACATGGTCGTTCGGATGAACCGGCTTCTTCGAGCCCATCTCCCCGCCCAGCATCTCGATCGCGCGGTTCGAGATCACTTCATTGGCGTTCATGTTCGACTGCGTGCCCGATCCCGTCTGCCAGACGACGAGCGGGAAATGCGCATCCAGCTTGCCCTCGATGACTTCATCGGCAGCCCTGACGATGACCTCGCCGAGTTTCGGATCGAGCTTGCCCATCGCCATGTTCACTTCCGCAGCGGCCCGCTTGACGATGCCGAGGGCACGGATGACCGGCTGGGGCTGCTTTTCCCAGCCGATCTTGAAGTTGCCCAGCGAGCGCTGCGCCTGCGCGCCCCAGTACTTGTCCGCCTCGACCTCGATCGGGCCGAAGGTGTCGGTTTCGGTGCGGGTGGGGGTCTTGGCCATGGCAGGGCTCCTCGGGATCAGCTTTGCCCGCGCGGTCTAGCGAGGCCGGACCGGGGCGACAAGGGCGGCCGGAGACGCAGTCCCGGCATTTTGTCACCTTCCCTGCTCCGGCGGGATATGCCTAGTCGGGCCATGGCGACGGAGTGGATCCAGAACGGCAAGGTGCGCGCGCGCATTACGGAGGATGGCGCGCTGGAGGTGGCGTGCACCGGGCTGACGACGCAGACGAAGTATTACAAGACGCTGCTGAAAGAATTCTTCCGCAAAGATTTCCCGCGCCTGCGGCCCGGCTATGGCGATTATTCCGTACACATCGTGATGGAGTATGTGGGTGAGGCGCCGTGGATGGACCTCGACAACCTCGCCAAAGCCCTGCTCGACTCCCTGACGGGCAACGTGTTCGAGGACGACCACCAGGTCGCCCGCCTGCTGGTCGAACGCCGGAACGCGGAGCGCGACGGGATCTGGCTGCGCGCAGAGGCGGCAGGCTGAGCGCAGCCCCTGTATCCGGACGCGGGGGCTTCCCGGCCGGTGAGGTTTGAACTGAGGTTTTCTCTGCCGCTCAAACCGGCTTTCGCCGGGATGAGCGCAGGCAAGCTAGGATGTGTTGTGCGGGGTGAGGGCAGAGGCCCCCTCCGTCTGGCCGCGATGCGGCCATCCACCTCCCCCCCCCCGGGG
>JBKBJF010000006.1:0-71424 GCA_046293935.1 Hyphomonas sp.
CCCAACCCGCCCATGGGGCAGATCCGCTGCTGGATGGTGAAGGGGATTGCGGACGAGACCGCACCGGGTGGGTATCGCGTGGCCGATCCAAAGACAGGCGGTGGCAAGCGGCGTGATGGCGACCGCGAACGGATGTTCCGTTCCGCACAGGGCGTTGAAGGCGCCCGCCACGCCATCACGGACTATACTGTCATCTCGACCGCCGGGCAGAAGGCCGCCTGGGTGGCGCTGCGCCCGCATACCGGGCGCATGCACCAGCTGCGCTTCCATATGCTCGAGATGAACACATCAATCCTCGGCGACACCAAATACAAGTCGCGCCGCGAAGTGCCGCACGGCCTTGCCTCCGGAATGCACCTGCATGCCCGCGCGCTGATCCTGCCACGCGAACATGGCAAGCCGCTGACGATCATAGCGCCCCTGCCGCCGCACATGGCGGAAACCTTCGCGACCCTCGGTTTCCTTGAGCAGGAAGCGGGCAAGGACCCGCTTGCCCCGTTCACCTGATGCCGGAACTTCGCCTTGCCATATGGGATGTGGACGGCACGTTGGTCGACTCTCGACGCGTCATCCAGGCCTGCATGGAAGCAGCTTTCCGTGAGACAGGCCTTCCGTCTCCGGATTATGAGGCGACGCGCAAGATCGTCGGCCTGGACCTTTACCAGGGCTGCGCCCTTCTGGCGCCACCGGATATCAGCCGCGGCCAGCTCGATATGCTGGTGACAAACTACAAGAATGCCTTCGTTGCCCATCGCTCCGGTCCTGGCTTCCACGAACCCCTGTATGATGGCGCACTTGAGACACTCGAGTCACTGCGTGACGGCGGCTGGCTGATGGCGGTGGCCACCGGCAAGTCACATCGCGGCCTGGCGGCCCTGTTTGCCACCCATCCGATCGAGCATTATTTCGATACGGTCTGGTGTGCGGATGACGGACCTGGCAAGCCTAATCCCTTCATGGTGGAACAGGCGATGGGCGCACTGGGATGCGTACCTGCACAATCTGTGATGATTGGTGACGCTGTCCACGACATGGCTATGGGCCGCGCAGCAGGCGTGCGATCACTGGGGGTCAGCTGGGGGTTCGGGCGCGCCGAGGAGCTCGAAAACGCAGGCGCCAGTGAAGTACATCATGACTTTGTCAGCCTGCGGACAAGCCTTTCTGGCTTTTCTCCGGCGTGATGCTGAAGTCTGAACCGTGTGGCTCAGATCAGCCCTGAGCTGCGGAAGCTGACGACCCCGGAAGTGCCGACCACGAGATGATCGTGTATGGCTATGTCAAAAGGTTGCAGCGCGTCGATCAGTTCTCGGGTGATGTCTATATCGGCGCGCGAGGGTTTGGGGTCGCCCGAAGGGTGATTGTGGACAAGGATCAGGCTTGAGGCCTGCAGCTCAAGGGCCCGGCGGGCGATCTCACGCGGATAGACTGGCGCGTGGTCGACGGTGCCGCGGCCCATGATCTCATCCTTCAGCAGCTGGTTCTTGCGATCGAGAAACAGGACGCGGAACTGCTCTCGTTTCTCGTGCTGGACTTCGCGCTGGACATAAGCGACCAGCGCCGTCCAGGAGGAGATCGCCTCGCGCCGCTTGAGGGGCTCTGCGGCAGCGCGGGAGTTGAGCTCGGCAATCGCCTTGAGGTAGGCAGCCACAGTCTCGCCGATGCCATCAATCTTCATGAGGTCTTCCGGGGCCGCCGCGAGGATGGCAGAGAGGCTGCCGAACTCCTGTTTCAGGGCCTTGGCGATCGGCTTGACATCCCTGCGGGGAATGAAAGCCATCAGCAGGACTTCGAGAACCTCATAATCCTCAAGCGCCCCGGCGCCGCGTGTCAGCAGCTTGCTGCGCAGGCGCTCCCTATGGCCGGTCCAGTGCGGGTCTTCAGACTTGGTCATGCCACAAGGGGTAGCAGGTTTCCCCGCAGGAGGAGAGTGGATTTTCGGAAGGCTAGACCTTCACCTTGTATGGCTCGTGCCATCCCTTCGGGGAGGCCGTGAAAATCTCGACACCGGTTTCGGTGACGCCGACCGAGTGTTCGAACTGTGCAGAGAGCTGCCGGTCGCGCGTTACCGCGGTCCAGCCATCCGGCAGGACAGCGGCGTCCTTGCGCCCAAGATTAAGCATCGGCTCGACCGTGAAGAACATGCCGGGCTTGAGCTCAGGGCCCGTTCCGTAGACGGAGGAGTGCACGACGTTCGGCTCATCATGGAACAGGCGGCCGAGGCCATGCCCGCAGAAATCCTCAACGACTGAGTAGCGGTTGAGGCGCGCGATCTCGCTGATCGCACCGCCGATATCACCAAACCGGTTACCGGGTTTCACTTGTGCGATACCGGCCATCATCGCCTCATAGGTCACTTCCATCAGGCGCTCGGCCTTGCGCTTGACTTCACCGACGCCATACATCCGGCTGTGGTCCCCATGCCAGCCATCCAGGATCAGCGTGACGTCGATGTTCGCGATGTCGCCTTCTTTGAGGGCCTTCGGCCCTGGTATGCCGTGGCAGATGACATGATTCACTGAAATGCAGGAGGCGTGGCGATAGCCCCGGTAGCCGATCGTCGCCGAGATGGCACCATGGTCATTCACAAACTCGCAGATGCGCCGGTCGAGATACTCGGTGGTCACTCCCGGCTTCACCTCCGGTACGAGCATGTCGAGGCATTCGGCCACAAGACGCCCGGCGCGCCGCATGCCTTCAAAGCCCTCGGCATCGTGAATGCGGATTTCGCCCGTGCGCATGGGCAGGAGGAGGTCGGTATCGGTCATGCCGGCAATATGGCAGGACGCAGGGCGAAATTCCACTCCCTTCCTGCTCCGGCGGTATGGCTTGCTCAAATCGCCTGGCCCTGCCAGTGATGCGGGCGAACAACGGGGAGAAAACAGCCCATGCGGACAATCGGGACACTCTGCACAGCGGCGGCAGTGCTCATGCTTTCAGCTTGCTTGGGCACTCCGGCCTCGCCGCCGCCCCAGCCCCTTTCGCTGGTGGTCGCCTCGCAGAAGGCCCATTTTGATCCGGATGCCCTTGCGGCTCTGGAAGCCCATATGGCGGAATATGTCAGCGAAGGCCGGGTGAAGGGAATTGCCACGCGGCTGATCAAGGGGGGTGAAGTCATCAGCGACATGCGGGCCGGCATCCGCCGTGAAGCGGATGGTGCACCGGTGGAGGAAGATACGATCTGGCGGATCTACTCCATGTCCAAGCCGGTGACGGGGGTTGGCCTACTGATGCTCTGGGAAGAGGGGGCCTTCAACCTGCACGACCCGGTGACGAAGTTTTTCCCGGAGTTCGAGAGCTTGAAAGTCTTCACCGGGCTGGATGAGGATGGCCAGCCGGTACTGGTTCCGGTCAGCCGGCCACCGACCGTGCAGGAGCTGATGAGCCACACGGCTGGATTTGGTTATGGTCTTGCCCCTGATAACTATGTCGACGACCAGTTCCGGGCCGCGAATGTCTTCCAGGCACCGGATATGAATGAGATGATCCGGCGCGTTGCAGCGATCCCGCTGAAACACCAGCCCGGTGAAGTCTGGGATTATTCGATCAGTGTCGACATACAGGGCGCGCTGATCGAACGCTTGTCCGGCATGACTCTGGGCGAGTTCCTCCGTACGCGTCTGTTCGACCCCCTCGGCATGAAGGATTCTGCGTTCTATGTTCCGGAGGCCGAGTATGACCGCTTCTCGGATGTCTGGGGCCGCAGCCCTGAAGATGGCCGCCTTGCCGGCCCTCTGACAGCGCCCGGCTTTCTGTATCATAAGGACACGATCGCGTTTGAGGGCGGCGGTCATGGCCTCGTGTCGACACTGGACGATTATGCCCGTTTTGCCACGATGCTGGCCAATGGCGGAACGCTGGACGGCGTGCAGATCCTGAAGACGGAAACAGTGCGTATGATGGGGTCGAACTTTCTGCCTCCCGGCAGATATATCTGGCATAATGGCACTTCGCCGGATGCCCTCGTTGGCGTAGGATTTGGCCTCGATGTCGGGGTTATCCTGTCAGACGAGGCCGTCTATCCGAAAGGCTCATTCATGTGGGGTGGGGCAGCCGGCACCTGGTTCTGGGTGGATCCGGTCAACAAGCTGACTTTCATCGGCATGGTCCAGGTGTTCGGCGGATCGCTGGATCAGGAAATGCGCGTGGAGTCGGCGCAGCTGGTCTATGACGCCTTCGAGGAAAAGCGATGAGTGGGCCGACAGCCGCAGTCCTGATGATCGGCGACGAGCTGCTCTCAGGCCGCACGCGCGACATCAACCTGCAACAGATCGCCCAGTATCTGGAACCCCTCGGCATCCCCGTACGCGAGGCGCGCGTGGTCGCAGATGTGCAGGAGCAGATCGTGGCGGCGGTCAACGACCTGAGGGCGAAGTACACGTATGTCTTCACCACCGGGGGCATCGGGCCAACGCATGATGACATCACGGCCGACGCCATTGCGGCAGCCTTCGGCACCGGTATCTCAGAACACCCGGAAGCGCTGAAAGACATGGCCGAGCGCTATGCGAAGATGGGCACGGAGTTTACACCCGCCCGCCGCCGCATGGCGCGCGTGCCGCACGGGGCAAGCCTGATCGCTAACCCCGTTTCCGGCGCACCTGGATTCCAGACCGGCAATGTGTTCACCCTCGCCGGCGTGCCGTCGATTGCGCGCGCGATGCTCGAGGATATCGGGCCTCGGCTGGAGACCGGCGCGGTGGTGCACAAGGTGACCGTGCGCGGCAAGGGCCTGCGCGAGGGCGACATTGCCGAAGGCCTCGGCGCCATTGCGAAGGAGGCGCCCGGCGTCGCCATCGGCTCCTATCCCTGGTATGGCGCAATCGACGATCACGGCGTCGCCCTTGTTGCGCGCTCGACGGACATCGCGGCGCTCGGCGCGGCGCAGGCAAAGCTCGAAGCGCTCACCCGTTCCCTTGGCGTTGAACCGGAGATCCAGTCATGAGCCTCATCACGCGTACGCCTGTTCTCTGGAACCTGTTTGCCTTGGCGTTCGTGATGCCGGGTTTCTTTGCGGCCTTTGCTCCTTCGGTCGGTGGGCAGTATCTCGACATGCTGGACAAGCCGGAGGTAATCCGCGCCACTTTCGCCGCGATGACGCCGGAGCAGAAGTCCGCGCACTTTTGGGTGACGGTGCTGGTGGATACAGCTTTCCCGATTGCCTTCGGTCTCCTGTTCGCCGGGCTCGCCTGGCGCTTCTTCGGCAAGTATGGGCCGCTGGCTGCGATCCCCGGCTTTGCCGTGCTGATCGTCGACCTCACCGAGAATACGATCCAGGCACTCGCGCTCTCCGGCGCCGCCGATGCGCTCGATGCAAAAGCCTGGGTGACGCCGCTGAAGATGGGGCTGTTCTATCTGGCCGCGGTGATTGCGCTCGTCGCGCTCGGCATTGCGATGTTCCGGATGGTGACGAAGAAGAAGGCCTGAGCGCTCTCCCCGGCGTCAGGCTTGGCTGAGGGGCGGGGCGGGCCTATCACTCCTTCTGAAACTTTCCGCAGGAGTACCCCATGTCCGAGCCCATCGTCCTCACCGAGCGCCACGGCGCCGTGATGCTGGTCACACTGAACCGTCCTGATGCGCTTAATGCCTTGTCACGCGCTCTTCGGGCCGAAATCGTGCGGGTGTTCACGGAACTGAAGGACAATCCCGAAATCCGCGCGGTGGTGCTGACCGGAAATGGCCGCGCCTTCACCGCCGGCATCGACCTGAAGGAAGCTGGCCAGACGGGCTTCGCCCTCGGCGCGGATGAAGATTCCAGGGCGATCAACCTTGCCGCCGCAATGGAGGCCTATCCCTGGCCCATCGTCGGCGCGATCAACGGCTTTGCGATCACGGGCGGGTTTGAACTCGCGCTGATGTGCGATGTGCTGCTGGCCTCCGAACATGCAAAATTTGCCGACACCCATGCCCGCGTCGGCATCGTGCCGGGCTGGGGCCTGTCGCAGAAACTCTCGCGCCTGATCGGCATCAGCCGCGCCAAGGAACTCTCTTTCACCGGCAATTTCATCGACGCCCACACGGCGGAGAAATGGGGCCTCGTGAACCGTGTCTATCCGGCCGCAGATCTTGTGCCGGCTGCGCTGAAGCTCGCCACCGAGATGACCTCCACCAATCCTGATCTTCTGCGCAAGTACAAGGCCCTGATCGATGATGGCTTCGGCATGACTTTCGCGGCCGCCATGAAAGAGGAAGTGAAGCGCTCCATAGAGCATTCGAAGTCGGTATCTGCCTCTGCAGTCGAAGAAGCGCGCAAGCAGGTGACCGCGCGGGGACGGGACCAGCAGGGTTAAGCCGCAAACGCGTAGGCATCCATCCTCAGCACACTGAATGTCAGGGATGTGTGCAGCATCCGGGTTTGAGCCGCACCGGCGCCCAGGGCCACAAACAGCGGCAGGATGTGCTCTTCTGTCGGGTGGTTCCTTTCAGCATGCGGCGCAAGGCGGCGATAGTTGACGAGATCGTCCACGCGGCCTTCGGCCAGCGCCTGTGTCATCCAGTCCGCAAACTCCGTCACCCAGTCCGGAGCCACATTGTTCCCGCGCCAGTCGACGCTTCGCAGGTCGTGCGTGAAGCTGCCGCTGGCGAGGATCAGGATACCTTCAGCCGCCAGCGGGCGGAGCGCCTCGCCGAGGCGCAGGTGGTGCGCCGGGCCGAGATGGGTCTGCACCGAAAGCTGCAGCACCGGAATGTCATTCGCCGGATACATCAGTTTCAGCGGCACCCAGGCCCCGTGGTCGAGCCCGCGCACCGTATCGATCTCAACCGGAAACCCTCCAGCGCGTATCAGGTCGGCTATCCGCCCCGCGAGCGCAGGGTCACCTGGGGCAGGATAGCGCTGGTCGAACAGGATCTGCGGAAAGCCGCTGAAATCGTGGATCGTCTCGTTGACGGCGACCGCGTTCACCGCCGGTATATCCGTTTCCCAGTGCGCGGAGACCACAAGGATCGCCTTCGGGCGCGGCAGAGAGGGGCCGAGGGTGCGCAGAAAAGCGCGCGCGGGCACATCGTCGAACAGCAGCGTCGGCGAGCCGTGGGATACGAATACGGGCGCGAGCATTGCGGCCTCCAGATTTTACCCTGTCACCTAGCGATACCTCCCGTTTGTGCGAAGGGGTGCAGCCGCGCTAACACTTATGCCGCGAGGGCATCGCTGCCTGAGAGGTTGCACAAGACCCTCCCGAGAGCCTATCAGCAAGGGAACAAGTCCGGGAGGATATCCATGCGCGATGTCGTGATCTGTGAACCTGTGCGCACTGCTGTGGGCGGCTTTGGCGGCTCGTTCCGGGATGTGCATGCGCATACGCTCGGCGCGGCGGTGGTCGAGGGCCTGATGGCGCGTACCGGATTGCCGAAGGATGTGGTCGACGATGTGATCTTCGCGCAGTGCTATCCCTCGATGGATGCGCCGGCGCTGGGGCGTGTGGTGGCGCTGGATGCCGGACTGCCGGTGGAAGTGACCGGCATGCAGATCGACCGGCGCTGCGGCTCCGGGCTGCAGGCAATCATCAACGCGACGATGCAGATTGCCACCGGCGCGATGGACTGCGTGATCGCGGGCGGGGCGGAGTCGATGAGCAATGCGCCCTTCTATTCCACCAACTGGCGCTGGGGGCTCGGCCAGGGCAACATGACGGTGAATGATGGCCTCGTGACCGGGCGCGTCACAGCGGGTGGGAAGAACTTCCCTGTCCCGGGAGGGATGCTGGAAACGGCGGAGAACCTGCGCCGCGATTACCAGATCACCCGTGAGGCACAGGACGAATTCGCCGCGGCCTCACATGCCAAGGCGGTGGCTGCGCAGAAGAGTGGCGTGTTTGCCGAGGAAATCATTCCGTTCAC
The DNA here is from genome assembly GCA_046293935.1 of Hyphomonas sp. GTDB lineage: Bacteria > Pseudomonadota > Alphaproteobacteria > Caulobacterales > Hyphomonadaceae > Hyphomonas. The sequence goes on from JBKBJF010000006.1 coordinate 7,837, forward strand.
GGTCAAGGGGCGTAAGGGTGATACTGTCGTCGACAAGGATGAACATCCGCGGGCAGATTCTACTGTCGAAGTCCTGTCCAAGCTCAAACCCATCCGCGCGAAACAGGACCCGGATGCGACGGTTACCGCCGGCAATGCCAGTGGCCAGAATGATGGCGCCTCAGCCTGCATCGTCATTACGCGGGAGCTGGCAGAGAAGTACAGCCTGAAGCCGCTGGCCCGTCTCGTGACGTGGGCGGCGGCGGGTGTCGGCCCTGCAGTCATGGGCATCGGGCCTGTTCCGTCCACGGAGAAAGCGCTGAAGCGCGCCGGCCTCAGCCTCAAGGATATTGACCTGATCGAACTGAACGAAGCCTTTGCCTCGCAGGTGCTCGCCTGCACAAAGGCGCTCGGCTTCGGCAAGGATGATTATGCGCGCCTCAACGTGCACGGCTCCGGCATCTCGCTCGGCCATCCGGTCGGCGCCACTGGCGGGCGCATCCTGGCGACGATGCTGCGCGAGATGGATCGGCGCGGCGCCCGCTACGGCCTTGAAACCATGTGCATCGGCGGCGGGCAGGGGCTGGCCGCAGTGTTCGAGCGTGTCAGCTGAGAATTGCCGGCGCGCTGACCCTGCGGATAAATCACTTGCTATTCCCGCGATAGGGGAGCATACGCCCTTCATCGACATTGGCCGGACGATCAGGCGCAGCACCCTTTACCGGGCGCAGTTTCAGAAACCCCTCCAGAATTCGATATGCAAGGGCTGGCGCACTGTCAGCCTACAAACCACTATGAGACAGACATGACAAACGGTACCGTGAAATTCTTCAACACTCAAAAAGGCTTCGGCTTCATCGCGCCCGCCAATGGCGGCAACGATGTGTTCGTGCACATCTCCGCGCTTGAGCGTTCGGGAATCTCGCACCTCAACGAAGGTCAGAAAGTGACCTACGAAACCCAGATCGACAAGCGTTCCGGCAAACCGGCCGTGAGCTCGCTCGAACTGGTCTGATCTTCTGATCTGAAAACCTGACAGAACGCGCTCCGGCCTTCGGAGCGCGTTCTTTTGTCAGAAGCTTGCCGAAAGCCCGATGACGATCTGATGGTTCGTCAGATCGGGGGCTGTGCCATTCCCTTCGCGAAACTGGTTCATGTAGCCGGCAGACCAGCCCACGCCATTTTCCATCTCGCCTTTGAGATCAAGGCGCAGCCGGTGCTCGCGAAATCCTGATGACATCCACGAGGTATCATTGAGCGCAAAAAAGCTTTCGCTGCTCAGGTCAAATTCAAGCTCCGTGCCCGGAACAGGGTGCTTAAGGCTGATACGCTGCCGCAGGCGCCAGGCTGTGCCATCGGCGCCTTCGCGCCAGTTCTGTTCCAGCTGGGTGCGCGCCAAAAGCTCTGCTTCCCGCAGGTTCAGCAGCGTGTAACTGGCGTTTTGCCACAGGCGATGTTCCTTCTGGTCCGGACCGCTGCGCCGGGTTACCCCGTAGCGGTAGCCGCCGCTCAGCTTCAGGTCATCATCTACCTTGTAGCTGATGCCCGGACGGATGTTGAAGGCAGCGAGATCAGCATCCGGCTGAAATCTCAGCTCGCCATACAGAACATACTCCCAGCGCGAGTCTGGCGCGGGCCGGGTTTTCAGTTCAATGCCGGTCCAGGTCTGGTTTTCCGCTAGGGCGCTCGGAACCAGAGTTCCGGACAAGGCGATCAGGGCGAGACAGGTGCGTTTCATACGGGCGCCGTAGACTGCTTTGGCTGACACAAATCTGACAACAAACTGCAGCCGCCTAGGCGGTCGCTTAGATTCCGTCAATGAAAATAATACATAAACTTGTATCTGATCTCGCCTCTGTCAGAGGCCGAACCAGAGGCTCACAATGGCAATGCAGGCAAGGTTCAGCCAAAGCCCCGCGCAGGCCATCTGCCGGATGGTGAGATGGCGCGACCCGAACACGACCGCATTCGGGCCGGTGGCTATGGGCAGCATGAAGGCGCACGACGCTGCCATCGCGCAGGGCAGCACGAGCGTTTTGACATCGATACCGGTGGCGGTGGCCAGCGCGCCAAGCACCGGCAGGAAGGTGGTCATCGCCGCAACGTTCGACATCACTTCGGTGAGGAAGATCAGCAGAGTCACAATGATCAGAATCAGGAGGATCGGCGGCAGGCTGGCAAAGCCCGCCAGCGATGTGCCGAGCCATTGCGCGAGGCCGGAAGCCTGGACACCCGCTGCCAGTGACAGGCCGCCGCCGAACAGCAGCACGACTTCCCACGGAATGTTCTTTCCATCGTCCCAGTCGAGCAGGCCGAAGCCGCGCCCGGCGCTGCGCGCGGAAGTGTCGCCATGCGGCACGATGAACATGGTGATCGCGCCGAGAATGGCGATCCCCATGTCGGTGAGCCCGCCGAGACCGGGGATGAGGATCAGCTGTTCCCGGAAGATCCAGGCCATGGCGATGCAGGCAAACACGATGGCGACGCGCGCTTCAGGCCGGGCGATGGGGCCGAGGCTGCCATGCTCGCGGCGGATCACTTCGCGCGCGGCGGCGGCCTGCTCTCCCGTCGCCTTGAGGCCCCAGGTGACGATCAGCCAGGCCGCTGGCAGCATGATCGCGATGATTGGCAGGCCAAAGCTCATCCATTCGCGAAAGGTGATCGTGATGTCCGCATTTTCCGCGAGCCAGCCCATGGCGATCAGGTTGGTCGGCGTGCCAACCGGCGTCGCAAGACCGCCGATGGAAGCAGAGTAGGCCACGCCCAGCAGCAGCGCCGCCGCGAGACGCGGTCCGCCGCTTGCGGAGAGCGCGACGGAGATGGCGATGGGTGTCATCATCAGGCTGGTCGCGGTGTTGGATATCCACATCGAGAGCAGCGCCGTCGCCAGCATGAAGCCCGCCGCCAGCAGCTTCAGCCGCGCGCCGGAGACGAGCAGGATGTTCAGCGCAATGCGCCGGTGAAGGTTCCACTTCTCGATGGCCAGCGCGACGATGAACCCGCCAAGCAGCAAGAGGACGACCGGGTCCGCATAGGGCGCCGCGATCTGGCGCGGGTCCATCACCCCGAACAGCGGCAGGAGGGCCAGCGGCAACAGCGAGGTGACCGCAATCGGCACCGCCTCGCTCGCCCACCACACGGCCATCAGCACCAGGAGGCCCGCCACCAGCATGCCCCCGCGCTCCAGCCCCTCTGGCGCCGGCGCCAGCGCGATCAGCAGGGCGAGCGCGGGGCCGAGAAACAGGCCAACCCGCACCCCCGGCTTCGCCCCGGAAGCATCCGTCGGCACGCGGTTTCCCGCCGGTGAAGGTTCACCGGGATGGGTCATGCTGAAGTCCTCTGATCCGCTTCCCGCCAGAAGGCTTAGCGCGCTTTGCCAGCAGGGGGAACCAGCGGCGGCGCTTGCCATCCGGGCGGGCGCGCCCTAACGCTCGGGGCAAGGTGCCGGCGTGGTGAAATGGTAGACACAGGGGACTTAAAATCCCCAGGCCTCACGGCCGTGCCGGTTCGAGTCCGGCCGCCGGCACCATCCAAGCCGGTCCGCGCAGCGGATCATTCGGTCCGGTGGACCGAATGAAGGCGCAGGATGAAAAGCATGACTCTTTCTTCCGGTCCGCGCAGCGGATCATTCGGTCCGGTGGACCGAATGAAGGCGCAGGATGAAAGCATGACTCTTTCTTCCGGTCCGCGTAGAGGGTCATCCGGTCCGGGGCACCGGATGAAAGCGCAGGATGAAAGGATGACTCTTTCTTCCGGTCCGTTTCACCCCTCCGGCAGCGGGGTGAACTCCTGGTCATCGCCATCGGGGAGTTTCATGCGGCCGTTTTTCCAGTCGGACTTCGCCTGTTCGAGGCGGTCCTTGGAGGAGGAGACAAAGTTCCAGAAGATGAACCGCTCGCCGATGGGTTCGCCGCCGAGCAGCATGACGGTGGCGGCTTCCTCGGCTGTGATCTTGGCGTCCTGGCCGGGCGTGAGGATGGCCATCTGGCCAGCGTGGAGCCGTGTGCCGCCGACATCGGCGGTGCCGGAGGCGACATACACCGCGCGCTCGGTATGGTCGTTCGGCGCGTAGCGGCTGGCGCCCTTGTCCATGTCCCAGTGCATGTAGAACAGCGGCGAGCGCACGGCGACGCCGGCGTCCATGCCTTCGGCCGCACCTGCGATCATCCGTCCACGGAGGCCTTGTTCAGTCCATGCCGGCAGGCTGTCTGCCGGATGGTGCCAGAAGCCGGGATCGGTCTCTTCATCTTCCTTCGGCAGCGCCACCCAGGCCTGGATGCCAAACATATGCGCGCCATGCACGCGTGCATGCTCGAAGCGTTCGGAATGGGTGATGCCCTTGCCGGCGGTCATCCAGTTGACCGCGCCAGGGCGGATCTCCTGCTTGAAGCCGAGACTGTCGCGGTGCGTCATCGCGCCGGAATAGAGGTAGGTGACGGTGGAGAGGCCGATATGCGGATGCGGGCGCACGTCCAGTTCGCGCGGAATACCCGGGGCGAACTCTGCCGGGCCCATCTGGTCGAAAAAGATGAACGGGCCGACCATACGCCGCTTGGCGAAGGGCAGCACGCGGCCAACCTCGAATCCGCCGCCAAGGTCGCGGGTGCGCTTGTCGATGATGAGGTCGATCATGGGGCCTCCTGTCTTGACCCGGAAAATAAGGCAGCTGCGATTGACCGCGAGGGTTTTCTCGCCGCGTGCGTCTGATAACACATATGCCGGATTGTTACTGTTTCCCGGAGGGCTGTTTCATGAACTTTTCGTCCCGTTTCCTGCGATCTGCGGCTGTGGCGGCGGCTGCGCTCGCGATGGCGATGCCCGCCCTCGCGGAAACCGTGTGGATTCAGGCCGGCAAGGTGCTGGCCGTGCCCGGCAATCAGCCTCTGGGTGCGACCACCATTGTTGTCACCGATGGCAGGATCGTCTCGCTGACGGCGGGTCATACCGTGCCGAAGGACAGGAAAATCCGCGTCATCGACCTCAAAGACAAGTTCGTGCTGCCGGGCCTCATCGACAGCCATGTTCACCTCACCTCTGACACCGGCGGGATTGCCGGCCAGCTGGAAGACGTGACCCTTTCGCCCGCTGCGCAGGCCTTTGATGCCTGGACCAACGGGATGAAGACACTGAATGCGGGGTTCACGACGGTTCGCAATCTCGGCGACGGCGACGGCGCGGTGCTGGCGCTGCGCGATGCGGTGAATGACGGGCAGGTCATGGGGCCACGCATCCTTGATGCGGCCTCCTCCATCTCGGTCACGTCTGGTCACATGGACGGCTCGCTCGGTTTCCGTGACGAGCTGCGCCCTTATTTCGATGCCTCCGGCAACACCTGCAATGGCCCGGATGACTGCCGCCGGGCCGTGCGCCTGCAGGTCGCGCGCGGGGCGGATGTGATCAAGCTCGCCACAACGGGCGGGGTCAACAGCCGCATCGGCGCGGGCCTTGGCCAGCAGATGTTTGCGGACGAGGCGAAGGCGATCGTCGAGACGGCGAAGTTGTTCGGCAAGAAGGTGGCCGCCCATGCGCACGGGGCTGATGGTATCCGCATCGCACTGGAGGCGGGTGTGGATTCGATTGAGCACGGCACCATCCTCGACCCTGAAGCCATCGAGGCTTTCATCCGGTCCGGCGCCTACTATGTGCCGACGCTTTCGACCGTGAACGGATATATCGAACGGCTGAAGGCCAATCCGGATGCCTATGAACCGGAGGTCCGTGCCAAGATCGAATGGCGCATCGCCATCACCGGCAAGAGTCTCGAAGTGCTGCACAAGCAGGGCGTGCCGATTGCCTTCGGTACGGATGCAGGCGTGTCGAAACACGGCCGCAATGCGGATGAGTTTGAGCTGATGGTCAAATTTGGCATGACGCCGATGGAAGCGATCGAAGCGGCCACCGTGAACGCGGCGGACCTGCTCGGCCTCTCCGCCGACATCGGCACGCTGGAGCCCGGCAAGAGCGCTGACCTGATCGCCGTGAAGGGCGACCCGCTGAAGGATGTGAAGGTGCTCAAGCAGGTCGAATTCGTGATGGCGCGCGGCAAGGTGGCCAAGGAGTAGGGGGCGTTCGCCCGCCCCCGGACCGCCTCAAGCCACGGTCAGCCAGTCCGGCCGGACATATTTCTCACCGAGGTCGCGTGCGACCAGCTTGTGGGCGATGGCGCCATTCTCGACGGTCAGGCCGTTGGCGAGGTGCCTGTTGGCATTGATGGCGTTTCGCGGACCCAGATTGGCAATCTGCATCACGAAAGGCAGGGTCGCGTTGTTGAGGGCGTAGGTTGACGTGCGCGGGACAGCCCCCGGCATGTTGGCGACGCAGTAGTGCAGGATGCCATCGACTTCGTAGATCGGGTCGTCATGCGTGGTGGGATGGCTGGTCTCGAAACACCCGCCCTGGTCGATGGCGATATCGACGAGCACGGCGCCGGGCTGCATGGTGGACAGCTGCGCGCGGCTGATCAGTTTCGGGGCAGCCGCGCCCGGAATCAGCACCGCGCCGATCACCAGATCGGCATCCTTTATTGCTTCGGCGAGCGAATGGGCGGTTGAGTACATCGTGTTGACGGTGCCGCGGAACTGTTCGTCGAGTTCGCCAAGTCGTTCGTTGTTGCGATCGAAGATCCAGACATCGGCGCGCATGCCGACGGCGATCTCCGCCGCATGGGTGCCAGAGACGCCGCCGCCGATGATCACGACCTTGGCCGGGGCAACACCCGGCACGCCGCCGAGGAGGATGCCGCGGCCGCGGCCCCGCGTGCGCATCAGCGCGCCGGCCGCGACCTGCATCGACATGCGCCCGGCCACCTGGCTCATCGGGCGCAGCAGGGGCAGGCCGCCATGCGCGTCAGTGACCGTCTCATAGGCGATGGCAAGGCAGCCGGATTTCATCAGGCCCTTGGCCTGTACCGGATCGGGTGCAAGGTGAAGATAGGTGAAGAGAGTGTGTGTTGGGGTCAGGCGAGCCGTCTCTTCCGGCTGCGGTTCCTTCACCTTCACGATCAGCTCGCTCTCGCCGAATACAGCCTCGGCATCCGGCAGGATTCTCGCGCCCACGGCGGTATAGGCCTCATTGGCAAAGCCCGAGCCGATGCCGGCGCCCGACTGGACGGACACCTGATGTCCGGCGCGGACGAGCTCGCCGACGCTCTCCGGAGTCAGTCCGACACGGGATTCCTGTTTCTTGATTTCGGTTGGAACGCCTATGCGCATGAAGCCTCTCCCTAGGGAAAGTCCATGCCTATAGCGCCGGGGCTGCGCAATATCCAGCCATCAAAGTTGGCGGCGCAATGTCACTCTCTGAAGTCATCCCCCCTCCCGGCAGGCCGGAAGGGGGGCGTCAGTTTCACCGAGGCTGGATCAGAAGGATTTGGAGATCATCACGACGAAGTTTTCGTCCGCAATGTCACCTGCGCCAGTGATGTCCGTATCGGTATACTTCACGGTCAGATCGAACAGATCGAAGCTGTAGGCCGCGCCGATCGACCAGTCGGTGTAGTCGCCGCCGGCATCGAAGCTGTAATTGCCGACGCTGGCGAGGCCGGAGAACTTCTCGGTGAAGGCATAGGAGGCGGTGCCTTCGAGATAGGTGTTCTTGTTGTCAGGGTCATAATAGACCGTCGTACCGAGTTCGAGAGCGTCAAAGGCAAAGCCGAGTCCCGCCTTCAGTTCGAGGAAGTTGAGATCATCTTCACCCGGATAGATGTAGCCGATCACGCCGATATCGAAGCTGACGGTGTCCGACAAGGCGCCGGTGAAGCCACCGTAGAGATCGACTTCAATGTCTGCATCCGAACCGAAGTCGACGTTCGACGCCCAGGTGCCGATGTAGAAACCGCCATTGGTGTAGTCGAGGCCGCCCTGAACGGCGAAGCCGTTGTCGGTCTGGGACACGCCGCGCCAGACATAATCATTTGTCACGCCGATATTGGCCGAAAGTTCGCCCTGGGCCGAGGCTGCGCCTGCGGCTGCGACCATGGCTGCGGCAAGCAGGCCGGCTCGGGTCAGTTTGTTGTTCATTTGGAAGAAACCTCGCTGCTGGTGACTACGCTCCGGATCGAAGCGCCATGCCGGACGGTGCCGGGGGGCTACAAAAAATTCGATGGCAAACCTTGGGTAAAGGTAAACCGGAGCAGCGGTTTGCGGCGGTTTTGGGCAGGGTGTGGCGCCCCTGCCTCAGCTTTGGGCGTTGCAACGAATCCGCACCTATGTGGCGGATTCGCAACACTTTCTGGCGCTAGCGCGCAACCATCGGTGCATAGCCAAGGTGCATGCCGGCATCCACCAGCAGGGTCTCACCGGTCACATGACGGGAAGCATCGGTGAGGAAGAACACCGCCGAGTCGGCAATGTCATCCGGCCCGCTGGCCACATGCAGGGGCACCGAGGCCGCGACCCCGGCCTCCATTTTCGCATACTGTTCGGCGCTCATCTCGTCCTTGAACCAGCGCGTGCCGATGAAGCCGGGGCAGATGGCATTGACCCGGATCGCCGGGGCGAGGGCGCGGGCGAGGCTGATGGTCATGGTGTTGAGCGCCCCCTTGGTGGCGGCATAGGCCACCGAGGAACCGATACCGGTGACTCCGGCGATAGAGGAGACGTTGAGAACGGCAGAGGCGCGCCCGGTCTGGCGGTGGGCTTCGGTCAGAAGGGCCTTTGTCTTCTGCAGCATCAGGAACGGTCCGGCGACATTGACGGCGTAGGTGTGCAGGAAATCCTCACGGGTCAGGGCGTCGAGGTCGGAATGGTCGCGGGCATGCTTGGTGATGCCGGCATTGTTGACGAGGATGTCGAGACGGCCCGCCTGCGCGGCGGCTTGGGCAAGTTTCAGACAGCCCTCTTCAGTTGAGACATCCGCCTGCACGAGACGGGCCTGCGCGCCGGCCTTCTGGCAGTCGGCAACGGTTGCCTCGCCGTCAGCGACGGACTTGGTGCAGTTGATGATGACGCTTGCCCCGCGCTCGGCGAGGCGCAGCGCGATCGAGCGGCCGAGGCCGGTGGCCGATCCGGTAACGAGGGCGTGGCGGCCTTCAAGGTCCCGTTGCTGGCTCATCTGGTGTTCTCCCGGTGATGTTTTCTGCGCGCACACGAGCGGGGCAGGAGATAGGAGTCAATGGTCAGGGCTGATCCGCCCGTTCCGCTTCGATTTCTTCCAGCGGTTCTTCCAGAACCGGCGTTTCGGCATCGATCGCAGCCTGAACACGCCGGTAGAAGTTTGCCCGGGCTTCGAATTCGCCATCCCTGTCGCCCAGCGCGCTGGTCCAGTTGGCGTTCGAGGCGATGACAAGCTTGCGGGCAGGGTCGATGAAGATGCCCTGACCGAAGATGCCATCGGCCTGGTAACTGCCATCCTCCCAGGTCCACCACTGGAAGCCGTAGCCTTCACCGGGCTGCCCGATGTCCGCCTGTTTGACAGTGGCCGTGCTGATCCAGTCCGGCGGCACGACGGGGCCGTTCTTGGTCGCCGCGCCTTCCAGCATGAACTGGCCGAAGCGGGCGAAGTCGCGCGCCGCCGCCTGGATGCAGCAGCCGCTGATCTCGTGGCCGTCCTGCCCGAGCAGCCAGGTCGCGTCCTGCTGCATGCCATATGGCGCCCAGATCTTTTCGGAGAGATAGTCTGCCACGGTCTTGCCTGTTGCCTCGCTTACCAGCACGCCGATCAGGTTTGTCTCTCCGGTCGAATAATTCCACACTTCGCCCGGCGGATGGGCTCGCTTCAGGGTGCGCATATAGGAAACAATTCCGCTCATGCCAGGGGCGGGCTCATGCTTGTCGAATAGGGCAACGTCCGAGGACGGATCATCATAGTCCTCGTTCCACGCCACGCCGGAGGTCATGGTCAGCAGCTGGGCGATGGTGACCTCATCATAGGCCGAGCCCTCAAGGCCGGGCACATAGGCGCTCACCTTGTCCTCAAGGCTCCTGATATGGCCATCGAGGATGGCGGCGCCTACGAGGGTGGAGGTGAGTGACTTTGCCACCGAGAAACTGGTCCAGCGGCCATCGGGGCGGAAATTGTTGCCATAGATTTCGGCACGCACCCTGCCCTTGTGCAGGATCACCAGAGAGGCAGCGTTCTGCTTCAGCAGGTAGGCGTTGAGATCAAAGTCTGCGCCAAGGCGGAGAGGCTCGCCCTGCGGCAGCTCCCGCGTCTGGCTGCCCGCCGGGATGGTGCGCGATTCGATCAGGAAGGGCAGGCGGTCCATCATCCGGAAAGCGGCATCGCGCTGAGGGACGCTCCAGAACAACACATCCCGGCCGGCCGGCGGGTGGGTCAGCAGCGCGCGCCATTCCGGCCCGATCAGCATCCAGCCCGTTCCCGCGGCCATGACCAGGACTGCGAATGCCAGCCCGGTCCGCCGCAGCCAGACCTGCGCTTTTGCCATCTGCCCTCTCCTCCCTGAGCCCGTTTCCGGCAGCTTTACGCCCGCGCCGCGCGGCGGCAAGGGCATGCGGCGCCATTGCCGTATCGGCAAGCATGGACAAGGCGGGCCGCCCGGCTTAACTGCGACACAAATCTTCCAAACAGAGGGGCTAATCGGCGCATGTTCAGCAAGATTTTGATCGCCAACCGTGGGGAAATCGCCGTCCGGGTCATCAAGACCTGCCGCCGCCTCGGGGTCAAAACCGTTGTTGTCTATTCGGATGCCGACGCCGGCTCGATGGCCGTCGAAATGGCGGACGAGAGCGTGCATATCGGCCCCTCACCGGCGGCGCAGTCCTACCTCGTGCAGGACAAGATCATTGCGGCCGTGCGGCAGACCGGCGCCGAGGCGATCCATCCGGGCTTTGGCTTCCTTTCCGAGAACCCGTCTTTCGCCAAGCGCCTCGAGGCGGAGAAGATCGGCTGGATCGGCCCGAACGCCTATGCGATCGATGCCATGGGCGACAAGATCTCCTCGAAGAAGCTGGCCGCCGAGGCAGGCGTGTCGACCGTGCCCGGGCATATGGGCCTGATCGAGGACACGAAGGAAGCGGTGAAGATCTCGCGCGAGATCGGCTACCCCGTGATGATCAAGGCCTCGGCCGGCGGCGGCGGCAAGGGCATCCGCGTGGCGTATAACGACAAGGAAGTCGAGGAAGGCTTCCCGGCCGTGCGGGCGGAGGCAAAATCTTCCTTCGGCGACGACCGGGTGTTCATCGAGAAATTCATCCTTGAGCCGCGCCACATCGAAATCCAGGTTCTGGGCGACAAGCATGGCAACTGCATCTACCTGAATGAGCGCGAATGCTCGATCCAGCGCCGCAACCAAAAAGTCATCGAGGAGGCCCCCTCGCCGCTGCTCGATCCGGAGACGCGCAAGAAGATGGGCGAACAGGCCGTGGCGCTGGCAAGGGCCGTGAAATACGACAGCGCAGGAACGGTGGAGTTCGTTGCCTCTGGCAAGGACAAGGGCTTCTACTTCCTTGAAATGAACACCCGCCTGCAGGTGGAGCACCCTGTGACGGAGATGATCACGGGCGTCGACCTCGTGGAGCAGATGCTGCGCGTGGCGTATGGCGAGAAGCTGAAGCTCAAGCAGAGCGATATCAAGATCAATGGCTGGGCGGTGGAAAGCCGTGTGTATGCGGAAGATCCCTACCGCAACTTCCTGCCGTCGATCGGCCGCCTGAAGCGTTTCCATCCGCCTGAAGAAGGCCAGCTGGGAAAGGGCACCGTGCGCCTCGACTCGGGCGTGCGCGAGGGCGATGAAATCTCGATGTTCTACGATCCGATGATCGCCAAGCTGATCACCCATGGCAAGGACCGCGACGCTGCGCTCGACGCCCATGGCGAGGCACTTGACCGCTTCCACATCGAAGGCATCCAGGACAATATCCCTTTCATCGCCGCAGTCGTCGATGAGAAGCGTTTCCGTTCCGGCAACATCACCACCGCCTATATCAAGGATGAGTTCCCGCAGGGCTTCCAGGGCACCGCGCCGACGAAATACCAGGAGACCTTGCTGATCTGCTCAGCCGCCTATGTGCATGCCTTCTTTGCGCGCCGCGCGGCACAGACCTCCGGGCGGATGACCCCTGTCGAGACGCCGCGCCGCGACTGGGTGGTCATCCTCGGTGACAAGCACCATCCGGTGAGCATCGATCTTGGCGATCACGGCGAAGCGCAGATTACCGTGAACGGAGGAAAGGCGCATTCCCTTGTCACCTCCTGGCAACCCGGACAGCACCTTGTGGAAGGCATGCTGGATGGCAAGCCGTTTGCCGTGAAATTCGCCGACCGCACCGAGGGCTACCTGTTCCGCCACCGCGGCGTGGCGCTGCGCGCGCTGGTCTGCACGCCTTTCGTGGCTGACCTGCACAAACGCCTGCCGGAAAAGCCGAAGGCGGACACGTCCAAGCTGGTGATTTCGCCGATGCCGGGCCTTGTCGTATCGATGGAAGTTGCCCTCGGCCAGGAAGTGCAGGAAGGCGAGGCGGTCTGCATCGTGGAGGCCATGAAGATGCAGAATATCATCCGTGCAGGCACAAATGGCACGGTGAAAGCCATTAACGTCAAGGCCGGCGACAGTGTCGCGGCCGACGAGATCATGGTCGAGTTTGCTTAAGCGCCGGAGCCCCAGCTCTTAACGTTCCGTCAACCGGTTCAGCCTGCTATGCTGGGCTTTGCAGCGGCGGAGCGGGCCCACCCGCCTGTCAAATGGCTGTCACCGGGTAGGCATAGACAGGGCCACAGCGGCCTCTGCGACAGGAGCTTGGAATATGGAACTTTATTTCAGCCCAAACGGGCGTATCGATCAGCCGACCTACTGGAAGGCGGTCTGGGTGCTGTTCGGCATCAGCGCGGCGCTTTCGGTGGTCAGTGCCTTCGTGTCCCCGTTCCTTGGCATGCTGGGCATCATCATGATCTGGCCGTGGATCGCGGTGCATGTGAAGCGCTTTCATGACTCCGGCAAGACCGGCTGGCTGACCGTGGCGATGGTGCTGCTCGCGATCATCCTTTCGATGGTGGCAAGCATGGTGCTGCTTGGCCTGTTCGGTTATGACCAGCTGACGGCGCAGCAGGAAATGCAGCGCGAGATTGAGAATGCCGCCGGCAGCGATCCGGCACTGGCCATCAGCGCGGCCATGGATGCGACCAAGCGCATGGCGCAGGCACAGCTCATTCCCAGCATCCTGTCGACCGCCATCGTCACCGGCGCGGTGGGCTTCGTCATGGGGCTGATCAACAAGACGGACCCGAACGAGAACCAGTACGGCCCCGGCCCGGGTGGCCCTTCCGTAACGTTCAACTGATCCGGCAACCGCTCGCCGGAACTGTGGCAGACAAGGAGAGCCGGGCCGGCGCCCGGCTCTTTCTTTTTTGCCCGGGAGGGCTTCCGGCCTTGCGTGCAGCGCCTGTATCCGGACGCGGGGGGTGTCCCGGCCGGTGAGGTCTGGTCTGAGCTTTTCTCTGCGGGGGGATCTAGGAGGTGTCGGGGCTGGAGAGGGCAGAGGACCCGGCCGTCCGCGCGCGGGGCCTGAGGCTCAGCCATGATCCGTCACCCCCGCAGGCCTGGAGGGCCCCTGGCCTGACGGTGTCCGAGAGGGCCCGCGCGAGCAGGGGCGCGGGCACGCTGGTGTTCCACACGGGATCATCCCAGCGGGGCCGGTTCAGGACATAGGGTCTGGGAGCGGAAGGATCGGGAAGCCGGTCGCCATAATAAACGATGCGGATGACGCCCCAGCGGCTGGTGGCGTAGAGCACTTCGGCGTAGCCCGAGGTCTCGTACCAGTCGAGCAGGCGGTTCAATGACCACCAGAGGATCGGCCAGCAGAGCGGATGCACCCGCGCGAACAGGCGCGCGAAGTGGGGGTTGGCTCGCAGGACACGCATCGGGGTCATGGGGCCTACGATACCCCCGCCCGCGGGGGTGTTGCACAAGTTTCCGGGAAATTCTTTTCCGCCCCCTGATCCGTATGGGGATTTTTCCCGTCTGGCCGGAAAAGCTGTTGCATAAGGGGGGCGGTGCATTGCGGCCTTTGGCCTTAATGCACCCTACGGGTCTGCACAGGGATGACAGCAAGGAGCGCGAGGACGTGTTGTTTCTCTAGCTTTCTATCTGCAGGCTGTGCCGGCCATTACAGGCGATTCCAGCTTTTTACCGCCGGGCACCGTTCGGGGCGTGGCCCATGCCGCGCAACAGGCGCTCGAAGGTTTCGAGATATTGCTCGCGGGAGATGCCAAGCTTGCCCTGGGTCAGCGCATAGGCTGCGGCATTGAGCGCGGCCTGAAGCATCAGCGCGGCTGGCACCGCCATGTGCGGCGGAAACAGCCCCTTCGACGCCATGAACTCCGTGCCCGGCACAAGCGTGCGGCGGCCGAGATCGAATTCCAGTTCGTGCCAGCGCGCCGGGCCGAGCACCGAAGGCCCATCGGCGAGGACGATGCGCTGGTATTCAGGCCGGGCGGCCCAGTCGAGATAGACCCGGCTGCCCGCGAGGAAGGCGGCAAAGGGATCCTTCCGGTCACGCGCCGCGAGCGCCGCAGCCCGGGCCTCGGCGTCCATCTCCATCTGCAGGTCGCGCCAGATCACGAGGAAGAGGTCTTCCTTCGAGGTGAAGTGATGGAACAGCGCCCCCTTGCTGACCCCGGCGCGGGCAGCAATCGCGTTCAGGCTGGTGGCCGCATAGCCCTGCTCCGCAAACAAATGCCGGGCGGCGCGCAGCACGGCTTGGCGGGTTTCAGCGGCCTGTTCCTGGGTGCGCTTGACCATGCGTTTGGTCCCTTGAGCCCCTATCATACCAGTGGTATGAAAATTCTGTAACTGCTTCTTTTTGCAGGGACGAAACCCCTTTCAGCTCTCACTCCGGGATTGCAGGCTGGGTGGGACCCTTCACCGGGACCGGACTGCACGCCACTTAAGGACGCAAGCTGCACCCCCTGCAGCTTGCGTTTTTTTAAGCCGGCCCGCTCCGGCCCTGTCCGGAGCGCCAAATACCAGTTCGTGTTGCCGGGCGTTCAGGTCAACAAAGTTAAACGCGCATGTGAAGGGTGGGGGGACAGAGCGCCCCCCGAATTCCGGGGAATGGCCCTTTGGCGGCCCTCGCCTCACAGCGGGGGCCGTCTTCATTCCAGCCTCAGCGCAGCGGACCGCAGCGCCGCTCGTATTCGGCGATCGCCTCCGGCATCCACTTTCGGAAGTTTTCGGCCCGGGTCTCAGAGGCCGGGTGGGTGCTCATCCATTCCGGCGGGCGCTGGCCGCCGCCGATCTCCCCCATCCGTTCCCAGAGCTCGGGCGCTTCGCGCGGATCGTAGCAGGCCCGCACGAGCAGATCGAGGCCGATCTTGTCGGCCTGCGTCTCATGCTCGCGCGAGAAGGCCAGGAAGCCGCCCTGCGCGGCCACCCCGAAAGCCTGCATGACCATCTGCTGCTGGCCCGCGCTCATGTCGCCGAGGCCGACGGCCACCGCCATCTGGCCGATCTGCAGCATCTGCTGGGTGCTCATGCGGGCGGCCCCGTGATGAGCCAGGGCATGGCCGATCTCATGGCCCATGACCACCGCGAGCTTGTCGACATCGGCGATATCATCCAGCGTGACGCGGCCATCATAGTTGCCGGTGATGTCGAGGATTCCGGTATAAACGGCGACATAGCCGCCCGGCAGGCAGAAGGCGTTCGGCGTGTCGGACTGGACGACATAATAGGTCCAGTCAAACTTCTCGACGACGCCCGGCATCCGGTAGCCCTGGATGCGGTAGTCGTTCTCGAGTTCAAGGGCGGCCTTCTGGAGACGCCGGCCAATCTCGCGCACCGTTTCAGTCAGCTCGCGCGCACCGCCCGTGCAACTCGCCTCATCGGCGCACAGCACGGTGTTGCCCTGGGCATGTTCCTGCTGGAGGATCTGCAGGTAGGATTGCTGGCCAAGCTGGATTTCCTGCTCGATCGAAAGCGTGTTCAGCTGTTTCTTGCCGGGCGCGAAGGGGACATCCTGCTGGTTCATCTGCCAGTAGAGGAATATCCCGGCCAGCGCGATCAAAACGATGGCAAACCGGCCCCGGAACAGGTCGCCGAGGCCATTGGCGCGGATCGGCGGCGTAGGATCAGGCATAGAGGCAGGCTCCGGCAGTCGGGTCTGCTTGCCGTTTTAACCGAGCGGTGCAGCCAGGGAAAGCGGCGGAACGGTTTGCGTTCGCCGCCGGCGCCGCTATCTCTGTGGCATGACCGAGACAAGCCAGGCCCCGAAACTCGAGATCCGGATCATTCCGGTGACGCCGCTGCAACAGAACACGTCGATGATCTGGTCGACGGAGACGATGGAAGGCGTGTTCGTCGACCCTGGCGGCGAGACCGACCGGCTGTTGGGTGCGGCGGAGCATTTCGGCGTCAAGATCGTCGGCGTGTGGCTGACGCATGGCCATCTTGACCATGTCGGCGCGGCGACCGCCATCAAGGAGCGTACGGGCTGCCCGATCATCGGCCCGCACGAGGACGACCAGTGGCTGCTGGACGAAGTGGAGGCCACCGGCGCGCGCTATGGCATCCGCGACGGAAAGAATGTGAAGCCCGACCGCTATCTGAAGGACGGCGACGTGCTGGAACTGGCCGGCAACCGGTTCGGCGTGGCCCACTGCCCCGGCCACACGCCGGGCCATGTGGTGATCTACAGCCAGGAAGGCGCGATGGCCTTTGTCGGCGACGTGCTGTTCCGCGGCTCGATAGGGCGCACGGATTTCCCGCGCGGGAACCATCAGCAGCTGATCGACTCGATCACGCAGAAACTCTGGCCCCTGGGCGATCACATGCGATTCGTGCCCGGCCACGGGCCGCTGTCGACCTTCGGGCAGGAGCGGATCGACAATCCGTTCGTCGCCGATGAGGTGACCGGATATGGCGGCGCTGAGACCCGCGCCGCCGATGCGATCAGCCAGAGGCTGTCGAAACGCTGGACCTGAGGGCGGGCGGGTTCCGGCAGGGTTAAGGTTCCGCAGGCCGCACAGCGCCGGCCGGGGCCATCTAGAAACACCCAGAGAAAGGCCGGGAAACTTCGCCGATGCCTCCCTTCGGCCTGGCGGAAAAGCCATCGGGGACGGGCCAGAACCGGCGTGACGGCGGCCGGAAGGGCCTGTCGCAAGATCTGCAGGACAGGCGGACAACCTGACCTCCGGGCGCTAGCTGGCCGGGCCGGGCTGGTTAAGGCCGGGTTTCCGGGCGCTGTTCAAATGCCCGTCGCTTGTTGACCGGATTAAAGTTCCGATCCGGTAAGGGACATGCCTGCACCCCCTGATACGGCTGGCGGAATGACAAGCCTGACACCCCTGTTCCACGATACACGCGGATCGGTCATGCCGGTCTTCGCAATTTCCATGCTGGCGATCATTTCGCTGGCCGGGGCGGCGATTGCCCTCAGTTTCGACAGCCGGGCGGCGAACAACCTGCAGATAGCGGCCGACGAGTCGGCGCTGTCCGGCGCGACCGCTTTTCTGAACGCGGCCTCCCCAAAAGCCGCCGACCGGCTGGCGGAAGCTGCCACGGCGGCGGAGGCGGCGGCACGGGCGAATGCCAACTACGCGCTTGCCAAGCTGGATGTCGGTGCACTGACGGAAGACGCCTATGGCCAGAAGACCGTGATCGAGGTGGCCCTGAAGTTTACGCCCGCGAACCCGGCCGCGCAGATGGCCAGACGCAGCGCAAGCATCGATATCGAGCGCACGGCGGCGGCTTCCGCAACCTGGGGCTTTCCGCTCTGCGTGCTCGGCCTGAAGGGCTCGTCGATCGGGCTCAGCACGGCGGGCGAGGCCGACCTGACGGCAGAGAACTGCATCGTCTGGACCAATTCCAAGGATTCGCGCTCGATGCAGTTCACGGGCGGGCGGGCGTCAACCAAGTATTTCTGCGCGGCTGGCAATGCGTTCGTGGCCTCAGCCACGGTAACGCCTCGCCCTCACGAGAAATGCGACCCGATTCCCGACCCGCTGTCAGGATGGACAGCGCCACAACCGGGCACGATCGACAAGAATCCCTTCCCGGCTTCCAGCCAGAATTCAGCCGTAGATGTCGCCGGCCTGCTCGGCCAGCTGACCAAGGTGCTCGGAGTTCAGGTGCTCAGCCCCCTGACGAAGCCTATCCAGACTGCTTTGAACAGTGGGGTACCGCTGGACGACACGGCCGGGCAGGCCTTGTACACCACGGTCACTGCGCTCAGCCCCGTGCTGGCGGGCCTCGAACCGGTCACAGGTCTGAATGCCAAGGGGGTGTTCACCAAAGGACCGGCAAAGGGCCTGCACCTGCTGGAGGTGCTGCAGATTCTCGGTGTTCTCGACAACCTGCCGCCGCAGATCTACCCCAAGGACACCTATTTCAACGCGCCCAACTTCACGCTGTCGCCCGGCACCTATGCCGGCCTGGATGTGCGCGCGGGGCATGTCCGGATGAAGCCCGGCGTCTATCACATCGTTGGTGCGCCTCTGATCGTTCGCCGGAGGGCGACACTCTCGGGTGAAGGCGTCACGATCGTACTCCACGGGGACAAGGCGACCTTCTCCGTTCTCGACCAGGCCCGGCTGGAGCTGGAGGCGCCGACCCATGGCGAGACGGCAGGCTTTGCCGTGGCGGAGAACCGGCGGGCGAAACTGACCGGGATCAACCCGGAACGCTCGCGCCTGACGGGCTCGGGCAAGGTGTCGATGATCGGAACGATCTACCTGCCGCGGCAGCTGTTCTCGATCACCGGCCAGGGCGCGGCTGACCAGGCCTCGCCGCTGTTGCAGCTGGTCGCCTATACCGTGGAGCTGCGCAACAAAGGCGGGCTGAAGATCCGCTTCGAACCCGAGCGCACGGAAGTGCCGATGACCATCCGGCCCTCGCGCGAGGCGCGGCTGATCCGCTAGCGGTCAGTCCTCAAGCGGCAGGACGACCATGAGCACTTTGTATTGCCACTCCGGCATGCCGGGAACACCCTTCATCTCCGGGGTGCGGACTTCACCCGACTGGAAGGCATCGATGGCCGCGCGCAGGGTCTTGTGTGTTTCCAGTTTCAGGCCTGCCTGATCGCCCTCGGCGCGCAAGGCTGTGATGAAACTGTTGAACGCGATGCGCACGGCGGTGACGGTTTCCGGGGAATCGCGCGTTGTGCCCGCCGCTATCGGTGACCATTTGTCCGACAGGGACAGCGCGATCGTGTAGATTGTCTCTGGGCGGCTTACATGTTCAGGCGTGAACCACAGCTCGCGCGGCACCAGGGCAGGCTGGTCGCCATAGCTGACCCCGTGCGCGCGCATCAGCTTGTCGAGCTCGCGCCCGTTGAACTCCGTGAAGAAGAAGTCGTGCTTGCGTCCACCGAGGTAGGCCTGCTCGGCTTCCTTGGCGGTGCGGAGCCTGGCGCGAATATCTCCGGGTTCGGTGACAAGTTCCTTCTGCACAAGGCGAAGATAAAGGTAGGCTTTCATGGCCAACGGCAGACGATCACCGATCTTGTCCGGGTTGCGGCAAGCCTCAGCAGCAGCATCGACGAAAGGCAGGAATATGAGATCGGCTTTCGTATCGATGGCATAGGCAACCGTCTGCGAATCTGAGGTCAGCCAACCTGTGCAGGGGCCGACATCCGCGCCGGAAAGATAGGGATGCATCGTTCCCATACGGCCAACCTGCATCAGACCACGGAGCACGCTTTTCCGCACCTCCGAAACAGATCTGTAGGTCAGGTCAGCCTGTTTGTTCGACGGGGTGCGGACGTGGTAGCGTTCCTTGCGGGCTTCTTCTGACGCTGCGTAAAAGACGCCGGTGCGCTGGAAGGCGCGGGCGAGATAGTTGACGGCTTCCTGATTGGGCGTACCGCCATTGAGCGTGGTGACAGCCTCATAGGCGCGCATGTCGAATTCGGCGCCCATGAAGGTGACCCAGGGATGATCCGGGCAGGCGCTGACATATCCGTCCATCCTGCCGACAAGCTGGACAAACGCTTCGCCCGTCTGCGTCTGGGCCAGCGCCACATCGAGCGCGGCGGGCAAGACCCTGGTATCACAGTCATCCGCCAGGGCCGCAGGCGCAACAACGGCCACCAGCAACAGGCCCAGAGCCACTATCCGAAGTCGCAGCTTCATACGTCCCTTTCTTATTGGAAGGAAAGTTTGCAGGATTTCCCCCGCCCGGTCACCCCCAACTTCGGTCGGGCGCTCAGTTCACTTCCGAGACGATGATGAACTGCGGTGCCTCGGCCAGGCCCATGAAACCGGCTGTGACCTGCTGGACGGTCTCGCTGCCGAGGTCCTCGGCGATGAACCCCTCAAGATCAGGGATCGCGAACGCTTCGATATAGGCAACGCCGGGGGTGCCTTCACCCATCAGCAGGCGCTCGGCCCGATAGGTGCGGAAATCCTGGACGCGGGCCAGCGAGCGCATGGCGGGCTGATCCGTCTCGCGCACCCATTGCTCGAACTGCCCGGGTGTGACGCCTTCCTTGAGGGTGTACATTACGAAAAGCGTGGTCACCGGGGTGGCCTTCACTTCCTTGATGATCTCTGTCTGGCGAACGTCTCTCATCGCGGCGGCAGGTTCGGGCGTATCATCGCTGATGATGACACAGGCGGGCAGGAAAGCGGTCGGCAGTAAGGCCAGCGCGGCGGCAAGTTTACGGTTCATGATCATCTCCCCAGCGCCGGACCCGGCGCAGACACGATATGAACAGGATTCGGGGAGCCTGTTTCAACCACAGTTGTCGCACTGCGGCGCCTTGCCCCCGCACCCGACTCCCTGCTATCGGGCAGCCGTTTGACCGCTACCGAGGAGAATCCCCATGCCGAAGCGCACTGATATCTCCTCCATCCTGGTGATCGGCGCCGGGCCGATCATCATCGGCCAGGCCTGCGAGTTCGACTATTCCGGTGTGCAGGCGGTGAAGGCGCTGAAATCCGAGGGGTACCGGGTGATCCTGGTCAACTCCAACCCGGCAACGATCATGACCGATCCGGAACTGGCGGATGCAACCTATATCGAGCCGATCCTGCCCGAGATTGTCGAGAAGATCATCGCCATCGAGAAGCCGGACGCCCTGCTGCCGACGATGGGCGGCCAGACGGCACTCAACTGCGCTCTGGACCTGCACCATGCCGGCATCCTTGAGAAATACGGCGTCGAGCTGATCGGCGCGAAGGCCGAAGCCATCGAGAAGGCCGAGGACCGCAAGCTGTTCCGCGAGGCGATGGACCGGATCGGCCTTGAGAATCCGCGCGCCGCCATCATCGCCTCGCCGGAAATCCGCGGTGAGGATGGCCGCATCAAGGGCTATGACCGGCTGACCGGCCTGAAGATGGCAATGGACGCTCTGGAGACAGTCGGCCTGCCGGCCATCATCCGCCCGGCCTTCACCCTGGGGGGCACGGGCGGCGGCATCGCCTATAATGTCGAGCAGTATGAAGAAATCTGCCGGACCGGCCTCGCCGCCTCGCCGACGGCGCAGATCCTGATCGACGAGAGCCTGCTCGGCTGGAAGGAATTCGAGATGGAAGTCGTCCGCGACAAGGCGGACAACTGCATCATCATCTGCTCGATCGAGAATATCGACCCGATGGGCGTGCACACGGGCGACTCGATCACCGTTGCCCCGGCCCTGACGCTGACCGACAAGGAATATCAGGTGATGCGCAACGCCTCTATCGCGGTGCTGCGCGAGATCGGCGTGGAGACGGGCGGCTCGAACGTACAGTTCGCGGTGAACCCGAAGGATGGCCGCCTGGTCGTGATCGAGATGAACCCGCGCGTGTCGCGCTCCTCGGCGCTGGCATCGAAGGCGACGGGCTTTCCCATTGCCAAGGTGGCCGCAAAACTCGCCATCGGCTACACGCTGGATGAACTGGACAACGACATCACGGGCGTGACGCCGGCCTCGTTCGAGCCGACGATCGACTATGTGGTGACCAAGATTCCGCGTTTTGCCTTCGAGAAATACAAGGGCGCCGAACCGGTCCTGACCACCGCGATGAAATCCGTCGGCGAAGCGATGGCCATCGGCCGCAGCTTCCAGGAGAGCCTGCAGAAGGCACTCTGCTCACTTGAAACCGGCCTCTCGGGTCTCAACGAGATGTCGTTTGACAGCCTCGACGCGCTGCGGCAGGCGCTTGGCATCCAGTCGCCGGACCGGCTTCGGGTCGTGGCCCAGGCCTTTCGCCTCGGCCTCAGTGTCGAGGAGGTGAACGCAGCGACGTCCTACGATCCCTGGTTCCTGCGCCAGATCGAGGACCTCGTCCGCACCGAGAACCGGATCAGGACGGAAGGCCTGCCGAAAACTGCCGCCGGCATGACGGAACTCAAGGCCAAGGGCTTCTCCGACAAGCGGCTGGGCGAGCTGACCGGGCATGCCGAGGGCTGGGTGCGCGGCTATCGCCACTCGCTGGGCGTGCGGCCGGTGTACAAGCGGATCGATACCTGCGCGGCCGAATTCGCGGCGAAGACACCGTATCTCTATTCGACCTACGAACATGCCCCCTTCGGCCAGACTTCGGCCGAGTGCGAGTCCCTGCCCTCGGCGCGGCGCAAGGCGATGATCCTCGGCGGCGGACCGAACCGCATCGGCCAGGGCATCGAGTTCGACTATTGCTGCTGCCACGCTGCCTTCGCGATGGCAGACCTCGGCATCGAGTCGATCATGGTCAACTGCAACCCGGAAACAGTGTCCACGGACTATGATACGTCTGACCGGCTGTATTTCGAACCGCTGACCACGGAACATGTGCTGGAGATCATCCATAAGGAACAGTCGGCAGGCGAACTGCTGGGCGTGATCGTGCAGTTCGGCGGACAGACGCCGCTGAAACTTGCCGGCCCGCTGCACAAGGAAAAGGTGCCGATCCTTGGCACCACGCCGGAGTCGATTGATCTTGCCGAGGACCGCGAACAGTTTGCCCGCCTGCTCGACGCGCTGAAGATCCAGCAGGCGCCCTCGCGCACCGCGCGCAGCGTCGAGGAAGCGGAAGTGAAGGCCAACGAGATCGGCTATCCGGTGATGCTGCGCCCGTCCTTCGTGCTGGGCGGTCGCGCGATGGAAATCGCCCGCAATGACGAGGACCTGCGCAGGTTCGCCGCCGAGGCGCTGCAGGTGTCCGGCGATGCCTCGCTGTTCATCGACCGCTATCTGGCCGATGCAATAGAAGTGGACGTGGATGCCATCTGCGACGGGCATGACGTGCATGTTGCCGGCATCATGGAACATATCGAGGAGGCCGGGGTGCATTCCGGCGACTCCGCCTGCGCACTGCCTCCCTTCACGCTGTCCCCTGCCCTGCAGGGCCGCCTGGCCAAACAGACTATCGCCCTCGCCCGCGCGCTGAATGTCCGCGGCCTGATCAATATCCAGTTCGCGGTGAAGGGCGAGGAGATTTATGTTCTGGAAGCCAATCCGCGCGCCAGCCGCACGGTGCCCTTCGTGGCCAAGGCCGTCGGCGCGCCGATTGCGGCGATTGCGGCCAAGGTGATGGCAGGCCGCCCGCTGGCGGAGTTCGACCTGCGCTATGCCAATCCGCGCCGCATCGCGATCAAGGAGGCCGTGTTCCCCTTCGCCCGCTTCCCCGGTGTTGACCCGCAGCTCGGCCCGGAAATGCGTTCGACCGGCGAAGTGATGGGCTGGGACGATGATTTCGGCATGGCCTTCCTGAAGAGCCAGCTGGGCGGCGGCATCCGCCTGCCATCGGAGGGAACGGTGTTCATCTCGGTGCGCGACAGCGACAAGCCTGGCGCGGTTGAGGCCGCCCGCAACCTAGTCGATATGGGCTTCACCATACTGGCCACCAGTGGCACCGCCGCCCACCTGGAAGCCTGCGACATTCCCGTGAAGCGGGTGAACAAGGTGCTGGAAGGCCAGCCGCATATCGTTGACGCGATGATCAACGGCGAGGTGCAGCTGGTGTTCAACACCACCGAGGGTGCCGCATCACTGGCGGATTCGGCGTCCATCCGCCGGACGGCTGTGGCGAGAAAAATCCCTTATTTCACAACGCTTGCCGCCTCGATCGCCTCGGTCCAGGCAATTGCCAGCCAGAAAACACAGGAAATCTCCGTCCGCGCCTTGCAAACCGCCTGAGCCTGTCCCACTTGACGCGTCTGTTTTTTGAACACACGCTTTTTGCCGCTCAAGATGAGGGAAACTCACGATGGAACGCATCCCGATGACTGCCGAGGGCCATGCCGCGCTTCAGGCCGAACTCAAAGTGCTGAAATCCGTGGAACGCCCGAACATTATCGCGGCGATCTCCGAAGCGCGCTCGCATGGCGACCTGTCAGAGAACGCCGAATATCATGCCGCCAAGGAGAAGCAGAGCTTCATTGAAGGCCGGATCAGCGAGCTGGACGACAAGCTCGCCCGGGCGGACATCATTGATGTCAGCAAGCTCAGTGGAAAGAAGATCCGCTTCGGCGCGACGGTGACCATTATCGACGTCGATACTGAAGAGAAGTTCACCTACAAGATCGTCGGCGAGGACGAAGCCGATGTGAAGCAGGGCAAGATTTCCGTCACCTCGCCCATCGCCCGGGCCCTGATCGGCAAGGAAGAGGGTGATGAGGCCGAAGTCGCCGCACCTTCGGGCGCACGCGCCTACGAGATTGCCAAGGTCGTCTACAAGTAAGGCGCCGGTCATGGGATCACTGTCCGGGTCGCTCGGGCCTTCCGTCTGGGCGGTATCGGATGACCGCGCCGGCAACGCCGCACAGGTGCGCGCCCTTGTCTCAGCGCTGGGCGAACCGGGCCGCTGGATGCGGATTGCTCATATCCCGGGAGAAGCCCACCGGGCCGAGCCGGTGGTACTGACCCCGCGCCTGCCCTGGACCTGGTTCCCGGCAGATCAGTGGATCGCCCCGCTGAACGCTCTTCCCGCCGCCCAACGCAGAATGCTGGCGCCGCCCTGGCCCACCGTATGGATTGCGGCAGGGCGGCGCTCGGCGGCCTTCACGAAGTTCGTGCGCGAACAGTCGAACGGTGCGACCTTCACCGTGCAGATTCTCGACCCGTATATCGATCCGTCGAATTTCGACCTCGTGGTCACGCCCGAGCATGATGGCCTGAGCGGGCCGAACGTCGTGACAACCGTTGGTTCGCCCGCTCATTTCTCTGCCGAGCGGCTGGAGGAAGCGGGCCAGCTGTTTGCTCCGCTGGCGGACGATACCAAGCGCAGCGCTGTGGTCATCCTCGGCGGCCATTCCAAGACTCATCGGTTCACGCCCGCGGCTGCAGCAACGCTGGAGGCACAACTGCGCGCACTGTCCGCCGGAGGCTGGCGGCTGCGCATCACCACCTCGCGGCGCACGCCGGTGGAGATCATCGCGCAGTTCCGCAAGATGGCCGACGAGACAGGCAACCCGTTCTGGTCCGGGCCGCAGGACGGACCGAACCCCTACCTCGGCTGGCTGATGTTCTCGAAGGCCGCCCTGGTGACCGAAGACAGCGCCAACATGCTCTCCGAAGCGGCCTGGCATGGCTTGCCGGTGCATATCGTGCCGCTGGAAGGCAAGGCGGCGAAGTTCGACCGTCTGCACGAGACGCTGATCGCCCGGGGCGCCGCACGGCGGTTTACCGGCAGCCTTGATCAATGGACGTATGAGCCCCTGCGCGAAGCCGACCGGGTGGCGGACCTTATCGTTGAGAAGCTGCTGGCGCGCTACCCTGCCCCAGCCTTCGGTAGTGGTTTCGTCACGCCGAGCTGGATGGACTGAACCTCAGGCCAGCGCCACACGCTCATCGGCCGGCAGCGCGCGCGCAATGAAACCGCCGCCAAGGATGCGGGTTGAGCTTTCCGGATCATACAGGACGGCGGCCTGACCGCGCGCAACGCCTTCCTCCGGCACCTCGAAGAACACGGCCGGCGCGCCCCCCTCTAGACCGAGACGGCCAGGCACGGGCGGGCGGGTGGACCGCACACGGATCAAGACGGGCGAAGCAGCCGCAGCTGCTTCCTCGAGGCACCCCGGCCCCAGCCAGTTCAGCTCCTCGAGCAACAGGCCGCGCGTCATCAGCGCCTCGCGCGGGCCAACCAGCACCCGCCGTTTCGGCGCATCGATCTTGACCACGAACAAGGGCTCGCCGGTGGCAACCCCAAGGCCGCGGCGCTGGCCAATGGTGTAATGGATTACACCGTCGTGCGCACCAAGTACCCGGCCATCGAGATGCACGATCTCACCGGCACGTCCCGATCCGGGCCGCAGCTTTTCGACGACGTTCGCATATGAGCCTTCCGGCACGAAGCAAATGTCCTGACTGTCCGGCTTGGCCGCGACCGGCAGGCCGAATGTCTCTGCCAGCTCGCGAACCTCCGTCTTCGGAAGGTC
Source organism: Hyphomonas sp. (assembly GCA_046293935.1). GTDB lineage: Bacteria > Pseudomonadota > Alphaproteobacteria > Caulobacterales > Hyphomonadaceae > Hyphomonas. Next base: position 34,049 of record JBKBJF010000006.1, read on the forward strand.
GCCGAGCGGAAAGCGCAGGAAGCTGAGCTGTTCGCGCGTGGTGGCAAACAGGAAGTAGGACTGATCGCGGCTGGCATCCCTGGCGCGGTGCAGCTCGGGCCCGCCGGGCCCTTCGACCCGGCGGATATAGTGGCCGGTGGCCAGGCAATCGGCGCCCAGCTCCTTCGCCGTGCGCAGGAGATCGGAGAACTTGACCGTCTGGTTGCAACGGATGCAGGGGATCGGGGTTGAGCCGGCGAGATAGGTGTCGGCGAAATCCTCCATCACCTGCTCGCGGAAGCGCGACTCATAGTCGAGCACATAATGTGGAATGCCGATCCGGTCGGCGACGTTCCGGGCGTCGTGGATATCCTGTCCCGCACAGCATGCGCCTTTCTTCTCGACGGCGGCGCCGTGATCATAGAGCTGCAATGTGATGCCGATGACCTCATAGCCTTCAGCCTTCAGCATCGCAGCGACCACAGAGGAATCGACGCCGCCGGACATGGCGGCGACTACGCGGGTCATATGCGGGGGCTTGGCAAAGCCAAGCGAGTTCAGGCGGCCATCGGGCCACGATGTCTCAGGCGCCGTCATGTCTCACTCCCACCGGGGTCAAGGCCCGGAGCAGCTGGTTGAAGACGCGATATAGGGGAAAAGCCCCGTGAATGCGAGGGGAAGGCTCAGGCGGCGCTGGCCTTGGCGTTGGCAGTGCCCGCCGCAACCCACCCGAAGCGCAGGTCGCCGGACGGCTCGAGACGGTCTGTCAGACCGTACAGGGCCTCGCCCTCGGCCAGCAGGATCGTGCCGCCGGGCGAGAGCTGGCTGGCAAGGTTATCGGCCAGACGCATGCGCGCCGGACGGGCCATGCCGGACAGCACATTGCGGCAGAGGATGATGTCGAACTTGCCGAGACCGCCGGCAGGCTCGATGAGGTTGTGCACGCGGAAGCTGACACGCGCGCGCAGCGCCTCGGATGCCTGCCAGTCGCCGGAGTCGAGGCGGGAGAAGTGCTGCAGCAAACGTTGTATCGGCAGGCCGCGCTGCACTTCGTAATGACCGAAAATACCGAGGCGCCCCTTCTCGGTTGCCTGTTTGCAGATGTCAGTCGACAGAATTTCGATCTTCGCCCCGGAGGCCGGCTGGTCTTCCAGCAGCATGGCGAGAGAGTAGGCTTCCTGGCCGGTGCTGCCGCCGGCGCACCAGATGCGCAGGCGTCCGGAGGGCGAAGCGGCAAGCGCGCCCGGGAGTTTCAGCCGCAGCAGGTTTTCCAGCGAGCCACGTTCGCGGAAGAACCAGGTGTCGCGCGACAGGAGAGCGGCAGCGACTTCGGTACGGAAGACAGGGTTCTGCCGGGACTCCAGGCAGTGCACGAGATCTGCGAGCGTGCCGAAGCCTTCACGCCGCGCGATGGCCGCCAGACGTGCCTCCATGAGATAGGCTTTCGACGGCGAGATCGCCTGCCCGGTCGTGTTCAGGGCGAGATCTGCGAGCGCGTTGAATACTGTGTCCTGCATTCCCTGCTCCGTCAGGGGTCATCCGTACCCCGATCATTATTCCTGCCTGTTCCGGTCCGAGGAGGGGCCTCAGATCAGGCCGACTTCCGCGAACTTGCTTTCGAGGATGTCGGCATCGAACGGTTTCATGATGAACTCGTCTGCCCCGGACCGGATCGCTTCCTGGATATGCCCGGCATCATTCTCGATCGAGCAGAAGACGACGCGGGGGATCTTGCCGCCCTCTTCCCGGCGCAGCGCCTTGACGAAGTCGAGCCCGTTCATCACCGGCATGTTCCAGTCGAGGATGACCGCGTCCGGCATCGCCCGGCGGCACATGTCGAGCGCCTCGGCTCCTTCGGCCGCTTCAGTCACGGCAAAGCCGAGATCCCGCACGATGCGGGACGCAACCTTCCGGACCACCCGGGAGTCGTCCACGATGAGGCACGTCTTCATGAAGCGTGAGGCCCGCTGGCAAAACTGTCGTACGGAATCAGGGGTGCCTCAGAGGTGTTAACAAACCCTGACCAAGGCTTAACAAATCCCTTCCATCCTCAGGTTTGTGACTTCAGCCCCGTGGCCATGATCACGACGCCATCCTGGGTCGTCCGCACCGTCAGGGTGCCGCCGAGACTGTCGCAGGTCATCCGGGCGAAGAGGGGCTGGATGTTTTCCGGCCGCCAGCCGCCTTCCGGCTCCTCGCCTGCCAGGGCCTTGGCCACGTCTTCCTTCAGCACGACCCGGTCGCCCCGGCAGGTAATGACAGCATTCTTCACCCCGCCCTCCTCGCGCACCCGGACATGGATGACCCCGCCCCGCACCAGACAGGTGAGGCCGACCATCACCAGGTTCATCACCAGACGGGCATGACCGAATCCGAGCTCTGTGGTGGACAGGTCCCATTCGATGCTGGGCTTCTGGAAGCGGACATAATCGTCCGTCAGCTTGCGGAACTGGTGGACATCCGCCGTGCCGGGCTGCAGCCCCATGGAGCCGAAGGCATAGCGCAGGAACTGAAGGGTGGCGGCAACCCCCTGGACCCCTTCACGCAGCGTGCGTTCGGAATGCGCTTTCTCCTCAGGACTGCCCGGGCTGTCGAGCATTTCCAGCGACAGCGACATGGTGGCCGCCGGGGAAACGATGTCGTGGCAGAGCCGCGCGGCGAGGTACGCGGCGAAGCGCGCATGATCAAGGTTCATCGGTTTCAGCCCGTCTCTTGTGTCAGCCATGCTGCAGAATCGGGTGCGCCGCGCGGCCTGTCAATCAAGCGTGCGTGACAGGAAGTTAACGCGCCTCGCCCCCACCGGGCGGGTCGATATCGTCATGGCCGTGGCGCGCGCTGTAGAAGCTGAGCGCAAACAGGCCGGCTGAAAGACCAAGTGTGAGCACCCCGCCCAGGATATAGGCCATCCATCCGTGCCCGGTGAGGCCGCTGCCAAGGCCTTCCCAGAACTGCGTCGCGCCCCAGAGGATGGCCCCCAGGGCAGCGAACGCGCCAATCATCCAGACGATTCGTGCAAGCGACATGCGCCCGCGAGGCTTAATGCCCCGCGGGCGGGCCGCAAGCCTATTTCTGCTTCCAGGTGCCGGACGCGTCCATGTAGAACTGGCCGGGCTCAAGCCGGGCGATCTGTCTTTCCCCGGTCAGCTGGGCGACGACCTGTACGGTCGTGTTGTTATCGCGGGCCGTCTGCTCATAGACTGCGCGGCGGCGGTTGTTGATGTCCTGAACCTTGCGGACGAGGCTTGCATCGGCTGAGGCGCTTACCACGCCGAGATAGCCGTCGATGCGCTCACCCACCTGGCCGGCCGCAATGGCCGCATCGATCTGGGGGTCACCCGCCGAGGCCGTGGGGGCAAAGGCCAGCGCGGCAAGGGCCAGCGCAGCGGCGATAAGGAATGTGCGAATGGCAATCATGGATGTCTCCCGCTTCGCGATCAGAACAGGTCCGGGTTCGAATTGATCAGGTTCTCGACCTCGCGCTCCAGCTGGATGCGCACGGTCTGGTCGATCTTGACGTTGAGATCGATCCTGATCGGCTTGTCGGAGGGCTCGATCCGCACCGTGGGGGTGCAGGCGGCGAGGGCAGCGGCGCTGACCGCCGCAAGCAGGATTCTCTGGTGGGCCATGACTGGCAGACTCCTAAGTACCACATGACGACAATGACATGGTGCGCCTTAACGTCAATCGAGCGCTGTGTTGCCTGTCATTCAGGCGGCCTGACCGCGCCGTTCTTGCGGTCTTCCTCGAGCAGGCCGCGGGTGGCATCGATCAGGTCTTTCTGGGTCAGTACCCCCAGATTTTCCTCAAGCAGCTTGCCGAGCGGCACATCGAAGGCGATGTCAAACTCGAAGGCCTGGCCAGCCGGAAGCGTCAGGCGCGGCCCCATCGGCAGGGGATTCATGTTACGCCCGGCGATCAGCAGATTGGCCTGGATCTGGCCGGAAAGATCACCGTCGATGCCGACTTCAAGCACGTTGAACTGCAGGTCGCGCAGGGCCTCGAAGGCGAGGTTGGCGTTCGTGTCCTGCCCGGCAGCAGCCCCGACCGCCCCGCCGGTATAGGAGAGGTTGCCGCCCGGATCATCCGCCCGCAGACGGGCATTGCGGATGATCACACTGCTGCCACTGAACTCGACCGGGAAAACTCCGCTGACGGTGCCGGTCGCCCGCGTATCGGGCAGTTTGAGGATTTCGACGAGGCGGCCGAGTTCTATCCCGTCTGCATTGACCTGCACCTGCTGCGCCTCGAGGCCACCGGCCAGCGCCCAGTCGAACGGCGCGAGCGACAGCGTGCCGCCGCCGAACGGAAACGTGACGGTTTCCAAATGCAGTACACCGCCCTTCTCGAGCCCGAACACGATACGGCCATCCGTAAGCGGAACACCGGGGTTGAGGCTGGCGAGTGTGAACACCTGACCTGGCGGCGTGGTCAGCGCCATCAGATCGTCGAAGACGATGGTACCGGCAAAGCCGCTGACACGGCCGAGCCGTGTTGTCTGGAAGCCGAAATCGCGCACCGTGCCTTGCCCGGTGCCCTCAATGCGCCCGGACGTGATGGCGAAATCCGCCGCGCCTTCGACCCGGCCGGTGGCCCGCGTGAACAGGCCAGTCAGCCGGTTTGAGATCATCTGCGGCTGCAACCCGCCCTCGCGGAACACGATGTCGCGTGTCGTCACCCGGGCGTTGCCATCAAGTTTCACCACATCGAGGCCGAGCTGGACATCCGCAATCGGGATGCCGGACGCCTGAAGCGCAACCGGGCCGGTGAGGCTGAGGTGACGGTCAGTGAGCGCGCCGGAGAAATCAGCCAGCAGTGGCTGGTAGATGGGATCGGTATTCCGGTCGGTCATCAGCACGCCGCGCGCGGTGACCGCCCCTTCGATGCCGGACGGCGCACTGAAACCGTCGAACACGAATTCGCTGGCGCTGACATTTGCAGGCACAGTCGTGCCGCCAAACCGGGTGGCGCCCAGATGCGCTTCAATCGCGGCAGGGCCCTTTCCGGTGACGATGGAAATGCCCGGTGCTGCACTGTCGATGGTCAAGGTGCGCTCGCCCAGCAGCAGCGGCAGGCTCAGGCTCTCTGCATCGATCGCCAGCGTGAAGGCCTTGTCGAGCACCCAGTCGATGACGGCGCCCGTCAGCACCAGCTCGCCGCTGCCGGACTCCAGGGTGAACGGCAGCCGGACATCACCCAGTTCTGCCGCGCCGGAAGGCTGGGGCCCCTGTTTCATGAAACGCCCCATGACCGGGCAAAGGTCGAGATGGGCCGGCTGAAGCGCAATGGCCCCGAGGGTGAGCCCATCGGTATCCACAGCGAGACAGCGCGCGCCACTCGCCTGCGCCCGCCAGCCTTCGTCGTTACGCGCGCCTTCGAGACCACCGGTAATGCGGGTAGGCGCAAATTTGACACCGGCCGCCTCGCCGGCAAACCCGAACTCGCCGCGCCCTTCGAACCTGAGGTTGCCCACGCGGCTTTCCATCCAGACATCCGACATGGCCGCCGAGATCGTCCGTCCCCCGACCGTCCAGTCAGAGAGGATAAAGGCATCTGCAGCGAGGATCACTCTTTCCGGCGTGAAGGCGAACTCGCGCAGCGCCAGTGAGGCAGATGGTGCCCCGCCGCCCGAGAGCGCAACATTGCCGCGGGCACTGAGGCTGGTGTCTTTCACGGCCAGCCAGGGCTGGCCTTCGACGGAGCGCACCCGCAGGCTGAGGCCGGAGGCCGCCTCTACCGAGCTGTCGCCTGTGCCTGTGAGCACAAGGTGGCGGCCGGATTGTTCCAGACCTAGGCCGAGGGTTGCGCTGAAATCGGAGAGGCCGCGATCAAGCGCACGCCTCAGCGAGGAGACGTGCCCTTCGAGGATACCCGGCAGGCTGAAAGCCGCCCCGGCACGCCGCCGGACATCTTGCGACAGAGAGGCTCCGTTGACGGAGAGTGCCCCGTCAAATGCGAGTGGACCACGCCGGGGTTTATGGAGGTCGCCGGCGAGTATCAGTTCTCCGGCCCGTCCCTCCGGTGCAGAAATCGCACCTGCTCTGAGCACGAGCGGGCCCGAGACTTCCCCATCCACACCGGAAAGTTCCGTTTCAATGGCCAGCGCTGCAGCCTCCCGCCCGGCAAGGTTCAGGGCGCGTGCGTTGGCCTTCAGGTCCGCTGCCGTGAGCGTGGCCAGCGCCATCTCCAGCTTCATGCCGGGCCATGACCGGAAATCGGCGCGCCCGGAGAGATTCAGTCCGCTGGCTTGGATGTCCCGAACAATGAAATCATCGGCGCGAAGCGACCATTCGACCGTGGCCGGGCGCGAGGCATCCAGTTCGAGTGCGGCGCGTGCTCTCATTTCGAGACCTGCTGCGTGATAATCCGTGAACGTTACTTCCGGCAGCTTGAGGATCAGTTCGGCTTCCAGAACGCCATTCTCGATACGCGCGTCGAGGCGGCCCTCCTGCAGACTGGCTTGCGCAGCGCCGCTCCCGAGCGCGCCGGGATCGATCCGCAGAGAGATGACGCCATCGCGAGGCAGCGTGCCGGCGACGTTCAGCGTTGCGGCCACGGGACCTGTTGCGGTGTCAATCAGGAGGCGGGCTTCGCGTATGTCCACCTCTGGCGCCGTGCCGCCCCCGCCGCCCGAAGGAATCAGCCGCTCGAGCCCGCCAAACTGCAGGCCGCGCTCATCCAGTGTGCCGCGGAGGGACAGACCGTTAACCGTCACCCCCGTAACTTCGGGCGTGAACAGACCCTTCCAGCGCAGGCCTGCGCGGACTTCGCCGGCCTCAGCCGGCATCCGGGATCCGGAGCTGACCTTCAGCGAAGAGAGTGTGATGCCCTGCGTGCCAAGCTCGGTGAATTTCGCATTACACACCAGCCCGCGCTCGCTGCACCAGGCTGCCAGAGCCTGTTCGGCCACGGGTTTGCGGGCAAACCAGAGCAGCAGCGAGCCGCCAAGAAAAACGACGCCAAAACCGGCCAGCACATGCCAGAGACGCCCGCCGCGGCGCGTTTTCGGCGGCGCCTCTGCCTGCTGGCTTTCAAAAGGTTCATCGCGTGCCACTGGCTCGACCGGCTTGCTTCTTGCGTTACCTACGACATAAAGTCCTAATTTGGCAGCCAAAGCTTGCGCCGCAAATTCTCGGATCCTTAAGCGGAAACAGGGAAAATCTGTGGCGTGCAGCCTGTATGCCAGCCCAGCGGGGGGCGTCAGAATGACAGGAAACCGACCAGTGACGCCTTACGAGACGCCGGAACCCGCAAACGATACGGCGCCGCCCAAGGCGCGCCTGTCCCAGGGGATCAAGAGCCTGATCGTGCTGGCCGTGCTGGGCACTGCCTCTGCCATTGCCGGTATCGTGATGGCCGGACGCTCAACCGCCCCGTTCAACGAAACGGCGGAAGCGGCTGTTCCCGTGCCGCTGGCAGCGCGCCTTGTCAGCGCCTGGGATGCGGTTGACATGCCGGTGGTCGAGCGCAGCGAAGGCAAGTTGGAGCGCAACGAAACCCTCACCGGCCTTCTGACCCGGATCGGCGCGCCGGCCCGGGATGCCAACGCGGCGCTGCATACGCTGAACGGCAAGGAGCTGATCGACAGCCGCCGCCTGCTGCCCGGCAAGACCAGCGCCGAAGCGTGGTTCGAGAATGGCGAGTTGTCCGCCGTTTCCGTACGCGCGGACCTCGACCGCAGTGTGCTGATCACACGCGGCCCTGACAATACCTGGTCTGCCCTGCCGCTCTATGCCAAGCTGACCCCCGGCCACATGCGGGTCGAGGGATCGATCGAAACCTCGATTTACAGCGCCGCGCTTGCTCAGGGTGCGGAAGATCAGCAGGTTGTCGATTTCGCCAGCGCCTTTGCGTATGACATTGACTTCCAGCGGGAAATCTATCCTGGCGACCGGTTTGAAATCTTCTTCGAGACCTATTTCGACGAGCGTGGCAACCGGGTGCGCAATGGCGAGGTTCTCTATGCCGCGCTCAACGGCAAAGCCATGCAGCGCGGCTTCTACCGCTTCACCCCCTCGGACGATGGCGTTGCCGACTTCTATGACCAGAATGGCGAGAGCGCGACGAAATTCCTGATGAAGACGCCGATCAACGGCGCCCGCATCTCATCCAATTTCGGCAACCGGCGCCATCCGATTTCGGGTTACACGCGCCTGCACAAGGGCACGGATTTCGCAGCTCCGACCGGCACGCCAATCTACGCCGCCGGCAATGGCACAGTGCAGCGGGCGAGCTGGAATGGCGGCTATGGCAACTATGTCCGTATCAAGCATACGAAGGGCTATGAGACGGCCTATGCGCACCTGTCGCGCTATGCCAAGGGTCTAAAATCCGGGAAGAAGGTGAAACAGGGCGAAGTGATCGGCTATGTCGGCTCGACCGGTGCCTCCACCGGCCCACACCTGCATTACGAAGTCTGGGTCAACGGCAGCCCGGTCAACGCCATGTCGCTGAAGCTGCCGACCGGCCGCAAACTGGCTGAAGACGCGGCGATCATGGAAGAATTCAAGCTTCACAAAGCGTTGGTTGACGCCCTGCGCGCGGCCCAAGGCGCCCAGATCGCAACAGCCACCCTGACCGGGGCGGCCGCCCCCGGCGACACGGCTGCCCTGCCAACTCCCTGATCCGTCTGCCATTTCAGGCGAATCCAGCCCCTGCGCTCGCCGCCAGAGGGAATCTGGCCCCTATCTTGCTGAACCCGTGCTTGAAGGCCTGATCTTCACAGCATGAGGTTAACGCATGGCGCGCCGGAAGCTGAAACTGCCGCCGAAGATTCCCGCCTTCGTCCGGCGTCTCGAGCCGCGCTATGCGTGGCTGGAGCGTTCTGGGGCCGCAGTGCTGTTGGCGCTGATCGCCGGCCTGTTCCTCGTCGTACGCGCCGAACCACGACCGGAGGCGCCCGACGCCTTCGCCGCCATCGACTTCCGCGACGCCAGCGTGCCGCAAGCGACTTCGGCGCGCACGGGACGTATCACGGGCAACGTGTCGGCCGCCGATGCGCTGGAAGTGCTGGGCGCCAGCAGCGAGGACGCCGCCGCGGCAGCGGCCGCCCTGCGGGAGGCTGCGCCCGCGCGTGGCATACGGCTGCGGCCAGGCTCGCCCTTCATTGCGTGGTTTGATGAAACCTCTGAGGGGGCTGGACCCGTGCTCACGGGCGTCAGCATGCGGATCAACCCGCAGACCACTCTGTCGGCTACCCGGCGCGAAGATGGCACCTTCTTCGCCAGCGTGCTGTCGGCGAAGACCAGAATCGCGCTGCACCGCATTTCCGGTGATATCACGACGACACTGGCGGACGCGTTGCAGGCAAGCAATGGTACGCGTGCGCACGCCGACACCTTTGCCAGCCTGTTTCCTGAAGACCCCGCACTCGCAAAAGGCGGCCGGCCCGGCGAGCGCTTTGATGTCGTGATCGAGATGATTGCGGACGAGCGCGGCAATTTCCTCGAAGCCGGCGATCTCGTCTTTGCCGCCTTCAATGGCGAGGAGGCTGCCGGCAGCTGGTACCGGTTCACGCCGGAAGATACGGGCCTGCCGGAATTCTTCAACCGAAATGGCGTGGCCGGGGACGAGTTCCTGGTGCGTGACCCCGTGCGCGGGGCGGAGCTGTCTTCCGGCTTCGGCAACCGGATACACCCGATCACCGGGGACTATCTGCCACACACAGGCGTGGATTTCCGCGCCCCGGTGGGCACACCCATCCGGGCCGCAGGCTCGGGCCTGATCACCGACATGCGCTGGGGCGACGGTTATGGATGGTTCATCCGCATACGGCATGAGCGCGGTTTCGAGACCGTGTACGCTCACATGTCAGCCTTTGCGGAAGGGCTCGCCCCCGGCAAGACGGTCATGCGCGGCGACAAGATCGGCTATGTCGGCTCCAGTGGCTCCAGCACGGGGGCGCACCTCCATTATGAAGTGCTGCGCAAAGGCGTATATGTGAACCCGTTGACGCTGGAACTCCCCACAGGCCGTGACCTGTCGCGCGATCCGGAGGTGTTCGCCGCCTTCCGGGCCCAGCGCGATCTGATCGACACGCTGCGCGGGGCCGAGCGCGAGGAGATACAACTGGCAGAGAAACGGGCGGACCCTTCGGCCCGCCCGTCCCAGCGTCTGCCCTGATCCGGTCCTGTCAGTTCAGCGCCGCCTTGCCCTTGGCGAAATTGTTCGGCACGCCGTTGATCGAGAGGGCATCGCCCTCGACCCCGACATGGATCGTCTCGCCGTCGAGAATACGGCCTTCGAGCAGGAGACGCGCGAGCGGATCCTGAAGCTCCTTCTGGATCACGCGCTTCAGCGGGCGGGCCCCGTAGACCGGATCGTAACCCCGGGCGGCCAGCCAGTTGCGCGCCTCGAGGCTGAGCTCGAGCTTCATCTTGCGATCCTTGAGCAGCCTTTCGAGCCGTTCCATCTGGATATCGACGATATGGTCGATCTCGCCGCGGCCGAGCCGCTTGAAGAAAACGATCTCGTCGATCCGGTTGATGAATTCGGGCCGGAAATGGCGCCGGATCGCGCTCATCACATGCTCGCGGGCCTGTTCGGACACCTCGCCTTCCTCGCCGCTGGCCAGAGCATCTGCGCCAAGGTTCGAGGTCATGATGATGATCGTGTTCTTGAAGTCCACGGTACGGCCCTGGCCATCGGTCAGGCGGCCGTCATCCAGCACCTGGAGCAGCGTGTTGAACAGGTCCGGATGCGCCTTCTCCACTTCATCGAACAGCACGACCTGGTAAGGCCGGCGGCGGACGGATTCCGTCAGCACACCGCCTTCATCATATCCGACGTATCCGGGAGGTGCACCGATCAGACGGGCCACCGAATGTTTCTCCTGGAACTCCGACATGTCGAGACGCAGAACGGCGGTGTCGTCATCGAACATGAATTCGGCGAGCGCCTTGGTCAGCTCCGTCTTCCCCACGCCGGTCGGACCGACGAACAGGAACGAACCGATCGGCCGGTTCGGGTCCTGCAGGCCGGCACGCGCCCGGCGTACGGCGTTGGAAACTGCCACCAGCGCATCTTCCTGCCCGACCACCCGGCCGCGCAGCGCATCTTCCATGCGCAGGAGCTTCTCACGCTCGCCTTCCATCATCTTGTCGACGGGAATGCCGGTCCACTTCGACACGACGGCCGCGATGTGCTCGGGACGGACGACTTCGGACACGAGGCCACCATCGGCATCGCCCTTGCTCTCCACTTCGGCAATCAACTTCTCGAGCGAAGGGATAACCGAAAACTTCAGCTCGGAAGCTTTGGCGAGATCTCCCTGGCGCTGCGCCTCGGCCATGTCGGAATACGCGCGGTCGAGCTTTTCCTTGGCTGCGGCGGCGCCTTTCAGCTTGTCCTTCTCCGCGCTCCAGGCCGTGGTCAGCTCGCGAGACCGGGTCTCAAGACCTGCGATTTCGCCTTCCAGGGTTTTAAGTCGGTCCTGCGAGGCTGCATCCTTCTCCTTCTTCAGTGCCTCGGCCTCGATCTTCAGCTGCAGAAGCCGGCGATCGATCTCGTCCAACTCCTCGGGCTTGGAGTCCACCTGCATGCGCAGGCGTGAGGCGGCCTCGTCCATCAGGTCGATGGCCTTGTCCGGCAGAAAGCGGTCTGTGATGTAGCGGTTTGAGAGGGTCGCTGCCGAAACAATCGCGGCGTCTGAGATGCGCACGCCATGGTGCGCCTCATACCGGCCCTTCAGCCCGCGGAGGATCGAGATCGTATCCTCGACGGTCGGTTCATCGACGTAGACCGCCATGAAGCGGCGGGCGAGCGCCGCGTCCCCCTCGACATACTTCCGGTATTCATCCAGAGTGGTCGCGCCGACACAGTGCAGTTCACCGCGCGCCAACGCCGGCTTCAGTAAGTTGGAGGCATCCATCGCGCCTTCGGATTTGCCGGCACCGACCAGCGTGTGCATCTCGTCGATGAAGAGGATAACCCCTCCTTCGGCTTTCTGAACCTCGGTCAACACCGCCTTCAGGCGCTCCTCGAACTCGCCGCGGAATTTCGCGCCGGCAATCAGCGCTCCCATGTCGAGCGCCAGAAGGCGCTTGCCCTTCAGGCTTTCCGGCACGTCGCCATTGACGATACGCAGGGCAAGACCCTCCGCGATCGCCGTCTTGCCTACGCCGGGCTCACCAATGAGGACCGGATTGTTCTTCGAGCGGCGGGAGAGCACCTGGATGGTGCGGCGGATTTCCTCGTCACGGCCGATCACGGGATCGAGCTTGCCTTCACGGGCATCCCTGGTCAGGTCGCGGGCGTACTTTTTCAGCGCCTCATAGCCTTCTTCCGCCGTCTGACTGTCGGCCGTACGCCCCTGACGCAGCTGCGCAATCGCGCCTTCGAGCGCTTTTACCGTGACACCGGAATGGCGCAGCGCTTCGGCTGCCGGATCGCCGGAGAGACCGGCAATCGCCAACAGCAGGCGTTCGGCCGTCACGAAGGCATCACCCGCGGACTTCGCGCCGGACTCGGCATCCTGGAAGAGTCGTGCGCCAGCCTGTTCGAGGCGCAGCCCGCCTGCCCCCGCGCCGGAAACTTTCGGCAGCTTCGACAGGGCCGTCTCCACGCCCTGTGCCGCAAGCTCCGGCCGCCCGCCGGCTGCCCGGATCAGGTTTGCGGCCAGTTGGTCGCGGTCTTCCAGCAAAGCTTTCAGGATATGGGCCGGTGTCAGCACCTGATGGCCACCGGCAAGAGCCACAGTCTGGGCGGTCTGGATCAGGCCTCGGGCGCGTTCCGTGTATTGTTCCAAGTTCATGCATCATCCCCTTTGAAAGGCAGATCGGGTTTGTCTTGCAGGACCCCGCTCAGCGGCAGCCCCGGTTAAGCAGGATTTGGGAAGGCCGTTCCCGGCCTGCAAGACACCTTGCGCAAATGAGTGCGCCCCGCCTTTATGGGGCGGGGGGCCATCAGCGGGACTCAGGATTATTCCCTAGTTTTCCTCATAACAGCTGAGCGCGAACCGGTAGCGGCCCATCCCAGGCGCGCAATCAGTCCTGTTCGGCGGGGCTCTCTTCCGTCACCGGGCGACGCCGCCCACGGGCGAGCGTTTTCATAACGCCATCGGTTTCCGAAACGGCGTCTGCCACCGGCTCTCGGGCCGGACGGTCCTCACGCGGCCGGTAGGGCTTGCGGCCATTACGGCGGTTGCCGCGCTCGCGCCCGTCGCCCGGCTGTCGCTCCGCGCGTTCAGCCGGTATGGCAGAGGCCGCCTCGTCACGGTCATCCTCGTCGGCATCGATCACGCGCAGCGAATCGCTTTCATCATCCTCATCGCGGCGCGAAGCCATGGCGGGCAGGACTTCGGCCTCGCCGTCTTCTTCCTCGACCTGAAGCGCCTCCTCGCCGGGTCCACCGCGCGGGTCGCGGTCCTGCCCGTTGCGGGGATCGCGCTCATCCCGCGGGCCGTTTCCGCCTCCACGATTCTGGTGCTGCTGCTGTTGCTGCATGCGAGCTTCCTGCTGCTTCGCAACAATGCGCTGGTAGTGTTCCGCATACTGGAAATAGGCTTCGGACAGGATCCGGTCGCCGCTCGTCTGCGCATCGCGTCCATACTGGAGGTATTTCTCCAGCACCTGCTGCGCAGAGCCGCGAATCTTCACATCCGGGCCGACGCTTTCGAAGTGGCGGTTCGGGTTGTTGAAGGCGTTCTGCTGGTTGCCGCCTGAGCGTCGGTTGCGCCCGCGTGAGCGTTTCATCAAGGTCTGTCCTGTGTTCATATACCTGCGGTCACCGGCAAGCCAATTTTCGAGCGAACATCTTGCTTGCAGGCGGGGCCTGAGGGTCTTGGACGCTGCCGTCTCCACCGAGCCCAAACGGAGGCAGCGCTAAAGTTCTGTCGTCCTGACAGCCTGCCCCAGACCCTTTTCTACTGTGTATCGGCGGGGCCGCCAAGCGGAAAATCAGCGGACGGAGCCTGCCGCCCGTCCCCAGACGCAGCGGTCATTGCCGCCCAGATCTGCCCGGTGTCCCATTTCGGCAAAGCCTGCCGCCGCCAGCAACGACTGCACGGCAGCCCGCTGGTCGTGGCCGATCTCCATCACCAGCCAGGCCCCCGCCTTCATCCGCTCGCCCGCCAGGCGAACGATCTCGCGATAGGCCCTTAACCCATCTGCGCCGCCATCGAGCGCGACAAGCGGATCATGGTCGCGCACTTCCGGTGCAAGTGATTCGATCTCGGCAGAGGCGATATAGGGTGGGTTTGATATGATGAGGTCCGCCCCGCGCCAGCCTGTCCAGTCTGACCAGCGGCCCTCGAATACGCTGGCGCGGCCCGAAAGGCCGAGCACATCGAAATTCTCGCGCGCGAGGGATGCGGCTGCCGGATCTGCCTCGACCCCCGTGCCGACAGCCAGCGGCCGGTTCCAGAGGATCGCGCCGAGCAGGCAGCCCGTCCCGGTGCCGAGATCAGCGATCACTTCCGCACGTTCGCGATGGATCAGCGACAATGCGGTCTCCGCAACGACTTCGCTGTCAATGCGCGGAATCAGTGCGCGCGGATCGCTGCGAAACTCAAGACCGTAGAAATGCGTCGTGCCCAGAATGTGCTGCAGCGGCTCGCGCTTCAGACGGCGTTCGACAGCGGCTAGGAACTTCTCTTGCAGCGCTTTCGGCACAGGGGCATTGCCGGCCGCGATCAGGGCTGCGCGGGTATCGCCGAAGACATGCAGCATCAGCATCATTGCGTTCGGCCGGGCCTCGTCGATTCCCGCCGCCCGGAACCGTTCTGCCGCCTCACGGATCAGGGCATCATAGGTGGGGGCGGTCATGCATAGCTCCTTCCCGGCTTTGGCGCCTTTCAGTTTCCCGCCTCCATCGCGGCAAGCTTGCGGGACTGGTCCTCGGTAATCAGGGCCTCAACCAGATCGTTCAGCTTGTCGCCTGCCACGATCCGGTCGAGGGCATAAAGCGTCAAGCCGATCCGGTGATCGGTCACTCGGTTTTCCGGGTAGTTGTAGGTACGCACCTTCTGGCTGCGGTCGCCGGAGCCGACCATCGAAGCACGGGCCTCAGCGCGGGCGGCATCCTTTTCGGAGCGTTCCTTCTCGTAGAGACGGATTTTCAGCTGCTCCATCGCCTTCTCGCGGTTGACGTGCTGCGATTTCTCCGAGCTGGTTACGACGATGCCCGAAGGGAAGTGCGTGATGCGGACTGCCGAGTCCGTCTTGTTGACGTGCTGGCCACCCGCACCGGAGGCACGCATCGTGTCTATACGGATGTCTTCGGGGCGGATGTCGATCTCGATATTCTCTGGCGCCGGCAATACCGCCACGGTGGCCGCCGAGGTGTGGATACGCCCTTGCGTCTCGGTGGCCGGCACACGCTGCACGCGGTGCACACCGCTTTCCCACTTCATCCGTCCGTACACGCCATCGCCTGAGACATTCGCGATGATTTCCTTGTAGCCGCCCGCCTCACCCTCCGAAGCATCGACAATTTCGACCTTCCATCCCATCAGCTGCGCATAGCGCGAATACATCCGGAACAGGTCACCTGCGAACAAAGCAGCCTCATCTCCGCCGGTGCCGGCCCTCACCTCAAGCACGATATCGGCCTTGTCATCGACATCCTTCGGCAGCAGCAGGATCTGCATCTCCTGCTCAAGCACCGGAAGGCGTTCCCGCAGGTCTGCGATCTCGATCTGAGCCAGCTCGGCCATGTCGCGGTCACCGGAGGCGGCAAAAGCTTCGGCATCGGCAAGCCCCTGCCGGGCCGCCAGCAGCTCGCGGGCCTTCTCCACGACCGGGCGGAGTTCGGCATGTTCCTTTGACAGCGCGATGATCTCTGCGGAATCGGAGGTCGCGCCCATACGGGCCTCAACCTGCTCGAACCGGTCGATGACCTGCTGGAGGCGGGTGTGCGAAAGGGAAGCCATGAGGGCGCCCTTTAATCCGGTTTCAGGCGGCTTGGAAGCCTGCCTAGCCTGCAAACACCCGCAGCGCCTCGCGGCCAGCCAGGAAGAACAGGCAGAAGGTTCCGAGCGAGAAAACCAGGAAGCGCAGCGCCACCTTGCCGATCACAACCTGCACAAAGCTGTGCAGCACGCGCAGCGCCACATAAGCCCAGGCCACCATGCTCGCCGTGGAATCCGCCCCGCCGGTCAAGGCGATGAAGAACATCAGGGCGTAGAAGATGGTCGGCTGTTCATGCAGGTGGTTGTAGTTGTCCGCTGCAGAACGCACGGTTGCCGGCAAGCGGTCGGCATAGGTGCCGGGATGACGGGCCTCGTCCGGCTTGATACCCGCCTTCGCGAAGGCGGGCAGACGCAGCGCATACATCCAGAGCCACATCACGCAGGTCCAGATGACCAGCGCGAGTACGGGTTTCAGGAACTCCAGGGTTTCCATAGTCAGCCTCCCAACTGATTGTTATTCTGCAGGTTTTAGCGTTGGCCTGATCACTCTGGCAACCGTCCGTCAGCCCTGGCCTTGAGGAAGGTGATGAACGCGCCGATATCCTCTTCGACGATGCTGTGGCCGCCGGGCCGCATCCACCAGACAATGCCATCGGCCGGATCGAAGGCTTTCATACCTCCAGCGTTAAGCCCGCTTGCGCCCTGTGCCTCCCAGGCTGCGCTGGCCGCTTCGGCCGCACGGAAACTGGAATTGGGGTCTGACCAGACATCCCGGCGGGCATTGCCGAGGAACAGCCGCCGCGGCGCGATCAGCGCCAGAAGCATGTGTTGGTCATAGGGCAAAAGATCCGGACGGGCCGCATATCTGGCAGCACCCGGCGCCAGCCAGTGCGGATAGGTGCGCTGCATCCGCGCCAGTGTCTCCCCGGTCTGCGACCGTGATAATGACGCCCCTGCAAAACCGGTCTGGTGGGCGATCACCGCCTCGATGCGCGGATCCCAGGCGGCCGCCAGTAAAGCAGCCTTGCCATGGCGCGAATGCCCCATGATCGAGGTATGCCTCGTATCCACGCGCGCATCGGCTTCCAGCACATCCATGGCCGCTGAGAAGGCGAAAGCCCAGGCCATCAAAGTGCTGGTCGGGTTCACCTCGCCTCCGAGCGCCGCCAATGCGGCCGGGGCCCGCTGCGTGCTGTCGGGGATGAAATCCCCGGCATGGAAGCTCGCATAGACAAAGCCGGCATCGAAATACAGACCAACCGGCGCCTCGGCGATATATTCCCCGAAGAGGGATTTAACGACAAAGCTGCCGATCACGCCATAATCACGCACCGTACACGGATCACCATCCTCGCTGGTCACAGCCTCGCCCGGAAAGGTGGCACAGTTCGAGCTGAACGTCTGGCTCAGCACCAGCGGCAGGGAATGGGCACCTGCCGGAAAAGCGGCCACCAGCTGAAAGGTGCGCGCCCCCTCGCCCTTGCCGATGGTGATGTCGAGTTCTTCCAGCGTGCCGCGTCCCTCGAGGTAGTCCGGGTTGATGATCCGCCAGTCGCTGATGGCCACTGGCAGGCCGACAGGCCAGGGGCCATACAGGGTGTCCTCCAGCATTTTCATTGCCTCTGCCCGGCCTTCGGGGGTCAGCAGACGTGGAATGTCGAGAGCCGGAACCGGGGCAGGCTTGTTCTCCGTCTCAAGGCTCGCATAGTTCAGCCCCAGCATCGTGCAACTGGAAGCCACAAGAAGGGTCAGCCCCGCCAGCAGTCCGAGGCCGATCCACCGCAAGACACGCAAGAACATACTTTGCCCGCTAACCTGATTTCCCCCAAGGACTAGCCGGTTCCTGCCCCTTGGGCGAGGCCCCTTGTTCGCCCCTTGCATCCGCCAACGCTCACGTTAGCGTGCGTTCATGAAGATTGTCAGCGCACTCATAGGACTGGTTCTGGGCGGGGGGCTGGGCCTCCTGACTGCCTTGTGGATGGGCGGGATCATCGGCAAGGGTGTCAGCCTCGGCGGCCAGATCGACGCTGGCGGATGGCATAGCGACTGGACCATCGGCTCGAATGCCGCCAATCCCTGGACCCGTGCCCGGGTCGCCCGCCATGGCTTGCTCGCGCTCAACAAGGACGAAGCTGTCTATTTCACCCGCGCCACCGACAGTGCCGGCGATCGGTTGACGGAGAACTGCACTTACCGGGTCTCCGGCGGCCAGATGCCTGCCCTTTGGTGGTCAATCACGCTCTATGATGCCACCAGCTACCTGCCCGCCAACAAGGATCGCGCGCTCTCCTTCGATCAGACGAAAGCCGCAGAGGAAGGCGATGAGGCGGCATGGTCCTTCCTGATCTCTGCCGAAGGACCGCAAGCCGGCGGCTGGGTCTCCAGCCACAGGGCAGGCAATTTCGACCTGACACTGCGGCTCTACAAACCGAGTGCAGAACTGATCGCCGATCCGGAGGCGGTGCTGAGTCCTCCCCTTGTCGAGAAGCTCTCCTGCGGAGGGCCTGCCTGATGCGCATCCCCTTCATCGGCCTCGGCGCCTTCGCAATCGGCTTTGCCACTGTTCATATTCTGACCCTGAATGCCCTGCCCGGTCGGATCATGTCCAAGGCCCGCGACGCCATGATCGAACGTGGCTTGCCGTTGCATCACTGGCAGATGAGCCCGCGTGTGACGCCGGAAACGCAGACCATCGTGCGCCCCTCGCCGGACCTCGCCTATGCGATCTGCCTGATCGATGTCTCCGAGGGCCCCGTCGTCCTCAGCGTGCCGACCTGGCCTGAATATGGCTCACTGTCGATCTTTGATGCGCGCACGGACAATATCTATGCCGGCTCTCTGGATGCCCGCCTTAAGAATGCACCCGGTATGCGCCGCGTGGTTGTCGCGCTGAAAGGCCAGGATGTTTCCCAGTACGGCGACGCCGAACCGGTGATCGTGTCTAAGCCTGAGGCCCTTGCCCTGATCCGGCGGCTGGCCCCGACACAGGCTTTATACGAGGCAGCGGCTGCGCTCGTGCCGGCCAGCACCTGCGGACCGGCATAGGGCTCATTCTGCCGGAACCTGCGCGGCTTCCCGTTGGGCCCTCATGCGCGCGGCCTTTTCCTCGACCAGCTTCACGATATGCTCGATCATGTCGGCATTCGAGACGTTGTGGTCCGGCCGTCCGTTCACGAACATCTTGCCGCTTTCCTTGCCGCCGCCGGTGAAACCAAGATCGGTCAGCGCCGCCTCGCCGGGGCCATTTACCACACAGCCGATGATCGACAGCGAGATCGGCTCGGATATATGGGCCAGACGTTTCTCCAGCGTCTCCACAGTGCGAATCACATCAAACCCCTGCCGCGCGCAGCTCGGGCAGGCGACGATGTTCACACCGCGGGTACGCAGGCCGAGTGACTTCAGCATCTCGAAACCGACCTTGACCTCCTCTTCTGGTTCCGCAGAGAGCGACACACGGATCGTATCGCCGATACCGGCCCAAAGCAGCGCGCCCATGCCTATGGAGGACTTCACTGTACCCGTGCGCAGCCCGCCCGCCTCAGTGATACCCAGATGCAGCGGCGCATCGGTTGCCTCGGCAAGCAGCTGGTAGGCCGCCACCGTGAGGAACATATCGGAGGCCTTCACCGAAATCTTGTAGTCGTGAAAGCCGAGATCATCGAGGATTCGCGCATGATCCAGTGCGCTTTCCACCATAGCATCCGGGCAAGGCTCGCCATACTTTTCGAGCAGATGCTTCTCGAGGCTGCCGCCGTTGACACCGATCCGCATGGAACAGCCATTGGCGCGCGCCGCCGCGACAACTTCCTTAACCCGTACCTCGGAGCCGATATTGCCGGGATTGATCCGCAGGCAGGCCGCTCCGGCATCGGCGGCTTCGATACCGCGTTTGTAGTGGAAATGGATATCCGCCACGAGAGGGACCGGGCTCGCCTTGACGATCTCGCGCATCGCCTTCGTCGACTCTTCCGTGGGGCAAGAGACCCGCACGATATCCGCACCCGCCTCGGCGCAGCGCAGGATCTGCGCGATCGTCGCGGCCGCATCCTCGGTCGGCGTGTTGGTCATGGTCTGCACGGCGATCGGCGCATCGCCGCCGATCAGCACATTGCCGACACGGATCTGCCGCGACTTGCGCCGCTCGATACTGCGCCAAGGGCGGATCGGGTTATGGCTCATGGGCTTTCAGTGCCTTTGCGGGCTTCCTGTCATCGACAGATGTGGCGCCCCGCGCTGCGCGCGTAAAGGGCCTACTAGCGCGTGGTATGCCCGTTCGGAGCGGCAGCAACAGTTGGGGCAGCCAGTTCGGCCGCACGGGCCAGCTGGTCATCGACACTGACAGAGAACACCTGAGCGCCTTCCGGTCCCAAGGGACCGACCACAACCTCACCGACACGCCACTCGAAGGCACCGCCATTGCGGGCCGAAACGGTCCAGCCCGCCTTCAGGCGCGGGAAATAGCTCTCCCCGGCGGCCATGGTACGGCTGAGAAAGATGGTACCATCGGCGCCGCGGACCTCCAGCCACCCCTGGCGGACAGCCGTGATCTGAAGTGGCAGGTCTGCCGGCACACCGGCAGCCGGGGTTTTGTCGGCGAACAGGCTGTCGCGCGCACCGCTGACTGCCACGACGGTCGGGGAGACGACCTCTTCCGGGCCGCGGTTCATCAGCAGGGCCGCTGTGATGCCACCGGCAACAAAGACTACCAGGACGCCAGCGCCAACGACGAGCAATTGCAGGCGCTTGTCCTTACCCTTCCGGATATCGCCGATCTTCTGGACCGGGGCGGAGCTTTTGACCTCCTCTACAGCGCCGCACTCGCGGGTATAGCGCTGGACAACATCCTTCTCGGGCAGGCCGAGATGCTTGGAATAGGCGATCAGATAAGGCACCAGATAGCCCTTGGCAATGGTCTGAAGCTCCATCCGCTCGATGGCCATCAGGAAATTGTCCTTGATGCGCGACTCGCGGGCTATCGCGCCGAGGTCCAGCCCAAGCGTCTCGCGGACGCGGCGCAAAACCTGCCCCATTCGCAGTTCTTCGCCGTCATATTTTCCAGTGCGGAAGATTTCATTCGCACGTTCGCGGCGTTCATAGGCGTCCAGCTGGCGCGCGGCCTGCTGGGAAATCGGCGTCACGTTCGAACGGGGCGTTCCGTTATCATCCAACCGCGGTTTTCCTTCGGGTTGTCCGTCGTCCGGGCCAGGCCATACATTCTGTGCCATGTTCTACCAGTCTCACTGACCAATGCTGCCGCCTAGTGAAATCGGGGCAATTTCCGGTCCAGTTCATAAGGTAAGGCCCCGGAAGGTATGCCGCAACACGCTTCAACTGTCCGCAGTGTCAATGCCATGTTCGGCGGCGAGTGCTAACACTTGGTTACGGAACGAACCGTTCGGCTTGTTCAGGCGCTCCAGAAGCTCTGCCCGGAAGGCCTTGAGGTCGACATGCCGGAGGGCCTGCTTGACCGGGCCGATAGCCGAAGCCGCCATGGACAGACTGCGATAGCCGAGCGCCGCAAAGCACAGGGCAACAGGCGGCGAGGCCGTCGCTTCCCCGCAGACGGACAGCCGGATGCCCGCGTTCTGGCAGGTGTCCGCGACCATTTTCAGGAAGCGCAGCGCTGCCGGATCGACCAGGTCATAGCGCTCGCTGACCTTCGGGGTCATCCGGTCGGCTGCGAAGAAGAACTGCAGGAGGTCGTTGGTGCCAACTGAGAGGAAATCCACTTCTCCGGCCAGATCCTGCATCGAGAAGCCAAGCGCAGGGGTCTCCAGCATCACCCCGACGTCAAGTTTTTCAGGTTTCACCCCGGTTCTGCGAAAACTCCAGTCGACCTCTTCCAACAGCAAGGCTTTGGCCTGCCGGTATTCCTCCGGCACGGTCACCATGGGAAACATGACGGTCAGAGGCCTTTCGCCAGCGGCGCGGACGAGCGCGCGCAGCTGACGCCGGAACAGGCCCTTGTAATCAAGTGCGAATCTGATCGACCGCCAGCCAAGGGCGGGATTCTCCTCGCGCTGGAGGTTGAGGGCTGGCAGCACCTTGTCACCGCCGAGGTCCAGTGTGCGAAACACAACCGGCCGGGCTCCGGCCCGGTCGAGCACACGTTTGTAGAGGGCGACCTGGTCCTGAAGCCGTGGCAGGGACTCGGAGACAAGGAACTGGAACTCCGTGCGGAAGAGTCCAACGCCATCGGCACCTGCCTGGTCGAGCATGTCGAGGTCGAGGTCCAGGCCGGCATTCAGCATCAGGGAAACCTCGGTGCCGTCGCGTGTCCGCGCCGGCAGGCCCTTCAGCGCCGCATAGCGCGCCTGCCGTTCGGAGCGCAGCGCCACCCGCGACTTGTAGGCGTCGTAGACCACATCGTCGGGCCGGATATGGACCGAACCCTGCTCGGCATCGACGATGACATAATCGCCCTCCTCAATCCGGGTGGTCAGATCCTCGATGCCGCCAATCGCGGGGATACCCAACGCGCGCGCCACGATGGCAGCGTGGGAGGAGGCGGCGGCCTCTTCCATCAGCAGGCCTTTCAGGCCGGCCTTGGCATACTCGAGAAGTTCCGCCGGCCCCAACCGCCGGGCGATCAGCACGTTCTGCTCGCCATGGATCTTTGGCTTGCTCTCCTCGCCACCCAGCACCCTGAGCAGCCGGTTGTCGAGGTCTTCCAGATCATGCAGCCGTTCGCGCAGGTAAGGATCGCGCGCACTCTGCATCCTGGCCCGGTGCTCGCGCCGTGCCCGGTCGATGGCAGCCTCGGCCGACAGACCTGAACGGATGCCCTCGTGCAGTTTCTCCGACCAGGACGTGTCATGCGCCAGCAGCCGGTAGGCCTCCATGACATCGCGCGGGTCCTCGCCGAGGGCGGCCCCGTCGATCATCATCATCCGGTCAATGGAGGCCCGCAAGTCGATCAGCCCCTTGTCGAGCCGCGCAGCTTCTGCAGCCTGGTCTAGGGCAAAGAATTTCGCGGCCGGAACCACAGGGTCATGCAGGACGGCGCGGCCATAGCCGAGCCCCTCGCAGAAGATCCGGCCCTTCAGATGGCTGCCCCCATTGCCGCGTGACCGACGGTCCGAGGCTGAGGGCTGGGCTGGAGCGAGGACCAGCATATGAACGATCTCGGCCAGCACCATCGCAATGGTCTGCAGTGCTTCGATCTCTTCTTCGCGATAGCTCCGCTCTGTGCGGTTCTGAACAACGAGAACGCCGGTAACACCGCCGGTGCGCAGGATCGGCACGCCGAGGAAGGCGTGGAAGGGGTCTTCTCCTGTCTCCGGCCGGTAGGAGAAGGCCGGATGGCGCGGCGCATCCTCGATGGCGATGGGCTGTGCGGTGCGCGCGACATAGCCAACGAGGCCCTCGCCCGCCGCCATACGCGTCTTGTTCACGGCTTCCGGCTTCAGGCCCTCGGTGGCGATCAGCAGCAGCGAGCCTTCCGGTTCACGAAGGTAGATCGAGCATACATCTGCCACCATGGTCGAGGCGATCAGGCGCACGACATGGTCAAGCCGCGAGCGCGCCTCACCGTCCTCCGCCATCACCTGGCGGAGGTTGTTCATCAGTACGCGGGTGGCCGGCAGGTTGTAGGGCATACGCTCCCGCTGCGGTAAAGGCTCATTCGGCGTCGAGACCGAACGCCGTGTGCAGGGCCCTGACTGCCAGTTCAGTATAGGGCGCGGCAATCAGAACGGAAATCTTGATCTCGGACGTGGAGATGACATCGATGTTGATGCCCTTCTCCGACAGGGCCGTGAACATCTTCTCGGCAACACCGGTGTGGCTTTTCATGCCGACGCCGATGATAGAAATTTTAGAGACATCGCGCGTTACCTCGAGGCGCTCGAAGCCTGTGTCGTTCTGGATCTTCTCCAGCGTCTCCTTCGCAAAGGGGCTGTCGCGGTCGGTACAGGTGAACACGATGTTCGCCTTGGAAGCATCACGCGAGCTGGCCTGCACGATCATGTCAACGTTCACGCCGGCCTTGGCAAGGGCCGAGAAAATCTTCGCCGAGGACCCCGGCTTGTCCGGCACACCATAAAGCGTGACTTTCGCTTCGTCCCGGGAATAGGCCACGCCGCTGACAACCTGCTTTTCCACGATTTCTTCCTCTGCACAGACAAGCGTTCCGGGGGATTCCTCGCCGGGCTTCACGAAGCTCGACAGCACCCGCACGGGGACATTGTGGTTCATCGCGAGCTCGACCGATCGCGTCTGCAGGACCTTTGCTCCCAGCGACGCCATCTCGAGCATCTCTTCATATGAAATCTTGTCGATCCGGCGTGCCTTGGGCACGATCCTCGGATCGGTCGTGTAGACGCCGTCGACATCCGTGTAGATATCGCAGACCCCGGCACCGAGCGCGGCGGCAACCGCCACGGCGCTGGTGTCCGAACCGCCACGGCCCAGCGTGGTGACGCGCTCGTCATCCGTCACGCCCTGAAAACCGGCCACGACGGCAATCTCTCCGGCATCGACCGAGTCAGGCAACTTCGAGTCGTCGAAGCCCATGATCCGGGCCTTGCCGTGGCTCTTGTTGGTTCTCAGGCGCAGTTGCCAGCCAAGCCAGGAACGGGCCTTCAGCCCACGGCGGCGCAGCGCCAATGCCAGAAGGCCGGCAGTGACCTGCTCGCCAGAGGCGACGACCACGTCATACTCATCGTCGTAAAGCTCACGAGGCAAATCCTGGCCGGCGGCGCCATCAGCCAGGGCGACAAGCTTGTTGGTCTCCCCCGACATGGCCGAGACGATGACGGCCAGCTTCTCGCCCCTTGCCGCCCGGGCCGCGACGATTTCCGCCACATTTGCAATCCGGTCGAGATCGCCGACCGAGGTGCCGCCGAACTTGAGTACCGTGCGCGCCATTTCGCCCCAAATGCCTGTTCGCCCCAGCGGGCATGTCCTATATGGCGCCCCTGTAGGGGAAAGTTTCGCGCGGATCAAACAGGATTGCTAAACGATGGCAGGAACAATTGACGCGCCTGAGGACTTGCCCGTCACCCCCAGCATCGACCCTGCAGAGGTGGCCAAATTCTCTGCCATCGCAGCGGACTGGTGGAACCCGAAGGGCAAGTTCCGGCCGCTGCACCGGTTCAACCCGGTCCGCCTGAAATTCATCCGGGAAACGGCAGAGCATCATTTCGGCCTGGCCCCCGGCCTGCGACGCCCACTGGAAGGCCTCCGCCTTCTGGACATCGGCTGCGGCGGCGGGCTGGTTTCGGAGCCGATGGCGCGGCTCGGCGCCTCCGTTACCGGGGTGGACGCCTCCGAAGCCAATATCAAGACCGCACTGACGCACGCTTCCGAACAGGGCCTGGTCATCGACTACCGCGCCGGCACGGCCGAGGGCCTGCTGGCGGCCGGCGAGGCGGCATTCGATATCGTCCTGAATCTTGAGGTGGTCGAACATGTCGCGGACCCTTCACAGTTCCTTGCAGATACCGCACGGCTGGTGAAACCTGGCGGGATGATGATCGTCGCTACTCTGAACAAGACCGCCAAGGCGCTGGCGACCGCCGTGATCGGAGCGGAATACATCTTGCGCTGGCTGCCGAGGGGCACCCATGACTGGTCGAAATTCCTCGACCCGGACGATGTGCGCCGGCCACTTCAGGAGGCCGGCATGATCACCGATGCACCGATCGGTGTCATCTTCCGGCCCTTATCGGGCCGGTGGGAGATCGGTGCGGATACCAGCGTCAACTATATGGTCGTCGCGCGGAGACCGGTTTGAGCGTGCTGCCCTCTCCGGCAGAGGTGCACCGGTTCTGGTTTGGCCCGGATGCCCGCGTGCCGGAACGTCTCGCGGATTTCCTGGATGGGGAAGATCAAAGCTAAGGCGCCGACGTGATTGTCTTCTCGAGCTTGTGCGCGGTCTCCGCCTGGACGGCGCGGGTCAGAGGATAGCCTCGGGCCAGCTGGCCGGCAATGACGTAGAGAATACCCGGCAACAGGCCGAAGATGATGACGAGACCAAGGATCGAGCTTTCGGAATTCTCCGCACCCGGACGGAAGCGAGCCACCTGCCCGACCAGCAGATAACCTATCCCGAAGGCGAGGCTTGAGCCGACCTTGTTGATACTGGTGAGCAGCGAATAGAAGAGACCAGCCCTGCTCTCGCCCGACTCGGCCGCTTTCAGCTCCACAATGTCGGCCGTCATGGCCCGGGACAGGAAGATGGGTGCACTGAACGGAATGCCTGCGATCAGGGAGGCGATCAGGAACGTCGTGAAGTTTCCGGCCGGAGCCAGTGGGATGTAAGCCAGGAAACAGACGCCGGACATGGTGACTGCGGCAAAATAGGCCGTGCGCTTCTCCGTGCGCTTGGCCAGCCACAGCCAGAAGGGGAGAGCGGCGATGGCCATGATGAAAAACAGCATCAGGGCGAGACTGGTCTCGGCGTCGCTGGCCCCAAAGGCATACTCGGCAACGAACAGGTAGTTCGAGGCCGTGACAGCAATCGCGGTCGCCCCGAGCAGTTCCATGATCAGAAGCCGAGAAAAAATGGGCTGGCGGAGAGCTTCCAGGATCGGCTTCCATTCAAACCTTTCGATCACGCGGGATTCACCGCGCAGAGGAGGGTCAGGCACGAAGATACAGGACAATGCCGCCGCAAGCGGCAGCGACAGGATCAGCACCCAGCCCATCACCGCGACCTGCCCGAAACGGTCCGTCTGTATCCCGAACAGCGACAGCAGCAAGGGAACCGCCAGCAGCAGCAGCATGGAGACGACTGACACGATCTCCGGCCAAAGGAACAGGCGCGAGCGGTCGTCATAATCATAGGTCAATGCCGGCACCCAGGCAGCCCGCGCAATCTGCAGGATCGTGGTGCCGATATAGAAGACCAGCATCCACCAGATGAAATAGCCGGCCCCCGCACCGGCGGGCGGCATATAGACAAAGAAAGTGGCGAGACCGAGCACCGGCACGCACAAGAGGATCCAATGGC
This sequence comes from Hyphomonas sp., assembly GCA_046293935.1. Classification (GTDB taxonomy): domain Bacteria; phylum Pseudomonadota; class Alphaproteobacteria; order Caulobacterales; family Hyphomonadaceae; genus Hyphomonas. The sequence continues at coordinate 60,829 of JBKBJF010000006.1, forward strand.
GCACACGCCCCAGAGGGCTGCGATAGCGGTCGACGAGATAACCCATCAGGGGATCTGTGAAGATGTCCCAGAAGCGCAACAGCATGAACAGCAGGCCGGTGAGCTCGAGCCCGAGGCCGACCTCATTCGCATAGAGGGGGGCGAGATAGACGCCTATGGGCAGGCCCACCCCGGCGATGGGAATACTCAGCGAGGCGAAGGCCATCACGCGGGGAAAGGACAGGCGCCGGGGCGTAGCGTCGTTCATGATGGCGCGCACCCTGCAATGGGAAATGGTGACGGCCAAGTCATTTTTTCGAGAGCCCTCGCTTGACGTTGGCAGATGCGGGCGCGAACCATGCGGCAAAGAAATTCCGGGAGGTCCATCGCCATGATCCGCACTCTTCTGATCGGGGCCGGCCTTGTCCTCACCACCCTCATCGGGTTCGTCCTGTACAATACTTTCACCTATGGCGGCGGGCCGGTGGGCGGACGTGTCGAGCTGCCACAGCCGCCTGAGATATCGGCTGATCGCGCAGCAGAAAATCTTGGTGCGGCGATCCGCTTCCGCACGGTAACTCTGGCAAGCGGCGATCCGCGGCCAGGGCAGGACGGCGAGTGGCTGGCCCTGCACCAGTGGCTGGAGGAGACCTACCCGGCCGCCCATGCTGCCATGGCAAGGGAAACAGTTCCTGGCACACTGACCCTGCTCTACACTTGGCCGGGCTCGGATGCCGCGCTTAAGCCCCTTCTGCTGATGGCACACCAGGATGTCGTGCCGGTGAACATCGGCACGGAAGACGACTGGGAAGGAGAGCCATTCGGTGGCGAGATCATAGACGGCTATGTCTATGGCCGCGGCGCGATCGACGACAAAGGCTCGCTCGTCGGTTTGATGGAAGCGGCCGAAGCTCTCGCAAAATCCGGCTTCAAACCCCGCCGGACACTGATCTTCATGTTCGGGCATGACGAGGAAGTCTCCGGCTCCGGCGCGGAGGCAGGTGTTGCACTGCTTAAATCGCGCGGCATTTCGCCGGAGATGGCGCTGGATGAGGGCTTCATGATCCTCAATCCTTCACCTCTCACCGGAAAACCGGCGGGCTTCATCGGCATCGCGGAGAAAGGCTATGTCACGCTTGAAATCACGGCTGTGGGTGAGGGCGGGCATTCGTCCACGCCGCCGCGCAACTCCGCTGCGGTCCGTCTTGCGCGGGCAGTTGTTGCGCTCGATGAGGACCAGATGCCTTCAGCCATCTCCAAACCGCCGGCGTCTGACATGTTCCGGGCCGCAGCCAAGGACATGCCGTTCGTGCAGCGCATGGCGTTTGCCAATCTCTGGCTGTTCGGTGGCCTTGTCGATCGCCAGCTGAGCGCCATTCCCGGAGGAAACGCGATGGTGCGCACGACGACCGCGCCAACCATGCTGGCGGGATCGGCCAAGGAGAACGTGCTGGCGCAACGGGCCAAGGCGACGATAAACTTCCGCATCCATCCGAATGATACCGAGGATGACATCGTCGCCCATGTGAAACGGGTGACGAAGGATATCGAAGGCATAGAAGTGGCTGTGATACGGCAAGGTATGCGCGGCACAGGTGCCTCGAAAGTCTCGCCTACCGACAACCGTGCCTATGCCGTGATCGCGAGTGTGGCCGAAGCGACGATGCCTGGCGCAGGTGCCTCGCCCGGCCTTGTGCTCGGGGCCACCGATGCGCGGTATGCGGAAGATATTACCGGGAATGTCTACCGCTTCGCACCGGCCGTTCTGACGCCAGACGAGCTGACCGGATTTCACGGCACCAACGAGCGCACCAGTGTAGAGAACATGGGGCGGCTCGCCCGTGGCTATGCACAGATAATCCTGGCAATGGATGCACCAGAGTAACTGTCTGCGTAACCGTCCGGATTCGGGATGTCTGGCTGGTGCTATTCGACCTGCTGGAACGTATCCCCGCCTGCGCCTGCCGGAGGCGGCGCGCGCCGGCCGCTCGCGGCCGCAAAGGCCTGCGACATGCCACGGTAGAAGGCGATGCGATCCTCCGCCTCCGGACTGACCTGCACGGCCAGATCCGCGCCGAACAGCGGCGCCGGCTTCAGCCCCTCATGCGCGAACTCCATGATGTCTGACCACAAGTCCGCCGGCAGGCCGCCGCCGGTCACCCGGCGCATCGGACTGTCATCGTCATTGCCTACCCAGACGCCGCCGAGATAGGCCGAGGTGAATCCTATGAACCAGGCATCGCGCCAGTCCTGGCTGGTGCCGGTCTTTCCCGCCACAGTCCAGCCGCCCTTCAGGCGTGCCGCCCCGCCCGTGCCGATCTGGGCATTCACCACACGTGTCAGCATCGCGTTCATTTCGGCGCTGTAGTCCTGGGCATAGACACGCTGGCCCTCAGCATCGGGATGTTCGAAATAAACCTTGCCGCGCGTATCGGTGATCCGGGCCACCAGCCACGGCTCCACCATCCGCCCGCCCGTCTGGAAGGCGCCATAGGCTCCGGTCAATTCCCACAGCGACACTTCCTGGCTGCCCAGCGCCATCGAGGGGAACGGCTTCAGCTCGCTGCGGATGCCGAACCGTTTTGCCAGTTCCGCAACGCGCGCCGGGTTGGATTCATTGCCCAGTTCCGCTGCGATCGTGTTGGTCGAGCGCGTCAGCGCCTCACTCAGCGTCATCGGGCCGAGGAACTCACCATTGTAGTTGGCCGGCTTCCACTTGCCGATGCTGATCGGGCGGTCGTTGAACACATCATACGGCGTATACCCGTCTTCAAGCGCCAGGGCGTACACGAACGGCTTGAAGCTCGATCCCGGCTGGCGTTTGGCCTGTGTCACCCGGTTGAACGGCGAGGTCCGGTAATCGACCCCGCCGGTCAGCGCCACCACACGCCCGTTCTTCCCCAGGATCAGCGCCGAAGCCTGTGTCGCCTTCAGGCCGGGCCCGTCCTTCGCCATCCGTTCAGCGATGTGCTGCTGTACCCGAGCCTGCAGCTTCGGGTCGATGGTGAGCGTCACTACCGCATCCGCCGGCACACGCGGCAGGATCTGGGCGACACGCTCGGCGGCAAGGTCCAGCACATAGCCGAGCTGCGGATCGTACGCAGGCGGATCAATGATGGTAATCTGGGCTTCCCGCGCTGCTGCCTCCTCGGCGCGCGAGATGAAGCGCAGGTCGCGCATCTCACGCAGCACATAGGCCTGCCGGTCCTTCGCCCCGGCAAGGTTTTCGCGCAGGTTCAGTTTCGACGGGGCCTTGGGCAGCGCCGCCAGCAGCGCCGCCTCGGCCACCGTCATCATTTCAGGCGGCTTGCCGAAATAGAAGCGCGAGGCCGCATCAATGCCATACAGACCGGCACCGAAATAGATGCGGTTGAGATACAGCGACAGGATCTCGTCCTTCGTCATCTCCTTTTCCAGCTGCCGCGCCAGCGTGATTTCCTGCGCCTTGCGCTGCATTGTCTGGCGCGAGTCGAGCACCAGGTTCTTGATCACCTGCTGGGTGATGGTCGAGGCGCCGGACACCGTCTCGCCGGCGATCGTGTTCGTCGCTGCGGCCCGCACGATCGCGGCTTCGTCGGCGCCGTCATGCTCGTAGAAACGCTTGTCCTCAGCGGCGATAAAGGCCTGCGGCACGTGTTTCGGCAACGCCTTCACATCCACGGCCCGGCCATAGCGCGGCCCGCGCACCGCCAGCGTGCGGCCTTCGGAATCGACGAACTCGATTGCCGGCTCGCGATTGGCGCTCCACAGGTCAGCCAGATCGCCCGGCAGTTTCGGCATGCCCATATGCAGGCTGTGCCATTTCCACACCGCCCAGCCGCCGCCTACCAGCAGGATCAGGCTCACCGCCACCAGCAGATGGCGCACGGCCGGGTTCTGGCGCTTCAGGAAGCTTGCAGCCGGCACACGCACGATCCGGGGCATTGGTGGGGGTGTGGGAAACTGGTTGCTCATGTCGGCCAGGTGACTCAGGCGGGCTTGTGACGGGGCGAGGCTGAACCTGCGGTGAAGCGCGAGCCTAACTGCAAGAAGATTACGGCAGCGTGAAGGCGCCGGCCGGCCGGGAAAAATCCCTAGGGCGCAGGCTGCGCGCCCGTGTTACGCTGATCCCGAATCCCGCCTGACATTCCGGAGGCCCTGCTCATGCGACCGTTCCTGACCGCCCTAGCCGCTCTCTCTCTGGCGGCTTCCGCAGCCTGCGAAAAACCGGCCGAAGCCCCCCTCGCGGCCCCGGTCGAGCCCGCGGCCGAAACGCCCGCGCCAGTCCGGCCCAGCTTCGAGATCGATCCCGCCATCCCGATGGATGCCGATTCCATCGCCGACGGCCGCGATATTGCGGTCACCCACTGCGCCATCTGCCATGGCCTCGACCAGGACGCGAGCCTGCGCGCCGATGCCCCGCCTTTGCGTTATGTCCTGTCGATCTACCCGCCGGAGTCCCTCGCCGAGGACTTCCGGAACGGTATCCATGTCGGCCACGAGGACATGCCCGAATTCGTCTTCGGCGACCTCGGCATGGACGTGCTGCTGGCCTACCTGATCTCGATCCAGGAAGTCCCGCCGGCGGAATAGACTTCGCAGCCAATTAGCCGACCTGCATTGCAATTCAGTGCAACCTTTGGCTCAATCTGCTTCGACTTGAGTTACCGACTCAGCCCAAAGGCCGTTGATGTCTACTAAGCATCTGATCCCAAATGACGTGGCAGACTTGTATGAAGTCTACGAATGGCGAAATGCGACCGGCGTTTTACAGACTGCGAAACCTCAGCACTGGATCGAAATACTAGCAGCATTACGGGACTTTCGTTTGCTGAGAAGTGAGGTCGTAGCACCAGGCAAAAACCGCTCCCGCGTAGTCGATCGTCTCGAACGCCCTTTAAAAGCCGCAGGATGGGTGGAGAAGCAGTTTACAACATCAATCGTCGTTGATGGCCATGAAACACCATCACCGACTCATAAAGTCGACTGTTTCAAGGATGGAGTGGCGCTGGAAGTTGAGTGGAATAACAAGGATCCCTTCTACGATAGGGATCTAAACAACTTCCGCCTCTTGTTCGACCTGAGAATTATTGATGTTGGGATAATCGTGACCCGCGCGAGCCATTTGCAGGAAATATTTGCTGCGCTCGGCAAGGGAGCAAGCTACGGTAACTCCACAACGCACATGGGAAAGTTGATCCCGCGTTTGGACGGCGGCGGTGGGGGCGGTTGCCCTGTGTTGGTTTTTGCAATTACCCGGAAGCTCTATGTCGAAGACCCGATCCCAACAGCTATCGAAGACGAAACTGACGACCTTGAAGAGTCGGAGTAAGGTTATGGCTACTGTTCCAGACAATGCGGGAGCTGAGGCAGCTGCTGATCTGCTGCGCTTTGCCGGGGAAGACCGCTTCGCCACTATTTTAGCAGATCCCCCGTGGCAATTTCAGAACCGAACTGGAAAGGTGGCACCGGAGCACCGGAGGCTAAATCGTTACAGCACTCTGACGCTGGAAGACATTATGGCCTTGCCTGTGTCTGATATCGCAGCAGACACAGCGCACCTTTATCTTTGGGTGCCCAACGCTCTTCTTCCCGAAGGGCTTCAAGTCATGCAGGCATGGGGCTTTCAGTACAAGTCAAACATAGTCTGGCACAAAATTCGGAAAGATGGCGGCCCGGATGGCCGTGGCGTCGGTTTCTATTTCCGGAATGTGACAGAGCTGGTGCTCTTTGGAGTTCGCGGGAAAAACGCCCGGACCCTTGCGCCGGGTAGACGACAGGTGAACTTCCTTGCGACCCAGAAGCGCGAACATTCGCGCAAGCCTGACGAACTCTTCCCGATCATCGAGGCTTGCTCATCCGGTCCACGCGCAGAGCTTTTCGCGCGCGGGGTGCGGCAAGGTTGGAGGCTTTGGGGGAATCAGGCCGACGAAGCTTATGAGCCCACATGGAATACCTACTCAAACCATTCCCAAAGCAGGAAGGGTAAGAGTGATTCAGATAAACCGGCTGAAATAGCCCAAAAGCGTTCAAAGGCGGCCTGACTACCCCATCCCCGGACGCCAGGCGTCGCGCATATGCACTGGCAACCGGCCCGGTGCCACCGCGATGATGTCGTAGCGCCAGCCGCAGTCATTGAACCTTGGCCGCTGCGCCATCCAGCTTTCCGCGGCCCGTGCGATGCGCCGCCACGCCGCGGGCGTCACGGCGCCCATCGCCTCTTCCAGCGTCGCCCGTTCCTTAACTTCTATGAAGCAGATCACATCACCCTTGCGCGCCACCAGGTCGATCTCGCCTACCGGCAGACGCACCCGCATCGACAGGATGGTGTAGCCCTTGGCCCGTAGCCACCAGGCCGCCAGCGCCTCGGCCCTGCGGCCGCGTGCCTCGGCAGCCTCACGCCGGCCCATCGCCTGCCTTCAGCTGCAGCGCGCGCTGGTAGACTTCGCGCTTCGGCAGGCCGAGCGCTTCGGCGACCGAAGCTGCCGCCGCCTTGGTCGGCATCTCGCCCAGCGCCACTTTCAGCGCCGCATCCACATCCTCCGCGCGCGCCACATCTTCCGCAGGCGGACCAACCAGCAGCACGATCTCACCTTTCGGGGGCCCCGCCGCCTCATAGTGCGCCGCCAACGCCACCAACGATCCGCGTCGCGTCTCCTCGAACAGTTTGGTCAGCTCCCGCGCCACCGCCGCTTTCCGGTTGCCCAGCCCCGCAGCAAGGTCTGCCAGCGTCTCCGCCAGGCGTGGCCCGCTCTCATAGAAGACCAAGGTTGCCGGCACCGCTCTCAGCGCCTCAATGGCCGCTCGCCGCGCACCCGGTTTCGGCGGCAGGAAGCCTGCGAACAGGAAGCGGTCGCTCGGCAGTCCGCTCGCCACCAGCCCCGCCAGCAGGGCCGACGCCCCCGGCACCGGCCAGACCTTCACACCCGCCTCCAGCGCCTCGTGCACCAGCTTCCAGCCAGGGTCCGACACCAGCGGCGTGCCCGCATCCGAGATCAGCGCAATCCGCGCGCCCTTGCCCAGCCGCTTGAGCAGGGCCGGCCTGCGTTCGGCCCCATTGTGGTCATGATAGGGGCTCAGCCGGGCTTTAATCCCATAGGCTGACAGCAACTTCGAGGCGACCCGCGTGTCTTCGGCCAGCACTTCCTCAACTCCGCCGAGCACATCCAGCGCCCGCAGCGTGATGTCGCGAAGATTACCGATCGGTGTGGAGACAACATAAAGGCCGGGCGCTACAGCACCGGGCTGTTGCCCGGCCCGCCCCGCGCCCATAGACTCGTTACTGGCGGGAATCGCGCCGGTGCCAGAAGGATCAGAAGATGACATCGCGTTCACCATCGCTCAGGAAGACCCTCGCGCCAAGCCTCGCGCTTTCCGCGCTGCTGCTGGCGGCGGCCTGCGCCACCGCGCCGACACGTCCGCCCGTCTCCATCGGGTCCGGCCAGCCGCGGGTCGATCCGGTCACCGGCGAGGAGATCACCGATCCGTCGAAGCTGCCCACCGGAACCGAGACTGGTCAGTTCTACCGCGATGATGGCGGCCTGACTCCGGACTTCATGTACGGCCGTGATGTCAAGCGTGCCGCCGTACTGCTGCCGTTCTCGCACCCGACGGCCAATGTCCGCACCGAGGCCGAAGCGATGCTTGCCGCCATCGAGCTGGCCATGTTCGAGAATGCAGGCACCGATTTCCTGATCCTGCCGAAGGATACCGCCGGGCGCGCCTCCACCGCCGAGGCCCGTGCCGACGAGGCAATAAAGGAAGGCGCCGACATCATCCTCGGGCCCCTGTTCGGGGCTGAGGTCACGCCGGTGAAGAATGCCGTCAGCCGCAAGCAGATCCCGGTGGTCGCCTTCTCGAACGACCGGAGTGTCGCTGGCGGCGGCGCGTATCTTGCCTCTGTGATGCCGGAAGAGGAAGTCACCCGCATCATGGGCTATGCCGCCAGCCGCGGCATCCGCACCTTCGCCCTGCTCGGGCCGGACACCGCCTATGGCAAGCAGATTGACACGGCCATGCGCGCCGAAGCTGCGAAAAATGGCTGGACCGTGCTCGGCGCCGGCTTCTACGACCCGAATGCAAGTGCGTCCTCTGAAGTCTCTCGCATTGCCCGCCTGGTGAACGCCGAACGCAGCCAGGTCGGCCTCCTCATCCCGGAGCGTGGCAACAAGCTCCTGTCGATTGCCCCGCTGCTGGTGGTCAACGGGGTCGATCCCGGCCGCACCAGGTTCCTCGGCACCAGCCTCTGGGATGACAGCAGCATCTGGCGAGAGCCCGCCCTCAACGGCGCCTGGTTCGCGGCCGTCGATCCGGACAACCAGACCGCCTTTCGCGACACCTACCGGCGCATCTATGGCCGCGCCCCGACCGACCTTGCTGCTGCGGCTTATGACGCGGCTGCCCTGGCTGTCACCCTGGCCGGGGAGAATAACATCAAGCATGGCGGCGTCACCGATCCCGACGGCTTCATGGGGGTCAACGGCCTGTTCCGCTATCGCCTTGATGGCACCTCCCAGCGGGGCCTCGCAGTCAAGGAAATCCGCTCATCGGGGGCATCGGTTGTCGAAAAGGGGGTTACCCGATTCCCTCCGGGAAGTAGTTAACCCGCCCCGGCGGCCCGCACCTTGGCCCTTGCGCGCCGCCCCAACTCGCCCCAAATCAGCCGCTTCAGGGCGAACTATGCAGTATTGGCGGCGACTTCATGAGCAAGCGCGACTATTACGATGTTCTCGGCGTGGACCGCAGCGCAGACGATAAGGCATTGAAATCGGCCTATCGCAAGCTGGCGATGAAATACCACCCTGACCAGAACCCCGGCAGTAAGGAAGCCGAGGAGAAATTCAAAGAAGTCGGCGAGGCCTATTCTATCCTGTCCGACCCGCAGCAGCGTGCCGCCTATGACCGCTTCGGCCATGCCGCCTTCGAGAACGGCTCGGGCGGCGGCCACCCGTTCGGCCAGGGCGTGAACCCCGAAGACATCTTCCAGGACCTGTTCAGCCAGGTGTTCGGTGGCGGCTTTGCCTCCTCCGGCGGGCGCAAGCGTGGTGGCCCGCAACGCGGCGCCGACCTGCGCTACGATCTTGAGATCACCCTCGCCGAAGCCTGGTCCGGCAAGGAAGAAACCATTCATGTACCCCAGGCGGTCACCTGTAAGGGCTGCGACGGCTCCGGCTGCGCCCCTGGTTACAAGCCCGACACCTGCGAGACCTGCGCCGGGCATGGCCGCGTGCGGGCTCAGCAGGGCTTCTTCACGATGGAACGCACCTGCCACATCTGCCAGGGCCGTGGCAGTGTCATCCGCAAGCCCTGCAAGACCTGCGGCGGCGCCGGGCAGGTTAAGGAAGAGCGCAAACTGTCGGTCAAGATCCCGGCCGGGGTCGAAAGTGGCATGCGCATCCGCCTCGCCGGCGAAGGCGAACCGGGCAGCGGCGGCGGGCCGAAGGGTGATCTCTATATCTTCGTCGAAGTGGTCGAACATGACATTTTCGAACGCGACGGCCCAAACCTCTACTGCCGCGCGCCGGTGCCCATGACTACCGCCGCGCTGGGCGGCGAGATCGACATTCCTACCATCGACGGCGGCAAGGCGCGCGTCTCCATACCCGAGGGCGCGCAGACCGGGCGCAAGCTTCGCCTACGCGGCAAAGGCATGCCCAGCCTGCGCCAAGGCGGGCAGACCGGTGACCTGTATGTCGAGATGTTCGTCGAGACCCCGCAGAACCTCACGCCCCGCCAGAAGGAACTGCTGCGCCAGTTCTGCGACTGCTCCGGCGCCGACTGCCACCCGGAGAGCGAAGGCTTCCTTGGCAAGATCAAGCGCTTCTGGAATGGCCACGACGGCGAGGAAAAACGCCCGAGCTAGTTATTCCGCGGCGAAGCAGCTGGCAGAAGCGGCCTTTGCCGCCAGGTGGAAAGCCGGCCACGGACGATTACCCGGCTCGTTCGCCATCGGCCATGTGGTGCAGACCGGCAGGCCCTCCACTGAGCTTCTGCGGGCGTGATCCGGCGAGACTTCCGGTTATGTCTTGCGCAATCCACATGACCGTCATTACCCCGCTGCATGAGATCGACCGCGCAGCATGGCACCAACCTGACCAAATTACACGCCCATGAGGCATTCGGGTGATGCTCAGTCTACGGGATTGAATCGCGTATCGCGCGCCATCAGGTCCACCGTCACGCCCCTCACTACGCTGTCCGGCAGGATCAGGATCATGCGTTTCCGGCGGCGGTCGAACTGCACCTTGAACGCCGACAGGAAATCGATCCCGAGCACCATCAGCGGTTCTTCCTTGAGGCCCATCATCTCGAACATGACCGGATCGCTGACCAGCAGGTCGGCATCATTGAAGAAGAAATCCGCGAGCTTCACCTTGCGCGCAGTGGCCACCCGCACGGACTTGTCGCGGCCGGTCGCGCCCTGCAACAGCAGCGTCTTGTTGAGATTGGTGCGCAAGCCTGCATGTTCTGCAAAGGCGGAATTGACGAAGGTGAGGTTCGACCCGGTATCGATCAGCGCCCGGCCCTTGCGGCCATTGATGTGGATATCAATGAAGATCAACCCGTCATCCAGGGTGTAGGGAATCCGGTCATAGTAGTTCGTCTGCGGACGATCTGGCCGGCCATTGTAGGCGGAGA
>JBKBJF010000052.1:0-9637 GCA_046293935.1 Hyphomonas sp.
GGACGTAGGGTCTCCAGGCTTTGGGATCAGGTTTCTTCCCGCCGAGGTAAGCCGGGTAGACAAAGCCCCATCGGGTGGTGGCCAGCAGGAGGGTGTCGTAGCCGCTGGTGTCATACCATCTAAAGACGCGGTTGAGGCTCCACCAGAGGATCGGCCAGCACAAGGGATGCACGTGCCGGAAGAGCGGCGCGAAGGTCGGATCGCTTCGGAGCTGGCGCAGGGAGATCATGGGCGGGAGGATAACCCCGGTGCTGGGGGTGTGGCGCAGGTTGTCTGATTTTTCTGGTGTTGCCCTGATCCGTATGGGGATTTTGCCGCTCTGGCCGGAAAAGCTGTTGCATAAGGGGGGCGGTGCGGGGCGGCCTTTGGCCCTGATGCCCCCTGCGGGTCTGCACCGGGATGGCCGCAAGGCGGGCGGGAAAGGCTTGTGTCTCCCGCCTTCTGTCTGCAGGCGTTGCCGGACGTTACAGACGATTCCAGCTTTTTACAGGTTTGTGCCAGGCCTCAGGCATCGACCGTCTCGACGGCGGCGAGCGCCGCGCGGAGCACGTCGAGGCCCGCGCCTTTCCTGACGGCATGTTCAGAGAGGATACGCCGCCACTGGCGTGCACCGGGCTGGCCGGCGAACAGGCCGAGCATGTGACGGGTCATGGCGTGCAGGCTGACCCCTTCGGCGAGGCGGGCGGCGATATAGGGTTCAAAAGCGCGCACGGCATCGCCCGCCGCTACGGGGCTCCCTTCCCCGAACAGGTGACTGTCAACCTGGGCCAGCAGGCCGGGTGTCTGGTAGGCGGCGCGCCCGAGCATGACACCATCAAAAGTGGCGAGATGCTCTGCACACTGATCCATCGTGGTGATGCCGCCATTGAGGATGATGGTGAGACCGGGATGCGCCGCCTTGAGATCAGCGACGAGCGCGTAATCGAGCGGCGGGATTTCCCGGTTCTCCTTCGGGCTCAGCCCCTTCAGCCAGGCGGCGCGGGCATGGACGGTGAACACCTCGCAGCCGGCGGCGGAGACGTTTTCGACGAATGTGAAGAGGGTCTCGCGCGCGGGCAGGTCGTCGATCGAGATGCGGTTCTTGACCGTAACCGGAATCGACACCGCTGCCCGCATGGCGGCCACGCAACGGGCGACAAGCTCCGGCTCGGCCATCAGGCAGGCGCCGAAGGCGCCGGACTGGACCCGCTCCGACGGACAGCCGCAATTGAGGTTGACCTCATCATAGCCAAAACCTTCGGCGATGCGGGCGGCTTCGGCGAGCCTTGCGGGATCAGAGCCTCCAAGCTGGAGGACCAGGGGATGCTCCTGCGGGCTGTAGCCCAGGAGGCGCGCACGGTCGCCATGCAACACGGCATCGGCCGTGACCATCTCGGTCCAGAGCCTTGCGCGTTTCGTCAGCACACGGTGGAAGGCCCGGCAATGCCGGTCGGTCCAGTCCATCATCGGCGCAACGGAGAAGCGGCGGGACAACGTGGTCATTCAGGCTCACATGAGGCAGCTGGCGGCCCCTGATAACCGAGGCAGGCCGCGGACGGAATGCCTGAATGGCCGGGCTGCCGGATCAGGCCGCAGGCCGGGCCTCAGACCCTGCAGCCAGCCAGTCCCGGGCGGCGCGGGCTGCCTCCGCTGCGCTGGCCGCGGCCGCATCGGCGATCAGACCCTCGGGGCCCACCCAGTCACCCGCCAGGAAAAGGCCGGGCGCATCCGGCACACGGGCCGCCGGGCGCGGGCAATCCCAGCGCGGCAGGGCGTTCGAAACGGTGATGCCCCGCAGCGTCTGGCGCTTCACTTCCAGCGGCCGCCAGCCGGGCACCAGGAGATCGGCGACCTGCTCGAGTTCCGGCATGGCATCCTGTGCCGGCGCTTCTGCGGGGGCCAGGTATCTGGCCAGGTGCACGACGGCGCCGCCTTCAGGCGCAAGTCTGGCCGCGCGGCTGTGCAACGAGAAATAATAAGGCACGTCGATGCCGATCGCGAAATCCGGCGCGCGGGCCGGGAAATGCCGGAGCGCAAGGTCGAGCGTGTTGGCGCGCACGGGTATGGCCGCGCGCGCGCCGGCGGCGAGCGCGGCGCTGAAAGGCACGAGCGCGGCAGCCTCTTTCGGGCCGAGGGCGATGACAGCGGCATCCGCAGTGTGGACACTGCCATCCTCGAGCGTGAGGCGCCAGCCGCGGCCCTCCGGGGCGAGGTGGCGGGCAGCGGCAAGGGTTCGGATCACTGCCCCGGCCGCTTCGGCGGCCTGCGCGAGCCCCGCGACCAGAGAGCCCCAACCGCCATCCAGATAATAGGTGCCCCCGAGACCGAGGCGGATCTGATCGAGCATCGCGCCTGCAGAAGCTTCGGCCGGCGCGTTGCCATAGCTGGTGAGACGGCCGAGGGCTTCAAGCGCGGCCCGCAGCACGGGAGACAGGCGCTGGGCCTGCAGCCAGTCCGCAAAGGCGCCATCGCCGGTCGCGCCGGCAGTGATGGCGTTCAAGACGCGGGTGTAGGCAAGCTTGTCGCCAAGCGTGAACAGGCCGGTGGTGACAAGGCTTGCCGCGCTGAACGGCAAGGTGTGCAGACGGCCCTTCCAGATCGCCTTGCCCAAGCGCGGCCGGGCGAGGGCACCGGAATACGGGATGGCCAGCGCGTCCAGTTCCCGGCGGAAGGCGCCGCCCGCGTAAAGGGCGTGCGGCCCCTGGTTCAGTTGGAAGCCTTCGATCACCCGCGTGCGGGCGCGCCCGCCAGGCTGGCTGGCGGCTTCGAAAAGCGTAACGTGGGCCCCTGCCCGCGCGAGATGAACCGCCGCGATGAGGCCGGCGATGCCGCCGCCAATGATGTGGACACGTCCTTCGGCCATGATGGGCTCCCGCTCTTAATTCGGACAATTTGTATCCTATTTAATCCGGATGCTAATTATCCGCAATAGGAAAACTCCGGGAGCCCGGCATGCGGATGAGTGAAGGAGTGGAATGGACGGCACATGCCTGCGCGCTGCTGGCCGCGCTGCCACAGGGCACGGGCCTGCCGGCTGCGGCGCTGGCCGAGTTTCACGCGCTGGCCCCGGCCTACATGGCCAAGCACATGCAGGCGCTGGCCCGTGCCGGCGTTGTCGAATCGGTCCGCGGCGCCGGTGGCGGCTACCGGCTGGCCCGGCCGGCCCATGAGATCAGCCTCTGGGACATCGTCGAGGCGATCGAGGGCCGCGAGCCGGCCTTCCGGTGCAGCGAGATCAGGCAGGACGGGCCGTGCGCCGCACCGGCGAAGAGCTATCTGCGGCCCTGCGAGATTCATGCGGTGTTCGCGCGGGCCGAGACGAAATGGCGGGCAGAGCTGAAATCGGTTTCGATCGGCGACATCGCCGCGGAAGTGGCCTCGCGCATGAGCCCGCAGCAGATGAAACTGCTGGCCAGCTGGCTGGAGGCGAAACTGGGCTGAGGGCTAATGCCGCCGGGCAGCGGCAAGCTGTTCCTCGGAATGGAAAACATTGCGCAGGGCGAGGCGGGCGGCATCGAGCTCGCTGCGCCGGCGGGCGAGCTCGGCCTTGCGGGCATCGATGTCCCGCACAAGCTTTGGCACATGGCCGTTCGCCTGCGACAGGCTGAGGGCTTCAATGCCGGCCGGGGGATTGTCCGTGGCCTTCAGGCGGCCGGCCAGGTCACGCAGCGAAGACTCCAGCCTGGCGACTTCCTGCTGCAGCGCGAGGACCTGCTGCTCGACCCGCTGGCGCTTGAGGGCGACGATGCGGGGCAGAACATCCTTCTTCTTCGCCATTACGGGCCTCCTCAGGTCTGCGCGCGTGTGCGCTCGACAAACTGGATCGCCGCGGCGACGGCTGCGAAGTGTTCGGGCCGGATTTCCTCGTCGACCTCGACCAGCCGGTAGAGCGAGCGCGTGGCGGGCGGATCAGAATAGATGGGGATGTTGCTGGCCTGCGCGATCTCACGGATTCGCGCGGCGAGATGGTCGGCACCCTTGGCCACACAGACCGGTGCGCGGTTGCTGGCGGGATCCCATTTCAGAGCAACGGCATAATGTGTCGGGTTGACCATCACGACCGTCGCCGTCTTGACGTTCTGCAGCATCTGTCCGCGGGAGATCTTGGAGGCCTTCTCGCGGCGCTGCTGCTTCATCTGCGGGTCGCCTTCAGACTGCTTCATCTCCTTCTTCATTTCCTCGCGCGTCATGCGCAGCTTGTTCAGATGCAGCTGGCGCTGCAGCGGCAAATCGATGACAGCGAGAAAAGCCTGGAAAACGAGGAAGTAGAAGATCAGCTTCAGCACCTGACTGAAGGTGAATTCGTAGAAATTGCCGAGTTCGACCGCCGTGCTGGCATAATAGTCCTGAAAAAACTGCACGAGGAAGACCGCGCCGATGAGGCCGGCGAACAGCATCTTCGCGGTGTCCTTCAGGAAATCCGTCAGACCGCGCGTGCCATAGCGCTTCTTGAGGTTCTCGGCGGGCGACAGCTTCTGCATGTCGAGGCTGATTTTCTTGAACGAGAAGGAGATCGCGCGCTGAACGACGAGGGCGATGAAGATCAGGAGCGCGAGCACGATGAAAACCGGCAGCAGGTGCAGCAACACCATTGCCAGCCAGACCCATGTGGCACTGCCATCATCGGTGAAGACATCGCGCGAGAAGGCATCGCCGTGATAGAGCATCGAGGCGAGATCCTCGAACAGGCTCTTGCCGACGAGGGCATGCAGGATGAAGGCAGAGGCGATGATGCCCAGCACGAGCGCGAAGGCATTCGCCTCTTTCGACTGCGGCACATTGCCTTCCTCGCGTGCCTGCCGGAGGCGCTGCTCGGTGGCCTCAAACTCCTTTTCGGCGCTGTCCTGATTCTGCTCGGCCATCGTCTATCTCACAACCACCCGGCCACCTGCAGGACGCGGTCCTTCCAGGCGATCAGCAGACCGGCCATCGAGAGCGCAAGCAAGGCCACCCCTGCCCCGACCATGAAGGGCGCCCCCACGAAGGCCACCATCAGCGAGGGCAGCGCCTTGTTGATGAAGCCGAGACAGATATTGTAGAGCAGGTTGAAGGCGACGAAGGGCCAGGCGAGCAACAGCGCAAAGCTCATCGCTGAATAGAAGCTCTGCGCCAGCATCGGGCCATTGAGCATCGAGACAGCGCCCATCGGAATGTCCGTATAGAGACGTGCGAGGGCCGCGAGGGCCTCGACATGGAAGTTTGCCGACAACAGCACGGCCGCCCCAGCCAGCGACAGGATGTTTGCGGTCAGTGTCTGAGCCTCATGTTCGAGCGCGATACCGAGAAACTGGGCAAGGCCGATCGATTGAGCGATAACCGTGCCGGCAATCGTCAGCATCCAGATCGACAGGCGCAGCATCACACCTAGCGAAAAGCCGATCAGCAGTTCCGAGAGGATCAGTGTGAACAGGCCGGCAGTGTCAATTGTCTGCGGAGCCGTGAGCAGGCCCGAGCTGGCAATGGCCAGTGCGACGGCTACCAGAAGCAACGCGCGCACGCGCACCGGAACGACCTGTTCCCCGATCCCCGGAAGGAAAAAGATGATGAAGGACAGCCGCGCCACGACGGTCATGAACAGCGCGATCCACGGTGTCAGTCCGATCGCAAAGGGCGCCAGCGCGTCCATCACGCAACGCCGATGATATAGGGCCTGCTGCGTGCGCTGATTTCCTCGTAGGCGACAACGGCATTGCGGATGCCCTTGCTGGCGAGGACGGTCTGGAGGAAACGGCGGCGGCGCGATGTGGTGGCCACAGCAGCGACAATCCCCTTCTGGGCGACTTCATTCAGTTTTCCCTGAATGGAACTGATCAGCTCGCCGAACAGTTCGGGCGGCAGGGCGATATCGGTGCTGCCGCTGTCATTGCTGACTTCGTATTCCGTGAACTTCTGTTCCCAGTTGGCCCCGAGCTGGACGAGCGGCAGCCGTCCCTGGTCGTCCTGAAGGCGGTCGACAATCTGGAAGGCCAAACGCTGGCGCACAAGCTCGACGATGCGCGGCAGCGACGGATTCATCGCCTTCACTTCAGCGACGGTTTCGATGATCAGGAACAGGTTACGGATCGAGATGCGCTCTGCCAGGAGCAGCCGCAGGACCGAGAGCAGCATCTCGGGCGTAACCTTGGAGGGGATATATTCGTCGAGGAACCGCTGGTTTGCCGCGGCTCGGTCGGTATCAGAGATACGGGTCAGCGCGTCCAGTGTCTCGAGCATGACCATCCGGGTAAAGACGAGCGAGAAGTTCGACTGGATGACTTCCAGCATGTGCGTGGCCAGAACTTCCATCGGCTCGACGACGGGTATGCCGGAAGCGCCGAGTTCCTGCTTCTTGCTGCTCGGCAGCCAGCGGGCAGCGGCCTTGTAGACCGGCTCGCGCACCTTCTCGCCAGTGAGATGTGGCAACTGGTTGTCTTCCATCAGTGCCAGCACGGAGCCGGGGCGGAGGAAGCCGGAGTCGATGCGCACGCCCTGGATGCGGATACGGTATTCGTTCTTCTTCAGGGTCGGGTTGTCGGTCATCCGGATCGGCGGCAGGATGAAGCCATATTCCTCCGCGATATAGCGCCGGATCTTGTCGATCCGGCTCTCGAAACCATTCTCGCCGATGAGGACCATGCTGACGAGATCGGGCGCAACCTCGAGATGGATCTCGTCGGAATAGATGGCATCGCCGATCTTTGCCGGGGCGGGCGCGGCAGCGGTATCCTGGGCAGGGACGGCCTCCCTCCGTCGCTTCTCTTCCCGCCGGATCAGCCAGGCAGCGAAGGCAAATCCGCCGGAGGCGACGAAGAACGGGATGAAGGGCAGACCCGGCAGAACGGCGAACACGGCAAGGATGCCGGCGACGATCATCATCGGGGTGGCGTTGCCGGCGAGCTGGTTGCCGAGCGCGCGGTCGATCGCGCCCTCCTCGCGCCCTTTCGACAGCAGCAGCGCGGCCGCAACCGACACGATGACGGCGGGTATCTGAGAGACAAGGCCGTCACCGACGGTGAGGATCGAATAGTTGTTCAGCGCTTCAACGAAACTCAGCTGATGGGCGAGGACGCCGAAACCGATGCCGGCAATGAGGTTCAGCGCGGTGATCAGCAGGCCGGCGATAGCATCGCCCTTGACGAATTTCGAGGCCCCGTCGAGCGAACCGAGGAAGGCGGCCTCTTCCTGTTCGCGCTGGCGGCGCAGCTTGGCTTCTTCATGGGTAATGGCGCCCACGGCAAGGTCTGAGTCGATGGCGAGCTGCTTGCCGGGCATGGCATCGAGGGCGAAGCGGGCGCCCACTTCTGCCATGCGGCCTGCACCCTTGGTGATGACCATGAAGTTGACAATCACCAGCACGCCGAAGACGACGAGACCGACGAACAGGTTATTGCCCATCACGAACATGGCAAAGCCTTCGATGACGCCGCCGGCAGCGCTGGTGCCGGTATGGCCCTGACCGATGATCAGCTTGGTCGAGGAGACGTTGAGCGCGAGGCGCAGGATGAGCGACGCCAGAAGGATGGACGGGAAGGAGGAGAAATCGAGCGGCTTCTGAACGAAGATCACCGTCGTGAAGATCAGGATCGACAGCGCGAAGGACATTGTCAGTCCGATGTCGATCACCCAGGCGGGCATCGGCAGGACCATCACGAGGATGATCACCATCAGGCCGATCGCAAGCAGCGAGGTCGGATTCGTCAGACCGAAAGTATTCGATTTGGGCATACTGTCCCCTATCCCGCGATCAGCGGGAGGACCTGGTTGTTGAAGAGATCGAGGCAGATCTTGGTCATGTAGCCGAGCGACAGGAAGAAGACGACGACGACCGCAAGGATTTTCGGGATGAAGGTCAGCGTCATCTCCTGGATGGAGGTCAGCGCCTGCAGAAGGCCGATGGCAAATCCGACGATCAGCGCCGCCGCCAGTATCGGCAGCCCCATCATCGCTGCTCCCCAGAGGTGCGCGCGCAGGACTTCAAAGACCTCAGCTTCCGACATGCGCCTTACCCGCCTCAGACCGGCATCCGCAGCAGTTCCTGATAGGCTTCGACCACCTTGTCGCGGATCGTGACCACGGCATCGAGCATCAGCTCGGCATTCGACAGGGCCTGCACCATGGCATGCGGGTCTGCGCCGGACACAGCGGTCTGGATGGCGGTTTCCTCTGCCTTCTGAAGGGCGGCGCGAAAATCGCCGATACCGTTGGCGATGGCCTGGCCGGCATCCGGCTTTGCGGCATTGGCCGCGCCATCCAGAGCGGTCGTGCGGGCCTGTGTAAGGGTGGTGTACGGATTGAATCCCAGGCTGGACATTCAAGGGCTCCTATCGGCGAAGGATGTCGAGCAGGGAGCGGTACATCGACCGCGCCTGCTGGAACGAGTTGAGGTTGGCTTCATAGGACCGGTTGGCCTCGCGCATGTCGGCGAGCTCGGTGACAAGCGAGACGTTCGACAGGGTGACATAACCATCGGCATTGGCCATCGGATGGGAGGGGTCGTATTCCTGAGCGCCCTCTTTCTGGTCGAGCTGGATGCGGGTGGCCATGAAATCGCCGGAGGCGCCCTGATTCGGCTCGAGCATCAGCAGCTTGCGCTTGTAGCCGGGCGTATCGACGTTGGAGATGTTCTCCGAGGTGACGCCCATCCGCCTGGACTGGAGTTCCATCCCGAGGACGGCCTGCATCATGGAGGCTTTGAGCGGGTTCATCTGCGTTTATCCCCTATTGGCGCTTGCCGAGCGCGGTGCGCAGCAGGTCCAGCGACTTCGAATAGACGGTGAGGGCGAGATTGTGCTGGCCGAGCGCCTCGGCGGAGTTGAAGATTTCCTGCTCCAGGCTGACCGTGTTGCCGTTCGGGGCGGCTGGCGTGTCGGCAAGGCGTGTCCGGAAGGAGGTTTCAAGGGGGGATGATGCGCCACTGAGCGCGGCGCGCGCCAGATAGGATTCGAAGCTCTCGATTTCGACGGCCTTGTAGCCAGGCTCATTTGCCCGGGCGATGTTGGCGGAACTGACCGCCTGCGCCTCGGCAGCGTGGCGGGCCATGGCGCCATAAATCTTGAGCAAGCTGATGTCGGAAATCATGACGGAGTCACCCGTGGTTAACCATTTCAGAAAATGTTCGGATTAATTGAAGAATAGGTTAACAACAGACCGGGTTTTGTTTACTTGCCCAGCGCCGCCCGTCCCCTGGCTCCCTCACCGGCCCATCGCCTGTTCCGGCTATGGGGAAGTGTGACCGATGTGTCGCCGGGCATGCTGAAGATTGCCGGGGTCAGCGAACTGGCCGGGGTCGGCAACGAAATCCTGATCCACAAGCCGGACCAGGTCATCCATGGCGAAATCCTGAGCATTACCGGTGAGACGGTGACCGCGCTGCTGTTCTCGCCCTGCGAATCCATCCGCATCGGCGACCGGGTGGAGATCGAGCCGGAGGCCCGTATCGAGCCGGGCGACCACTGGCTGGGCCGGGTGATCAATTACCGCGGAGAGATCGAGGGCGAGACGGCCCCGCTCCCGCCTCTGAACGCGATGAGCCGCCGTCTGACCGCCCCTGCCCTGCCTGCGCACGCGCGCCGCCTGCTGGGGCCGCGGCTGTCAACCGGATGGATGGTGACGGACACTCTGCTGCCGGTCTGCCAGGGTCAGAGGCTGGGCCTGTTCGCGGGCTCCGGGATCGGCAAAT
>JBKBJF010000053.1:0-9510 GCA_046293935.1 Hyphomonas sp.
CAATCGCGCGTCAATGCTCTTCTCGGCGGCTGGCCCTCGCTGGACGCGCGAGGCGGATCCGGTCGGTCACAGGCGCGGCCGTGCCCCCGTTCGGTGGTGCGTAAAGCCGCTTTACCGCTTCGATCAGCACCACGCCGCCGAGGCCCGGTGTGAACGCGCGCCCCATCACTTCCCAGCCCTCGGCCGCGGAGCTGACAAAGCGCTGGTTCAGCGGCGGCATGTAGAGCGCGCTGGAAGAAGCCGTTACCTGGAACAATCCGCCGGCCAGCAGGGCCGACAGCTGGCTGCGGGTCCACGGCCGGCCCTGACCGAACGGTGTGGAGGTGGCCCGCGCCCACAGACCGGCCCGGTTGGCTGCAGCCAGAACGATCCGCCCTTCGGGCGCGGTGACCCGCCAGATTTCGCGCAAATAGGCGCGCGGCTCGCCGGCTTCTTCCAGGCCGTGCAGCACGATCACACGGTCGAACAGGCCGTCCGGAAAGGGCAGGCGCGGATCGCCGACGGCCACGGTCGCGTTGCCGCGGCCCTGACCGGGCCAGCGGACCTCCCCGTGCCCGTAGGGTATGGCCGCGATCACGCTGCGCGGGGCAGACCCGAAAGCTTCAAGCACGGGCAAGGCATAGCCAAGGCCCAGCATCGTCTGGCCTTTGACCTCTCCCCACAGGTCCGTCAGTTTGCCCGAGAGTACGCGCGCGGCCGCCTGGCCGAGCGGCGAGGCATAGAAGCGCGCGAGGGTCGCAGCGTCCTGACGCATCCGGTTCCATATGCTAGTCCGGACCCAAGGAGACACGGACCATGACCAAAACACCCCTCGATATAGAGCAGTTTCCCTGCCTGAACGATAATTATGGGTACCTCGTGCACGAACCGCTTTCGGGCCAGACTGCCGCCATCGACACGCCGGATGCGGCGGCTTACCTCGCCCGCGCCGCAGCGAAAGGCTGGACGATCAGCCTGATCCTCAACACCCACTGGCACCCCGACCATGCCGGCGGCAACCTGAAGATCAAGGCAGAAACCGGCTGCAGGGTCTACGGCCCGGCAGGTGAGGCGGCGAAGATTCCCGGCCTCGACGTTGCCGTGAAAGAGGGGGATACGGTGGCCATCGGCAAGGCCGTGGGCCGCGTTCTCGATGTGCCCGGCCACACGCTTGGCCACAATGCCTATGTGTTCGATGAGCAGGAGGTGGCCTTTGTCGGCGATGCCGTGTTTGCGCTCGGCTGTGGCCGCGTGTTTGAGGGCACGATGGAAATGATGTGGGCCAGCCTGTCCAAGCTGAAGGCCCTGCCGCCGTCGATGCGCCTCTACTGCGCGCACGAGTATACAGCGTCGAATGCAAGGTTTGCCGTCACCATCGAGCCGGAGAATCCGGACCTCAGGGCGTATGCCGAATGGGTGGCAGAGCGCCGCGCGAATGGCCTGCCGACCGTTCCGGCAACCTTGGAACGGGAACTGAAGGCCAACCCCTTCCTGCGCGCCGACGTGCCCGCCGTTCAGTCGGCCATGGGCTATCCCGGAGACGCCGTCGCCACCTTTGCGGAAATCCGTGGGCGGAAGGACCGGTTCTGACCAGTCCTTCCGTCACCTCGCTTACCCAGCGATGTACTGGGCGCCATTGACCGTCATCGTGGCGCCGTTGATGAAGGCGGCCTCGTCCGAGGCAAGATACACGCACATCGAGGCGATTTCCTCAGCCTTACCAAGCCGGCCGGCCGGGATAGTGGCAATGATGCCTTCCAGCACTTCGGGCTTCACGGCAGCGAGCATCTCGGTGTCGATATATCCCGGCGCCACCACATTGGCTGTAATGCCCTTCTTCGCGCCCTCATAGGCCAGCGCCTTGGTGAAGCCGATCAGGCCAGCCTTGGCGGCAGAGTAGTTCGCCTGGGTGAACTGTCCCTTCTGTCCGTTGATTGAGGAGATGTTGATGACGCGTCCGAAATTGCGCTCGCGCATCCCGTCCCAGACCTGACGGGTGACATTGAACGCGGAGGTGAGGTCGACATCGATCACCTGCTGCCACTGCTCGCGTGTCATCTTGTGGAACGGCGCATCGCGCGTGATGCCGGCATTGTTGACCAGGATGTCGACCGGGCCGACCTCGGCTTCAATTTTCTTCAGCCCGGCGCCGGCGGCATCATAATCGGCCACATCGAACTTGTAGACCTTGATACCCGTGGCCTTCGAGAACTCAGCGGCAGCCGCATCATTGCCAGCATAGTTTGCTGCCACGTTGTAGCCCTTCGCCTTCAGCGCCTCGCTGATCGCCTTGCCGATCCCCCGCGTGCCGCCTGTCACCAATGCTGTTCGCGCCATTAACCATTCCTCCCTTTGACTGTGTTGCTTTTCGCGCCCGCAATATCAGAACCCTCTGAATCCCCGATTGGTCAAGCGCATGTTTTGTGCGACTATTTCGCACTAGCACAATAATTGCTTGGCTGCGGACAGCGCGGCAGGCGGCGAGGCGAGGACATGGCCAAGGCAAACGGGTCGGATGGCCCCATCATCATCAAGAAATACGCGAACCGGCGTCTCTACGATACGTCGACCTCTTCATATGTCACGCTCGAGCATCTTTCGGACCTCGTCCGCGAGGGGCGGGACTTCGAGGTCCGCGATGCCAAGACCGGCGAGGATCTGACAAGGCAAGTCCTGACACAGATCATCTTCGAACAGGAAACCAAGGGGCAGGGCGCCCTGCCGCTGAACTTCCTGCGTCAGCTGATCGGTTTCTATGGTGGCGGCGCACAGACCTTCCTGCCGGCCTTCCTCGAAATGTCGATGAACTCCTTCGCTGAGGCGCAGAAAGAATGGCGCAAGGCGACCAATCCGATGAACCTGTTCGAGGCGCAGGCCCGGCGCAACATGGCGATGTTCGAACAGGCGATGAAACTGTTCATGCCCGCCGTCTTCAATGCCGCCCGCACCGAGCGCCCGTCTGCGCCTCAGATGCCGGCGAACCCCTTCTTCGAATACCAGGCCGAAGCCCTCGCCGCGATGCAGGAGCAGATGGAAGCGATCCAGAAACAGCTATCCGAGCTGTCCCGCAAGGAATGAGGCCGCAGGCCCTCAAAAAGAAGCGGATAACAAAAGAGGCGTCCCCATAGGGACGCCTCTTTCGATTCTGCCATGGGTTCCTGCGATCAGACGTCGCCGCCGACGCCGAAATCGCGGCGCGCCGAGACGATGGTGACGATCACGCCCGCGAGCACGTCCAGCAATGTCATCGACATCAGGATGAAGAACGTTGACGTTGCAAAGTTCGGCATCAGGAGGAACTGGACGAGACAGACGATGAACAGCAGCAGCGAGATGCCATGATTGATGATCGTTGCGGTGCCGGTGCTGGTCGATTTGAGGATTTCGAGGAACAGGAAAGTCACCGCAAGCAACACGATTGCGTCGCCCTTGGTCAGGATCCATTCCACGCCGGAGATCATCGGCAGGCCGAGGAAGCGCTCGTTCAGCAGTGACTGGATCGGCGCCACCTGCGCCTGCACCAGCTCGCCGGCTGCATTCGTGGTCTGCACATCTCCGCCGCCCACCAGGGCGATCAGGTTGTAGAGCACCACCGGGATGACCAGCAGCGGAAAGATGCCGAAAATTATGCGCATGAATGACCCCTGTTGCTTGCTGTCATCACCCCCACGCCGGGCGCGTTCGCGCTCCATCTTGGCGATGGCGGCACCTGTAATGGCGATCTTCGTGTCCCTGCGGCTCACGTCCACCCTCTGGCGTGACTGACATCACGCCATGTGTCTAACGTATCGCCCCGGATGTGGCGAGGGAATTTGCAGCAGACGGTCAGCCCCGGCCATGAGGCGGCCCCGGCCGCTCGAATTCCGCCTGTCCGGCACTGTGATGCAGCTGCAGGTTGAGCAGGATCGCCTTCGCGACGGGCAGCAGCCACAGGCAGAGCGCCGTGATCACCAGTCCCAGAAGGCCCATGGCCGCGATCTTCAGCCCCAGCGGCAGAGGGCTCATTGGCAACAGGAACAGGAAAGGCGCGGTCAGGATCAGGACGCCGAACCCCACGAAAAAGGCCGGTCCATCCGCCGTGTCGGCCCGGCGCATATCCCGTCCGCAGGCCGGGCAGGCCTCGTTGAGCTTCAGGTAGGCCGAGAACAGCCGGCCCTCGCCGCAGTTGCCGCAGCGCAGGCGAAGGCCATGCAGGATGGGAGACTTGTCTGCCATGATATCCAGATAGGTTTGGCCATCCTGCCTTGCCAACGCGTCAAACTCCCGCGCGCCCCCTTGACGCAGAAGGGCCCTTTGCCCACGAGAGCAGCCGCCTTCACCGCCGCGAGACTTGCCCCCATGACCGACCCCGTCTTCCCGCGCATCGCCATCATCGGCGCTGGCCTGATCGGCTCCTCGATCGCCCGGGCCGCGCGCGAGTATGGCGCCGCCGGAGAGGTCGCACTGTATGATGCTGATGCCGGCGTGCGCACCCGTGCCGCGGGGCTGGGGCTCGGCGAAGTGGCGCCGGCGCTGGAGGCGGCGGTGGCGGGGGCGGACTGTGTCTTCCTCTGCGTTCCGGTCGGTGCGCTCGGGGCAGTGGCTGCCGGCGCGGTCCCCGCCATGAAGGATGGCGCCATCCTTACTGATGTCGGCTCGGTCAAGGGCGAAGCGGCCCGCGCGCTGACCGCTGCGGCCGACGGGCGTATCCATGTCATCCCCGGCCATCCGATTGCCGGCACGGAGCAGTCCGGCCCGGAGGCCGGCTTCCCCACGCTGTTCCGCGGCGCCTGGCATATCCTCACCCCGGTCACCAACGGCGCCGCCGGCGAGAGCGCGGCGCTCGCCCGGCTGACGGCTTTCTGGCAGGCGCTCGGCGCAAAGGTTGAAAGCATGGATGCCGCCCGCCATGACCGGGTGCTTGCCATCACCTCCCACCTGCCGCACCTGATCGCGTTCAATATCGTCGCCACCGCCTTCGACATGGAGACGGTGGAAGAGGGCGAGGTGGTCAAGTATTCTGCTGGTGGTTTCCGCGATTTCACCCGGATCGCCGCCTCCGATCCGGTGATGTGGCGCGACGTGTTCCTGAACAACCGTGAGGCTGTGCTGGAATGTCTTGGCCGCTTCTCTGAAGACCTCGCGGCCCTGCAGCGTGCCATCCGCTGGGGAGACGGCGATACGCTGATCCGCGAGTTCACCCGTGCCCGCACCATCCGCAAGGCCATCATCGATGCCGGGCAGGACTCCCGCGCGGTCAACTTCGGCCGTAACGCTCCGGATACGGAACAGTAGCGGGCTGCCGCTTCAGGGATTCGTGCCGGCAAGAGATTCCGGGTCTGGGCCAAGCTACCCGTTGGCCGTTCGGTGTTGCCCAGCCGGGAAGCAGGAGCTCAGGGTGAGCCGGGTTCTGACGGCGCTTGCGTTTCAACCGGGGGGCCGGTGAATTCGGCATCGACCCAGAACTTCACGGTGTCACCGACACCCATGGTCGAGCCTTCCGGTGGCAAGCCATAGGTGAGGCCGAAGGCCGAGCGGCTGAGGCTGCCTTCCGCATGAAAGCCGGCACGGGCGTTCGGATCATAGGGCGGGAAGCCTTCATAGGCGCCATTGAAGGTGACATCGAGCGAGACCGGATGCGAAGCGCCGAGGAACGTCAAGGTTCCATCCACCTTTGCCGTCTTTGGACTCGTAAGTGTCACGGCGGTGGACTCATAGCGCATCTCCGGGAAGGCTCCGGCATTCAGCCATTGCGGTCCGAGCAGTTCCTCGAGGAAGCCTTCGGGCGGTGCCGGAATGATCAGCGAGGCCGGGTCGATCGTGGCAGTCACGCGCGCGTCCTGCGGGGCATACGGATCGAGATACAGGGTGACATCGAAGCGCGTGAACTGGCCGACATAGTTGGAGAAGCCGAGATGATCGGCAGCGAAGACAAGGCTCGCATGGGATTTGTCCAGCCTGTACTCGCCCGCCCGCGCGCCATTGGCGAGCGCCGGGTCCGGGATGACCGGGGTTTCTGCAATCGCTGCTTCAGTCTCGGCTGCGGGTGTGTCCGGGGCCTGCGAACAGGCCACCAGAAGGGCCACGGCGGCAGGGATGAATGACAGACGGCAACGGGTGTGCATGCAGAGGCTCTTTCGCAGGGTGGAGGCAGAACTATACTGCCATCCCCGGTTAGGGCCAGAGCAGGCCCGGAGTGGACCTTGGCGCCGGGCTGGCGTAACCGCTTGGCCATGACCCTCGCCAAGATCTGCGGCCTGACCGATCCGGACATGGTCTCCTTCGCCGCCGGCGCGGGGGCAGACTGGATCGGCATCAATTTCATTCCCGCCAGCCCGCGCTTCGTGCGCCGCGAGAGGGCGCCGGCCCTTCTGGGCGCGATGGGGTCTGCCCGGGCCGTGGCCCTGCTGGCAGACCCTTCGGTCGAGGACGTGATGGAGACCGCCCGTCTGGGCTTCCCCGTGCTGCAGCTTCACGGGGCCGAGAGCCCCGGCCGGCTTGCCGAGATCCGGGCGATGACGGGGCTTGAGGTCTGGAAGGCGGCGGGCATCCGCACGGCCGGCGACCTCGAGCAGGCAGCGCGCTTTGACGCGGCCGACAGGTTGCTGCTCGACGCCCGGGCACCGGAGGGCGCGGCGCAGGGCGGCGGGCACGGCGCCTCGTTCGACTGGACGCTGCTGCAGGGTTGGGCGGCGCCCAAGCCCTGGCTGCTGGCCGGCGGGCTGACGCCCGGCAATGTCGCGGCCGCCATTCGGGCAACCGGCGCGCCTGCGGTGGATGTGTCCTCTGGCGTCGAGCGGGAGCGGGGGGTAAAGGACAGGGAACTCATCCGCGCCTTCCTCCGCGCGGCAAAAGGGCTGTAGCTTTCATGGACCTGCGCAATACCTGGGATCAGTGGCCGGATGCGAACGGCCGGTTCGGCGAGTTCGGCGGCCGCTATGTCGCCGAGACGCTGATGCCCCTGATCCTCGGCCTTGAGGCCGAGTACCGCAAGGCGAAGCAGGACCCGGCTTTTGCCGCCGAGATGAACGATCTCTGGACCCATTATGTGGGCCGGCCATCGCCGCTCTACTTCGCCGAGCGCCTGACCGCGCACTTCGGCGGCGCAAAAATCTACTTCAAACGTGACGAGCTCAATCACACCGGAGCACACAAGATCAACAACTGCCTCGGGCAGGTGCTGCTTGCCCGGCGTATGGGCAAGACGCGTATCATCGCGGAAACGGGTGCCGGACAGCACGGCGTGGCGACCGCGACGATCTGTGCGCGCTTCGGTCTGCCCTGCGTCGTGTTCATGGGCGAGACCGACGTGGAGCGGCAGAAGCCGAACGTGTTCCGCATGCGCCTGCTTGGCGCCGAAATCGTGCCTGTCTCCTCCGGCACCGGCACGCTGAAGGATGCGATGAACGAGGCCCTGCGCGACTGGGTGACGAATGTCGGAACGACATTCTACTGCATCGGCACGGCGGCCGGTCCTCATCCGTATCCGGAGATGGTGCGCGACTTCCAGTCGGTGATCGGGCGCGAGGCGCGTGCCCAGATCCTTGAGCGGGAAGGGCGCCTGCCGGATGCCGTCGTGGCCTGCATCGGCGGCGGATCGAATGCCATCGGCCTGTTCCATCCTTTCATCGAGGATGAAAGCGTGCGTCTGATCGGCGTCGAGGCGGCGGGTCACGGCATCGAGACAGGCCGGCACGCCGCTGCTCTGAACGGCGGCAAGCCCGGCATCCTGCACGGCAACCGCACCTATCTGCTGCAGACCGATGACGGCCAGATCATCGATGCGCACTCCATCTCCGCCGGCCTGGACTATCCGGGCATCGGGCCGGAGCACGCCTTCCTGCGCGATGCGGGCCGGGCGGAATACCTGTCGTGTACGGATGATGAGGCGCTGCAGGCTTTCCAGCTCTGCACCCGGCTTGAGGGCATCATCCCGGCGCTGGAGCCCTCGCATGCGCTTGCCCGCATCGGAGAGATCGCTCAGGAAATCGGCAAGGGTGGACTCGTCATCCTCAACATGTGCGGCCGTGGGGACAAGGATGTGTTCTCTGTCGCCAAGGCGCTCGGAGTGGAGGTCTAGATGACGAAGGTCGCAGGTGGCTGTCATTGTGGCGCCATCCGCTTCGAGGCGGAGGGCGACTTTTCCGCCGGCATCGAATGCAACTGTTCGCATTGCGACAAGAAGGGCTTCGTGCTCGCCTTCGTTCCGCGGTCCGCCTTCAAGCTGACAAAAGGGAATGGCGCTTTCACAACCTACCATTTCAATCGCGGCATGATCGATCATAATTTCTGCGCGACCTGCGGCGTTCAGCCTTTCGGCTATGGCAAGGGGCCTGACGATTCCGAAATGGCCGCCATCAATCTGCGCTGTGTAGATGGTCTCGACCGCAGTGGGCTCACCATTCAGCCTGTCAATGGTAAGGATTTCTGAACCGTGACCAAGCTTCTCCTCATCCGTGTGACCTGTCCGTCGATGCGTGTGGCAGAAGAGATTGCCGACGCGGCGCTCGAGACACGGCTTGCCGCCTGCGCCAATATCGAGGGGCCGGTCACTTCTTCCTATCGCTGGAAGGGGGTGATCGAGCAGTCCTTCGAGTTCATCCTCTGGCTCAAGGCGCCGGAAGCGAGCTGGCCGAAGCTCGATCAGATGATCGTCCGCATACACCCTTATGATGTGCCGGCCGTGGTGGCTCTGCCGCTCACTCATGTGAATGCTGACTATGCCGCCTGGGCGGCCGAGAATACGGACGCCTGACCGATGGGCCGTGAGCGGATCGAAGCCGCCTTTGCAAAGGCGAGAGCCGAAGGGCGCGCGGTGCTGGTCACCTATCTGATGGCGGGTGACCCCGATCTTGAAGCCTCCTATGCCGCGCTCTGTACGCTGCGCGACAATGGCGCCGACATCATCGAGCTTGGCGCGCCGTTCACCGATCCGATGGCGGATGGGCCTTCGATCCAGCGCGCCGGTCTGCGCGCGCTGGCCAGCGGCACAAGGCTCGCAGATGTGCTGGCGCTCGCCGCCCGGTTCCGCGCGGGCGACCAGACGACGCCGCTGATCCTTATGGGCTATGCCAACCCTGTCCACGCGATGGGTTATTCCGCCTTTGCGGAGTCGGCCGCCGCTGCCGGAATTGACGGAACCATCCTCGTCGACCTGCCCCCGGAGGAGGACGGCGACCTGCGGAGGCTTTACGCGAAGCACGGCCTTTCGGTCATCCGGCTGGCCACGCCCACCACAGATGCCACCCGGGCCGCTAAAGTGGCCGAAGGCGCTTCCGGCTTCATCTATTTTGTCGCTGTGACCGGCGTCACCGGGGCCGGCAGCGCCGATCCTGCAGACATTGCAGCGAATGTCGCGATGGTTAAAAATATGTCGGGACTCCCGGTTTGTGTCGGTTTCGGCGTAAAAACGGGTGCACAGGCTGCGGAAATGGCTAAAATCGCAGATGGGGTGGTCGTTGGTTCGGCTTTTGTGGAAAAGGCGGGCGATGCACAGGCAAGTGGCCGGCATGATCGGGCAGCCCCGGCGATGGGCGCCCTCACGCGTGAGCT
>JBKBJF010000007.1:0-61015 GCA_046293935.1 Hyphomonas sp.
GCTGCTTCATGTAGTCGGCCCCCATCTTGACCAGCCAGCCGGCGATGGCGCTTTCAAGCTGGACCTCGCAGGCCTTGATCTCGCCGCCGGAATTGCGGATCTGGGCGAGCCAGAAGACGAGGCGCGGGCTGTCGGCGGCGGGCAGGACCTGAGCGGCGACATCCTGCAGCGGCAAGGTGATCGAGGCGGGCACGGTGACCGTGACCTTCTCGAGACTGGCACCGAGCGAAGACGACAGCTGCAGGTCGAAGGCGTCGGTTTCGGCATACTCGAAGGCGCGGCGCGGGGCGGGCTTGCTGGCCACCGTCTGCACGAGATCCGTGCCAGCGCAGATCATGTTGGTGCTGGCGCCGGGGCTGTTGCCGCAGGAGCCCGGAATGTCAAATAACAGCGCGCCGGGGTTGGGCACGGTGCCGCAGGAAGCCAGCGCGAGCAGAGCGCCGGCGGCGAGGAAGCAGTTCTTCATGGGTTTATCCTCCCTCCATGAAAGTCATGTGCAGACAGATCAGCCGGGCGGGGCCGGACCGCAGCGGAAGCGCTGCTGGACCCGTTCGGCTGACAGTTCGGTAGTCTCCGGGAACCAGATCTCGACCCGGTCGCGCGGCAGGCCTTCGCCGCGATAGAGGCGCAGGTCGTAAGGGATGGCCCAGCCCGGCAAGCCGGAGTCGCCGGCCAGCTGCGTGATCAGCCCGCCAATGCTGCCGGCCTCGCCGGCCTGGTCGGAATGGTAATAGATGACGCGCGGCGTAGCGGGATAGGCACGGGGCGGCTCGACCTTTTCTATGCCGGGCATCTCATAGCCGGCGGCGCAAAGCTTCTGGGCAATTTTCATGGCCGCGGCCCGCTGGCCCTCCTCGCGGATGTGCAGGAAGACTTTCTGCACCTCCTGCACGGCGGCTGGCTCGTCCCCGCGGTCGCTGGCCGGGCCGCGGCCGGGTGCGGGTGCGCCGTCTTCGGCATCCGGGCCAGAGGCGACTTCCTTGGCCTCATCCTCGCCCGGACCCAGCGGCCGGACGGGCAACGAGATGCGCGCCGCGCAGGCATCCTGAAAGGCCGTGTCGTTGAACTCGGCAGGGTCTGTGCCCATCAGCCGCCCCGTGACCACGAACTGTGCGGTGGCGAAATCGCCCTTGCGGCAATACAGCGTGGCCAGCCGGATGAGGTCGGCCGTGGCGGCAGTGTCGCCCAGAGCCTCGACGAGGGCGGCTTGCCCGGCTGCGGCCCGGTCGAACTGCTGGCTGGCTTCGAGCAGGTTGACCGTAAGACGCTTGAGGCGCAGTGCCGCCTCCCGCCATTCCGGCGCCGCAAGGTCTGTGGCGAAATCGGCCTCCAGCTGTCCGATGGCGGCAAGGCCCGCACTGTAGCCGGCCGGATCGCCCGGCGTGATGCCGGCGATCTGCGTGCCGAGGCCGATCAGGCGGGAATTGAACTCGAGGCGCACGCCGGACATGGCTTCTGCGGCTGCCAGCTTTTCGGCCGCAAGGGCCTGTGCAGCTTCGAGCTGCTTCAGCTCGGCGCGCTGGCGGGCGACCATGTAGCCGCCGATGACCACCGCGAGAATGGCGATGCCCGCCACGGCGAGCTGAAAGACCTGTGCGAGATAGAGCCCGCGGGCATAGGCAGTGACGGTGCGGGAGGCGGGGCGTTCTTCCATGGGTCAGCCCGTCTTTGGTGTGCGGAGGAAGGAGAGGAGCGAGGTGGCGGCGCCCGCTACAAGCAGGGCAACGGCACTGTAGAGCTGGATCTGAGGCCCGAGGCCTTCGCCCCCGGCGATCAGCCAGGTGAGGAAGGTGAGCGCACCGGCGCCGGTCAGCGCCGAAGGCAGGATCATCGACGGCGGCACAACGATGCCTCCGCGCACGGGTTTGGCCGGCGAAGGCGCGGGGCGGATCGCAGCGGTGTCCTCGCCGATGCCGTCCGGACCCGGCGTTTCGGCGTGGCGCTTCAGATGCTTCACCACGGCAGGCCAGTTGGGGTCCTGCTCCGGCGGGCGGGAGAAAACGTCCTCATACTGAACGATGTTGTAGCGCGCCCAGAGACGCACATCCTCGACCCGGATCGGCAGCAGCTTCTTCTCCTGCAGGGCATAGGTCGCTTCGGCGCGTACTTCGCGCGACTCCATCGAGGCTTCGCTCCAGACGACGAGGACGACTTCGGCCGCCTCGAGGGCGCGCTGGATGCGCTCGTCCCAGTCCTCGCCGGGGGGCAGGTGGGTGTCCCACCAGATGGTGAAGCCATGGCTGATCAGCGCGCGGGCCAGCTCGGCCACACGGTCCCGGTCACGGCTCGAATAGGAAATGAAGACCGGTCCCATGCGCGTCCTCTGCCCCTTTCTCTGGATACGCCAGAGAGGCGAGGGTGTCGATGGAGATTCAAGGGGTGGGGGCTGAAGTCAGGCCAGCGCGCGCGCCAGGGCGTTGATCAGGGTGTCCTTGCGGCGT
Source organism: Hyphomonas sp. (assembly GCA_046293935.1). Lineage (GTDB taxonomy): Bacteria > Pseudomonadota > Alphaproteobacteria > Caulobacterales > Hyphomonadaceae > Hyphomonas. The sequence continues at coordinate 2,442 of JBKBJF010000007.1, forward strand.
TCCCAGTCAGGGAGCTGGTCCCAGGGGATCATCAGGGGGTGGGTCTTGGCGGCGGCGTCCTTGACGGGCCCGTGGCGCCAGCCGTCTGCGCGTTTCTGGGCAAGCCATTGTTCGTGTTGCGAGCGGCCATCGGCGCCGCCGTTCTCGAGGGCGTGGAGAACGCTTTCGCGGGTGGAGGCGTGCATCCACTCCGGGGCGTCATCCCAGCCGGGGATGTCGTGCTGGCCGTGCGCTGCAGCCCAGCCGCGCAGGGCTTCGTGCACGGTGCGGGCGATGGCGTCGAGGCGGTCGGCCGGAAGGGGCATGGGGGGAGTGTTGGCGGTTTCGGATTGATCGGCAAGAGGGAGTGGCAGGGTCTCCCCCCTCCGCCCCTTCGGGGCACCTCCCCCGTGAACGGGGGAGGAGGGCGCAGCGTGCGGGATGCCGCGAGGTGACACAGGTTTGTCACTGGACGGGCGGGCAGGTGCAGATTAGGTCGCTGGGTATGACGACGCAGAGACCGCGCCTGATCGCGCTTGAGAATGTCCGCAATTTCCGGGACTTCGGGGGCTATGCCAGCCGGTATGGCGGGCGGGTGCGCATGGGGCGGCTCTACCGTTCGGGCCACCATGCCGAAGCGACGGCGCAGGATCTGGCGAAAATGGACGCCCTCGGCATTCATGTGCAGGCGGACCTGCGCCGGCCGGACGAACGCGAGAAGCAGAAGAGCCGGCTGAAAGTGCCGACAGTGATCACCCATGATGGCGGGCGCGAGAGCGAGGCGCCGCACATGCGCTTCCTGACGCAGATGGGCGTGGATGCGGCCGCTGCCGACCAGTGGATGGTGGAATACTACGAGGCCGCCCCGTTCAAGGCACATCACCAGGCGCTGTTCCGCGACTGGTTCGTGCATCTGGCCGAGGCGCCCGGCGAGGCGGCGGGCCTCGTCAACTGCGCGGCGGGCAAGGACCGCACAGGCATTCTGTGCGCCCTGACGCATCATGTGCTGGGCGTGGACGAGGCGGACATCCGCGCCGACTATGACCTGACGAACGAGGCTGTGGGCGTGGACCAGCGCCTTCCGGAAGCGGCAGCCTATTTCAACCAGATGCTGGGCAAGGATTATCCGGCCGAAGTGTTCCGCCCGTTCATGGGCGTGCACCTGAAATATCTCGACAAGGCGTTCGCCGCGATCCATGCGCGGGCCGGATCGCTCGACGGATACCTGACGGATGTGCTGGGCGTGGACGGGTCGCTGCAGGCGGACCTGCGGGCGAAGCTGATTGAGGGCTAGACACCACCGGTGACGGCAGACCTGAAGGCTAGCCGGTCCGGAACGACTTGCGCCCGAAATAGGGGTTGGGTGAGGCCGGAGGCGAGGTCGGCGTTTCGTCGTCTGTGGCGCCGGTGACGGTTTCGTCCGTAGCCGGATCGGTGGCAACAGATTCTTCCGCAGGCGGGCCGGCGAAGGTTCCGGTTTCGCCGGACGGCTCGTCAGCCGTCTCATCGGCGGCAGGCGAAGCGGCGAGTGCGGTGCGGATCCAGGCGATGGCGGCACGGGCGGTGGAGACTTCAAGGTCGGGCACGGACCTGTCGATACGGCGCGCAAGCTGGCGGGCCTGGTGGTGCGACAGGGTTTTCAGCTGGCCGTCGAAGATATCCTCCCCAACCGCCTCGCGCAGGGCGATCAGGCTGGCCGGTGTCTGACTGCCCGAGACGAGCAGTTTCCTGACGATCAGGCCGGCAGCGGCCAGCCAGTCCTTGTCCGCGACGGTGAGGCCGGCGTCCTGCGCGGCGATCAGGGACTGGATGGCCTTCCGGCCGGGCGCGCCGCCGGCAAAACTCATGCGAGCTTCTCCCGGACCTCGACGAGCAGCTGCTCGATGATGCTGAGCGCATCCCCCGGCCATTTCGCCTGCAGGGTGGGGTCTGGCCCGAGCTCGATCGGGTTGGTGGCGAAGCCCGACCTCAGGGGGATGACTGTCCTGAACATCGAAAACTCGGTTTCCTTGGCCGCTGCCGCATCCCGCATGGCCCCCAGCACCACCTGCTGGTGTGACGTGCCGTCATAGCGTGTGGCGAGCACGACAGGGAGCGTCTCGATATCCCGGTTACGCAGATTCTTCATGATGTCACCTGTGAAGAGGTCGAGACCGAGCGTGGACATGAAGTCCGGGATGGTCGGCACGATGATCAGGTGGCTGGCGGCAAGCACGGATTCCGTCATGACCGAGATGCCGGGCGGACAGTCGAACAGGATGACGTCATAGTCGGCCTTCAGCAGGTTCAGGTCGTCGCGCAGGCGCCGGCCGACCTGGTTCTGCAAGGCTTCCATCGCATAGCCCTTGGCGGTGAGCTCGTAGATCAACTCGCGCTCCGTCTTGCGCAGGCGCGGCGAGGACGGGATCAGGTCCAGCAGCAGCGGCTTGCCCTTGAAGGTGACGTCGCTGGCATTGGTGACGATGAACTCGGACAGACGGCGCTGTTCGCCGGCAAAGAAGTTTTCAAGCAACCAGTCGGAGATCGTCGCATAGTCGTTGATGGCCCGGAACAGGTGCTCGTCACCGGCATGGCCGAAGATCAGCAGCGAGGCGTTGGCCTGGGTATCGAGATCGATCACCAGCGTGCGCATGCCGGAGGCGGCGAAGGCTTCGGCGAGGCTGACACAGGTGGTGGTCTTGCCGACCCCGCCCTTGGAGTTGGCAATCGATATGACGCGCGCGGGCATGGAAGGGTCTGCCTCTTGTTATGTCTCTTCTTGCTTCGCCCTGATGGCAGATTTGGCGGGACAAGAAAACACTTGTGCCTACATTTTCATAGCCGCAGGCAGTGAAAAAACATCAATAATTCAACGCAAGGGGAAAAGTCCGCGGCGATTTTGCGCTGCCCGGTCCGGTGGGGTGCGAGCCGGGGTTAGCTTCACGGCCATCGAGACAGCCGGAGCGACGGGACCCCGAGATGAACTGGACATGGCCTTTTGGACCGAAACCGCGGGAAGCGAAGACGGCCGTGCCGCTGGCACTGCTCAGCGAGCCGCGTGCAGCGAACTGGGGCGCCCGCGATGCCGGTGCGCTGATCCGTGACGGATACCTGAAGAATGCCGTCGCCTACCGCTGCGTGCGGATGGTGGCTGAGGCCGCGGCCTCTATCCCCCTGCGCACGGCGCATGAGGGCGCCGGGCGCCTGCTGCGGCAGCCGGGGCCGGACATGGCGCAGGCGGGCTTTCTGGAAGCGGTGTTTTCCGAACTGCTGCTGACCGGCAATGCCTTCGTGGAGGCTGTGCGCCTGCCGGGCGAGACGGAACTGGCAGCGCTGTTTCCGCTGCGCAGCACGGCAGTGCGCCCTGTAACGGATGCGCGCGGCTGGCCCGAGGCCTGGATGATCCGCGGGCGGGGCGGGCAGGAACGGGCAGTTCGCCGCGATGCCGGCGGCTGGAGCCCGGTGCTGCAGGTGAAGTTCTACCATCCTGCAGATGACGCGATGGGCCTGCCGCCGCTGGCGGCGGCGCGAAGGGCGCTGGACCTGCATAATGCCAGCGCCGACTGGGCAAAATCGCTGATCGACAATGCGGCCAAGCCCTCCGGCGCGCTGGTGTATGGCGGCGACGGGCACATGACGCCGGACCAGTTCGACCGGCTGAAGGCAGAACTGGAAACGAACTTTGCAGGCGCTGCAAATGCCGGCCGGCCCCTGCTGCTGGAGGGCGGGCTGCAATGGCAGGCGCTGTCGATGTCGCCCGCGGAGATGGACTTTCAGGCAACGCGCGCAACGGCCGCCCGCGAGATAGCGCTGGCGATCGGCGTGCCGCCGATGCTGCTCGGGATGCCCGGAGATAATACGTATGCGAACTACCGCGAAGCCAACCTTGCCTTCTGGCGCATGACCGTTCTGCCACTGGCTGCGCGGCTGGCGGAAGCCCTGTCGCACTGGCTGGACGGCGCGTTTGGCACGGACATCGAGGTGCGCCTCGATCTGGATGCGGTGACCGCCCTGGCGGGCGAGCGCGAGGCCCTGTGGGCGCGGCTGGAAGATGCGAGCTTCCTGACCCGCGAAGAAAAACGCCGGATGGCAGGACTAGACTCATGAGCTTCGACCGCAGGCTGACGATTGGTGTGATCCTGGCAGTAGCCGCGCAGACGGCAGGTGTCCTGTTATGGACAGGCGCGGCGGCGCAGCGGCTGGAGACGCTTGAGGAGCGGGCGCGTGAAGGCGGCCCGGTGGCCGAGCGGCTGGCACGCGTGGAGGCAGAGCTGGGCGCGGTACGGGTTCAACTCGACCGGATCGAGCGGAAGATGGAGGCACGCCATGCGCCGTGAGCCTTTGCTGATCGAGGGCTATGCCAGCGTGTTCGGCAAGCCGGATCTCTCTGGAGATGTCGTGCGGGCGGGCGCGTTTACACGCAGCCTGTCGCGGCGGCCGGAAGTGCCCCTGCTGATCGGCCACCGTGCGGAGGAGAAGGCCGGGCGCTGGGTTCGTGCGGCGGAGGATGGATATGGCCTGTTCGTCCGGGGGCTGATCGATAAGGCAGCAGGCCTGCGCCTCGTCGAAGCCGGAGCGCGGGGCCTGTCCATTGGCTTTTACCCGAGGGTGTGGACCCCGCGGGTCACCGGCGGGCGCGAGCTGATCGAAGTCGACCTGGTGGAAGTTTCAATCGTGGCCGAGCCGATGCACCGGATGGCACGGTTTGAGGTGAGAGGTGCCGGGCACTTGTGCGCGGCATGACAGTTCCGGTCTGCAAAGGAGAGAGAATGACCAAGGAAACCAAGGCCCTGAAAGGTGATGCCGCCGAGATGATGGCGGTGTTCGAAGCCTACCGTCAGGCGAACGATATGCGCCTGGCCGAAATCGAAAAGAAAGGGGCGAGCGATCCGCTGACGGATGAACGCCTTGCGCGTATCGACCGCAGGCTGGAAGCGCTGAGCCTGAAGATGGTCCGGCCGGAGGCAGGGGCCGTGCCGGATGCCGGCGCTGACGAACGTCGCGAGGCGTGGGTCCGCTACCTGCGTACCGGCGATGAAAGCGGCGTGGCCCGGCTGGACGTGAAGTCGCTGAATACCGGCACGGGCAGCGAGGGCGGGCATGTGGCGCCACCGGAACTGGACCGCCTGATCGAGGCGCGGCTGCTGGCAGCGAGCCCGATGCGTCAGATTGCGACCGTGCGCCAGACTTCGGCAGGCGTGTATCGCAAGCCTGTGGGCCTGGGCGCGGAAGCGGCCTGGGTGGGTGAGGAGGCGGCGCGGCCGGAAACGGCCGTGGCGGGGCTCGACCTGCTGACCTTCCCGGCCGGGGAGCTGTATGCCATGCCGGCGGCGACCCAGACCCTTCTGGAAGATGCGTATGCGGACATCGACGCCTGGCTGGCGGATGAGGTGGAGAGTGCGTTCTCTGCGCAGGAGTCGGCAGCTTTCGTGACCGGCAATGGTAACGGCAAGCCGAAGGGCTTTCTTGACTATGAGCTGGTGGCGGAAAGCTCGCATACCTGGGGCAAGGTGGGCTTTGTGCCGGGCGACTTTGAGGAGGAGGATGCGGCCGATCAGCTGATCGATCTCGTCTATGCGCCAAAAAGCCAGTTCCGCAGCAATGCGCGCTTCGTGATGAACCGGCGCACGGTATCGGCCGTCCGTAAGCTGAAGGATGGTGATGGACGGTATCTCTGGCATCCGGGGACGGCCGGGGAGGCGGCAACGCTGCTGGGCTATCCGGTGACGGAAATCGAGGACATGCCCGATATCGGGCCGGACAATGCGGCCATCGCCTTTGGCGACTTCCGCCGCTTCTATCTCATCACCGACCGGCAGGGCGCGCGCGTGCTGCGCGATCCGTTCTCGGCAAAGCCTTACGTGCTTTTCTACACGACCAAGCGTGTGGGCGGCGGCGTGCAGAATTTCGATGCCGTGAAGGTGATGAAGTTCTGAGTCTGAAACAGTCAATCAAGGAGAAACGACATGATCGAGAGTGTGATTGTGGCCATCATCCGGCAGGCGGCGGCCCTGACCAAGCCGCAACAGGATGAATTCACGACGAAGGTGGCGGAAGCCATTGCCGCGCTGATCAGGGGCACCGGGACGGGCATCGACAACGAGCTGGTGCGCCATGTGGGCCTGCCGATGGTCGGCGATATCATCGTGAAGCTCCGGGATATGATCTGATCCCGGACGGGCCGCGCCGCGGAGTGCACGCGGGGCGGCCCATTCCTTCCTGACAAGGGCAATTCAAATGACGGACCTGACGGTGATCACACCGCCAGACGAGGAGCCTCTGACCCTCGCGGCGGCGAAAGAATTCCTGCGCATCGGCAATGACGCGGAAGACGGCCTTGTGACGGATCTGATCCGTGCGGGCCGGGCGCATGTGGAAATCGCGAGCGGGCTGGCCCTCGTGTCGCGGACGCTGAAGCGGCGCTGGACGAAGTGGCCGCACGGCCTTTTGCGCGGCGGGGTGAAGCTGCGGCCCGGGCCGGCGACGGCGCTGGTGGCGGTGGTGCGTGTGGATGCTGAGGGCGGCGAGGACTTGCTGACCGGCCGGTTCAGGCTGGAAGGCGGGAAACTCCGCCTCCGGCCGTTTGCGGGGCTGCCCGTGGTGCCGCCCGGCGGTGCAGTCGAAGTGACATTCGTGACCGGGTTTGGCGGCGCGGAAGATGTGCCTGAGGACCTCAGCCATGCCGTGAAGCTGTGGGTGCAGGCGGCGTATCTGGCGGGCGACCGGCGGGGCGGCGATGTGGCTGCCGTGACGGCGGCGCTGGCCGCGCGCCGGGAGGTGCGGCTGTGAGCGCGGAGGCGGGTGTGCAGGCGGCGCTGATGGCGGTGCTGCGCGCGGATGCAGGCGTGGCGGCAGTTTACGGCACGCGCATCTATGACGATGAGACAGAGGCGGCAGCCTTTCCGTTCGTCCGTCTGGAGCGGCATGAGTGCCGGCCGATCGGCGCCTCTCTCGGCGAGGCGAGCGAGCATCTGGTGACGCTGGCGGTATCCTCGCGTGATGGCGGCGTGCGCGAGGCGCGTGAAGGGCTGACGGCGCTGCGGGCGGCTGTAGACCGCGCGGAATGGAGCCTTCCGGACGGCCGCGTCGTGCTGGCGCATGTGACCTACAGCGACGCGATACGGCAGGCGGACCGGCGGGCTTTCCGGGGGCTAGTCCGGATACGGATCATAATTGAGGAGGCGGCCTGATGGGCGCGCAGCGCGGGCGGGATATCCTGCTGAAGATTTCAGACGGCACGGCCGGTTTCGTGACGCTGGCGGGCGTCCGCGCCAGCCGGATTGAATTGCGGAGTGCATCTGTGGATGCCACGGGTGCGGACAGTCCAGAGGCCTGGCGGGAGCTGCTGGCCGGAGCGGGTGTCAAGACGGCGCGTGTCAGCGGGCGCGGGGTGTTCCGCGATGCTGCTTCGGACGCACGGATGCGGGCGGTGTTCTTCGCGGGTGAGACGCCGGTGTGGCAGCTGCTTCTGCCGGATTTCGGTGTGCTGGAAGGCGCTTTCCAGATCACGGAGCTGGTCTGGAGTGGAGTGCATGATGGCGAGGCGGAGTTTTCCGTGGCCCTGGAAAGCGCAGGCGCGCTGAGCTTCACGGTGCTGTGATGAACGCCGCGCGGGGAGAAGTGGGCCTGATGATTGGCGGGGTCGAGCGGCGGTTATGCCTGACGCTGGGCGCGTTGGCAGAGATGGAGGCTGCGTTCGGCTGCACACGGATCAGCGAACTGGAAGCGCGGCTGCGCACCGCATCGGCGGCGGACGTAATGGTGGTGCTGGCGGCGCTGCTGAGAGGCGGTGGCGAAGTGCCAGCTGTGGCTGATGTGGCGCCAGGCGAGGCGGCCGCAGCGATAACCGAGGCCTTCCGCCGCGGGCTGAGTGTGTGATGCTGCCGTGGGCCGACATGCTGCGGGCAGCGCTGGCGGCTGGGATCAGGCCGGAAGCGTTCTGGCGGCTCAGCCTGTGCGAATGGCGCTGGCTGACGGCAGACGGACAGGCGCCCCTGAGACGCGACATGCAGCGCCTGATGGCCATTCATCCGGATACGAATGAAACAGGAGAAAGTGGATGACCGAAGGACTGGAAGACGCCGCCGATTCGCTGGCGGCGGCGTTCGGAGAGGCCGGCGAGCAGATTTCGGCCTCGCTCGCGCAGGCTGCCCGCAGCGGCGAGCTGGACTTCAGGCGGATGGCGGATGCCATGCTGCGGGATATCGCCCGCGTCGCGGCCGAGGCTTTGATCCTGCGGCAGGCGCCGGGGGCAAGTGTTTCCGCCAGTTTCAACTTTGCCCCCGGCAGTGATGAGCGGGCGGCGCTGGGGCAGGGTGCAGCGATAGCTGCGCTGCTGGCGCGCCTCGTTCAGGGCGGAGGGCGATTCCTGTGAGCCTGGCACAGTTTCATGAGGTGAGCCTTCCGGCACCGCTGGCGCTGGCAGCGAGCGGTGGTCCGGAGCGGCGCGTCGAGGTAGTGCCCCTGACGGGCGGGCGCGAAGCGCGCAATGCTGTCTGGGCGGGGTCGCGGCGGCGATGGGACATCGGCACGGCAGTGACGACTCTGGACGGGCTGCAGGTGCTGACCGCCTTCTTCGAGGCGCGGGGCGGGCGGCTGCATGGCTTCCGGTTCCGCGACCGGGTGGACGACAGATCGTGCACGCCGGGGGCGGTGCCCTCTATGCTGGATCAGGTGATCGGCGTGGGGGATGGCAACAGGACCTTCTTTGAGCTGACGAAAGCATATGGCGACTGGCGGCGGCGTATCTGGAAGCCGGTGGCGGGCAGCGTGTCTGTAGCGGTGGACGGCGTGGTGGCCGAGGTGGACGTGGATGCAACCCTCGGCACGGTGTTGCTGACGGCCGCTCCGCCCGAAGGCGCTGTGGTGACCGCAGGGTTCCTGTTCGACTGTCCAGTGAGGTTCGATACCGACCGGCTGGATATCAATCTCGAAACGTTCGGGGCCGGGCGGGTCATCCGTGTGCCGCTGATCGAACTGGTGGGGTGATCGCATGCAACCTGTATCGGACGAATTTGCCGAGGCGTTGAAAAGCGGTGCGACAACGACTTGCCTGTGCTGGACGCTGACGCGGGCCGACGGATTTGTTCTTCGGATGACCGAGCATGACCGGGCATTGACCGTTGACGGACATGTCTATGACCCGGATGGGCAGATTGAAGGTTTGCAATTTTCACGCTCCCGGTCCCTGGCACCGGGGCCGGCAGAGGCGCGGGGTGCGCTGGCGCATGCGGCGATCACCGAGGCAGACCTGGACGCCGGGCTGTGGGACGGGGCGCAGATTGATGTGATACGCGCAGACTGGCAGACGCCGGAGCACTTCGTGAAGGTGTGGAGCGGACGGATGACCCGCCTGCGCCGGAACGGATCGGCCTTCGAGGCAGAACTGGTGTCGCAGAAGGCGGACCTGGAGCGGCCCGTGGGCCGGGTCTATGCGCGCCGCTGTGATGCGGTGCTGGGAGATGCGCGCTGCGGTGTGGACAGGGAGGGCTTTCCGGGCCTGGCCTGTGACCACCGGTTTGAGACGTGCCGGGATGTGTTCGGGAATACCGTGAACTTTCGCGGCTTCCCTCATCTGCCCGGTACGGATGTTCTCGTGGCCGGGCCGCCGGTCAGCGGGAATACAGGCGGGCGGCGATGAAGCGGTCTGAGATCGTTGCCGAAGCGCGCAGCTGGGTCGGCACACCGTATTGCCATCAGGCGAGCCGGAAAGGGGCGGGCTGCGATTGCCTGGGGCTGGTGCGCGGCGTGTGGCGCGCCTTTCTGGGAAACGAGCCCGAGCGGGTGCCGGCCTATTCGCCGGACTGGGCCGAGGCATTGGGCGAGGAGACCCTGCTTGAGGCTGCGCGGCGGCATTTGCGCGAAGTCGCGCCGGGGGCGGCAAAGGCCGGGGATGTCCTGATCTTCCGTATGGGGATGGGTGTGCCGGCCAAGCATTGCGGTGTGCTGAGCGGCCCAGGCACGCTGGTGCATGCGTATTGGGGGCGCAGTGTGGTGGAGACGCGGCTGAGCCCGTGGTGGCAGCGAAGGGTGGTGGCGGCGTTCGGATTTCCGGGTGTGGAGGACTGACATGGCGCAGATCGTGTTTGCGGAAGTGGGCGCGGCGCTGGGGCGCAGGCTGCTGCCGCAGGGGCTGAGCCTTCTCGGACGGGCAATCGGAGGTGCGGCAATAGGACGGGCGGCAGGGGCAGCGATTGGCGGCGCCATCGATGCCCACTTTGCAGCCCCGGCCGAGGGGCCGAGGATCGGCGAACTGGCCCTGATGGGCGCGGCGGAAGGCTCAGGCATCGCCTCCGTGAGCGGACGCATGCGGGCCGGCGGGCACCTCATCTGGGCTTCACGATTCACCGAGCGGCGGAAGACGGAGCGGGCTGGCGGCAAGGGGGGACCGCGCGTGGAGACCTTCCGTTATTCCCTCAGTTTCGCGGTGGCGCTGGGCGAGGGGCCCGTACAACGGATCACACGGGCCTGGGCAAATGGCGAACCTTTGGATCTTTCCGGCGTCATACACCGCTTCTATCCGGGAACGGAGGACCAGCTACCCGACCCGTTGATCGAAATGATCGAGGGTGCCGCGACGGCTTACCGGGGTATAGCCTATGTCGTGTTCGAGGACTTGCCGCTGGAGGCCTTCGGAAACCGTATCCCGCAGCTGTCGTTTGAGGTGTTGCGCGGACCGGCTGAGCCTGACGGTGGCAGCCTGGCGGCGACGGTGCGCGGCGTGAACATCATTCCGGCCTCGGGCGAATTCGTCTACGCGACCGGCATCGTGCAGGAGCAGCTGGCGCCTGGGCGGGAACGGCCGCTGAATGTCCACAGTGGTGAAGCCCGCGCAGATTTCCTCGTGTCGCTTGACCAGATGCGGGATGATCTGCCGAATGTCACGCATGTGGCCCTGACGGTGGGCTGGTTCGGCTCGTCTCTGGCCGCCGGAGCATGCGCGATCCGGCCGGGCGTGGAGACGCGGATGCGGGTGACGGTGCCACAGACGTGGAGTGTGGATGGGGAGAGCCGGGCCAGCGCGTATCTGGTGTCGCAGGATGAAGAGGGCCGCGCAAATTATGGCGGAACGCCTTCCGATCAAACGGTGATCGATGCGATCCGTGAACTGAAGGAACGGGGGTATCAGGTGACACTGACGCCGTTCCTGTTGATGGATACCGAAGGGTTTCCATGGCGAGGCAGGATTACGGTCTCGGCAGATGGCACACCGGCAGCACGGGAAGAGATCGAGGCGTTCCTGGAGGGGCCGGCCGGGTATCGCCGGTTCATCCTGCATCATGCGGCCCTGGCGGCAGAGGCTGGCGGCGTGGAGGCCTTCCTGATCGGCAGCGAAATGCGCGGTCTGACACGTGTGAGAGATGAGACAGGGGCGTTTGCGTTCGTGGAGGCGCTGTGCGCCCTGGCAGAAGACGTGCGCGCGGTGTTGCCGCACGCGAAGATTTCCTACGCAGCGGACTGGACCGAGTATGGAGCCTATGTGCCGGACGATGGCAGCGGCGACGTTCTGTTTCCACTGGATACGCTGTGGGCGCACCCGGATGTCGATTTTGTTGGGATCGACTGGTATCCGCCGATGGGGGATTGGCGGGACGGCCCGGATCATCTGGACGCTCAGGCGGGCTACAGGGCGGCTGATGATCCGGACTATCTTGCGGCGCAGGTTGCCGGAGGTGAAGCCTATGACTGGTATTATGCAGATGCCGCAGCGCGCGCCGCGCAGATCCGGACACCAATCATCGATACGGCGCATGGCGAACACTAGATCTTCCGCCAGAAGGATATGGCCGGCTGGGCGGGTGCCTATCACTTTCCGAGAACGGGTGGTGTGCGGGCCGGAACACCGACCGGCTGGGTGCCGGGGCTGAAGCCGGTGCGGCTGTCGGAGATCGGGTTTGCCGCGGTCGATAAGGCCGGTAATGCGCCCAACCTTTTCCATGATCCGAAAAGCACGGAAAGCGCGTTGCCGCCATTCTCCAGCGGGAGCCGCGATGATGTGATCCAGCGCCGTCTGCTGGCGGCCGCACTCGGGCATTTTGGCGGCGTGCCGCATGTCTGGGCCTGGGATGCGCGGCCATTTCCGGCATGGCCACTGCGCCGGGACATCTGGGGCGATGGCAGCAACTGGGCGCGCGGGCACTGGCTGAACGGGCGGACGGGCCTTGCGCCGCTGAGCGCGGTGGTGGCCGACATCTGCGCGGCAGGCGGCGTGGCGCCGGTGGATGTGCGGGCACTCGACGGCGTGGTGGAAGGCTATGTGCGCACCGGCGTATCGTCCGTACGCGCGGCGCTGGAGCCACTGGCGGCAGCGTTCGGCTTTGAGGCGGTTGAACGCGCCGGCACGCTGGTGTTCCGGATGGCCGATGAGGAAGAGGTGCAGGATGTGACGGCAGGTGCGGTTAACCTAGATGATCTCCGGCTGACGCGACAGCTGATGGACAAGGCCCCGGAGCGGCTGAGGCTGACCTGCCTTGATCTGCAGGCAGATTACGTACCGATGGTTGCCGAAGCGCGGCGCGGCAGCGGGGATGCCCGGCTGGTGGCAGATGTGGCGCTGCCGCTGGCGGTTTCAGCCGGCCGGGCCGAAGCGATTGCCGCTTACCTTCTGTCATCGATGACAGAGCCGCGCACGGCGGAAGTCTCCGGCGGCCTGGAACTTGCGGCGTTCGAGACGGGCGACCGCCTGCGTTTTGCCGGCATGGATCAGATATGGCGCATCGAGGCGATCACGGATCGCGGGGCACAGCGCCACCTTCTGCTGTCAGCCGATACAGGGGGGCCGCCGCGTGTGCGCTTCGCTGAACCCGGCGCCGCACCGCAGCCGGCTGCGGTTTATCCGCAGGCGGAGCTTGCCGTGATGGATGCCCCGGCACCTGTGGGGCAGCAGGCCGGGCCGCTGGTGGCCGCCTATGCAGACCCCTGGCCAGGGGCCTTGCCGGTGCGGGCGGGAGCGGCTGCGGATGATCTCTCCCCGCGCGTGACACTGGACGAGCCGGCAACGATTGGACACCTGCTTTCCCCTGTCGCTGAGGGCGTGACCGGGCGCTGGAACAAGGCAACAGTTCTCGAGGTGATGGCGCCTGCCGGGGCCTTCACGAGCCTGACGCAGGCGGCTGTGCTGGCGGGTGGCAATTCGGCACTTCTGGAAACAGAGGCCGGGTGGGAGCTGGTACAGTTCCGGGAGGCGGAACTGGTTGCGCCGGACACCTGGCGGTTGCGTGGTCTGCTGCGCGGGCAAGGAGGAAGCGTCAGTGCATCCGCCGCGGCCGGGGCTCGTCTGGTGCGCCTGGACGGCGCTGTACGGGCCGTGAGCTTGCTGCCGGTCGAACGGGGCATGGACCTGATATGGAGGGCGGGAAGCGGGCAGGGCGTGACAAGGCGTTTTGGCGATGAAGCCAGCCGTCCCTGGCAGCCCAGCCATCTGCGCGTCAGAGGCGGGCAGGCCCGCTGGGTGCGCCGGGGCCCAGACATTCCCGACAGCTGGACGTTTCCGGATGCACCCAACGCGGGCCGGTTTGCGGTGGAGTTTGATGCCGGAAGCGGTTTTGGCGGCCGGGTGGACGTGGATGAGCCGGGCTGCAGCGTTCCGCCGGGTACGGTGTCGATGCGGGTGGCCGGCATCGGGCCGGATAGCCGCATGGGCCCGTGGCTTTCAATCGGGCCCGGATCACCTTACCTGTAGGCCAGCGTAATCTGCTGCGGCAGGGAGTCTGGTCTTGGCACTTGATCCATATACCGTTCTGGGGGTTCCCCGCTCGGCCACGGAGGCCGAGATAAAGAAGGCGTATCGCAAGAAGGCGATGGAGCTGCATCCCGACCGCACCAAGGGGGATGAGAAGAAGGAAGAGGAGTTCAAGCGCGTCACGCAGGCCTTCGACATCATCGGCGATGCGGAGAAAAGGGCGAAGTTCGACCGGGGCGAGATTGACGGTGACGGCAATCCGCGGGGCTTTCCCGGCGGCGACGCCGGCGGCTTCCGGTGGGAGAGCCGCGCGGGCAGTCCGTTCGGGGGGCCGCAGGGCGACCCGTTCGAGGATATTCTGTCCGGCATGTTCGGAGCTGGCGCACGGCGCCGCAATCCGGGGCCGCAGAAGGGCCGCGACGTGCGCTACCGGGTCGAGATCGCGTTCGAGGATGCGGTGACGGGTGCCCGCCGCCGGATGACGATGGCCGACGGCAGCGCGCTGGACGTGAACATTCCGGCGGGCATCACCACGGGCCAGACGCTGCGCCTGAAGAGCCAGGGCCAGCCTTCGCCTTCCGGCGGGCCACCCGGCGATGCGCTGCTGGAAGTGGATGTTGCCCCGAGCCCCATCTGGACGCGTGAAGGCAAGGATTTGCGCATGGCGCTGAGCGTGGACCTGCGAACGGCGATCCTCGGCGGCACGGTGGAGGTGCGCACGCCTTCCGGGCCGGTGTCGCTGAAAGTGCCGGCCGGCACAAATACCGGCGCGCAGCTGCGGCTGAAGGGCAAGGGCGTGCAGGTCAGCCCGCCGGGCGATCTCTATGTCCGTGTCGAGATCGTCCTTGCTGATCCGAAGGATGAGGGGCTGCGCCGCTGGGCCGAGGGGCGGTAGACATTCCACCTAAACCCGGGTGTCCGGGTGTGCTAGACTCTCCTCACAGGCAGGGATCATCCTGCAAGAAAAAAATCTGGTGATGGGGACTCAGCCATGAAAGCAAGCCTGTTCGCAGCACTTGCAGGAACACTCATTCTCGGCGGATGCCACACCGTCTACGAATGGTTCAATGCCGATGCCCGGCAAGGAAGCAGGCAGATTGCCGCAGAGCGCAGGGTTGAGCCGGAACTCAGCCTTGCGCAACGCGCCGGGGCCCCGCTGTTCGAAGGGATGGGTGACTTCCACCGGACGATCACGACATCCAATCCGGATGCACAGACTTATTTCAATCAGGGCATGGTCCTGTCCTTCGGCTTCAATCATGCCGAAAGTATCCGATCCTTCCGCGCCGCGCAGCGGCTGGATCCTGAGTGCGCCATGTGTTTCTGGGGCGAGGCCTTGGCAACGGGTCCGAACATCAACGTGACGAGCAAGGGCAAGGCCGTCATGCCGTTGGCGGACCGGAAGGCCGCTTATGAGGCACTCCAGAAGGCGGTTGCGCTGAAGCATAAGGCATCACCTCAGGAGCAGGCCCTGATTGATGCGCTGGCCCATCGCTACAGCGCGGATTTTGATGCCGAGCGCGATCCGCAGGATCTTGCCTGGGCCGAGGCCATCGGCGCCTATGTCGAGACATACCCGGAGGATGATGATGCGGCGGCAATCTATGCCGAAGCGTTGATGAATACCATGCCATGGGATTATTGGTCCGCAGACGGATCACCGAAGCCGGAGACGGTCAAGGTGATCGAGGCCCTCGAGACCATTCTCGCGCGTTCGCCCGACCATCCTCTTGCGCTACATCTCTATCTGCACGCTGTTGAGGCTTCCGACGATCCGGGCCGGGCAGAGGATGAGGCGTACAGGTTGCTGACCCTGGTGCCGGGCTCGGGCCATCTGGTGCACATGCCCTCGCACATCTTCTGGCGCGTCGGGCGCTATGAAGATGCGGCGCAGGCCAATATCCGGGCGGCGCAGATCGATGAGGAATATATCGCACAGTGCAATGCGCAGGGATTTTACTCGGCGCTGTATTACCCCCACAACATCCACTTCCTCTGGGCAGCAGCGGGCATGTCGGGTCAGAGTGCGCTGACCTTCGAGGCGGCCGAAAGGCTGGCCGGCAATGTCCGTCTCGAGCAGATCGAGGAGTTTCCGACGATCGAGTTCTTCAGGACGATTCCGCTGCTGTCCAAGGTTCAGTTTGCGAAGTGGGAGGATATTCTCAATCTGGATGCTCCGCCGACGGACAGGGACTATTCCCGCGGCATCTGGCATTATGCGCGCGGCGTGGCGCTGGCGCGAACCGGAAAACCTGAAGCGGCGGTTGCCGAGGCAGACGCGCTGGCTGGACTGAAGGATACGGTCCAGATCGGGTTCCTGGACGCTAATGACTATCCCGCTTCGGTGCTGCTGAACATCGCTCATCAGCTTCTGTCAGGCGAAATCGCTCAAGCCAGCGGTAACAGTAAGGAGGCGATCAGCCATTACGAAGCGGCTGTCGGCCTTCAGGATACGCTGCCCTACATGGAGCCGCCTTTCTGGTATTATCCGACGCGTCAGTCCCTGGGCAAAGCCCTGATGGAGGCACAACGGTACACAGATGCTGAAGCCGTCTATCGCCGAGACCTGAAGGAGTATCCTCACAACGGCTGGTCGATGGCGGGCCTTGCAGGCGCGCTTGAGAAACAGGGCAAGAAGACCGAGGCGATGCACCTGCGCGAGCATTTCGAGCATGTCTGGATGCATGCGGATGTAGAGATCGATTCGTCCCGCCTCTGACGGCGGTACCGGCGCGCCTCGACTCGCCCCGGCTTCAGGCGTAGCTTCCCCTGCGGCGACTCTGGGGAGGGTATGATGCCGCAAACGGATGCCGTTCATGTCGCTGGCGATAACTGGCTGGCTGTGCTGGCTGCGGCCGCGGCGATCTATGCCGTGGGGTTCCTGATCTACGGGCTGGTTTTCTCCGGCCTGTGGCTGAAGTTGACCGGATACACGAAGGCGCAGCTGCAGCCACACAGCTGGAAGATGGCCCTGTCGCCGGTCATGCCGATACTCACCGCCATTGGCCTGGCTATCCTGTTCAAGCTGGCACGGGTGGACAATATCGCCACCGGCCTGGTGATCGCGGTCCAGATCTGGTTCTTCATCGTGCTGCCAGCGCGGATGTATAATTTTGTTTACAGCCCTGAAAACATTGGACATCTGATTCTGGATGGGCTGCACCTGCTGCTTGGAATGCTGGTTGCAGGGGCCATCATTGCGGGCTGGCGATAGGGTGACTGCAGTTGAACTGTACCATTCACTTAACGTTCAGAGCCTCGCCCGCATATGGAGTGCCATGATACGGATGATCGCAATCCTTGCCGTCTGCGGCCTGATGCTCGCCCCCGGTGCCCGCGCGCAGGGCGAGGGCCGGGATCGCGCTCCCATGCCTGAGGCCTGGCAGGGCGGCCCGATGGTGCAGCTGCAGGATCAGGGCTGGGGCAACCAGTTCTCGCCTGGCCAGGCGCGCGACGCCGTGAAGGAAGGCCGCACCGTTCCGCTGTCCCAGATCCTGAAGAACCTGAAGCGGGAGCATGGCGGCTATCATCTGAATGCGGAGCTTTACTCCCGTGGCGGCGGTGCCGTCTATGAGATCGACTGGCTGACCGATGACGGCCGCAAGCTGAAGATCACCGTGGACGCCCAGACGGGTGCGGTGATCGACCGGCGCGGCGGGTGAGCGGACGGGTTAACTGAGGAGACAGGACCGATGCGGATCCTCGTTGTGGAAGATGATGCAGACCTCCGGCGCCAGCTGGCCGATGCGCTGTCGCAGGCCGGCTATGCCGTAGATCTTGCTGCCGATGGTGAGGATGGACAGTTTCTCGGCGAGACCGAGCCGTATGATGCGGTCATTCTCGATCTCGGCCTGCCGAAGATTGACGGTGTCAGTGTGCTGAAGAGCTGGCGCAAGGAAGGCAAGGCTTTTCCTGTGCTGATCCTGACAGCGCGCGACCAGTGGAGCGAGAAGGTGGCCGGCTTCGATGCCGGCGCTGACGACTACCTGACCAAGCCCTTTATCACGGAGGAGCTGCTGGCGCGGTTGCGGGCGCTTCTGCGCCGCGCGACCGGGCATTCGGCGGCCACGCTGGAGGCCGGAAAGCTGATGGTTGATACGCGCGCGGCCCGCGCCACAGTGAATGGCGAGCCGATCAAGCTGACCGCGCATGAATACCGGGTGTTGTCCTACCTGATGCACCATCAGGGCCGTGTTGTGCCGCGCACCGAACTGGTCGAGCATATCTATGATCAGGATTTCGACCGCGACTCGAACACGATCGAGGTGTTCATCGGCCGCCTGCGCCGCAAGATCGGGCAGGACCGGATCCAGACCGAGCGGGGGCTCGGCTATCGCCTGATCGTGCCCGAGGAAGAAGCGCGCGTTGCAGGCTGACGGCGCACGCAAACGCGGCTAAACCGCCGGCATGAGCGACGCCGCAAGCCCCGACCGCATGAGCCTGATCGACCGCTGGTCCAGCGTGTCGCTGGCCCGGCGCATCACGATTGCCGCTGCGGTCTGGGGGCTGCTGGTCCTGATCGGAGGGGCTCTGGCCTTGTCTGCCGTCTACCGCGCACAGACGCTGGCCCTTGTCGAGCAGGACCTTCAGGAAACCCTGGTTTCCCTGTCGCGCGAGCTGACCCGGGAAGATGCCTTCTTGCCGGATGGGCGCATCACCGACACAGGCCGCTCCTTGTTCCCGAGCGAAGCACGGTTCCAGACACAATATTCCGGCAGTTACTGGGCGGTCATCAGCCTCAATCCGGATATGACGGTGGCCGGAGACGTCCGTTCACGCAGCCTGTGGGATGAGGACCCGCCGGTGACGCCGCAGCTGATCCGCCGTGCGGTGGAGCAGCCGGGCGTTACCCAGTTCGGGGATTATGCCGGGCCGGCCGACCAGCGCTCCCGCGTAGCCGCCCAGGCCATCGTGATCGAGAGCCAGGCCACGCCGCTGATCCTCATTGCGGCGGCAGACCGAACACCCAATGACAAAGCCGCCAGCCAGTTCCGCAACCTGCTGCTGGGCACCATGATCGCGCTGTTCGGCGGGGTGTTTGCAGCGATGGTGCTGGGCATCCGCTATTCACTGACGCCTCTGTCGCGCCTGCGTGCCGACATCGTCCGTGTGCGTGAAGGAGAGGCGCAGAAGCTTGGCGGCGATTATCCGGCCGAAGTCCGTCCGTTGACGGAAGAACTCAACAAGCTGATCGAGCACAACCGCGAGGTAGTGGAGCGTGCGCGCACACATGTCGGAAACCTGGCACACGCGCTGAAGACACCGCTGGCCGTGCTGAAAAACGAAGCCTCCGGCCATACGCAGCTTGATGATGTGGTGCGCCGTCAGGCAGACGCGATGCAGAGGAATGTCGAGCATTACCTAAAACGCGCACGCATGGCTGCGCGGGCGGAGACAATTGGCGCGCGTACGGATGTGCGCCCGGTGATCGATGGGCTGGCGCGGCTGCTGAACCGTCTGTTCGACGCCCGGGGGATCGAGGTGACGGTCGAGGGAGCCCGGCATGCCATCTTCCGCGGCGAGAAGCAGGATTTCGAGGAAATGGTTGGCAACCTCATGGAAAATGCCTGCAAGTGGGCCGCCAGCGAGGTGCGCGTCACCATCGCGGATACGCCGCAGGAGCTTTCCATCCGCGTCGAGGATGATGGCAACGGGTTGACCGAGGAGGAGCGTACAGCGGCGCTGAAGCGGGGTGTACGCCTCGATGAGACGATTCCGGGCACGGGGCTGGGCCTGTCGATTGTCAAGGAACTCGCAGAGCTGCATAAGGGGCGCCTCGAACTTGGCGTGGCTGCACTCGGCGGTCTCGCCGCCACGCTCCGGTTCCCGCGTTCATGACTTTCCTTACCCTCACCCTCAGACACTGGCTGATCCTTGGCGCCAGTCTGATGCTCGGGATTGCGGGCTATGCCGCCATCGGCAAGCCTGGCATGGCGGACCAGCCGATGTATGCCCGGCAGGCAGCCCTCGCAGAAAAAATCCGCACCGATCCGCAATCCCTGACCGCGGCGGAAACGCTCTCCCGGCTGGAACAGGCTGTTCGCGATCAGCCGGACAAGCCCGAGCCGCATTTCTTCATCGGCGAGATGCTGCGCGCGCAGAACCGGCCGGAGGATGCCTTGCGGGCCTACCAGTCATCCCTGCGGCGCGACGAGAATTATGTGCCGGCCCTGGTCGCACTGGCAGACGTGCTGGTGGAACTGTCAGACGGGGCCGTCGGTCCGGACGCCACGCGCCTTTACGCGCGAGCCTATCAGCTGGACGAGTCCCAGGTGCGGGCCGGAATGTTCGCAGCCCTGGGCGCCGCCCAGGCAGGTGAGCAGGAAAAGGCCAATCAGGCCATGCGCTACATCTATTCCCGCCTGCCGGAAGATGACCCCCGCCGGGAGCGTTTCCGGGCCATGATCGAGGCGATCGGGGAAGAATAGCGGCCCCATCTGCCGCACTCCCCAAACCCGCCGGGGCGCCCTATACCCATTGCCATGCGCGCCCGCACCCGCCGCCTGTATACCTTTGCCCTTGCGGCCCTGCTGATCGCGGCGGCGGCCGTGCTCGCCTTCTTTGCGCTGCGCGAAAACGCGAACCTGTTCTACACACCGGAAATTCTTGCCGAAAAAGGCCTGCCGGCTGCGGGACGTGAGGTCAAGGTCGGCGGATGGGTGGAACCCGGGACGCTGACCTATTCGAATGGTGGAGCGACGATGCAGTTCACGGTCATCGACAACAGCCCGCACACCATCACGGTAAGCTTCACAGGTGTCGCACCGGACCTGTTCCGCGAAGGGCAGGGGGTGGTCGCCACAGGCAGCTTCAATCCGGATGGCAGCTTCACCGCCCGCCAGCTGCTTGCCAAGCATGATGAGAATTACCAGCCGCGTGAACTGAAGCCGCTCGAGGCGGGCGGATGATCGAAGCCGGCCATTTTGCGGCCTTCCTGGCGCTGGCCCTGTCCCTGACGCAGGGCGTCTTCGGTTTGATGGGCGAGCGGCGGCTGGCCGGGATGGCAGCGATTGCGGCCTTCGCGCTGATGGGTTTTTCCTTCCTTGCACTGATCAATGCCTTCGTCACGTCCGATTTCTCGGTGGCTCTGGTGGCGGCCAATTCCCACACGCTGAAGCCGATGATCTACAAGATTGCCGGAACCTGGGGAAACCATGAGGGCTCGATGGCGCTCTGGTGCCTGGTGACGCTCGGGTTTGGCGCAGCCGCAGCAGGGCTGATGCGGACACAGCGGCCGCTGTTCGAGGCGCGCGCACTTGGTGTGCAGGGGCTGCTTTCTTTCGGCGCGCTCGCTTACCTGTTGTTCGCATCCTCGCCCTACCTGCGCCTCGATCCGGCCCCTTTCCAGGGCGCGGGACTCAATCCGTTGCTGCAGGACCCCGCCCTCGCACTCCATCCGCCGATGCTGTATCTGGGATATGTCGGCTATTCCTTCGTCTTCGCACTGGCGGCTGCGGGACTGATGGAGGGCCGGATTGACCGGGTGTGGGCTAAGGAGGCGCGCATCTGGTCGCTCGCAGCCTTTGCGCCACTGACGCTCGGCATCGCGCTCGGTTCCTACTGGGCTTATTACGAACTCGGCTGGGGCGGATGGTGGTTCTGGGACCCGGTGGAAAATGCCTCGCTGATGCCCTGGCTGATCGGGGCGGCGCTTCTTCACTCGGTGATCGTCACGGAGAAGCGAGAGGGCTTTGCGGCCTGGACAGCACTGCTGGCGGTGCTCGCTTTCCTGTTCTCCATTCTTGGCGCCTTCCTGGTGCGTTCCGGCGTGCTGACCTCCGTGCATGCCTTCGCCATTGATCCCGAGCGCGGCACGCTTCTGCTGACGGGCCTGCTTGTCTATGGCGGATTTGCCCTTGGCCTGTTCGCCTGGCGGGCCCCGAAGCTGGAAGGCGGCAAGGCCTGGACACTGATCAGCCGTGAAGGCGCGCTGATGACCAACAATCTCGTGCTGATCGTGGCGGCACTGACGGTCCTGCTCGGCACCTTGTTTCCGCTCGTCGCCGAAGCCTTTGGACGGACGATCTCCGTGGGCGAGCCCTATTTCAACCTCACCTTCGTGCCGATCCTTGCGTTGGTGCTGATCCTCCTGCCGATCGTGCAGGGATGGGCCTGGGGCAAGGCAGATGCCAAAGGCTGGCTGCGGTGGGCCATCGGTGGGGCAGGGCTGGTGGCGGTCTTCGCCGCTCTCGGGGTCGGGCCGATGCGGATTCCCCTGGGGGCAGCCTTCGGGTTAGCGCTGGGCGTCTGGCTGGTCTTCGGCGCGCTGTGGGAACTGAAGCGCCGGGCGATCCGGCCGGGCCGCGTGTTCAGACTGCCGCGCCGCGTTTGGGCCATGACGCTGGCACACCTGGGGCTCGGTCTGTTCGTGATCGGAGCCGTTACGGAGACGGCCGGGCGATATGAATCGACCCTCGCGCTGGCCGAAGGCGGTTCCGGTAGCGTGGCGGGCTGGGTGCTGACGTTGAAGGAAGTGAGGTCCATCGAGGGGCCCAACTGGTATGCCGACCGCGCCGTGCTGACCGCCCGCAAGGGCAGCCAGCAGGCAACGCTGGAGCCGATGAAACGCTTCTATCCCGCTGCGATGATGCCGACGACCGAGACTGCCATCCACAAGACCGGCACAGGCGATCTCTATGCGGCCCTCGGCGAGGCACGCGAGGTAGATGGCGAAACCCGATGGGTGTTCCGTGTCTACTACAATCCGCTGATCGATGTGCTGTATCTGGGGGTTGTCCTGACCGGTCTGGGCGCACTGATCGGTATCTGGCCCACCCGGCGGGTCAGGCCCGCGGAAGCCTGAGCGTTGCCTTGAGGCCGGGGCGGTCCTCCGGCCCGTTGCCATCGCTGAGGATCAGTTCGCCGCCGTGTAGTTCGACCACCGAGTGCACGAGGGCCAGGCCGAGACCGGAGCCGGGCTGGGTGCGTGCCGAATCCATGCGGTGGAACCGCTGGATCACGTTCGGCCGTTCCTCTGCCGGAATGCCTGGCCCTGAGTCCAGCACGGAAAGGTCGATCGTTGCCTCCGGCCCGCGCGAGACAGTCAGGGCGATGGATCCGCCGGCCGGTGTGTACTTGATCGCATTGTCGATCAGGTTCGATACGGCCTGACTGATCAGCCCCCGGTCGCCGAGTACCAGCATGTGCCGGGCGATCTGGCTGCGGAAGGAAAGTCCGGCTTCCTCGCAGGCAGGCTCGAAGAGTTCGGCCAGTTCTTCAGCCACTTCGCTCAGGTCCATCCGTACACGGAGCCCCTCGGTGCCGGCATCGAGCCGGGCGAGGCGCAGGATGGCATTGAACGTGTCGAGGACGCGGTCAACTTCCTCGACCGTTTCGGCCAGAGTCGCACTGGCTGTCTCCGGTGTCATCGGTGCGGTGAGCGCTGTCTCCAGGCGATTGCGCAGGCGGGTCAGCGGCGAGCGCAGGTCGTGGGCGATCGAATTACCGGTGTTCTGTGAGGCTTCCACCAGCTTGCCGATCTGGTCGAGCATGGCGTTGATGCGCTGGGCGAGGCGGTCGAACTCGTCACCTGTCCCGCGCACCGGCACCCGGCGGCTGAGCTCACCGCCGATCACGGCCTCGGCCGTGCGTGCCAGCTCCTCTGCCCGCCGCGCCGCGCCGCGGGTGATCAGCACGCCGCCGAGCAGGGACAGGATCAGGGCCACCGGCGCGGCCACGAGGATGGCGCTCTGGATGCGGTCGACGATCACCGTCTGCTGGGCCGTATCGAACGCGACCATCAGGGCGCCGCCATTGTCGCGCAGCCGTGCGATGCGGCCCGCTGCCGGGCGCAGCACTTTCGTGCCGTCCGGCTGCGGCAGCTCGAACTCGAAGGTCACGTTCTTCATGCCCGCCTCCGGCGCCTCTTCAGGCAGGCGCGGGAAGTGGCCGGCAATCTTCCGGCCGGATGCATCCTCAAGATAATAGTAGAAAGGTGAGCCCGAAAGCGTCATCCGTTCGAACACGGACTGGCTGAGCCGGCCCATGCCGCCATCATAATAGGCAATGCCCAGCTGCTCGAACTCCACCGTGATGCGGCGCTCGGATTCTGCATTGATGTAATAGACGGTCGAATAATACAGGTAGGCCAGCAGCGCGCCCGAAAAGGCGGCGATCATGGCGCTGTAAAGCAGGGCCAGCTTGAACGTGGTCGTGCGGATAAAGACCGGCACTGCCTTGCGCAAGCTGTCCGGGATCGGCAGGCGCGGTATGGGCGGCCATGCGGCCAGCCGCCCGGCGAGCTTCGCGGGCAGCTTCGGAACAGGCAGGTGGCTCAGCCAGTTCGGCCATTGGGCAGGCAGCTTCATGGCCATTCAACTGCCAGCGGGGATAGCGGGCGTCTAGCCCTGCAAGCGGTAACCCGCGCCCCGGACCGTCTGCAGCAGAGGTTCGGGGAAGTCCTTGTCGATCTTGGCGCGCAGGCGCGAGACGTGCACGTCGATCACGTTGGTCTGCGGATCGAAATTGTAATCCCACACCTTTTCCAGCAGCATTGTGCGGGTCACTACCTGGCCGGCATGGCGCATGAGGAACTCCAGCAGGCGGAATTCCCGCGGCTGCAGGTCGATCTTCTTGCCGCCGCGCGTCACCTTGCGGGTGAGGAGGTTCATCTCCAGATCGCCGGCCTTCAGCACCGTCACCTGCGGCTCGTTGGTCTGGCGCCGGCCGAGGGCCTCAACTCTGGCGGCCAGCTCTGCCGGCACGAACGGCTTGCCCAGATAGTCCTCGGCGCCGGCCTTGAGGCCCTGCACCTTGTTCTGGACGTCATCAAGAGCCGAGAGGAACAGCGCCGGGGTCGTCCCGCCACCGTCCCGGAATTCCCGGATCAGTGTCAGGCCGTCCTTCTCGGGCAGCATCCGGTCAACCACGAGCGCATCGAATTCCTGAGCCCGGGCCCTGGCGAGCCCTTCAGCGCCATCGGCTGCGCGTTCCACTTCGTGCCCGGCATCTTCCAGCACCTTCTCAATGAAGGTGGCCATGTCGGCATCATCCTCGATGACCAGCACCTTGAGGGAACGATGATGAAGGGTATCCGCCATGAGGCACTCCGTGACGCTGCGGGTTACTTGGGAATATCGACGGTCCGGTAATTGGTGACCTGGCCAAGGCGGATCGCCAGCAGGATTTTCGACCGGTTTGCCGCACGGGCATCAGCCACGGCACGCTCGAAGGCATCGACGCTCGGCACCGGACGGCCATTCGCCTCCAGAATGACAAAGCCTTTCTCGAAACCGGCTTTCTCGAAAATCCCGTCACGGACGACTTCCGTGATGGCAAGGCCCGTATCCCCGGGGCGAAGGCCGAGGCGCACGCGGGTTTCCTCGTCCATCGGCATCAGCCGCACTCCGAAGTTCTGCAGCAGCGTGCCGGGTACTGAGGAGGGCGGGCTTGGCTGGGCCCGCTCACCGCCCTGCGCAGGACGGTTGGCCGCAAACGGATCGTCCGGGCGCTCGCCGACCGTGACATTGATCGTCTGCGTCTTGCCATCGCGCAGGATGTCAAACTTGTTCTGGGTGTTGGCGATCAGCTTCGCAACGAGTCGTGTGGTTGAGGTCGAATCGGTCACCTTCTGACCGTTGACCGACAGGATGATGTCGTTGCGGCGAAGGCCGGCCCGCTCGGCCGGACTGCCGGAGGTGACATCTGCAATCAGCGCGCCTTTGATATTTTCGATGCCGAGGGCTTCTGCGAACTCCGGCGTCAGGTCGCCGATCTGCACCCCCAGCCATCCGCGCGAGACACGGCCTTTCTGGATCAGCGTATCGGTGACTTCCTTGGCCAGTTCAGAGGGAATGGCAAAGCCGATGCCGACAGAGCCACCCGATGGCGACAGAATCTGCGAGTTCACGCCGATGACATTGCCTTTGAGATCAAAGGTCGGGCCACCAGAATTGCCGCGGTTGATCGGTGCATCGATCTGAAGGAAGTCGGTATAGGGGCTGGCCGAGCCAAGTTCGCGCCCATAGGCTGAGAGGATGCCTGAGGTAGCCGTGCCGCCCAGCCCGAAGGGGTTACCAAGCGCAACTACCCAGTCCCCTTTCCGGACTTCCTTGGAAGAGCCGAATTTCACATACGGATACGGACCGGGTTCCTTCACCTTCAGCACAGCGAGGTCCGTCAGGGGGTCAGCCCCCACCAGCTCGGCTGTCAACTCCCGCCCGTCGCTCATCACGATCTGAATCTGCGTGGCGCGATCGATGACGTGGTTGTTGGTGACGACGAAACCGTCCTGCGAAATGAAGAAGCCGGAGCCGAGCGAGCGCGCCTCACGGGTGCGCGGGCTCTGCTGTTCCTGCTCCTGGCGGCGGCGCTGGAAGAATTCCTCCAGGCCGGGCATGCCCCGGAACTGTTCGAAGAACTGATCCATGTCGCCGAGGCTGCTCAGGTCCTGGGTGGAGACGACATTCACGGACACAACAGCCGGCTCGACCTTCTCGATCAGGTCAGCAAAGCTGAGCGGCGCGCCCGGCGGGGCCTGGATGGCGATCTGCTGAGCGCCGGCTTCGTGCGTGAGGAACTTTGGTACGGCAATCGCGGTTCCCATTATGGCGGCGCCGAAGGCTGCCGCAACAAGCGCCTGGGCCGAAACGCCAAATTTGCTCATCAATCTCTCCAGAGAATTGAAAATGCCGCCGTTTCCGGCGACGGGACAGAACATAAACATGCCACACACAATGTGGTCATTAAAAGACAGTTAGGTGATTTCAGAAGGATGTGAACAGGATTTGGGCCGTCCGTCAGCCCCTGTGCCGCATTGGGTCAGGCGTCTTCCGGCTCGATGGCGTCCGGGGACCTGCGCCCGTTCCGGGCGAAACTGAGGGCGATGGCGGCCCCCGCCGCAAGCAAGGCAAACGGCAGTCCCCAGAGCAGCCATCCCGCCACGTCCCTGGCCGGTGGGCGGAACAGCACGAACTCGCCATAACGGCTCACGAACCAGTCGCGGACTTCTGTGTCCGTCGCCCCACTGGCGATCATTTCCCGGATCTGCACCCGCATATCCCCGGCGATCGGCGCGGCGGACTGGGAAACCGGCTCGTTCTCGCAGGCGACACAGCGGATTTCCCGCATCAGCGCCTGGGCGCGGGCTTCCTGCGCGGGGTCAGAAAGGGGCGCCTCGGCCAGGAACGCAATCAGGAAGGCAGCAAGGAAGACTTTCATGCTCTTCCGGATAGCAAACCCGGCTGCGTGGCGAAACCGCGATCACTCTTCCTCAGGCGGCTCCGGCTGAAGGGTCGCATCAAGGATATCCAGCAGGCGCGCCTCGGCGTCCTGCAGTATGCCATCGGCCGCGGCGATGCGGCGAAGCACGGTCTTGAGATTCTCGATGCCGGTTTCGGTCAGCAGTTTGTTTGCAAACGAAACCATCCGGTCAAGCGAGGGGATTTCGCCGGGATTGCGGCAGCGCTCGCGGAACGCCTCCCGGTCGAAATTACCGAACAGTTCCATGGCGCGCGACTCCGCCTCGAGAATTTCCCGGTCATCGACGGTGCCATCCACCGTCACCATAAGGGCAAGGAAATCGATCAGCAGGGCCAGGAACAGGTCGTCGATCGAGCGTTCGCTGCCATCGTCTTTCGGCCAGAGCTCCGAATAGAGATGATACTGCAGCGCGGTCAGGTCTTCTTCCAGGGCCGTCATGTTGTCCAGCCCATCCGTGACCTTCGGCGCGGAAAAGAAGCGGTGCAGAAGCACATCTTCCGAACAGATCTCCCCAAGGTTCAGTCCAAAGGCCTCAATGCGGTCCTCCGTAGGCGGATGGGTGTCGACCGGATGCGGCACGCTGTCGCCGAGCGCAAACTGCAGCAGTGGCGCAATCCGCGTACGGTCGACATCCAGCCTCACGCTCTCAGCGAAGTTCCGGACGACATTGCGGGAAAAGCGCCCCTGCATGCCCCGCTCGATAAAAGTCTGCATCTGTCCGTTCCAGATGGAGCCCAGCAGCGAGGACTTCAGCAGCGAATAGGCGATGTCCTCCGGTGAGGAAACCCTTGCGCCATGCTGGTCTGCCCGGTGCTCGCGGGCCCGGCCGATTCGCCGCTCGACCACAGAGAAGGCATAGATCAGATCATCGATCAGCAGCTTTGCCGGCATCGACAGCACGCGCGTCAACGGCCGGTCCTTTGCCGCGAAGACTTCGCTGGCCTTTGCCAGGCCCATGTAGACGGGCGCAAAGCGTATCGAATAGTTGGTGTCGCCCCCGGAGAAATGGCCGAGTTCGTGGCCGATCACGGCTTTCAGTTCTCCCTCCGTGAAATGGCTCATCAGGGGCAGGGAAAGGTAAAGCGTCTGCCCCTTCAGAGGGCCTTTTCCGTACGGCGTGTAGACCGGGGCCGAAGTGGCGAAGAAAGTCGGGTCGAGACCGATGACGACATTGTCCGGCATTCTGGCCTTCAGCGTCTTGGCAATGTCTCTGACCACGAGGCCAAGGCGCGGGTACTCATAGAAACTGACCGGGCGTGCCGCGACATAGCTTTTCGGCGGCGTGAAGAACACGCCCAGCCCGCGGAGGATTGCGTAGACGGCGCCGAGCAGGACGACGGCCATCGCGCCGAGCAGGATGCCGCTTTCGATCCCGAACCAGTGCTGGAGTACCAGATAGGCGCCGCCGCCAAAGATCATGACATGCACCAGAGAGATGATGCCGACCACGATCGTGAGTGTCACGGCGTACGGCCAGAAGCCCAGGGACAGGATCGAGCGGTGCGAGCCGAGCAGGGCCGCCACGAGCCGTGACAGAGGAACAATACCGAACGAGAGTATCATCACAGCCGCTGACAGCAGCGCAAGCCAGCCAAAGGGGGCTGCGCCGCCACATCCCGCGCCCGAAGGATCGCCGGGCAGGGAGGCTGCGCAGGCAGCCAGGAGATTGGCCGCAGGGATCATCCCTTCAAGGCCAATCGGCGCATCTCCCCAGAAGCGGGCAAGTCCGATGCCGATCCCTATCAGGGGGATGACGGTCAGAACCCCGATCAGACGAATGAGACGCAACATGGAACTCCCCCTAGGTCTGCCCCCGCACCCGGACCGCAGCGAACGCCCGAATGCAGCCTCTGTCAACGGGTCCGGGTGTGGCCTCCCGAATGCCCTGGCCAGGCAGGGATTTGTCGGATCGGCAGGGCTCGGCTAAGGCAGGAGGGATGCTGAACATTCGTCCTGTCGCTGCTGATGCAGCAGCTGCCCTCGCGGCCGCCGCGCCCCATGCGCCCTACCTGCGCCGCCTCATGGATCGGGGCGTGGGCACGGATTTTCCGTCTGCACTTGCCGCAGTGGAGAGCCTGCCCGCCGGCACGCCGTTAGCCGACGCCATGAGCGCGCTGCGTGCAGCAAAGCTCGTCGCGCATCTCTCCCTGGCTGCGGAGGATCTTTCTGGCCGGCAGGATGTGATGGACATCACCCGCCAGCTGACGGTGTTTGCTGGTGCGAGCCTGGAGGCCGCCCTGCGCACAGCCCTTGCCTCACGCACACTGAAAGAAGACGGCATCTTCGCCATCGCGCTGGGCAAGATGGGTGCCTATGAACTCAACTATTCCAGTGACATTGACATCGCCGCCTTCTATGACCGCGACCGGTTCGATGGCGGCGGCCGCGACCCCGGAGAGATGGCCCAGCGCGTCGTGCGCGACCTCGTCAGGATCATGGATGAAATCACCGCAGGCGGATATGTCTTCCGCACCGACCTGCGCCTGCGGCCAGACCCTGGTTCCACGCCCATCGCGGTCTCCACCGAAATGGCGGAGCTTTACTATGAGAGCGTAGGTCAGAACTGGGAGCGGATGGTCTGGATCAAGGGCCGGCCTGCGGCAGGCGACCGGGCGGCGGCAGAGAAGTTCCTGACGCGCATGGAACCTTATGTCTGGCGCCGCAATCTCGATTACTGGGCCATCGGTGACATCCAGGCGATCAAGCGGATGATCAACACAAAGGTGGGTGATGAAGGGTTTGATGCCGTTTCGCCGGATGTGAAACTCTCGCCCGGCGGCATCCGTGAGATCGAGTTCTTCGTGCAGACCCAGCAGTTGATCCTGGGGGGGCGTGAGCCGTCGCTCCGAAACAATACAACCCTTGGCGCGATGGAGGCCCTGCGTGCGCTTGGCATCGTCTCAGACCATACCGCTGCCAGGCTGGCCAGCGCCTATAAGGCGTTGCGCAATGTCGAGCACCGCATCCAGATGCGTCATGACGAGCAGACGCACACGGTGCCGGCCAATCCTGCCGAGCGCGAATGCCTCGCCTTCCTCTGCGGCTATGGCAACCTTGCGGACTTCGACCGCGACCTGCTCGATACCCGCCGGGAAGTTCAGGCGGCCTATGATGCCCTGTTCGCGCAGGAGGCTAAAAGTGCTGAGGATCATGGTCTCGGCAACCTCGTGTTCACCGGGGTGGACGATGATCCGGGTACGGTCAGAACACTGACAGAACTCGGCTTCTCCGACCCGTCTTCCGCCATCGACACGATCCGCAACTGGCACCGCGGCCGTGTGCCCGCCACCCGCACGGTGCGGGGGCGTGAGCTGCTCACGGCAATCCTGCCGGGGATGCTCAAGGCCATGGGAGCGACCGGCGAACCCGATCAGGCCTTCCTCTGGTTCTCCCGCTTCTTCGAGGGGTTGTCGTCTGGCGTGCAGACGCTGTCGATGCTGCTGGCCCGCGCAGACCTGCTGTCCGATCTCGTCGCTACCCTGGCGCTTGCGCCACGTCTCGCCCGCATTCTGGCCCGCCGGCCGGACCTGCTCGAGGCGCTGGTTGCAAACACGATTCCAAAGCCGCCGCGTTCAGAGGACGCCGCGACATTCGATGCCGCCCTCGATGCCTGGCGCCGCTATCACCGCGAGCAAAGTTTCCTGACCGGGCACCGCCTGCTGCATGGCCTGATTCGCACGGACGAAGCCGCGGAAGTGTGGACCCGCCTCGCCGACGAGACGATCCGTTTCATGTCTGCCGTGGCGCTGGCCGAGACCACGCGGCGCTATGGTGAGGTTCCCGGCCGCTGGGGAGTGTTCGGCATGGGCAAGCTCGGCGGTGAGGAAATGACGGCCGGCTCCGATCTCGACCTGATCGTGATCTACGAGGCTGCCGCCGACGACGCGCAGACCTGGTTCACCCGGTTCACCCAGCGCCTGATCACAGGTCTGACGGCGCCGACCGCTGAGGGAGAGCTTTATGAGGTCGACATGCGCCTGCGTCCGTCTGGCCGTGCCGGACCGGTTGCAGTCAGCCTGGAGGCGTTCCGTCACTATCAGAATGAAGAGGCCTGGACCTGGGAACACATGGCGCTGACACGCCAGCGCTTTGTCAGCGGTGATCCCGCGCTCGGGGAGAGAGTCCGCCAGATCGCGGCTGATGCAATCTGTGCCCGTGCCCGCAGCCCGCGACGCAAGCAGATCCCCGGCGACATCTCCGGTATGCGGCAGACGCTCTATCGGGAGAAACCAGGCAGCGGCCTTTGGGATCTGAAAACAGCCGAGGGCGCGCTGATCGATATCGAGTTCATGGCCCAGCAGGAAATGCTGCTGCGCGCCCGGCCAGACCTGATCCGGGCCAATACGGCCCTTGCGCTGTCGGGACTGGCGGATGCCGATGATCCGGACAATGAGGATTGGTGTTTCCTGCGCGCCGCGCTCAATCTCCTGTCTTCGCTCCAGCAGCTGCAGCGCCTCGCCATCGGCAACGAGCCGGGCGACAGTGGTATGCCCGAGGGCCTGAAGGCGCGCATGGGGCGCGCTGTCGGGGAAGAGGACTTCACCCTTCTGGAACTGCGCCTTGCGGACGTGAAAGCCCGTGTCCACCGGCTGGCCCGCGAAAAACTGCAACTGCCGGCGACGGAATCCTGAAGGGCCCGCGTTCCATCAGCGCTGGGATAAACCAACAGGAGTTCAGAGATGAAACAACTGACGCTTGCCGCCGTAACCGCGCTGGCGCTGGTCTTCGCTGCGCCCGCCCTTGCGCATCCCGGAAAGGGCAAGGGTGAGCGGTTTGCCAGGATGGACACAAATGGTGATGGCATCCTGACCACCGCTGAGGTCGAGGCCGCCGCCCGCACGTCCTTTACAGCAATCGATGCCAATGGTGACGGCTTTGTCACGCCGGATGAGCTGAAGGCCCATCACGAGGCCATGCGGGCCGAAGCCAAGGCCAAATGGGATGAGACGAAAGCCAGCCGGGAGGATGGACCTGCAAAGGCGGAAGCCGATCCGGCCAGGGCTCAGGCCTGGAAAGCCAAGCGGGCCGAGCGCGTCCAAACCCGTGAGGCGAAGAAAGCCGAGATGTTTGCTTCGGCCGATACGGATGGTGACGGCCGCTGGAGCATGGCGGAATTCACTGCGTCCCACGTCGCCCGTTTTGCCAGGCTCGACACTGACGGCGATGGCCGTGTGACCGCCGATGAGCGGGCGGCTGCCAGGGCCAAGATGAAGGAGCAACGCGGCAAATGGCAGGACAAGCCGGCCAGCCAGTAAGGACCCCGGAACCGGGCCGGAGCCAAGTTGGGACGATTGCGCCCCCCCTGCAATTGTCTCTCGGGTTTCCGGCCCGGAATCGGCTACATCCCCACGCGTGGCCTTCACGTCTGACCTTGACCACATCACGCGCGCTGCTGCTGGCGATCCGGCGGCGGTGCGTATCCTCGTCCGCCGATATAGTCCGGGCGTGCTCGGTCTTGCCACCCGGATGCTCGGCGACCGGATGGAGGCCGAGGACGTGACCCAGGAAACCTTCCTTCGCGCCTGGAAGGCGCTGCCGGGCTGGGAGCCGCGGGCAAAGTTCTCGACCTGGCTGCACCGGGTTGCGCTGAATCTCTGTTATGACCGCCTGCGCAAGAAGCGGGAAACCCTGCCGGGCGACCTACCGGATCAGCCTGATCGCAGCCTTGGCCCCGCAGAGGCCTACGATCAGTCCCAGCGGGTTCGGGCGATCGAGCGGGCGATCAGCCGCCTGCCGGAACGCCAGAGTGCGGCCTTGACGCTATGCGCGCTGCAGGGACACTCCCAGGCCGAGGCGGCAGAGATTCTCGAAATCAGCGTGGAAGCTCTCGAAAGCCTTCTCGCCCGCGCGCGCCGGACCCTGCGCGCAGAGCTTCTGGAAGGGAGTGCTCGCCGATGACTGAAGACCGGCTCTTGCAACTCATCGAAGCCTGGGGCGCAGACCCAGAGGCTTTCCCGGAGACGGAACGGGCCGCCGCAAAGGCTTTGCTGGCGGCCAGTCCTGAACGTTTTACTGCGGCGTTGACGGCGGCGCGGGCAATCGATGCCGCGCTGGATGCAGTGCCGCAGGTGCTTCCGTCGAAAGCACTGGAAGACGCCCTCATCGCCTCAGCCCCCACACCACGTAGCGGGCGCGCCGTCCTGCGCTTGCCGAAACTCACACCCTGGGCTCCGGCCAGTGGCTTTGCCGCACTGGCTGCCGGACTGTTCATGGGGGCGATGATCGCTCCGGCGGCCAGCGCCACCAGCGATACGGAGGAGATGGCAACCGTTCTCGAACATGCGCTTGGGTATGATCCGGCCGCCTTTACTGAGGAGCTTGGCGAATGAGCGAAGCACAGCCCCGCCGCTTTCCCTTCTGGCTGACCCTTTCGGTGCTCGGCAACCTCGTGCTGGTAGGCCTGCTGGCCGGCATCTTCCTCAAGGCGCCGAAGCCGCCGCGGGACTTTCATCACACGGATCGCCCGCAGATCGTTCTCAGCGATGAAGACCGTCAGGAAGTACGCAGCCTGATGCGGGCCAGTTTCGAGGCTGGCCGCGAGGCGATGAAGCTGCGCCGCGAGGCGGAAAGGGCGCTGGCGGATACGTTGCGGGCCGAACCTTATGACGAAGCGGCGGCCCGCGCTGCCCTGGCGCGCCTGCGTGAGGCAGACCTTGCTGCCCGGGAGATCATCTCCGAGCGCCTGTTCCAGGGGCTGGACGAACTCTCACCCGACCAGCGGGCCCTGGTCGCGAAGATCATGTCCGGCAATTCGGACCGGCGCGGCAAGCGCCATGACCGGCTGAAGACTCTGAAGGATATTCGCGGCGATGGGCCGCCTCCAGCGCCTCCGCAAGAGTAGGCGGTCTTCAGCCCTTCGACTTGTGTGCGAGGCGGGCGGCGTTGGCCTCCCAGTTCTGGCCATCGAACGGCACGACGGTCACCTGCAGGGTCATCCAGTCGTCAAGGCTGCGCCAGGTGACGGCATACCCGTCCGGATTTGACCGCGGCACATAGAAACTCTTGATCCCGCATGTCTTGCAGAACCGGTGCTTGGCTGCACCGGTGTTGAAGGTGTACTCGGCCAGATTGTCCGCCCCCTGAAGAAGCCGGAAGCGGTTTGCCGGCACGATCACATGGATGTTACCGCTCATCGCGCACATCGTGCAGTTGCAGTCTTCCACCTCGAACGCCTCTGGCAGTTCCACCTCGAAGCGTACGGTGCCGCAATGGCATCCGCCCCTGCGCCAGGTCCGCTCTAGCCCACCCATACCGGCGGCCTCCGGTGTGCCCAAGGCGCAGCGCGCTCCAGCTGCCCGGCAAGCGCCAGCAGCAAGCCTTCCTGACCGAAGCGCGCGCCGAACATCATGCCGACCGGCAGTCCAGATGGCGCACCCGGCTCAGGCGCGGTCCAGTGCAACGGCACGCTCATGGCCGGAAAGCCCATCTGGTTGAACACCGCGCAGTGCGGGGCAAATCCGGCTACGGCTGCCCCCATCTCCTGAGGATCGCGTGTCAGCGCCATGGTGCCCAGCTTGTCCGGCGCGCGGTGGATGGCCGGGGAAAGGGTCAGGTCGAAGCCGCCCGCGTCGAGGAAATGCTCATACTGGATTGCCGCCGTGATGAAGGCGTTGTTGGCCTTTGCGAGTTCCACCATCGGCACTGTGCGCCCAAGCCGCACCATCGAGGCTGTCACAGGCTCCAGTTCATCGTCCGTTACCGGATGACCACGCGCGGTGCCGCGTTCCTCCACCATGGCCGCAATGTTTGCAGAGATAGTGAAGAGCGCCGCTTTGCCCAACGCTTCCCCGTCCAGCATCGGCCCGGCCTCGATCACGGTGTGTCCCAGCCCTTCCAGCAGTCTGGCCGTTGCCATCAGCCCTGCTTCGGCGTCGGCATCCGGTTTCGTGCCGTTGGGCGCCGTGCGCCATAGCGCCACGCGCAATGGTTTTGGATCACGTTCAAGCTCCGAGAGGTAAGGCCGCGCCAGGGGCGGTGCGACATACCGGCTGCCCGTCTCTGGCCCATGTGTCAGGTCCAGCAGCGCGGCCGTGTCGCGCACGGTACGGCTGACCACGCCCACGGTCGAGAGGCCGTTCCATCCTTCCGTCTTCGCCGGTCCCATCGGCATGCGCCCGCGCGACGGCTTCAGCCCGAAGACGCCGCAGCACGCAGCCGGTATCCGGATCGAGCCGCCCCCATCGCTGGCATGCGCCACCGGCAGCACGCCCGCCGCCACAGCCGCTGCCGCCCCTCCGGATGAACCACCCGTTGTGCGCGTCACGTCCCAGGGATTGCGGGTTTGTCCGTACAGGGTCGATTCTGTTGTCAGCGTCAGGCCGAATTCCGGTGTCGTGGTGGATGCAAAGAACACGAGTCCGGCCTTGCGGAACCGTTCCACCAGCGTCGAATCCCGGCTCGCCACATTGCCGCGATACGCCCGGCTGCCGCCCGTCATCGGCGCACCTTTCACCTCGACGCCAAGATCCTTCACCACAAACGGAACGCCAGCATACGGCCCTTCAAGCCCGCCCGCTGCCAGCTGCGCACCGGCAATCTCGGGGTAGAAGGCGGCGAAGCAGTTGATCGCGACCTGTGCCTTCTCTGCGCGCGCAACAGCCGCCTGCAGCAACTCTTCCGGCGTCACCTGCCGTAACCGCACAAGCTCCGCGAGGTCGAGGCCATCTGTTTCTCCCACGTTCAGTTCTCCTGCTGCGGCGAGACTGTTTCAGTTCCGGTTTCCGGCACGTCTATGCGCTGTGCATCCGGCGGCGGATTGTCGAAAGTGTACAGGGGCTGTTCCGCTGGCGCCGCCGCCGGTTGGGCCGATGAGGGCACCACCTCGATCGGCGCCGCTTCACCGATCTCTTCCTCCACAAGGTCTTCCAGTGGCGCCGGCACTGGCGCGGCACGTTCCTCCTGAGGCGGGGTCTCCGGCGAACAGGCAGCGAGCAGCAGCGCAGCAAGTAGGAACGTCAGTCTCATGTCTCAGGCTCCTCTGCGAAATCCGCCTGAACCTGTCACACTTCGCCGCACCTGAAAACGGGCGTCAGTGTCCGTCTTCGCCCAGCGCAAGGTCGATCTCTTCATCCGACCAGCCGAAATGGTGGCCCAGCTCATGGATGAATACGTGCCTCACCAGTTCGTGCAGAGTCACATCGCCCCGTCCCGCCCATTCGTGCAGGATCGGCATCCGGTAGAGACAGATCAGCGGCCGCTCCAGCGCCGGCTGCGTCACGCTTTCCAGCGTTAGCGGCACGCCGGAATAAAGCCCGGTCAGCTCCAGCGCATCCTCGATGCCCATCTCGTCGAGCGTCTCGTCCTCGGCATAATCCATCACCACGATGCGCACATCGCCCGCCGCCTTGCGCATGAATTCAGGCAGCTCTGCAAAGCATTTCTCGGCGGAGACAAGCATGTCTTCTGCGCTCGGGGCATGCATATCGAAAGCGTTCACGCGAGTTTGACCGCGGTGCCGGAAACCGCCACCATCATCATCGATCCGCCCTGTCCGATCACCGAGTAATCGAACTTCACGCCCACCACTGCATCCGCGCCGAGCCGCTCGGCTTCCTCGATCAGTTCGGCAATTGCCCCGTCACGCGTTTCGCGCAGCGTGCTTTCATAGGCCTCAGACCGGCCGCCGACGAGGTTGGTGATGCTCGCCAGGATATCCTTGCCGAGATGCGCCCCGATCACGACCTCGCCGCAGACAACGCCCCGGTATTCCCGGATTTCCCGGCCCTGGATAGTATGTGTGGTGGTGAGGATCATGGCGCGTTCCTGCCTATTCTGCCGCCGTAAGTGCCGGGTCATCCTTGCCGGCGAGAAGTTCCAGCATCCGGATCGCACTGTCGGCAATCACGGTGCCCGGAGGGAAGATGGCGGCGGCGCCGGCTGTGCGCAAGGCGTCGAAATCCTGCGGTGGAATCACCCCGCCGACGATGATCCGCGCGTTTGCCGCGCCTTCATTGCCCAGCGCGCGCTTCAGTTCCGGCACCAGCGTCAGGTGGCCGGCGGCCAGTGACGAAGCCGCGACAATATCCACGCCCGCCTTGCGCGCATCACGCGCGGCTTCTTCCGGTGTCTGGAACAGCGGGCCGATCTCGACGTCCCAGCCAAGGTCCATCAGCGCCGAGGCGACCACTTTCTGCCCGCGGTCGTGTCCGTCCTGTCCCATCTTGGCGATATAGATCTTCGGCTTGCGGCCATGCCTTTTCACGAAGGCTGCGGCCAGGTCCTCGGCGAGCTTGGCCTTGTCCGTCCCCTTCACGCCGCCGCCATAGACGCCTTTGATCGAGCGGATCACCGCCTCATGGCGCCCCTGGCTGCGCTCCACCGCTTCGGAAATCTCGCCGACGGTGGCTTTCGCCCGCGCCGCGTCCACTGCCAGCGCCAGCAGGTTGCCTTTACCGCTCGCCGCTGCATCGGCAATCGCGTTCAGCTTCGCTTCGACCTCCACGCCGTTGCGCTCGGCCTTCAGGCGCGCGAGCTTCTCGAGCTGCATCCGGCGCACGGCCGCGTTGTCGACCTTCAGCACAGGGACTTCCTCGTCCTCGTCCAGCAGGAACTTGTTCACGCCCACCACGGTCTGCGTGCCGCTATCAATGCGCGCCTGCGTGTTTGCGGCGGCTTCCTCGATGCGCAGCTTCGGCAGGCCCTGCTCGATGGCCTTTGCCATGCCGCCCATCGCCTCGACTTCCTCGATATGCTTCAGGGCTTTTGCCGCAAGGTCGTGCGTGAGGCGTTCGAGATAATAGCTTCCGCCGAACAGGTCGATGGACTGACACGCGCCCGCTTCCTGCTGCAGCAGGATCTGTGTATTGCGCGCAATCCGCGCCGAAAAGTCCGTAGGCAGAGCGAGCGCTTCATCGAAGCTGTTGGTGTGCAGGCTCTGCGTCTGTCCGCCGGCCGCCGCAATGGCTTCAAGGCAGGTCCGGATGACGTTGTTATAGACATCCTGCGCCGTCAGGCTCCAGCCGGAAGTTTGCGAGTGGGTCCGCAGGCTGAGCGATTTGTCAGACTTCGGATTGAAATTCTCCTTGACGAGCTTCGCCCAGATGAGCCGCGCGGCGCGCATCTTGGCAACTTCCATGAACGTGTTCATGCCGATCGCCCAGAAGAAGGACAGCCGCGGCGCAAACGCGTCCACATCGAGGCCGGCGGCCACGCCCGCGCGGATGTATTCGATACCGTCCGCCAGCGTATAGGCCAGTTCCAGGTCTGCCGTCGCGCCCGCTTCCTGCATGTGATAGCCGGAAATCGAGATTGAGTTGAACTTTGGCATCTTCTGCGAGGTGAACGCAAAGATGTCCGAAATGATCCGCATGCTGGGTTTCGGCGGATAGATATAGGTGTTGCGCACCATGAACTCTTTCAGAATGTCATTCTGAATGGTCCCGGACAGCTTCTCAGGTGGCACGCCCTGTTCTTCGGCAGCAACGATATACAGCGCGAGAATCGGCAGTACGGCGCCGTTCATCGTCATTGATACAGACATCTGGTCGAGCGGGATGCCGGAGAAGAGCGTGCGCATGTCATAGATCGAGTCGATGGCCACTCCGGCCATGCCCACATCGCCGACCACGCGGGGGTGATCGGAATCATAGCCCCGGTGCGTGGCGAGGTCGAAAGCTACCGACAGACCTTTCTGTCCTGCAGCGAGGTTACGGCGGTAAAATGCATTGGAATCTTCAGCCGTGGAAAAGCCCGCGTACTGACGGATTGTCCAGGGCTGGTTGGTGTACATCGTCGGGTAGGGGCCGCGTCCGAAGGGGGCAAGGCCCGGATAATCATCCAGGAAGTCCAGGCCCTTGCAGTCTGCGGCTGTATACGTGGTCTTCACCGCAATGCCTTCCGGCGTCACCCATGCATCGCCCAGCTTCGGCTTGGCCGCTTTGGCCGGGGGGGTGCCGAGGTCGAGCTTGGTGAAATCAGGAAACCTGGTCATGGGGCCACTCCCAGTTCAGCATGCACGAGTTTAAGAAGGTGCAGCACGTCTGCGCCCGCAAAGATGTTCGCATCAATGCCTGCGCCTTCGAATCTTCCGGCGAGCCAGACGCGCTGCGCACCGGCCTTCTTCAGCGCGCCGGCAGCGTCCGCTGCGCCCGCTTCATACGCCTTGTCCGTGCCGCACAGCACGGCGATCCGGCAACCTGATGCGCGGAACGCGGCGACCAGTTCTGCTGCATCGCGCGGGGGTACGGGCGCCTCTTTCGCTGCGATACCTCCGGCGGCAAAGAAGTTCCGGGCAAAGTCTGCCCGAGGCGTAAATTCGGCAAGGCTGCCCAGCGTCGCCAGAAATACCGCAGGCGGACGATCTGCCCGCTTTGCCGCATCACGCAGGGCCTCGAAAGGCGCTGCCAGGCGGATCGGGGCCAACGCTTCGGCCACAGCATTTGCGCCAAGCGCGGGCAGTGTGGTCACGAACCGCTTCAGCGCGGCGTCTGAAACCGCTTTCGGCGCCACAGTGTCCCTATCTGCCACCGGTGCGGCAATTTCCTCCAGGAGCGGATATTCCGAAACACCGGTCAGCGGAATTTTCCGGCGCGCGATGTCCTTCGCCCGCGCCTCGCGCACGGCCGCCACGCGCGTCTGGAATGCTCCGGACACCAGCGAGGCTGCAAAGCCGCCCTCGCTCTCGATCTTCTGGAACTCAGCCCAGGCGGCTCTGGCAAGGTCCTCGGCCAGTGTCTCTGTGAACCAGGCGCCGCCCAGCGGGTCGGCCACCCGGCCCAACTGGCTTTCTTCCATCGCGATGATCTGAGTGTTGCGTGCGATCCGGCGTCCGAGCTCCTCGGGCTGGCCGAGCGCTTCATTGAACGCCCGGACTGTCAGAATATCCGCGCCGCCAACAGCCCCTGCAAACGCTGCAGCCGTGTTACGCAGCATATTCGTCCACGGATCATACTTGGTCAGCATCCGGGCTGACGTGATGGCCTGCAGTTTCATCGGCGCAGCCGGCACTCCAAGTGCCTCCAGGCAGCGTGCCCACAGCCGCCGCGCCGCGCGCAGCTTGGCAATCCCGATGCCATAATTTGCGTCCAGCGCGAGCGTGAAGACCGTCCGCCGGGCTGCTGTCGCCCCGTCCGGTTTTCCGTCCAGCCGGCGCAGAGTGTCGATCGCCGAGGCGATCATCGCGCCCAGTTCCTGGGCCTCTGATCCGCCCGCCTCATGCACCAGCGCGCCGTCTGCCCTGAACAGGTTTGCGGCCGGAAACTTCACTGCCAATGCCGCCGCCAGTAACCCGGCCTTGGCATAGGCTGCCTCCAGACCGCCTTCGATCCTGCCCGACCTGGCCAGCGCGCCCGCCGGGTTGAGGTGGAAGTCCAGCTTCAGCGTGTCCGGATTGCCCTGCCGTTCCGCCCACTGAGCCAGCAGGCCAGCTGCCCGTGCGCCCATGCCGCCGGCTGAATGGAGGGCGACAGTTGCCACAGACGCATCCACGCCCGCCAGCGCCGTGTCGAAATCCTCTGCCGTGCACAACTGCACCCCGTTCCGCCCCGTGCTGTCCACCCGCAGTTCGATCGAGGAAACGCCGCGCTCCAGGTCGCGCAGCACTTCGCCATTCGTGACTTCCGGCGAGGGATGCGTGAACAGCTGGCGGATATCCCAGGGCAGCCACTTGTCTGGCGCTGCTGTTGGCCCGCGCAGGAACGGGGCCTCTCCTGGCACGCCCAGAGGATCGCCGGCGCCGGCAAAATCACTCTCGCGGTAGAGTGCGCGGATGCCCAGCCCATCGGCCGTCTTGCGTGTCAGCGTCTCCGGGCCTTTACCCTTGAGAGCCTTTTCCACCTCGCGCAGCCAGTCGGCTTCGGTGGCGTCGGGAAATGCGGAACTGAAAGGGAGGATGTCGTCTGCCATGGCGCGGGTTTAGGGCAATCCGGCCCGGCTTGTGAACCATTTCCTTAGCGTGAGTGCGACACGGCGGCTTGCTCTTACCGCGACCTTGCGGAAAGGGGTTGACGGAGGTGCCCGGATGTTGCAATTGAGAATTATTCTCAATCAGGAGCTTGCCATGTGCCCCGCTCTCCGGCCCCTCCAGCAGCCCCCGGTTTCCCCTGAGAAGCCGCAGGCGGACAGGGTTGCGGGGCCCATGGCCCAGTCACAGGGCGGCACCACCGGCGCTGTTTCCTCCCCGGTCTCCGGAAAGGGTCCGCTCTGTGACTGGATGGAGACACAGGCCAGTGTGCTGGGCTTCTGGCTGGACCGCCTGATCGAGCAGGGGGATCCCGACGACCTCATCAGTCTTGTGCATCGTCAGCAGGTCTGGCTGGCAATGATGCGCGCAAGGGTCGGGCAGGGTTAAGAATTCAGGCGGCCGTCTTAAGCTGTGCCTTAATTGCGTCTGGCCCCTATACTATAGTTTCAGCTTTCTCTGTTACGGAACTGCCCTGATATGAAACGCAGGCGCTGTTCCATATGCTGGAAAAGCTGAAGCAAAGGTAGTTGTGATATGGCCCGGCCCAGTTCGAATACTTCCAGGGCGGCGAAGGATGCCGTCAGAAATCTTGAAGCCCGCCTTGCAGAACTTCGCAGCGAGATTGACGGGATCATGGCCGAACTCGCCGATAAGACCGGTGCCAAGGCCACCGCCACAGCGGAGGATATGGCCGATACCGGCGAATGGCTGCTCGACGATCTGCGCAGCGCGATCGCCAATCTGAAACGCCAGGCCTCAGAGGCCGAGCAGAAAGTGGTCGCTCAGGCCCGTGAGCATCCGGTGCAGTCGCTCGCCGTCGCTTTCGGCGTCGGCTTCCTCGTGTCGATGCTGCTGCGCCGCTGACTCCGGGTTCCGGTTTGCAACAGCTTCTGTCTCTCCTGATGGCATCCTTGGGTGACCGTGTCGGCGATCGGGTTTCGCGCCATGCGAAAACTGCGGTCTTCGTGCTCGTGGCGGGTGTCTTCCTGTTTTCCGCTTTCGTCATGGGGGTCGGCGCGCTGACGATGTGGCTCTCCCGGCACATAGACCTTTGGGCCGCGCTCGCCATCGTCGCCCTTGGCCTGCTGGGGATCGGCGGCATCATTCTCGGCTTCGGCGCGCTCCGGATGATGTCGGCGGAAAACGAAAAAAAGCTGGAAGAAACGGCATTGAAACGCGACGTCCTGCTCGGCACCCTCTCGGCCTTGGGCACCAGCGGGGGCGCCAGCACCGGCAGGGCGCTGGCCGCTGCCGCCCTGGTCGGCCTCCTCGCCGGCACCCTGCTGACGGGCGAGCGCAAGGCCGGTGACGGTCCGGACTGAACACGCTTTTGTCGCAAATCCGTGTATGGACTCTCCTGCGTCTCAGGCACAAGGCTTCAGACGGTGGAGGGACACATGGGCCGGATCATCAGCATTCAGGGCGTCGGAGACATTGATCTCGACAAGATTTCTCGCCTGCTGCCGGGCCGGCAGGGCTGGGACATCCTGGCGCTCACCACACAGGGCCGGTACATCAAGGCGATCATCGACTCTTGGGAAACCCTGCAACGGTATGAAATAAACACCCCGCTGCGGCTGGCTCATTTTCTCGGCCAGGGTCTCGTTGAAACCGGCTGGCTCAAATACACCGAAGAAAGCTTCAACTATTCTGCCGAAGGTCTGATTGCCACCTTCCGGTATTATCGGCGCAACCCGGACCTCGCCAGGCAGCACGCCCGCAAGAAGGAGCTGATTGCGAACACCGTCTATGGCGGGCGCGGCGATCTCGGCAACACCGAAGAAGGTGATGGCTGGAAGTTCCGCGGCCGCGGTTTCATCCAGCTCACGGGCCGGCGCAACTATGCCAGATATGGCGAGGCCGCAGGCATCGACCTGATCGGGGATCCCGACATCATCAAGCGGGACCTGCGCAAATCCGTCGAAGTCGCTGCCGCCTTCTGGAAGACCAACGGCCTCAACGCCTATGCCGACCAGAACGATGCTCCGAAAGTGTCGCGCGGAGTCAATCGCGGCAATCCGAATGATGCGGCCGCCGCCAACCACGAAGACCTGCGCATCCTGTGGACCAACACGGCCCTGGCCGTCACACAGGCCCCGCAGACGGTCGCGCCGGATCCCGAGCCGCCACCCGCTGCGCCCTCCCTTAAGCCCCTGCAGGTCGGCAGCCGCGGTGACCGCGTGCGCGCCTTGCAGGAAGACCTGACCGCCCTTGGTTACAACACCAACGGCATCGACGGCATCTATGGCCAGGGCACCAAGCGCGCCATCCTCGCCTACCAGCAGGAGCACGGCCTGCCGGTTACCGGCGTCGCCGACGCTGCCACGATCGACTCCATCGACAAGGCGGCTGACGACCCCTCGCGTG
Source organism: Hyphomonas sp. (assembly GCA_046293935.1). Taxonomy (GTDB): domain Bacteria; phylum Pseudomonadota; class Alphaproteobacteria; order Caulobacterales; family Hyphomonadaceae; genus Hyphomonas. Next base: position 45,548 of record JBKBJF010000007.1, read on the forward strand.
CCCGTATCGACCGCACCGACCCCCGTGTTTTCGGCTGACGCGCCGCGAGGGCTTGCCCGTCCGCGCCTGTCAGGCTTTGCTCTCCGGCAAAATGAAAAGCTGGAGGAAACGGATGAGACTGAAGAGCCCGCGCATTCCGCCGCTCACGGACGACGCGCTGAGCCCCGAACAGAAGGAAGCGCTGGCCGCCCAGTTCGGGCGCGGCTCTGTCTTCAACATTTTCCGCACGCTGGCGCATGCGCCGAAAGCCTACAAAGCCTTCATGCGCTGGGGGGGATACATCCTCTCGGACTATAACAGCCTCGCCCCCCGTGAGCGCGAACTTGTCATCCTGCGTACCGGCTATAACTGGAAATCCGGATACGAATGGGCCCAGCATGTCCGCATCGGCAAGCAATGCGGCCTGACGGATGACGAGATCGCCCGGATCAAGAAAGGCCCGGACGCTCCCGGCTGGAGCGCCATCGACGCGGCCCTGCTGCGCGCCACAGACGAACTTACCTCCGACGCCTTTATCACCGAAAAGACCTGGGCGGAGCTGTCGCCGCTCAGCGAGAAACAGCGCATGGATCTGGTGATGACGGTCGGTCAGTACACGCAGGTTTCGATGATGCTGAATTCGTTCGGCGTGCAGCTCGACGCCGACCTCACCCTCGACCCGGAACTGGTGAAATGAGCGCCCCGCCGGTCGCCGGCCGCCTCGCCGGAAAGATCGCGATTGTCAGCGGGGCAGGGCAGACACCGGGCACCACCATCGGCAACGGCAAGGCCATCGCCCTTCTCTTCGCCCGCGCCGGTGCGAAGGTTCTCTGCGTCGACCGTGACGGAGCGCGGGCGCAGTCCACAGCATATGAGATCACCGCCGGAGGCGGCCTTGCCGCGCCCTGTGCGGCCGACATCACAAGTTCCGGGTCCGGGGCGGCCATCCTCGCCGCCTGTACCGCCGCTTTCGGCCCGCCGGATATTCTCATCAACAATGTCGGCATCGGCGATCGCAGCGATGGCCCCGCCCACAAGCTCACCGAAGAAGCCTTCGACCGCACGCTGCGCATCAACCTGAAAGGTGCCTGGCTGCTCAGCAAGGCGGTGCTGCCCGGCATGCTGGAACGCCGCAGCGGCGCCATCGTCAACATCTCCTCGCTGGCCTCCATCGCCGGTGGATTCCAGCTCGCCTATGAAATCTCGAAGGCCGGCCTCAACCGCATGACCACCAGCATCGCCCTGTCCGGTGCCTCGCGCGGTGTGCGCTGCAACGCCATCACCCCCGGCCTGATGGACACACCGATGGCGATCACCGGCATCTCGCAGAAAACCGGCGTGCCCGAAGACGAATTGCGCGCCCAGCGGGCTGCCCGCGTGCCGATGAAACGCATGGGCAGCGGCTGGGACACGGCCTACGCCGCGCTCTTCCTTGCCAGCGATGAAGCCGCTTACATCACGGGCGCCATCCTGCCCGTAGATGGCGGCGGCAGCGTGCTGATCGGTTAGGGCACTTCTCCCCACGTAATGGCTTGCCGGTAGGGGAGCTGGCGCTACATTCCCAAGCAATGTAAACACTGTTCACTTTTCTGAAGGGCCCTCCCATGACCGTTCCTGCCGTCCTGCAGAACCTGCGCATCCCCGTCATCGCTTCGCCGCTGTTCATCATCTCCGGCCCGGACCTTGTGATCGCCCAGTGCAAGGCCGGCGTGGTCGGCAGCTTCCCGGCGCTGAACGCGCGGCCCGGCCCGGTGCTGCATGAGTGGCTGGACCGGATCACCACCGAACTCGGCGAATACAACATCAAGAACCCGGACCGTCCGGCCGCGCCCTTCGCCGTGAACCAGATCGTCCACAAGACGAACAACCGCCTCGACCACGACATGGAAGCCTGCGTGAAGTACAAGGTGCCGCTGGTCATCACCTCGCTGGGCGCGCGGCAGGATGTGAACGATGCCATCCATTCCTATGGCGGCATCGTCATGCATGACGTCATCGATACCTGGTTCGCAAGGAAGGCGCTGGAGAAGGGCGCTGACGGCCTCATCGCCGTGGCTGCCGGCGCGGGCGGCCATGCCGGCACGCTCTCGCCGCTCGCGCTGATCCAGGAGATCCGCGAATTCTTCGACGGCCCGCTCGCCCTCTCTGGCTCCATCGCCACGGGCGGCGCGGTTGCGGCGGCGCTCGCGATGGGGGCCGACTTCGGCTATATCGGCTCTGCCTTCATCGCCTGTGACGAGGCCAACGCGGTGGAAGGTTACAAGGACGCCATCGTCAAGTATGGCGCAGAAGACATCGTCTACTCGAACCTCTTCACCGGTGTGCACGGCAACTACCTGAAGCCCTCGATCATCGCCGCCGGCCTCGATCCCGACAACCTGCCGGAAAGCGATCCTTCAAAGATGAACTTCGGCTCGGGTGGCAACACGGAGGCGAAGGCCTGGAAAGACATCTGGGGCTGCGGGCAGGGCATCGGCGCCGTCAAATCGCGCGGCCCCGTAAAGGATTATGTCGACCAGCTCGTGCGTGAATTCGACGACGCCCGCGCCGCCCTGATGAAAGGGCAGGCATTCACGCGCAAGGTTCTGGCAACGGCCTGAAGCCCTTCGGCCAACAGACCGTCCTGTCATTCCGGTTTCAGCCGGGATGACGATGGCTGCGCCATCTGACCCGGATTGTGTTGCACAAGTTGCGACTTATGCAACACAATCGTCTGAGGAACGGCCGGTCCTGCAAACAACCCGCGGTGCCTGCGCCAACCGGAATCCATATCAAAACAGACACCTCATCGCCGGACAGTGCGGCCTCTTCCCGCCGCCAGGCCGGATTCCACAGGTTCCTGATCCGGTAGGGTCCGGGCCGGGCGCATACTGCCCGGATGCTTTACAAAACCTACAAGGATGTTCCGCTCACGGATTGGCGCTGGCCCCACTTCAGGCCGGAGGAGCTGGCCTGCCGCTGCCAAGAGAGAGGCTGCCGCGGCGAGTACTGGCACGATCCGGAGTTTCTCGATGCGCTGGAAGCGCTGCGGGCGCTGGTACGCCGGCCGCTGGTGATCAACTCGGGCCACCGCTGCGCGGTGCGTAATGCGCTGGTGCGTGGCGCTCCGGATTCACGTCATCGCCGCATCGCAGTCGACATTTCCCTCGCCGGCCATGCCCGCCACATGCTCTGCCGATGTGCGAAGCGCTGCGGTTTCACCGGCATCGGGCGGGGCAAGACGTTCATCCATCTCGACCGGCGGGCCATACCTGCCGAGTGGACCTACAAGGGCGCGGAGGACTCATGGCAGACATAATCGGTCTTGCGGCCAGCGCCGCGGGTGGCGGTGTGTTCGGTCTGATCGGCACCCTCGTCGGGCGGGTCGCCGGCTTCTTCGAGCGCCGGCAGGACCATGCGCAGGAGCGGGCGCGCTGGCTGCACGAGAAGGAACTTGCAGAACTGCAGATGCGGGCGAAGGCTTCGGTACTGGCTGCAGAAGAACAGCTTGCCCACACAGCGGGGACCTGGGCAGGACTCGCGGCGTCGATGCAGGCTGAGGCGGCTATCGGAGCAAGCTACCGGTGGGTCGAGGCGGTGCGGGCGCTGACCCGGCCCCTGCTGACGGTGCTCCTGTGGATGATCACCGGGCTCGTCTGGCTCGACGCGGCAGCAGAGGCGAAGGCCGCCATCGTCGAGACCACAACCTTTGCAGCCACGGCCGCCACGCTCTGGTGGTTCGGCGACCGGGGCAACCGGCGCGAGGTGCGTTGAGCCTTGGCTGAAGCATGCTAGGCTTCTCCCCATGAGGGGAGAAAGCCATGAGTACTTCGGCAATATCAGACCTGGCGGCACTCGGCGCCCGCGAAACGGCAGCGGCCGTGCGGGCAGGAAAAATTTCGGCTCTGGAAGCGTGCGATGCGGCCATCGCGCGCATAGAGGCGCTGGACAGGACGATCAATGCAGTCGTCGTGCGCGATTTCGAGCGCGCCCGCGCTGCCGCCCGCCGGATCGACGAGACCCGCAAGCCGGATGATGACCGCCGCCTCATCGGCGTGCCCATGACGGTGAAGGAATCGAACGATGTGGAAGGCCTGCCGTCCACCTGGGGCTTCGAGGCCTTCGCCAGGGTGAATGCCGGCCGGGATGCCGTGGTCGTCCGCCGGCTGAAGCAGGAAGGCGCCATCATCCTCGGCAAGACCAACGTGCCTGTCGCCCTTGGGGACTGGCAATGCGAGAACCCGGTCTATGGCCGAACGGTCAACCCCTTCGATTCGTCCCGATCGCCTGGCGGTTCGTCCGGTGGGGCAGCGGCAGCGCTGGCAAGTGGCATGGTCCCGCTCGAGATCGGCTCCGACATCGGCGGATCGATCCGCAAGCCCGCGCATATGTGTGGCGTCTTCGGCCACAAGCCGACCTATGGCATCGTGCCCCTGCGCGGCCACGGCTTTCCGGGCACGGACGGTCTGGATGCGCCGCTGGCTGTGGTCGGCCCGATGGCACGCAATGCCGGCGACCTGATCGAGGCTCTGCACATCATCGCGGGGCCGGAGGGGCCGGGCTATCACCTCGTCTTGCCACAGCCGCGCCACAGCCGGCTGGCCTATTTCCGTGTCCGCGTGATCCGCGAGATGCCGGGTGTCCCGGTTGATTCCGAAACGGCGCAGGCGCTCTCCGCCTTCGTTCAGAAGCTGGAAGAGTCTGGAATCCGCGTGACAGACTCGCAGGAGGATTTTCCCGATCTGGCCCGGATGATGGAGGCCTATATCCGTATGCTGAACACAGTCATCACCCGAGGCACGCCGGAGGCGCGCCCGATTGATGCCCATACGTGGATGAACCTTCAGGATGAGCAACTTGCCGTCACCCGGCAATGGTCACGTGTGTTCGAGACAACGGACATCCTCCTCTCTCCCATCTTCTCCACACCCGCCTTCACCTACATGACCGAGCCGGTCTGGGCGAAACGCCAGCTGCCTGTGGACAGCCAGCTGCTGCCCTATGGCAGCCAGCTGTCCTGGGCCGGCATTGCCACCTTTGGCGGCCTGCCAGCCACGGCCATCCCGGCCGCAAGGTCGAAATCCGGCCTGCCCATCGGCTTCCAGCTGATCGGTGCGCCCTATGACGACAATACGACCCTGCGCTTCGCCCGGATGCTGGAAGAAGAAGGCCTGACAGCCTGAAGGACCCCTGCATGCCCTCAAGAGAGACCGTTGACCGCTTCGTTGCCCGGGTTCTGAGCGGCGACCATGCCGGTGCCATCCGCGACTGGTACACAGAAGACGCCACGATGCAGGAGAACCAGGCCGAGCCCCGGCGCGGACGCGATTTTCTGATCCGTCAGGAACAGGCGACACTGGACCGTATGGAACGGGTCGAGACCGAGCTGCTCGCGCCACCCCTGATTTATGGAGACACGGTCGTCATCCGCTGGCGCTTCACGTTCTATCCGAAAACCGGCGGCCGCCGGCAGCTGGAAGAAGTGGCCTGGCAGACATGGACGGCAGAGCGCATCAGCGCGGAAACCTTCTTCTATGATCCCGGCCAGATGAAAGGTTGATCCGATGGCTGCAGATTTCATCCTCGTCATCGACGAAGGCACCACCTCCACCCGCGCCATCATCTATGATCGCGGCTTCCACGAAGTGGCGCTGGCACAGGAAGAGGTGGCGCTGCAATATCCCGCAGATGGCTGGGTGGAGCAGACAGGTGACGAGATCTGGTCGCGCACGCTGTCGGTCTGCCGCACGGCCATCGCCAAGGCGGGCGGAGCAGAACGCATCGCGGCCATCGGCATCACCAACCAGCGCGAAACCACGCTGGTCTGGGAACGGGCGACCGGCAAGCTGATCGCCCCCGCCATCATCTGGCAGGACCGGCGGACCGCTGCCATCTGTGACGCCCTGAAGGCCAGAGGCCATGAGCCAATCGTGCAGGAAGTGACCGGCCTGCTTCTGGATCCCTATTTCTCTGCCACCAAGATCGGCTGGGTGCTGGACAATGTCAAAGGCGCCCGCGCGCAGGCTGAGGCAGGTGAGCTTGCTTTCGGTACCGTCGATACGTTTCTGCTCTGGCGCCTTACCGGCGGCAAGGTGCACGCCACGGATGTCACCAACGCCTCGCGCACGCTGCTCTACCGGCTTGGCCTGGCGGGCGAAGCCGGCTGGAGCGCGCGGATGGGCGACATCCTCGGCGTGCCGTCGTCACTCCTGCCAGTCGTCAAACCCAGCGCTGAAGCCTATGGCGAAACCGATGCTGCCCTGTTCGGGCGTGCCATCCCGGTCTGCTCCGTCCTCGGAGATCAGCAGGCCGCCCTCGTCGGGCAGGGTTGCCTGGCGCCCGGGCAGGCGAAAGTCACCTTCGGCACCGGCGCCTTCCTTGTCGCCAACACCGGCACCCAACGCCCTTCCTCGCAGAACCGCCTCCTGGGTACGGTCGGCTACGATCTGCCCGGTGCGGGCGCAATGGCCCTTGAAGGGTCCATATTCAATGCCGGAACAGTCATCAAATGGCTGCGCGACGATCTGAAACTCATTCAGCGGGCGGATGAAAGTGCGGCCGCTGCTGCCAGCCTGCCGGACAATGGCGGCGTCTACATGGTTCCCGCCTTCACCGGCCTCGGTGCGCCGCACTGGAACGCCGAGGCGCGCGGCCTGATCAGCGGGCTCACCCGGGCGGCGACGGCTGCCCACATCGTCCGCGCCGGTCTCGAATCGGTGGCCTATCAGACGCAGGATCTTCTAGCTGCATTCGCCGGTGATGGCGCTCCAATTGCAGAGCTGCGTGTGGATGGCGGCATGGTGGCGAACGATTGGCTGATGCAATTCCTCGCGGATGTCTGCGCGCTGCCGGTCTTCCGCCCGGACTACCGCGAGATGACCGCCCTTGGAGCGGCTGCCGCGGCGGCGATGCAGATTGGCTGGCTCACGCCCGAAGGCTGGGCCAGCCGCGATGTTCCGGGGCGCCGCTTCACGCCGTCGATGGACGCGGACAAGCGCCGGGCACTCCTGAAGGGCTGGTCCGCTGCCCTGGGCCGCGCGCTGGCATGATCTCGCCCGCTCCCGGCCGTACTCTGACGACCCGGTATGTCATCGTCGTCATCCTGGCGATGGTCATCGGTGCGGGGATATTCAAATCGCCCGCGCTGGTTGCGGCCAATGCCGGATCTGAAAGCGTCGTCTACCTGCTCTGGATCGCCGGAGGGCTCATCTCGTTGATGGGCGCGCTCTGCTATGCTGAACTGGCCAGCGCCTTTGCACATCCGGGCGGCGACTATCACTTCCTTGCGCGCGCCTGGGGCCACCGCTTCGCCTTCCTGTTCGCCTGGGCGCGCTTCGCCGTCATCAATACCGGTGCCATCGCGCTCCTTGGTTTCGTCATCGGCGACTATATGAACCGCGTCATTGATATCGGCCCTCACGGTCCGACTGTTTACGCTTTCGCCTCCGTTTTCCTGCTCACTGCCATCAAGCTGCTCCCCTCCGGCGAAGCGGGCGACAACGCGCTGGTCATGGTTCTGGTCATCGGCCTCCTTGTGCTAGTCGCCGCCGCTGCAAAGCTTGTCATCGATGGCACGCCGCCGCTCGATCCCGGCACGGCCACCGCGCCCAGCCTCGGCAGTCTCGGCTACGGCCTCGTCTTCGTCCTCCTCGCCTATGGCGGCTGGACCGAAGCGGCCACCCTCTCGGCCGAAGTGAAGGACGGCCAGCGCGGCATGCTCCGGGCCCTGATCATTTCGATCACGCTGATCACATTGCTTTACCTGCTCACCGCCTGGGCCATGCTGCGCGGCCTCGGCCTCGCCGGGCTCGCCAGCTCATCCGCACCCGCCGCCGATCTGATGACCCGCGCCTTCGGGCCCGGGGCAGGAGTCGTACTGGCCTTGGCGGTGGTCGCCGCCGCCGTCACATCCGTGAACGCCACCATAATTGCCGGCGCCCGCACCACCTACGCGGCAGCGGCGAACCTGCCTGCCCTGAAGTGGATTGGCCGCTGGAACCCCGCCACGCGCAGCCCGCGCAACGCCATCCTCGCGCAGGGGCTGGTCTCGCTGGCCCTCGTCGGCTTCGGCGCCGCCTACAAGGGTTTCGAGACGCTGGTGGACTATACCGCCCCCGTCTACTGGACTTTCCTTATCGCCAGCGGCCTCGCCCTAATCCGCCTGCGCCTGAAGGAGCCGGGTGCCGCGCGGCCCTTCCGCGTGCCGCTCTACCCGGCCCTGCCGGCCCTCTTCATCCTGTCGAGCGCCGCGATGCTCATCTCCGCCATCCTCTATGTCCAGGGCGGCGCCTTCTTCGGGCTGGGCGTTCTGGTGGCGGGGCTGGTGATTCTGCCCCTGCTGGGGCCGAGGGGTTAGCGCGGCTTCTGGCCGTTATCCGGCCCGTTTGCATCCTTGCGCTCAGCCGCCTTGCGGCGGCGCAGGTTAGCGCGCAGGGCCTCGGCGCGGCGGGCCTCGCGTTCAGCCTGTTCGGGGGTCACGGGTTTCTGGGTCATTTTCAGCGGCTAAACGGACTTTTCATGGCGGAAGGCTTAGGCTAAAGCCCGCGAACCTTTCCGGCAATGCCGCCGTAGCTCAGTGGTAGAGCGCGTCATTGGTAATGACGAGGTCGGGAGTTCAATCCTCCCCGGCGGCACCAGCCCGGCAGTCCGGCAATCCGCCTAGCCTCGCGCAAATGTCCTGAAAACAGTTTGAAATTCCGCGCGCCGGCACACATTCCGGCCCTGACAAAGCCGCGAAGCACAGTATATCTCGCGCGCATGGATCGTCTTCACATCACTGGCGGCACCTCCCTTCAGGGCCGCATTCCCGTCTCAGGGGCCAAGAACTCGGCTCTGAAGCTCATGGTCGCCTGCCTGCTGACGGATCAGCCGGTGGAATTCACCAATGTCCCGAATCTGGCAGACACGCGCTTCCTGGCGCAGCTGCTGGAAACCCTCGGGGTCGAGGTCTACTGGCCGAAAGGCTCGTCCACCTGCCATCTCAACGCGGCGGAGCTGAAGTCCACCATCGCGCCCTATGACCAGGTGCGGAAGATGCGGGCGAGTTTCAACGTCCTCGGCCCCCTCGTCGCCCGTTCCGGCCATGCCACCGTGTCGCTGCCCGGCGGCTGCGCCATCGGCGCCCGCCCTGTCGACCTGCACCTCAAGGCACTCGAGGCGATGGGCGCCGACCTGCGCGTCGAGCAGGGCTATGTGAAAGCCGCCGCCATCCACGGCCTCAAGGGCGCGCATATCAACTTCTCCACCGTTTCCGTGGGCGCCACCGAGCACGCCATGCTGGCGGCCACGCTGGCGAAAGGCGAGACGATCCTGGAGAACGCCGCTCGCGAGCCGGAGATCGAAGACCTCGCGCGCTGTCTCAACACGATGGGGGCGAACATCACGGGCGCCGGCACGCCGATCATCCGTATCAAGGGCGCAGACAAGCTTGGCGGCACCACCTATCCGGTGATGCCGGACCGGATCGAAGCGGGCACCTATGCAATGGCGGCCGCAGCTGCCGGCGGAGACGTCACGCTGGAAGGGGCGCCGGTGGCCGCCCTCGGCGCGATGATCGCCAAGCTGCGGGAAGCAGGCGTCACTGTAGACGCCGACGAGGCCACCTCGACCCTCCGTATACGGCGCAACGGCACGCCGCTCAAGGCGGTGTCTCTGTCCACCCAGCCGCACCCCGGCTTCCCCACAGACCTGCAGGCGCAGTTCATGGCCCTGATGACCCTGGCCGAGGGCACCAGCATCATCCGCGAGACGATCTTCGAGAACCGCTTCATGCACGCCCCCGAACTCGCGCGCCTCGGAGCCGACATCACGGTGCGGGGTCAGGAGGCCGTGGTGAAGGGCGTAAAGCAGCTGACGGCCGCCCCCGTGATGGCCACAGACCTGCGCGCCTCGGTCTCTCTCGTCATCGCCGGGCTTGCCGCACAGGGGGAAACCGTCGTCAACCGCATCTACCATCTCGACAGGGGCTTTGAGCGGCTGGAAGCCAAGCTTGGCGCCTGCGGCGCGAAGATCGTGCGCAAGTCCGATGAGGAAGACTAGAAGCTGAGGCAGGGCGCTGTTTGTCGTTCATCTTCCCGTTGAGCTGTCCGTCCGAATGCGGCATTGAACCGGCCAGACCCATGCCCGCCTGAAAGTAGCCCATGACTGATCACAAACCGCTGCGCCTGTTCACAGAAGAGCCGGAAGACCTGAAGATCATTGCCGCCGCTGTTCAGGATGCTGTCGTAAAGGCCGGCAACCTGAAATACGAGCAGAGGAAGCGCCGCTTCGGGCTGGAGCTGAACCGCTACCGCTGGGAAACGGCCCCCACCCGCAAGGGCGAGCCGGGCGAGCGGGTGCGCGCTTTGCTGGCCTTCGACGGGGTGCTTGGCGTCAGAACCCGCGCCATCACCAAGGCCGATCCCGAGCTTATCCTGTCACTGCTGAACATAGAGTTCACACCGGATGCAGAGCCGCCGGGTGGCAGGATCACCCTGCTGTTTGCCGGCGATGGCGAAATCGTCCTGACCGTCGAAGCCCTCGACGCCTCCCTGATCGACAGCGACTATGTCTGGCCGACCCGCCGCCTGCCCAACCATGAGCGGCGCCGGCGGTAGCGCGCCCCGGCCTCATCACCGTCTTGCCAGCGGGGGCGGCCCGGTCCATGTAGCGGGGTTCCGGCAACCCCAGAGAGCCCGTTCCGCCCCATGGCCCGCCATTTCGACGCCACCAAGCCTCAGTTCGATGAGGTTCTGAACCGTTTCCTCGCCGAGGATCGCGGGGCGGGCGAGGATGTATTCGCCGTCGTGCGCGACATCCTGGCGGATGTGAAGGCGCGCGGCGGGGCGGCCGTGGCCGACCTGACGGCGAAGTTCGACGGGCTGCAGATCGACCCCTCGACCCTCCAGTCCGACAATGTGAACCTGCACGAACTGGCCGCCGGTTGCCCGGCAGACCTGCGCGCGGCCATCGATTTCGCACATGACCGGATCGCCGCCTATCACGGTGCCCAGCGCCCGGCCGACCACCGGTTCACCGATGACAGCGGCATCGAGCTCGGCTGGCGCTGGACGGCGCTCGACTCCGTCGGTGTCTATGTGCCCGGCGGGCGGGCGAGCTATCCGTCATCGGTGCTGATGAACATCGTGCCGGCCCGCATCGCAGGCGTCGGGCGCATCGTGATGGTGGCGCCGGCGCCGAACGGCGAACTCTCACCGGCGGTCGCCTATGCCGCGCTGAAAGCAGGCGTGGACGAGTTCTATCCCATCGGCGGGGCGCAGGCGGTCGGCGCAATGGCTTATGGCGCCGGGGCGCTGAAACCGGTCGACAAGATCGTCGGGCCGGGCAATGCCTTCGTGGCCGAGGCCAAGCGGCAGGTGTTCGGCATCGTTGGCATCGACACCATTGCCGGGCCCTCCGAAATCCTTGTCATCGCGGATTCCACGGCAAACCCCGAATGGGTGGCGGCCGACCTGCTGAGCCAGGCCGAGCATGACCCCTCCAGCCAGTCGATCCTGATCACGGTGGATGAAGCTGTAGGCAAGGCTGTGGATAAGGCTGTGGAAAGCCAGTTGAAAGCGCTCACCACCGGCGATCGCGCGCGGGAATCCTGGCTGGCGCACGGCGCCATCATCCATGTGCGCGACCGGCTGCAGGCTGCCGAGGTGGCCAACCGCATCGCCGCAGAACACCTTGAGCTCTGCGTGGAAGACCCCGACGCGCTGTTGCCGCTGATCCGGCATGCGGGCGCGGTGTTCCTTGGCCACCATACGCCCGAAGCGCTGGGCGACTATGTCACCGGCTCCAACCATGTCCTGCCGACCAGCCGCGCCGCGCGGTTTTCGTCCGGACTCGGACTGTATGACTTCCTCAAGCGGATGAGTATCCAGCGAGCGGGCCCCCACGGGCTGAGTGTGCTGGCCCAGGCGGCCCTGCGCCTGGCAGAGGCCGAACGCCTGCCGGCGCATGCGCGCTCCGTTTCCATCCGAACCAGCCGGGGCGGGAGTGATGGGCACTGACCGCCTGATCTCCGTGCTGATCGACGAAGAGACGCTTGGCGCGTCCGGCCCGGACGCCGAACACGAGCGCCGGGTGGCGATCTTCGACCTGATCGAGGAGAACAGTTTTGCCGTCGAGGGCGTCAGCCGCGGACCCTATGTGCTGGCGCTGAGCCAGGTGGAGCGGCGGCTGGTCTTCGCTGTCCGCGACGAGGCCGGGGAGGATGTGCACACCTTCATCCTCTCGCTCGGCCCCTTCCGGGGCGTGATTCGTGATTATTTCATGATCTGCGACAGCTATTACGAGGCCATCCGTACACAGACGCCGCATCAGATCGAGGCCATCGATATGGCGCGGCGCGGAATTCATAATGAAGGCTCCGAACTGCTGAAAGAGCGGCTGGAAGGCAAGATTACCATCGACCAGCTGACGGCCCGGCGCCTGTTCACGCTGATCTGCGCGCTGCATGCCGGGCAGGGACGCGCACCGGGAACGTGAGGAAGGCTGACATGATCCGTCTGCCGATCATCCTGCTGACAGCTATGGCCGCGGCCTGTGGGGCGAAGCGCGATCACACACCGGCGCTGCAGAAAACCGCACCCGCACAGGAGGCGCCGGCTCCCGCCCCGGCGGACGGTCAGCCCCTGCTGGAAATCCCGTCGCGTGGGCTCGAACTCATGGACACGGAAACGGGCCTGACGGCGATCGATATTGGCCCCCAGGATGAGGTCTCCGGCGTCTCGCCGCCGAAGTTCGCGCTGCATTGCCATACGGCGGAAAAGACCCTGGAAGTTGCTGCCCCGGCACGCCAGCTCGGCGCCCATGCCGTGCCAGGACCTGCGCGTTTGGTTGTCTCTGGCCAGTCATTCTACGGAGAGGCCGTTCTGGCGGCCGGCGATTCCACCGAAATGCGCATGACGCTGCCCCTGACACCCGAACTCATCGCCGCCGTGGCGACCACCTCTTCGGTACGTCTCGTCATCGGCGACGGCTTCGCGGAATCCAACACCGACATCAACGGCGTCTTCCCCGGCTTCGCCGGCCAGTGCAGCCAGCAGTCCGGCGTGCCCCTGCCGCCGCGATGATCAAACGATACCGGCGCTGAGGTCAGGGCCGACTCCTGTCCACGCTTGCCGGAATCCCTGCGAACCTGTATGGCGCAGCCCAGCATAAGCGTAGTTCCGGCCGGAAGGCCGGATTGCCGGAGAGAGCATGTCGAAAGAAGAACTCATCGAATTTGAAGGCACGGTGGTCGAACTGCTGCCGAACGCGACCTTCCGCGTGAAACTGGAAAACAACCACGAAATCATCGCCCACACGGCCGGCAAGATGCGCAAGAACCGCATCCGCGTGCTGACGGGCGACAAGGTGATGGTCGAGATGACGCCCTATGACCTGACCAAGGGCCGCATCACCTACCGCTTCAAGTAATCCCTTATGCCGGCGCGGGCCCCGCTCATCCTCGCGAGCGCGAGCCCCCGGCGTCTGGACCTGCTGGCTCAGATCGGCATCGTTCCGGACAAGATCGTTCCCACCGACATCGACGAGACCCGCCGCAAGGGCGAATCCCCGCGCGAGCTGGCCGGGCGGCTGGCGCGCGAGAAGGCGGCGGCGTGTGCGGAAGCGGGCTATGTGCTGGCGGCCGATACGGTCGTGGCGCTCGGCCAGCGCAATCTGGAAAAGGCGGCGGATGAGGCGGAGGCGGAAGCTTTCCTGCGGCTGCTGTCGGGGCGCGCACATCAGTGCATCACCGGCGTCGCCGTGCGCGGGCCGGATGGCACCGTCCGCTCACGGACGGTTCTGGCGCGGGTGAAGATGAAGCGGCTGACGGATCAGGAAATCGCGGCCTATGTCGCCAGCGGCGAATGGAAGGGCAAGGCCGGCGGCTATGGCATCCAGGGCATGGCGGGCGGGTTCATCACGGCGATCAATGGCAGCTATACCGCGATTGTCGGGCTGCCGCTGTACGAGACGCGGATGCTGCTGCAGGGAATGGGCTGGCGGGGATGAGGTTTTTTGATTCTTGCCCGGTGCTGTTGCTGAGCCCGAGAGGCTCAGCGCACCTGCGCGCTTCGCCTGGCTCGTGGGGCGTCAGGTATTGAGCGCAGCACGAATACCCGGACGCGGGGGTGTCCCGGCCGGTGAGGTCTGGTCTGAGCTTTTACCTGCGGGGGATCTAGGAGGTGTCGGGGCCGGAGAAGGCAGAGGCCCCCTCCGTCCGCGCGCGCAGCGCGCCTGCTCCGGGCGATTGCAGGGCAATCGCTAATCCTTCGCAGCCTCCCCCGTCACGCGGGGGAGGATGGGGATGGAGCCGGAGCGTTTCGCATGCGGCGATGTCCAGCAGACAAGTGGGCACATTCGTGCGCCACACCGGATCGTCCCAGCGGGGCCGGGTCAGGACATAGGGCCTCCGGGCGGAAGGATCGGGCAGCCGGTCGCCATAATAAACGATGCGGATCAAGCCCCAGCGGCTGGTCGCGTAGAGCACTTCCGCGTAGCCCGAGGTCTCGTACCAGTCGAGCAGGCGGTTGAGGCTCCACCAGAGGATCGGCCAGCAGAGCGGATGCACCCGCGCGAACAGGCGCGCGAAGTGGGGGTTGGCTCGCAGGACACGCATCGGGGTCATGGGGCCTACGATACCCCCGCCACAGGGGGTGTTGCACAAGTTTCCGGGGATTCTTTTCCGCCCCCTGATCCGTAGGGGGATTTTTCCCGTCTGGCCGGATTTGCTGTTGCATAAGGCCGGCCCGCGGAAAGCTGCCGGGGATGCCTGCGCTGGCAGGTATCCGGCGCAGCAAGAGACGGGACCCCTGCCTGCGCAGGGGTGTGAGGAGGGGTGGGCGTTTGGCGCTCCCCCCCTCCGTCACCTTCGGTGACACCTCCCCCGCTTCGCAGGGGAGGAAGGTGTTGCGATTGCTCCAGCCCTTACAGGCGATTCCAGCTTTTTACAGGTTCCGGCGGTGGGCCGGGACCCGCCAGCCGGGGCGGTCAGGCCCGTTCGAAGGCCGAGACAGCGAACAGGCAGAGCGCGGCACCGGCGGCGATGGCAAGCCATACCGGGTTGGTGGCCGCAAGGCTGGTCAGCTGGTTGATCGCAGCGGTGCTGACCTGGCCGGGGGCGGTGGTGAGCACCTCGGTGACGGCCTTGTCCACACCCGTCCACCCGGCGAAGAGCTGCGGCAGCTGCACCGCGGCGATCGCGGCACCGGCGGCGCCAAGGCTGCCGACAACGAGCTGGCGTATCCGCTTGCGGCGCCGCACGCGGCCCATGACCTGCCGGGTGAAAGGCTCGTCCGGCAGGGCATTGTCTTCGACCCGGAAGAGGTCTGCGAGGTCCTTGTAGCTATCCTGATCACGCATTCTCAGACTCCATCACGCCACGCTGGCGGTATCAAGGCGGGCCCTGAGCAGGGCGACGCCGCGCTGGACATGGGATTTCACCGTGCCGAGGGGCCAGCCGGTGACTTCGGCCGCCTCGGTATGGGAAAGCCCGGTGGCGACACACAGCACGACACAGACGCGCTGGGCCTCGCT
>JBKBJF010000054.1:0-8816 GCA_046293935.1 Hyphomonas sp.
CGCTGCTCTGGGATGCCGCCCGCCGGCTCACCGGGGTCATGGCCGACCCCGCGCGCCATGCCCGCCGCCTCGCCCGTTACCTGCGCAAACATGCCGAAGCGCCCCTGCGCGACCTCGCCGTCCCCTGGCCGGTCCTGCGCCGCCTCGGACCCGAAGCCGACGCCCTCCTCATCCACCTCGACCAGCGCGCCCGGCCCAAAGCCTGGGAAAACCTCGATACATCGTGAACGGATGAAAATGGCTGCACGCCGCGCCTTCCTTGCCTCGCAGGGGAGGATGGGGGTGCATCCCCGGATACGGCCTCATCCTCCCCTGCGAAGCGGGGGCTTGCGAAGATCAGAAATCGCAGCGCGATTTCCCGAGCAAGGCCCGAAGGGCCGGAGGGGGCTTTTAATCAAAGGAAAATTCAGTTCTTCCCGAACTTCCGGTCGCGCGCGGCCAGCAGACGCAGGCGCAAGGCGTTGAGCTTGATGAAGCCCTGTGCGTCCTTCTGGTCATAGGCGCCCTGGTCATCCTCGAAGGTCACGATTTTCTCCGAGTACAGACTATAGGGCGAGGAGCGCCCGATCAGGTAGGCCGTGCCCTTGTAGAGCTTGATCGTCACTTCGCCGGTCACCCAGCGTTGCGAATGGTCGATGGCGGCCTGCAGCATCTCGCGCTCCGGGCTCCACCAGAAGCCGTTATAGATCAACTCCGCATAGCGCGGCATCAGATCATCCTTCAGGTGCGCCGCGCCGCGGTCCAGCGTCGCCTGTTCGATTCCGCGGTGAGCCACGAGAAGAATCGTACCGCCCGGCGTCTCGTAAATGCCGCGCGATTTCATGCCGACGAACCGGTTCTCGAGCAGGTCAAGCCGGCCGATGCCGTGCTTCTTGCCGTAGGCGTTCAGCGCCGTCAGCAAGGTCGCCGGGCTCATCGCCTCGCCATTGATCGAAACCGCATCGCCGCGTTCGAACCCGATGGTGATCACTTCCGGCTCATCTGGCGCCTCTTCGGGCGAAATCGTCCGCATATGGACAAATTCCGGCGCCGGTTTCGACGGGTCTTCGAGCACTTTCCCCTCGGAAGAGGAGTGCAGCAGGTTCGCATCCACCGAGAAGGGTGCCTCGCCGCGCTTGTCCTTGGCGATCTCGATGCCGTGCGCTTCGGCAAACTTCAGAAGGTCGGTGCGGCTTTTGAACGCCCAGTCACGCCAGGGCGCAATCACCCTGATGTCGGGGTTCAGGCCATAATAGCCGAGTTCGAAGCGCACCTGGTCATTCCCCTTGCCGGTCGCCCCATGGCAGACAGCATCGGCGCCGACCATGTCGGCAATCTCGATCTGGCGCTTGGCGATCAGCGGCCGGGCAATCGAGGTGCCGAGCAGATAGACGCCCTCATAGACGGCGTTCGCCCGGAACATCGGAAAGACGAAATCTCGCACGAATTCCTCGCGCACGTCCTCGATGAAGATGTTTTCCGGCTTCACCCCGGCGGCCAGCGCCTTCTTGCGGGCCGGTTCCAGTTCCTCGCCCTGGCCGAGATCGGCCGTGAAGGTGACGACCTCACAGCCGAATTCAACCTGGAGCCATTTCAGGATGATCGAGGTGTCGAGGCCTCCGGAATAGGCAAGAACGACCTTCTTGGGAGCGGAACGGGCGGTGGACATGACATTCCTGACAGAATTTTCAGCGGGGAGGGGAAAGTGTTGCCTTAAAGACCCGCCGCAAACCTGACAAGGCAGACAGGTTCCGGGAATCCAGTGGTTTCCGGAATCCTAAGCCGCTATATTCAATTTGACAGACCGCAGGGGCCGTTAACCCCTTCGGACAAGGGGTATGGTGATGCTGAACGATCCGGTGGACCCGTCCGTAAAACAACCGCCGGCCTTGCCGGAAAGCCTGCGCGCGGCCGTGCGTGGCGCCGAGGCGACCGGCCGGGCAGCGGAAGAGCGCGCATATAATGCCATGCCGTTCCGCGCCCGCCTGCATGCCCGCGATGCCGTCCGCCCGCAACCGACGCTGTCGATCCTGACCGGTTCGAAGCCGATCTCCACCCGGCCCTCGGTGATGCGCCTGCCGCCGCCTGTGCAGATGCCCGTGGCTCCGTCTGCCGAAGTGCGCGCCCTGAAGCGTCCGCCTCCGCCCCCTCCGGCCCGGCCGAAGCGGGAAGCGAGAATTGCGCCTGCCCCGGCCGTAGTGCCGTTGCCAAAAGCCGGCGCCAACGGCTCCGGCGGGCGCCGCCGGGAGGATGAGGATGAAGGCGGCTGGAACCTTGGCGAGTTCTCACAGTTTGCTTTTGCGGGCCTCGCCGTGCTCGGCCTTGCCGGCCTCTCCGTCATGGCCGCCGACAATGCGCTCAACGGTGGCAAGGACAGGACGGAAGGCGAAGGCGACACGCTTGCCGCCGAAAGCCTTCCGGGGACGGAGGTTTCCGTCGCCGCGCTGGGTGAAGCCAGTGCTCCCGCCGGCGCTGTGGCGAACCCCTGGTTCGATTATCGCGGCACCGCTGACCTGCTGAAGGCACGTGTGGCTGAACTGCAGGCGCAGGAGCAGGATGCTGCCCGCCTCGCCCAGATGCAGGCCGATCGTCAGGCGGCCCTTGCCATCGCCAACGCAGAGGCGGCACGCGCTGCCGCGGAACAGCCCGCCGTGACTGCCGGCCCGACCGTGATTGATGCCCGGCTGCGCGATCGTCTGGCTACGGAAGAAGCGATGCGTCAGGCAGATGCTGCCGCTGCCGCGCGCCTTCTTGAGGAACAGACTGCTCTTGCCGCCAAGGCTGAAGCCGACCGCATCGCTGCGGAAGAGGCCGCCCGCGCGGCGGCGGCGCAGGCCGAGGCGAAGCGCCTTGCTGATCTTGAAGCCCAGCGCCAGGCGGACCTGGAGGCGAGGCGTTTGGCCGATCTTGAGGCCAAGCGGCTGGCTGCGGAAGCTGAAGCCAGACGCCTGGCTGATCTGAAAGCGAAGGAAGCAGCCGAGGCTGCGGAAGCGAAGCGGCTTGCGAAGATTGAAGCCAGGCGGGCAGCCGAGGCTGAAGCAAGGCGTCTGGCGGATATCGCCGCAAGAGAGAAGGCGGAGGCGGAAGCGGCGCGGCTGGCCGCTTTGGCTGCCACCTCGGTCGCCCCGGCCGAGCCGAGACGGCTGTCTGTTCCGCCTGCTGGCGCGCCGTCGCTGAAACCCAGACGCCCGGCTGCGGAGCAGGCTCTGGCTGAAGCCTCCGGCCCGAGGCTTCTGGCGGCGGCGCCGGCCGAACGTGCCGCGCCGCCTGCGCTGACCGCGCCTGCTCCGGAAGTGCGCCCGCTGGCCTTGCCGCGCCCGGTGGGGGACTTCATTGCCGAGCGCACCGAGTATACGGCCGGGCGCACGCTCGATCCGGCCGCACTGGCCACGCTCAAGACAGATTTTCTTGCGCTCGTCGAAAGCAGCGCCGACGGCACGCATCATGAGCTCACCACGCCTGACGGCCGCCCGCTGCTGATCCATTTCGAGCGGACCGTGCCGGTTGATCCGCTGAAAGCCAGCATTCAGGGCATCGGTTATGTTCCGTCTTCGGATGAACCGGTCACGCGCGGCTATCTGCAGCCGGTCAGCGTCAATGTGCATGTCATGTGCCGCGATGTCGCCTATGCCTTCCCGGGTCAGGAACGGGGACGTTTCGCCGCCTGTCAGGGCGATGATGGCACCTGGCGGATGGCCCGCGCCACCAACATCGCCGCCAGCCCGATTTAGCAGGCCGCCCGTCTCGCGCCGCATTGCGCATCCGCGCAAAGCCTGCGAGAGGGAGGCGCCATGACGATGCGGGTCTATAAATTACTGACCGAAACGGACTGGAACGCAGCCAAGGCGTCCGGCCACACATCGTCGGCCGCTGACCTTGCGGATGGCTATGTGCACCTCTCCACTTCGGCGCAAGTGAAAGAGACCGCGAGGCGTTATTTCAGCGGCGAGGAGCGCGTGAAACTTCTGCGGTTCGATCTGGAAACGCTCGGTGATATTCGCTGGGAGCCGAGCCGGAACGGAGACCTTTTCCCGCATCTCTATGGGCCGCTTGTGATCGCAAAGGCTGAAGCAGACTGGTGGCTCGCCCCCGGTGCGGATGGCGCGCCGGTCTTTCCGGAGGAGTTCTGATGCTCGCCGACTTCGCCGCAAAAGCCGCGCATCTGTTGCCGCCCGAGGCTGCCCATACCGCAACGGTCCGTACACTGATCAAGGGGCTTGGCGTGCCGGGCAAGGCGCCGGCCTTCCCGGCGAACATCGGCACTGTCCTGCCAAGGTCGGGCCTCAGGCTCGCTTCGCCCGTAGGACTTGCGGCAGGCTTTGACAAGAATTGCGAGGTTCCGGAAGCCATGGCGCGGTTTGGCTTTGGTTTCGTCGAATGTGGTACGGTCACGCCAAGGCCCCAGCCCGGCAACCCCAAGCCGCGCCTGTTCCGGCTGACCGGAGACCGTGCGGTCATCAACCGCATGGGCTTCAATAATTACGGCCTTGACTATTTCGTCCGCCGCCTTGCGAAATACTCCCACGCTGTCCCGATCGGTGCGAATGTCGGCGCCAACAAGCACAGTGACGACCGGATCGGAGATTATGTCGCGGGCATCCATGCGGTTGCGCCGCATGCGGACTATATCACCATCAACATTTCCTCGCCCAACACGCCCGGGCTGCGCGGGCTGCAGGACAAGGCCTCGCTTGCCGCGCTCCTCTCGCGCTGCGGGGCGGCAGACCGGAAAGACAAGCCTGTCTTCCTGAAGGTCGCGCCCGATCTCGATACGGAAGCGGTCAGCGATATCTGCGGCGTGGTCAGGGGCGAAGGGGCCTGGCTTTCCGGCCTGATCGTATCGAACACGACGCTGGCGCGCCCGGAAAGTCTGCGCAGTCCGGAACGGCAGGAGGCTGGCGGCCTTTCCGGTGCGCCACTTTTCCATCCGTCTACGGAGGTGCTGCGCCTGTTTGCCCGCCATCTTGCCGGTGCCTTCGATCTCATCGGTGTGGGCGGCATTGCCTCCGGCGCAGACGCTTATGCCAAGATCAGCGCCGGAGCCAACGCGGTACAGCTCTATTCGATGATGGTCTATGAGGGGCCTGGCCTGGCGCTGCGTGTGGCGCGCGAGCTGTCACGGTGCCTCGAAGCAGATGGCCTGTCCTCGCTGGCAGCGGCGACAGGCAAGTCTCTCTAGAGCCTGGCCCGGCTTCGATCGGATCGTCCCTTGCTTTAGCCGATCCTGTCGATCCGCACCGCCACGCAACCATCCATCGCGGTGAAGGCGATGTAGGTATAGCGCACATGCCGGGTGCGGACGAATTCCTGCCAGGCCTTGTATTCGTGATGGCGCCAGCTCGGATAATTGAAATACTCGTCGAACATCACGATGGAACCCGGCTGCAGCCGGCTGCCAAGCGTGTCGAGGATGTATTTCGCCCCGCCATAGAGATCGCAGTCAATGTGCAGCAGGCTGACGGGGCCGGGATGGGTTTCCAGGAAACCCGGCAGAGTCGCGTCGAACCAGCCGGTGTGAAGCTGGACGTTGCCAGGCACCTTCGGCAGCTGCCGCTTCTGGGAGAAGGCACCGCGTTGCTCGAGATGCCCGGACCAGTCTTCGGGCAGGCCTTCAAAGCTGTCGAACCCGTGCACGGGCTGCCTCGTATTGGCCGCGATCAGACGGATGGAATTTCCTCCGGCCACGCCAAACTCGAGGATCAGGCCGTCCGGCGGGGTTTTCGACATCAGGAAGCCGACATAAGCCGGGTAGGATTCGAAGATCATCGCCTCCTGCATGTGCGCCTGGGCGTAGTCGGCGGCCTCGTTCAGGGCCCGCAGCTGCAGCTGGAAGAGCAGGTTGCGGCCATAATTCTTGTACACGATGCGCCGCAGCAGCCGCTGCAGCAGTGTTCGTTTGGGTTTTGCGGACATACGGGCCCCCGGGCGCTCCTGCAAACGCCCTCCATAGCCTTCGCCCGTGTGGCCTGCAATCAGTTCAGAACGACGACCTGACGGGCAACCGAGCCCTTGTTGTCCTTCAGGTTCTGCATGGCCGCCGTGATCCCGTCGAGGCCGATCCGGTCGGAAATCAGGTCATCGAGGTGCAACCGGCCCTGCTTGTAGAGGTCAACAAGGCGCGGGAAGTCGATCCGGAAACGGTTCGATCCCATCACTGCGCCCTGAAGGCGCTTCTCGGTGACCAGCAGCTCGATGCCGGGAATCTCGATGTTCACGCCGGGCTGGATCATGCCGATGATGGTCGCCACGCCGCGGGGGCGCAGCATGTGATAGGCCATCTCTGCCGTCTGCTTGGCGCCGACACATTCGAAGGAATAATGCACCCCGCCCCTGGTGATCTCCTTCACCTTCTCGATGGCGTTCACCTTGCCGGGATTGACCACTTCGGTGGCTCCGAACCGGGTGGCAAGTTGCAGCTTCTCGTCGGAAAGATCGACCGCAATGATCCGGCTGGCGCCGGCAATCGCCGCACCGTTGACCGCCGCCAGGCCCACGCCGCCGCAGCCGATCACGGCCACGGTCGAGCCCGGCTCCACCTGTGCCGAGTGGAACACCGATCCGACGCCGGTGATGACCCCGCAGCCGATCAGGGCCGCCCGGTCGAGCGGCATGTCCTTGTCGATCACGCACAGCGTGTTCTCGTGCACGAGGATCTGCTCGGCGAAGGAAGAGAGGTTCAGGAACTGGCCGACCTTTTCCTTGCCGATCGACAGGCGCGGCGCTTCGGTGGGCGCGCGCTGGAACTGTTCGCGGTTGACCGTATGGCAGACCGACATGTGGCCGGTCAGGCAATACTCGCAGGTGCCGCAGAAGGGCGAAAGGATCGAGATCACATGGTCGCCCGGCTTCACCGCCGAGACCATCGAGCCGACCTCTTCGACCACGCCCGCGCTCTCATGTCCGAGGATCACCGGCAGCTCGGCCGGGAAGGCACCATCCCAGAAATGCACGTCGGAATGGCACACGCCGATCGCCTTCAGCCGCACCAGCACCTCGCGCGGTCCGGGCTTGGAGATCGTCACGTCCTCGATCGACAACGGCGCTTTCGGCGCCCGCATCACGGCGGCTTTCATGGCTCATATTCCTCCCGGTCTATGTTTGCGGGGAGCATCGCGCAGCGCGGGCAATTTGGCCAGACTGACGCAGGGTGAGGGCCTACTGTCCCGGCATGGCCCGGAGGGCGATCCGGGTCGGCTCGTCTGCCGGGAACAGCAGTTCGAGGCGCAGGTCACGCACGGTGACGTCCTCGCTGGTGCCGAAATGCGCGACCGTGGACAGGAACTTCAGTAGCCCACCGGGCGTGCGCACTTCCAGCGGCACCAGCGGGCGGCGCGCCGCCGGAACCGGCGGATGGCGGAGGAGGGCCGCATCGATCTCGGCGGTCAGCGCGGCCAGCTCGCCATCGCCGGGGGCTTCGAGTGCTTCCAGTGCGATCCGCCCGCGCATCTCGGCCAGCACTTCGGGCAGGTTCGCGATCAGCTCCGGCGCCGCAGGCGCGGCCGTCAGCATACGGATCAGACTGGTCTCGCCACTGCCCTGAAGCGGGGCGAGCAGGGCGAGTGCGGCGGCGTTCGCATCACGCATGCGCCAGTGCCGGTCGGCGAGGATCGCGGGCCAGGGCGCATGCCGGTCCATCATTTCCTGCAGCACGGCGCGGAAGGGTCCCAGCGCATCGGCCTCGAGCGGCGTCGCCGGAAACAGCGGTGCAAACCCGGCCGCCTGCAGCAGCGCATTGCGGCTCGCCAGCGGCAGGATCAGCCCGTCGGACAACTGCAGCACCATCTCCCTGCTCGGCTTCGCGCGGCCGGTCTCGAGGAAGGAAAGATGGCGCGCCGAGACATTGCAGTCGAGCGCCAGGTCAAGCTGGCTCATCCGCCGCGCGCCGCGAAAATGGCGCAGCAGGCGGGCGAAGGCGTCCTCGCCTTCAAGGGCTGGCAGGGTTTTATCGATCATGGCGCATCGTCACAGGCCGCCGCGCGGAAGTCCATGACCTCCGAGGTAATTGCGGCGCCTATGCGGCTTCGGTCATCCTTTCGCTCATCAAGGCAAGGAGGCTCTCATGAGCAATTTCTGGAAAACATGGATAACCGTCTGGTGCTGGGGCGTCATTCTCTTTGGCGCCGTGCTCGCAGGCGGTGCCTTTCCGGCCACAGACACGGCCGTCCGCATGCTGTATGGCCTTCTCGGTGGCGTGCCGGTCACGTCAGAGATGCTGGAGGCGCAGGGCATGCGCTTCTCGGTCGGGCTTATGGGCGCGGTCACCATCGGCTGGGGCGCGACCATTCTCAACCTTCTGCCCGCCATCCATCAGGCCGGCGCGCCGGCCTGGCGCGGGCTGACACTCGCCCTCGCCATCTGGTTCGTCATCGACGGCGTGATCTCGGCCGCCACGGGCTATGCACTCAACAACCTGCTGAACACGGCGCTGGCCATCCTCTACTTCATCCCGGTGCTGATCACGGGCGTGCTGAGGCCCACCAGCCGCTGAGTTCAGTTCCCCGGTGCCGGAACGAGGCCCAGCGCGCGGGCCATTATATGGAAGATCTCGTTCTGCTCGATCACGCCGGTCATCAGGTTGGCGCCGGGACCGGAGGCGAGGGCAGCCACGTCCTCGCCACCATGCGTTTCGGAATAGAGCGGCACGAGGGCGGGCTGGCGGAAGTCGGGTGCATATGTATCCACACCCGTCAGATCCTGGCGCGTACAGTCATAGACTGGCTTGCCCTCCGCATCCTTTCCGGTCTCGCGGCAGGCGCCGGGGCCATTGGCATAGGACAGCGTGGTATAGGGCAGCCCGTCGATGCCGGTCGAGCCGCCTTCGCCGCCCATGCCGGACA
>JBKBJF010000008.1:0-59061 GCA_046293935.1 Hyphomonas sp.
GCGGGCGGCTGGTCGTGGTCACGTTCCATTCGCTGGAAGACCGGCTGGTCAAGACCTGGATCCGTGAGCGCACCGGCGGGGTTCCGGCCAGGTCCAGGCATGTGCCGCTGCTTGCAAAGCCCAAGCCGCCCAGCTTCGCGCAGATTACAAACAAGGCGCTGCAACCTTCTGAAAAGGAAGTGGAAACCAATCCGCGCGCACGCTCCGCACGACTGCGGGCAGTGATGCGCACGGATGCGCCAGCCCAGGGCGGTCCGGCGGATGACGGACTGGATCTTCCGCCGATCACGGAACTGGAGGCCACGCGATGAGCCGTCGTGCATTCTTCTTCGGGCTGCTGGTGGTGGCCCTTCTGATCTTCAGCCTGTACCGCGCCAAGTATGGCGCAAAGGACACCGCTGCCGAACTCATGGCGGTGGAGGAGAAGATCGAGCAGGCGCAAAAGGAAAAGGCGCTGCTGGAGACCGAACTCGCGCATATGAGCCGGCGCGACTATATCGAGGAAATCGCGCGCAAGGACCTTGGCATGGCCCCGCCGAAGCCGGACCAGATGGCCTCTGAAGAGGACCTGGATCAGGTGATCGGTCCCCCGGTGGACGCCTCGGTCCGCCGGGCTGCTCCGCAGGCGGATGAATCAGCGCGGGTGCCGGAGGCGGCGCCATGAGCGAGGCCTCGCGCGACCGGACGCGGCTTGCAGGGCTGGTGCTCTGCGCGATCTTCGTCGTCATGGCCGGGCGGGGCGGATACCTTGCGCTGTCGGAGGCACCGGCAGCCCAGGCGGTGCAGGTGGCGCAGCGGCAGGAAGAGGTGAGGGCTGACATTCTCGACCGCGATGGAGAGCTGCTGGCGACTTCCGTGAAGATGCCATCGCTCTGGGTGAATCCAAGCGCAGTCTGGAATCCGGATGAAGTGTATGACCGTCTTGTCGGGCAGTTTCCGGAACTGGCGCGCACCAACTTGCGCGCGCGCCTCTCCGATCAGAATCGCCAGTTCGTCTGGGTCAAACGCGGTCTGACGCCGCGCCAGAAGGAAGCGGTGTTGGCCCTCGGCCTTGAAGGGCTTGGCTTTCGTGAAGAGTGGCGCCGTGCTTATCCGATGGGGTCGCTCGCAGGCCACCTGCTCGGCCAGACGGATGTCGACGGCAATGGGCTTGCCGGGCTCGAGCGCACGTTCAACGCGGCCCTGAAATCTGGCGAGGCCCCCTTGCGTCTGACCATTGATGTCGAGACGCAGACGGCGCTTGAGGCTGAACTGGATGCGGCGGCCGAAACCTTCAGCATGGAAGGGGCGGCGGCGATCCTGATGGAAACGGCGACCGGTGAAATCCGTGCCATGGCGAGCTGGCCGGCTTTCGATCCCAACCGGGCGAAGGATTTTCCCCCCAACCATCCGGCGCGCCTCAACCGCGCGATCGGCGCGGTGTATGAGCTTGGCTCGGTGTTCAAGCCGCTGACCGTGGCAGCCGCGCTGGATGCCGGTGTGGTGAGCCGGACTCAGAAGTTCGATGTCTCCCAACCGCTTCAGGCGGGCCGTTTCACCATCCGCGACACGCACCGGTTTGCGACCTCAGCAAATGTCACGGAAATCCTGGTCGAGAGTTCGAATATCGGAACCGTACATGTGGCACGCGCACTCGGAACGAAGCGGCAGCAGGCCTTCCTCGACCTTGCGGGCCTGACGAAACGCGCGCAGATCGAACTGCCGGGCAGTGAGGCGCCTATCCTGCCGGCGCGGCTCGATGAACTGCATGCGGCGACGGCCTCCTATGGCCATGGCCTTTCGGTTTCGCCGCTGGCTTTCCTGACGGCCTTTGCGGCGTTCGGGAATGGCGGGGAGATGCTGGCCCCCACGCTGGTGCGCGATCCGAAGCGCAGGCCGGAGCCTGTCCGCCTGTTCTCAGGCGAGACCGCCGAAGCCGTCACCGCCATGATGCGCCAGAGTGTGAGGCGCGGGGCCGGCCGGCCGGCCGACATTGCGGGCTACCGTGTCGCAGGAAAAACCGGTACAGGCGAGAAGCCCATCGCGGGCGGCTATGACAAGAACGCGAACATTTCGAGTTTTGCTGCCGTGTTTCCCGAGGACGGCCCGCAATATGCCCTGATCGTGACGCTGGATAATCCCAAGGCCCGCCCCGGCCGGGGGGCGACCGCGTCGGCGAGTGCGGCTCCAGTCGCGGGCCGGATCATCGAGCGCGTGGCACCCATTCTCGGGGTCACGCCCCGTTTCGAAGATATCCGGCCGGTACGGGCCGAACCGGACAACCGATCTCCAGAAAGGAGCTCCCCTTGAAACTGAAGGACCTCTTCCCTCTCGCCGAGAATGGCGGGACCGAGATCCTCGGCATGACGGCCGACAGCCGCCAGGTGCAGCCGGGCTGGCTGTTCGCCGCGCTGAAAGGCACGGTGCACGATGGTGTGCGGTTCGTACCGATGGCCATCGAGAAAGGTGCGGCAGCCATTCTTTCGGATGGCCGTGCCGAGACCGGCAGCGTGCCGCATGTCATCGCCGACGAGCCACGCAGGGCACTGGCGCTGGCCGCCAAGCGCTTCTATGGCGTGCAGCCGGAAACAGTTGTGGCTGTCACCGGCACGAACGGCAAATCCTCGACGGTGGATTTCGCCCGCCAGATCTGGAGCCGGGCGGGGTTCAGGGCCGCCTCGATGGGTACGTTGGGCGCGATTGGCCCCTCCGGCAAGATCGACATCGGCCACACGACACCGGACCCGATCACCATCCATGAAACGCTGAAGGCTCTGGCCGAGCAGAACGTCACACATTGCGCGATGGAAGCCTCGAGCCATGGTCTTGACCAGCACCGGCTGGACGGCGTCGATCTCTCCGCTGTTGCGTTCCTGAACCTCAGCCAAGACCATCTCGACTACCATGCGACGATGGAAGACTACCGGGATGCCAAGCTGAAACTGTTCCGGTCGCTGGCGCCGAAAGGCGTGCCGGCGAT
This sequence comes from Hyphomonas sp., assembly GCA_046293935.1. GTDB lineage: Bacteria > Pseudomonadota > Alphaproteobacteria > Caulobacterales > Hyphomonadaceae > Hyphomonas. The sequence continues at coordinate 2,960 of JBKBJF010000008.1, forward strand.
CGTCAACTCCGACAGTGACCAGCGCGAGGTGTTCGAGGCAGCCGCGCGGGAGGCGGGCCTGGCCGTCGTCTCGTTCGGCTGGCGGGGCGAGGATCTCTGGATCGACGAGCTGATGCCGAAGGCTACGGGCCAGACCCTGTTCCTCTACTGGAAGGATGTCGAGCAGAAGCCGGTGGATCTGCCTCTGATCGGAGAGTTCCAGGCCCTGAACGCACTGGCGGCGGCGGCGCTCTGCCTGTCATTGGGCATGGAGTTCCCGGCAGTGGCCGAGGGCCTGGCCAACCTGAAACCGGTGAAAGGCCGGCTCGAATTGGTGGGCAAGACGGAGACCGGGGCGGCGGTGTTCGTCGACTATGCGCATACGCCTGATGGGCTGGACGTTCTGCTGCGTGCCGTGCGCCCGCACACGGCCGGGCGTCTGAAGGTGATTTTCGGATGCGGCGGCGACCGCGACGCGAAGAAACGTCCGATCATGGGCGAGATCGCCAGCCGGCAGGCAGATGATGTGATCGTCACGGATGATAATCCGCGGTCGGAGGATCCCTCGAAGATCCGTGCGGCGGTACTTGGCGGTGCGAAAGGCGCACGCGAGATCGGCGACCGGGCTGAGGCCATCCGCACCGTGATCCGGGAGATGAAGAAGGGCGACACTCTGGTGATCGCCGGCAAGGGACATGAGACCGGCCAGATCATCGGCAAGGACATCCTGCCCTTCTCCGATCAGGATGTCGCGCTGGCCGCGCTGGGAGGCCGGGCATGAGGCAGCCGCTCTGGACATCTGAGGATATCGAGCTGGCCACAGGTGGCACGGCTACGGCGCCGTTCACGGTGACGGGAACGGTTTCCATCGATACCCGCACGCTGCAGCCCGGAGACCTGTTCGTGGCGCTGAAGGACCAGCGCGACGGGCATGATTTTGTCGAAGCCGCCTTCAGGGCCGGCGCGGCAGGCGTTTTGGTGTCTAAACCCGTGACTGGCGGGCCCGCGCTTCAGGTTGAGGATGTGCTTGACGCGCTGACCCAGCTCGGTATCGCCGCACGCGTGCGCTCGGCGGCGATCCGCACAGCTGTCACCGGATCAGCTGGCAAGACCTCGGTGAAGGAAATGCTGGCGCGTATCTATGCCGCGTTCGGCCCGGCCCATTCCAGCGCCAAGAGCTTCAACAACCACTGGGGCGTACCGCTGACGCTGGCCCGCATGCCGGAGGAGACGCAGCGCGCGATTTTCGAGATCGGCATGAGCACGCCGGGCGAAATAGCTCCGCGCAGCCATATGGTGCGCCCGCAGATTGGTATCATCACCTGCATTGCCGCAGCCCATCTCGAAGGGCTCGGGTCACTGCAGGCCATTGCGCTCGAGAAATCAGATATCTTCGCCGGGCTCGAAGCGGGCGGCACGATCATCCTGCCTGCGGATGACGACTTTCTGGATTTCCTCGCCACGCGGGCGCGCGAGCTTTGCCCCACCGGCAATGTCGAAACCTTCGGGCGTTCGGCAGATGCGACTGCACGTATCACAGGCTATGAGACCGATGGCGTGACGAGCCGCATTGCGGTGGATGTCGTCGGGCGCAGGGCCAGCGTGACGATCAATGCCGTCGGCGCGCACTGGGCTTCGAATGTGGCGACGGCTCTGCTCGCGGCAAGCCAGACCGGACGCTCGGTTGCCGAGTGTGCCGAGGCGCTGTCGGGCTATGCACCACCCCCCGGGCGCGGGACAGCGGAGACGCTTATGTTGCCGGGTGGCGGCACGTTCACGCTGATCGATGACGCATATAATGCGAACCCTGCCAGCATGCGCGCTGCGCTTTCGTCTATCTCGCAACGGAATGGTGCGCGCCGGCTTGCCGCACTCGGCGACATGCGGGAGATCGGGGAGACGTCAGCCGCTGAACACGCCGCGCTGGCCGGCCCGATTCTCGAAGCCGGTGTCGAGGGGGTGTTTCTGGCAGGTGCAGAAATGCAACACCTTGCCGGAGCCCTGCCACCTGGTTTCCCACAGGTATCTGCTCCGTCAGCGGATGAATTGTGGAATCAACTGCAAAAAACCCTGAAGGATGGCGATCTTCTCTTGATCAAAGGGTCGAATGCCTCCGGGATGGGACGGATCGCGGACCGGCTGCGCCAATGGAGTGCAGAGGCCGCAACGGGCAAGATGGATGGCGGCCCGGAAGGGGCCCCGAGGGTAAGCTGATGCTGTATGAGTGGCTCGCTGCGCCGGCCGGCGCATTCAACCTTCTCAATTACATTACCTTCCGCACCGGTGCGGCGGTGGTCACTGCCTTTCTGGTCACGGTGATGTTTGGCGATGCGATGATCAATGCCTTGCGCGCAAGGCAGGGGAAGGGGCAGCCGATCCGTGATCTTTCGCTCGAGGCGCAGATGTCGAAGAAGGGCACGCCGACCATGGGCGGCCTGCTCATCTGGCTGGGACTGATCGTGGGCGTCGCCCTCTGGGGCAACCTGCAGAACCCGTATGTCTGGGTCACGCTGTTCGTGACCTTCTCCTATGCCTTCCTCGGTTTCCTTGATGACTATGCGAAGGTGACCAAGCAGACCACTGACGGGGTCTCTGCCGGCGTCCGGCTGCTGGCAGGCTTCGGTATAGCAGCGCTTGCCTGCGCCGTGATCATGGGGCTGCACGGCGCCCACACACCCGCAGGACATGCTGAATGGGGCCCGCTCAACCCGCTCGCTCAATGGATTGCCGAATACGCGCCGCGCACCTCGATAGAACCGGCAGACCCCGATTTTGCCGGCGGCGTGGCCGTGCCCTTCGTCAACAATTATTTCCTGCCGCTCGGCGGCTTCTTCATCCTGTTCGGCATGATCGTGATTGTCGGCGCAGCCAATGCCGTGAATTTCACGGACGGGCTCGACGGCCTTGCGATCGTGCCCATGACCTTTGCGGCGGCCGCCTATGCGATGATCGCCTACCTGACCGGCAATTTCGTCTTCGCGCAGTATCTCGGCATCCAGTTTGCTCCCGGCGCCGGCGAGCTTGCGGTCGTGCTGGGCGCGATGATCGGCGCGGGCATGGGCTTCCTCTGGTACAATGCCTATCCGGCCAAGGTGTTCATGGGAGACACCGGCTCGCTCGGGCTCGGCGGCATGCTGGGCGTCGTGGCGGTGGCCACCAAGCATGAGTTCGCCCTCGTGGTCATCGGTGGCCTGTTCGTGATCGAGGCCGTGTCGGTGCTGACCCAGATCGGCTGGTTCAAGATCACCAAGCGCCTGACCGGGGAAGGCAGGCGCATCTTCCTGATGGCGCCGCTTCACCATCATTTTCAGAAAAAGAACTGGCCGGAGACGCGCGTGGTCGTGCGCTTCTGGATCCTTTCGGTCCTGTTCGCCCTGGCGGGCCTTGCCACGCTGAAGCTGAGGTGAGCCGCGCGCGATGATCCCGATTACCGAATACGCTGGACGAGACATTGCCGTGTTTGGCCTGGGCCGCACGGGTCTCAGCGCAGCCAAGGCCCTGAAGGCTGGCGGCGCGCGCGTCCATGCGTGGGACGATAACGAGGAGACCCGCGCCCGGGCCGAGGCGGCCGGCATCGCCCTGTCCGACATCAACAAGCGCGACTGGCAGTCCTTTGCCGCGCTCGTCCTGTCACCCGGCATTCCCTACAGGTTCCCGCAGCCGCACCGGCTGGTGCGGATGGCCGAGATGACCGGCGTGCCGGTGATCGGTGACATGGAACTGTTCGCGCGCGCCGTGCAGGCGCTGCCGGAGCGCGGACGGCCAAAAGTTGTCGGCATCACCGGCACCAATGGCAAGTCGACCACCACGGCCCTGGTCGGCCATGTGTTGCAGGAAGCCGGACGCGATGTAAGGGTCGGCGGCAATATCGGCACCGGTGTGCTGGATCTCGCGCCGCTGCACTCCAACGCGATCTATGTGCTGGAAATGTCGTCTTACCAGCTCGATCTGGTGAAGAGCCTGCATTGCAATATCGCGGTGATGCTGAACCTCTCGCCTGACCATATCGACCGGCATGGCAGCATGGAAGGCTACCAGGCCGCCAAGATGCGCATCTTCCAGAATCAATCGCCGCAGGACATGGCGGTTGTCGGCTTCGACGACATCTACACCCAGTCGATGGCCATTGGGCTCTCGGCCAGTGGCCCGCAGCGCGTCAGCCAGATTTCCTCCACCTATACGCTGGGCAAGGGGGTTAGCGCCGTCGAAGGCCGCCTGTATGACAATCTCGGTGGCAAGGCGGAGTTCGTCGGCCGGCTTGAGGACTGTCCGGCCCTGCAGGGGCGTCACAATTTCCAGAACGCGGCGGCGGCCTATGCCACCTGCCGGGCACTGGGGCTTGACCCGGCAACCATCATGTCGGGTTTCCGCTCCTTCCCGGGCCTTGCCCACCGGATGGAGAATGTCGCCACGATCAGTGGCGTGCGCTTCGTCAATGACTCCAAGGCCACCAACGCCCAGGCGGCCGAGCAGGCGCTGCGTTCGTTCAGGGACATCTACTGGATCGCCGGTGGTGTCGCGAAGGCGGATGGTATCGGCTCGCTGGCGCCGTTATTCCCGAACATTACCAAGGCCTACCTGATCGGTCAGGCGGAAGACGCGTTCGCCGCGACGATGCAGGGCAAGGTGGCAACCCAGACCTGCGGGACGCTCGAGCGCGCCATCGATGCCGCTTTCCGCGATGCAAAGTCTTCCGGCAGCCCCAATCCGGTCATCCTTCTTTCACCCGCCTGTGCAAGTTTTGATCAGTTCAAGGATTATGAGCACCGCGGGGATGTCTTCCGCAGCCTTGTGCAGGCGATGATGCCCGCGGCGCTGAAGGAGTCTGCGTGACCTATACCGCTTCCGCGCCGCTGCTCCCGCGCTCGGATACATCCCGTCTGACCGAGTGGCGGCGCACCCTCGACTGGGGGCTCGTTGCCGGGATTTCACTTCTCGCCGCGATTGGCCTTCTGATGTCGCTGGCCGTCAGCCCGTCAGCAACCGCGCGCATCGGGTATGACAATCCTTACTATTTCCTGTTCCGCCAACTGGTCCACACCGCGCTCGGCCTCGGCCTCATGCTGGCGGTCAGCCTGCTGGACCGGGCCACGGCACGCCGGTTCGGTATCCTTCTGTTCATCGGCACGCTGCTGCTGATGATCCTGATCCTCATCTTCGGTCACCGGGTGAACGGTGCGCAAAGCTGGTTCCGCATCGGCGGCATCTCGATCCAGCCGAGCGAGATGATCAAGCCCACCCTGATCATCCTTGTCGCCTGGTTGCTTGCCCAGCGTGAACGCTATCCCTCCCGAGCCTGGGCTGGCATCGCCTTCCTGTTCTTTGCCCTGACGCTGGGCCTGTTTCTGTTGCAGCCTGATGTTGGCGGGGCAGCCCTGCTGACGCTCTCTTTTCTCACGGCCTTTTTTGTCAGCGGCATACCGAAGCGCTGGATTGCCGGATTCGCAGCAGGCGGAGCGGCGATGTGTGTGCTGCTGTATTCCAGCTTTGACCATGTGCGCAAGCGGGTGAACACGATCTTCCAACCGTCGAGCGTCAACGACACGTTCCAGATCGACCGGGCCACCGAGGCGATCTCGCGGGGAGGGCTGATGGGCACCGGTCCGGGCGAAGGGAAGGTAAAGAATACTATCCCCGAAGCGCATACGGATTTCATCTTCTCGGTGATGGCCGAGGAGTTCGGGCTTGTGGCGGTGATCGCCCTGATTGCCGTCTACGCGCTGATCACGGTGCGCGGCTTCCGTGCGGCGGCACGCATAGAGGATGGCTTCGCGCGCACCGCGGCGGCCGGCCTGTTCTCGCTGTTTGCCATCCAGGCCGCAATCAATATCGGTGTCAATCTCGCCATTGTGCCGCCCACCGGTCTGACCCTGCCCTTCATCTCCTATGGCGGGTCCGCCATGATCGGCATGGGATTGACGCTGGGTCTCGCGCTTGCTCTCGTGCGCGGCGAAGGCACCAGGAGCCGCGGGCCGTATGGCTGACACATCCCGGGATAAGCTCGTCGTGATCGCCGCCGGCGGCACGGGCGGTCATATGTTTCCTGCCCGCGCCTTTGCGGACGAGTTGCGCGCGCGTGGCTGGAAGACGGCCCTGATCTCGGATGTGCGGGGCCTGCGCTATGCCGGGGAGTTTCCGGCGGACTGGAAGGAGGAGGTAGAGGCAGCCAGCCCGAACTTCCGCAAACCGTGGACCCTTCCGGGCGCCGCGCTGAAGATCAACGCCGGCATCGGCAAGGCCTCGCGGCTGCTGAAGAAACATCGCCCGGCGCTCGTGGCCGGATTCGGGGGCTATCCGGCTTTCCCGGCCCTCGCGGCAGCGCGGCGGCAGCACGTGCCGATCATCATTCACGAACAGAACGCGGTGCTCGGCCGGGTCAACCGTCAGTTCGCGACACATGCCAGGCTGGTGGCCAGCGGTTTCCCGCGGCTCGACTACCTGCCCGCTGGCGCAGCACATCTCGCGGTGGGCAACCCCGTGCGTGCGCCGATTCTGGCAGCGGCAGCGACGCCTTATCCGGACCCATCCGGCTCACTTAATCTCTTCGTGACCGGCGGCAGCCAGGGCTCGCGCATCATCGGTGAGACCGTGCCGCTCGCCATCGTCAACCACCTGCCCCCTCCGCTGCTGGCGCGCGTGAAGGTCGTGCAGCAGGTGCGCGAGGAGCAGGTCGAGGCCGTCCGCAACATCTACCGCAACATGAAGGTCGAGTGCGAGCTCGCGCCATTCTTCTCCGACATGCCCCAGCGTCTTGCGTCCGCGCATCTGGTAATCGCGCGCTCAGGGGCAGGGACCGTCAGCGAGTTGGCCGCGGTCGGCCGCCCGTCGATCCTCATCCCTCTGGCCATCGCCACTGATGACCATCAGGCGGCCAATGCCGAACTCCTGACTGAGGCCGGGGCTGCCGACATGCTGCTGGAAGCCAACGCCACGCCGAAATTGCTGGGCGCCCTGATTGCGGCGCGTCTTTCCGATCCGGAAGATCTCAAGGCCCGCGCGGCCGCCGCCAAGTCGGTGGCCCGGCCCGGGGCGGCGCGGGAACTGGCCGACATGGCAGAGAGGATTGCGGAGCTATGATCCGCAACTCCGCTCTGATGGCCTTCGCGTTCGGCATCCTGCTGGCGATCGGCGAGATCGTGCGCAACTGGAACGACTGGCAGCCCTGGCCTTTCTGGATCGTGGATTTCATTGCCGCCGGAGCGCTGATCTGGGGCGCCGTGCGCACGCTGAGCCGGGGCTCCTCGCGCCTGCTCTCGGCCGCGTGGGGGTTCACGGCCGGCATCTTCTGGATGTCTTTCTTTTCACATGCCGCCTCGCTGAATGGCCCTGCGCCAGAAACCCATGCCGGCGGTCTGCCGGGTGAGGCGCCCTTGACGCTGATCATCGGCATGATGTTGCTGGCCGCCATTGCCGGTCTGGTGATGTCGCTGACCCGGCGCGCGATCTAGGAGCAGCGCATGCCCACACCCACCCCGTTTCCCGTAGGCCCCGCGCACATCGTCGGGATCGGCGGCATCGGCATGTCCGGCATCGCAGACGTGATGCTGACGATGGGCTACCAGGTGCAGGGCTCGGATGTGGCTGAAAGCGCGAATGTGGAGCGCCTGCGCGCGCGCGGTGTGAAGGTGTTCATCGGCCACAGGCCGGAGAATGTCGCGGGGGCCGGCACGGTGATCATTTCTTCCGCCATCCGGCGCGACAATCCGGAAGTTCAGGCGGCGCGCGCGGCCGGCATTCCGGTGGTGCGCCGCGCCAACATGCTGGCCGAGATCACACGCCTGAAATACACGGTCTGCGTTGCCGGCACGCACGGCAAGACGACGACCACCTCTCTGGTCGCCTGCCTGTTGGATGGGGCAGGGATTGATCCGACGGTCATCAATGGCGGCATCATTCATGCTTACGGCTCGAACTACAAGGCGGGCGAGAGTGACTGGATGGTGGTGGAGAGCGACGAGAGCGACGGCACCTTCGCCAAGCTGTCGCCGACCTGTGCGGTCGTCACCAATATCGATCCGGAGCATATGGACCATTACGGCACGATGGACCGGCTGCGAGAGGCGTTTGACACCTTTGTCGAGAACCTGCCCTTCTATGGCTTTGCTGTTCTGTGTACGGACCACCCGGAGGTTCAGGCGCTCGCTGCCCGCGTGACAGACCGCCGCCGGATCACCTATGGCTTCAACCTGCAGGCCGACGTGCGCGCAGTGAATCTGCGCACCGACATCAACGGCTCGCACTATGATGTCGAAATCCGCCGTGCTTCAGGTGGCCCGTCGGTGATCCGGGGACTGACCCTGCCCATGGCGGGGGAACACAATGTGCAGAATTCGCTTGCGGCTATTGCCGTAGCGCTGGAGCTGGGCGCCACGCACGAGCAGGTGCGCGCAGCACTCGCCAAATTTGGTGGTGTGAAGCGCCGCTTCACGCAGGTCGGAGAATGGGCGGTGGAGGCCGGGCAGGCTCCGGTCAAGATCATAGACGACTACGGCCACCATCCGGTCGAGATCGCTGCCGTGCTGAAAGCCGGGCGGGCCATGCAGGGCAAGACCACGCTGATTGCCGTCTGTCAGCCGCACCGCTATACGCGCCTCAACGACCTGTTCGAGGAATTTTCCACCTGTTTCGATCAGGCGGATCATGTGCTGATTGCGCCGGTTTATGAAGCCGGCGAAACGTCTATCCCCGGCGTGACACATGAGGCGCTCGTCAATTCCGTACGCCGGCATGGGCATAAGAGCGCGCAGGCGCTGGCCTCGCTGCATGACCTGCCGGAAGCGGTGCGCCGTCTTGCCGGGCCGGGCGCGATGGTGATCTGCCTGGGGGCAGGGGACATCACGAAATATGCCGGCGAACTGGCGAGCAGGCTGAAAGGCTGAGCTGCGGCGGCCGACTGACGCGACGGCATCAGAAACTGTGACAGCCAAAACGGCTTTCCCTTTGCTGCGGACCCGGTAGTCTGTTGGCATCAAGCGCAGGTCACTTGCGCCGCGGAGGAACATTCATGGCGGAAGTGTTGACGGCTGCGCCGGCTGCAGAGGGCGCGCGCAGCATCGCGCCGGGCGAGGGTGGCGCATGGGGCCGCACGGGCTTTGCCTGGGCCTGGTTCGAGGCGGCGCGGAATCCTTATTACATCCTGATCGTCATCTATGTGTTCGCCCCCTATTTCGCCCGTGACATTGTCGGGGCAGACATTCTGGCAAGCGGCCGGCTGGAAGGGCTGAGCCCGGAAGAAGCGCGCCGCGCTGCCGGGGCCGAAGGCCAGGCGATGGTGGCCAATCTCTCCAAGACGGCCGGCTATATCGCCGCCGTCACCGCCCCCTTCCTGGGGGCGGCTTTCGACCGGGGCCTGCGCCGCAAGCCGTTCCTGCTGTTCTGCCTGTCGGTCATCTCGCTCGTCGGTATCTCACTTTGGTGGGCGATACCGGGCCCCGAAGGCCTGTCCACGGGGGCCGTGATGGCGCTGCTGATCACCGCCTATGTCTGCTACAGCTACAGCGAGGTGACGCACAATTCGATGCTGCCCGACGCGGCCCGGCCCGATGCCTTGCCGGCGGTCTCCGGGCTGGGCCTGGCGCTCGGCAATGCGGCCGCCACAGTCATGTTCATTGCCATCGTCTTCATGTTCGCGCTGCCCGATGCGCTTGGCTGGCCAACGAAGGAGCCGATGTTCGGGATCGATACGTCCCGCTACGAACAGTTCCGCATCGCGGGTCCGATCTGCGGCGTCTGGCTGATCGCCTCGATGTGGTATTTCTTCCTGCATGCCCGCGATACCGGCAGCAAGGGTACCTCGCCGGTCGCGGCCATCACGGACGGCGTCCGGGGCGTGCTTCGGACGATCCGGCGCGCCGCGCACCACCGCGAGGCGTTCAAGTTCCTCATTGCCCGGACGATCTATGCCGATGGCATGTTCGCGCTGCTGACCATCGGCGCGGTCTATGTCAGCCTGTTTCTCGGCTGGGGGCTCATTGAACTCACCATCTATGCCATATGGGCCTCGGCCTGGGCGGTCGCCGGGGGTATCTTCGGTGGCTGGCTGGACCAGCGGCTTGGCCCGAAGAATGCCCTGATCGTGGAACTCGCGGCGATCGTGCTGATCCTCTTCCTCGGCCTCTCGATCACGCGCGATGCGGCCTTCTTTGGCCTCGTGCCGAACGTCAAGGTCAATGACTGGCCGTTCTTCTCGGGCACATCCGACCTGCTCTACCTGGGGCAGGGGGCCCTGATCGCGGTCTTTGCCACCGCCAACATCTCATCCAGCCGTTCGATGCTGATCCATGTCGCCCCGGCGCATATGCGCGGAGAGTTTTTCGGCCTGTTCGCGATAGCCGGAACGGTTACAGTCTGGCTGGGCCCGCTTCTCATCGAGTATTTCACGCGCTGGTCTGGTGACCAGCGGGTCGGCATGTCGGCGATTGCGCTGTTGTTCTTCCTCGGCCTGGCCGTACTGTTCACCGTCAGGAAAGACAGTGCAGCTGCGCCAGCCGGTTAGCTCGAAGGACCAAATCCGGTTGCCGGATTGCCGTCCTTGACCCTCGGGATGGACATCACCCGGCGCGGGCGCAGGTAGAAGACATCCTTGACGGTGCGCGAGGTGTCCAGCACGAATCCGACGCGGCTCTCGTAATCAAACTCGACTTCGGCAACGATGACCGAGCCCGGCGAGGGCACGAGGCCATCCGGCACCGTGATGTTCGCATTCTCGGTATAGCTGTCGATGTTGTATCCGTCCGACCAGGCCACACGTGTCTGCCCGTCGCCATTGTCCACAACGGAAGTAATCCGCATACGCGCAACTTCCGCTGAATAGGGTTGCATCATCACCCTGGCCGCATTGAACAATTCCTGCATGTCCTGGTCCGAGACGGTGATCAGGCGTGCTGTCAGATCGCCGAGGCTCGCCGCCGTTGCCGTCACACGCCGGTCGGCGCGCATGAGAAGGCTGAGTTCAATACAGCCGAAATAAATCAGCACCAGAACGGGCGCGATCAGGGCGAACTCGACCGCCGAAACGCCCTTCTCGTTGTACCAGAGCCCTTTGACACCGCGCCAGCGGGTGCGGCGCGTCAGGGGGGCGAGGAAGGAGAAAATGGCCATGATGTCAGGTCCCGAAGGGTTCGTTGCGGAACACGGCGCTCGCCTGCAGCAGGTGGCGGTTGCCGGCCATATTGGCGAGCGGCTGTGAGATCCACGGCGTGATCAGGTCCCACTCATAGAAGACGCGCACCGCGACGATGTCGTTCGGGCCGCCGGGCTGGTAGGCAAAGCCATCGTCATTGAAATTGCCCTCGGCATCGAGGGGCATGTTGTTCGACGCGCCCGCAAAGCCGGAGATCGTCTTGACGTCGATATGCAGACGGCCGTCGCAATCGAGCATACCGAACAGCTCCGCGCAGACGGTCAGCCGGAACTGTTCCTCGTTCAGGCCGGCTTCCTGTGCCTCGCCGGTCCTCAGCGGGCGGGAGGCTTCGGAAACCGCATGCTCCAGCACCGTCGACATGATGAAGACGAGGCACACTTCAAGCAGCCCGAAGATCAGGAAGAAGAAGGGCGCCGCGATCAGGCCGAACTCGATCAGGGTGGCGCCCCGCTCATCGCGGCCAAAGCGTTGCCAGGCCCCGCAGAGGCGTGCGGCAAGGCGGGTCGGCGCGAGGCTGGACATGGTTTTACCCCAAACGAGTGATCTGAATGGGAATATCACCTGCCGGTTTGCAGGTGATTGACCCAGCAGGTAAAATTTCATCGATCCGGCCTCAGGTGCCGGGGAAGGGGTCAGTTGCCGCTGGTCAGCGTCTGCGTCTGCATCTGCTGGTCGATCAGGGAGGCGAAGTGGTCAGGTGAGTCGCCGATGCTCAGCACAGCGCGGCAGTTCGGCGAACAGTCATAAGTATAGCTCTGGCCGGCCCGGTTGATCGTCACCAGGTTGGTGGAATTGGTCGTGACCATGACGTCGGAGCTGTAAATCTGCCGGCCTGACTTGTCATACACCATCAGGTTGGTGGTGCCGTAGCTCTTGCCGGTCACGAAGATCAGCCGCTCGTTGTGCACCGAGACGTCCGCAACGTTCTTGTTGCCTATGACGATACTGGCGGCCGAGCCGTTGAGCTCGATCGGAACCGTCTTGCTGGCTTCCACGAAGATCTGGCCGGCCGAGGCGGCAGAGGCCATGGAGAGGGCGGCGGCGCCGAGCATCGCGGCTCTGAACAGTTTCGTCATTGTGCGGACACTCCGGCAGCAGGGATGCCTGAATATTCCAGACTATGGTTTACTGATTCCTAACCGGGAACCTTTGGGGCCTGTCCGGCATAGGAGTGATAGAGCGCGCGGCTGCGTTCGCTTCGCGTGTCATTATATATAGGGTCCTCGAGAGCCGGCTCCGGCTTCAGGATTTCCGCCTGCGGACGGCCCGTAATGACCGGGAAATCGGCGGTAAACGAATCGCTGACACGGCTTCACGACTTTTCTGATTCCCTCAATCTGGCGACAAGATTGTTCGTGTAAAAGCTTCCGTGTTCCGGAGAGAAAAGTTCAAGCCGGAACTTGTCAAACGCATGATGGGAGTTTCCAATGTTTGCACGTTTCCTGAAAGACGAGTCGGGCGCCACCGCCATTGAGTACGGCCTCATCGCCGCCCTCATCGCTGTCGCCATCATCGGCGGCGTGACCGCCCTCGGCCAGAACTCGGGCGCTGCCTTCAACAAGGTCGCCGGCGAGATTGCGAAAGCCTAATCGGCTTAAGCGTTAAAGCTGAATGGGAGCCGCCAGGGAAACCTGGCGGCTCTTTTCATTTGCCGGGCAGGCCGCTGCGGCAAGGCTTCCTTCAAGGTTTTCCGGCAGCGTGTGGACGATGTCCAAAGCGGGAGCTGTCCGCCCATGATTCTGATCGCCTTGTCCGGCCTGTTCCTGGCCCTGTGCCTGTTTGCGGCCCTCCATGATGTCAACCGGCTGACCATCCCGAACGGGCTGAACCTGTCGATCGCCGGCCTGTTCCTGCCGGCTGCCCTCGTCTCGGGCCTGCCGCCCGAGATCCTTGGCGGCCACGTCCTGGCGGGCGCGCTGGCCTTCGTTCTGGCTTTCGGGCTCTATGCCTTTCGCATTTTTGGGGGAGGGGATGCCAAGATGATCCCCGCAGTCGTTCTCTGGATGGGCCCGGCCGCGGCGCTGCCCTTCGTGTACTGGATGGCCATCGTCGGGGGCGTCTGCGCTTTCATCCTGATGGTCAGCCGCCGGAGCATCCCGGCTGCTCTGGTTCCGGGTTTCATGCGCGCGCCCTTCGAACCCAAGGCCGGCGTGCCTTACGGTGTTGCCATTGCAGGCGGCGCTTTCCTGGCCGGGTCAGCGTCACCGTTACTGTCCGGATTCTACGGCGCAATCGGTCTTGGCGGTTAACGTTCCTTTAGCCGGGCCGTGCGAATTTCCCGCTTGGTTAAGCAGATCATTGCGACTCGTAACGTTCTGTGGGTCTTCGAGTTGAGAGGAGTGGCGCCTGATGTCGCCGATGCGTATCATCATCCTATTGCTGGCTCTGGCCTCGGCGGGGGGAGCAGCCTTTCTCGTCCTGCAGCTCAGCAAGCCGCAGGTTGTCACCCAGACGGTCACGCAGTCCGAAACGCTGGTCCAGGAAAAGGAAGTCTCCGAAGTCCAGGTCCTGACAGTCAGCCGGGATTTCGCGGTAGGTGAGACCATCAAGTCGGAAGACCTGAAATGGTCGCCCTGGCCCAAGGCCAACCTGGTCGAAGGCTATTACGTCTACACGGTCGTGCCCGCATCGATCGAGGAACTGAACGGCGCCCTGGTCAAGACCCCTCTCTACAAGGGCGAGCCGCTTCTGCCCCAGAAGATCGTGATGAAGGGTCAGCAGGGCATTCTGGCCGCCATGATGAACCCGGAGATGCGGGCCGTTTCCGTCGAGATTTCAGCGGAGTCCGCCTCCGGCGGTTTTATTCTGCCGAATGATCGGGTCGACCTGATCCTGACCTATGACCAGAAAGCTCAGCCCGAACGTGGCGTCGCCGAGCGTACGATGGCCAAGACGATCATCCAGAACGTCCGGGTGCTGGCGATCGACCAGAATTACGAGACCGCTGTTGAGGGAGAGCCAACTCGTGTTGGCAGCACGGCGACCATCGAGGTCACGCCGCGCGAGGCCGAGCTTGTCGCAATGGCCCAGCGCCTCGGCCAGGTCACGCTTTCGCTGCGCCCGCTCGACACCTTCGTCAGCGGCACCGACCGCAACCCGCGGACCGAAATGCTCGAGGAGACCGCCGGAAGCTCCGGGATCACCATCTTCCGCAACGGCCAGGCCGTTCCGGCCGGCGTCGGAGGTAACTAGTCATGTGTACACGGAACCTGATCGCCTGCGCCGCCATCCTCGCCTCTGCGCCCGTTCTGGCGGCAACCGCCCAGACCGTGCCAAATGGCATGGGAACCGTGATCACCTCACCCGGTGAAAGCCAGGTCTCCCGCGCCATTACTGTCGGGGTGAACAAGTCGGTCATTGTGGAACTCGAGGCGCCTGCCGCCGATGTCGTGATCGCCAATCCTGAGATCGCGGATGCGGTGGTGCAGACGTCTCAGCGGATCATCTTCCGCGGCGTGCGCTATGGCCAGACCAGCGCTCTCATCTTCGACCGTGCCGGTCGCACGCTGCTCGATCTCTCGCTGCACGTCGAAACCGACATGACGGCATTGCAGAAGTCGATTGCGAAACATGTCCCGGATGCCCGCGTCTCGCTGGAAAGCCTCAACGGCTCCATCGTCATAACCGGCTCTGTCGACAGCATGGCGCAGTCGGATCAGGTCCGCAAACTCGTCTCTGCCTATTTCCCGTCCGGCCAGGGTGCACCGCAGGTCGTCAACATGCTCAGCGTGATGGCGCCCGACCAGGTCCTGCTTGAAGTGCGCATCGTCGAGATGCAGCGCAACATCGTGAAGCAGCTCGGCATCAATCTTTCCGGCGTTCCCGGATGGGGCGACCTTGCCAATCTCGTCGAGCGTCAGCTCTTCACGGGCAATCCGCCGGTCAATACTGAAACGACCACCCTCGCGCCTGGTCTGCCGTTCACGGGCTCTGGTGAGATCGGCACAAATCTCGGTTTCCCGGTTCAGGGCCGTTCGCTCGGCGGCTTCGGTGGCTCCCTGACGTATACGAACTATAATGGCAGCGACCTGCAGTCGCGCGCCGGTGCGGCCTTCCAGGCTCTGGAGCGCATCGGTGTCGTCAAGACGCTGGCCGAGCCGACCATGGTGGCGATGTCGGGCGAGAGCGCCAAGTTCCTTGCTGGCGGCGAATTCCCTGTCCCGGTCGGGCAGGACGACAATGGTCAGATCACGGTCGAATTCAAGCCCTACGGTGTCGGCCTTGGCTTCACGCCGGTCGTGCTCTCGGAAGGCCGTATCTCGCTGAAAGTCTCGACTGAAGTTTCGGAGCTGACCTCGCAGGGGGCCTTCCAGGGCCAGAGCCGGACCATCATCGACGGCAACGGCAATGTCGTTCAGCTCGAAGGCGTCACGCTGCCGGGCCTCACCGTCCGCCGCGCCGAATCGACCATCGAACTGCCGTCTGGCGGCTCGATGATGATGGCCGGCCTGATCTCCTCAAAGGACCGCCAGAACATCGACCAGGTGCCCGGCCTCAAGAAGCTGCCAATCCTTGGTGCGCTGTTCCAGTCGCGTGACTTCCTGTCGGAGGAAAGCGAGCTCGTCGTCATCGTGACGCCATACCTGGTCAATCCTGCCGCCAAATCACAGCTGCGCACACCGGCCGATGGATATGCCAACGCCTCGGACGCCAAGACCATCTTCTTCGGCAAGCTGAACGAAACTTACGGCCGCGACGGCGCACCCGTCAAAGCCGATCAATACCGGGCCCCAGTGGGCTTCATTGAAGAGTAGGGGATAGAGGAATGACCACCACCTCCCGGCCAAACATCGCTCTCCTGGCGCTGGGCGCCGGCCTCGTCTCGCTCGGCGCGTGTGCCAGCAGCGCGCCGTCGTCTGTGCCTTCTGCCTATCTCACCGGCACCGCGCTCGACCGCAACGAGATCGGTGTGATCAAGCGCACGGAGTTTCTCGAGATCGCGATTGATCCGCATGCGAGCGAACTCTCCAGCAGCGACCGCCAGCGTATCCGCAGTTTCGTGCAGCTTTACGCCCAGCGTGGCCATGGTCCGATCGTCATGTCGCTGCCTCAGGCCACGGCCAATCCGCAGCTGGCCGTCACGGCCGTTGCCGAAGCCCGTGCCATCGCCTGGGACAATGGTATCGAGTATGACGAGATTGCCGGCTCGGCCCACGGTGCCGGCGAACGCGTCTCGCAGCCGATGATCCTCGCTTTCCAGATCTATGACGCGGTCGCACCCGACTGCGCCCAGAAGTCTGCCCTCGATTTCAGCAATGTCTCGTCCAACAACAACCTGCCGACGCTCGGTTGTTCGGTGCGCACCAACCTTGCCGCCATGATTGCCGATCCGGCAGACCTTCTGGGCAACCGCCCGCTGGAGCCGGGTGATGCCGACCGCCGCGCGGTGATCCTCCAGAAGTTCCGCGAAGGCGAGTCGACGGCTGCAGCCCGCACGCAGCAGGAATCGGGCGCCGTGTCCCAGGTGATTGAATAGGCCGGGCCTCCGGCAGCAGGAGTTCGCGTATGATGGGTAAAGACAAGGCACTGTTTGAGGACGACTTCGGCACCGAGTTCGAGGACGTGTTCGGCGATGAGACCCTGACCGGCGCCAATGATCTCGTTGAGGTGAACCCCTTCGACGAACCGGCCGCCCAGCCCGTGCAGCCCGTTACCGACTTTGCTTCCAAGCCGGTGATGGCCCCGCCTGCGGTGTTCACGCCCTACGAGCAGACCGGCGGCGATGCCATGCTGCCGGCGATCTCGATCAAGCTGTTCTACGAGCGTGAGGAAACCCGCGCACTGATGGAGCTGTGCTCGCGCGACCGCCGCATGGGCCGCGCCACTGTCGAATGTATCGCGGGTGGTATCCCGGCGGCGATTGCCGATCTGCAGGCGAACACGACGCCCAACCTGCTGATGATCGAGTCATCCGCCCAGGCCGTCCAGGTCCTGCACGAGATCGATGCGCTGGCGGAGCATTGCGACGAACATGTCAAGGTGCTGGTGATCGGCGCGGTCAACGACATCATGCTCTATCGCCAGCTGGTGTCCCGCGGCGTGTCGGAGTATCTCGTTCCGCCCTTTCAGCCGTTGCAGATCATCCGCTCGATCTCCAGCCTGTTCACGGATCCGGATGCGCCCTTCCTCGGCAAGCAGATTTCCGTGGTCGGCGCGAAAGGCGGGGTAGGGGCCTCGACCATCGCGCACAACCTTGCCTGGGCGCTGGCCGAGAATACTCATGTCAATACGACCCTGGTGGACCTCGACCTTTCCTTCGGCACCACGGCGCTCGACTTCAACCAGGATACGCCGCAGACCATCGCCGATGCACTCCTCGCCCCGGAGCGGGCCGACAATGCGGTGATCGAACGCCTGCTGGCGCGTGCCACCGAACGCCTGTCGCTGTTCACGGCGCCGGCCAACATCAACCAGATCATCGACATTGGCGACGATGCCTACGCCACCGTCATCGAGAATGTGCGCCGCAACGTGCCCTATATGGTGCTCGACCTGCCGCACATGTGGAATCACTGGGTGCGCAGCACACTGATCGCCTCTGATGAGGTTATCATCGTCTGCCAGCCGGATCTTGCCTCCCTGCGCAATGGCAAGAACATGATCGATCAGCTCAAGGGCCACCGCGTCAACGATCATCCGCCACGCCTCGTGCTGAACATGTGCGGCGTGCCCAAACGCCCGGAGATTCCGGTGAAGGATTTCGCTGCGGCGATCGGCGTCGAGCCTGACATTGTCGTGCCCTTCGAGCCGGAAGTGTTCGGAATGGCCGCGAACAATGGCCAGATGATCTCGGAGACATCGCCAGCGGCGAAATCTTCCGTCGCGATCGATCATCTTGCGGCCGCTCTGACGGGCAAGACGGTCCGGCAGGCCGAGAAATCATTCATCAAGAAACTTTTGGGCAAGTAGGCCGATAAGGACAAGACAGGTAGAGGGACATGTCATTCGGTAAACGCACCAGCTCACCCGCTGCGACCATGCCGGGGGCTGCGCCCCGGGCAGCGGCTGCTGCTGCGGCTCCGAAACCGGCAGCGCCTGCACCTGCGGCGCCCGCGGCGGCGGCGCCGGCTGCACCGAAACCGGTCACTCCGGCAGCCGCGGCGCCCCCTGCCGCCAATCCGGTAAAGCTCAAGACGCCCGAATTCAAGCCGGAACCGGTCCGCAAGGTCAGTCAGCACTCGGAGCAGTATTACGCTACGAAAACCACCATTTTCAATGCCCTGATCGACACGATTGACCTGTCTCAGCTGGCCCAGCTCGACATCGAGAGCGCCCGCGAGGAAATCCGCGACATTGTGGTGGAAATCATCAGCATCAAGAATGTCGTCATGTCGATATCAGAGCAGGAGTATCTGCTCGACGATATCTGCAACGATGTTCTGGGCTACGGCCCGCTGGAGCCGCTGCTGGCGCGCGATGATATTGCCGATATCATGGTCAATGGTGCCGACACGACCTACATCGAGGTCAACGGCAAGATCGAGCGTACCAACATCCGCTTCCGCGATAACGCCCAGCTGATGAATATCTGTCAGCGCATCGTCAGCCAGGTCGGCCGGCGTGTCGATGAAAGCTCGCCGATCTGCGATGCGCGCCTTCTGGATGGCTCGCGTGTCAACGTCATCGCGCCACCGCTCGCCATCGACGGGCCAACGCTGACCATCCGGAAATTCAAGAAAGACAAGCTGAAGCTGCACGATCTCGTCCGGTTCGGATCAATCAGCGAGCCGGGCGCGGAAATCCTGCGCATCATCGGCCACAGCCGCTGCAACGTTCTGATTTCCGGCGGAACGGGTTCGGGCAAGACGACCCTGCTCAACTGTCTCACGGGCTTCATCGAGCCCGGCGAGCGGGTGATCACCTGCGAGGACTCCGCCGAGCTTCAGTTGCAGCAGCCGCATGTCGTGCGCCTTGAAACACGCCCGCCGAACATCGAAGGCACGGGCGAGATCACCATGCGCGATCTGGTCAAGAACTGTCTGCGGATGCGCCCCGAGCGGATCATCGTGGGCGAGGTCCGCGGGCCTGAAGCGTTCGACCTTCTGCAGGCCATGAACACCGGTCACGATGGCTCGATGGGCACGTTGCACGCCAACAGCCCGCGCGAGGCTCTCAGCCGTGTGGAGTCCATGATCACGATGGGAGGGTTCTCGCTGCCCGCAAAGACCATCCGTGAAATGATCGTCGGCTCGATTGATGTCGTCGTCCAGGCTTCCCGTCTGCGCGATGGTTCTCGCCGGATCATGTGCATTACGGAAGTGCTCGGGCTCGAAGGCGACACGATCGTGCTGCAGGACATCCTGAAGTATGAGATCGATGGCGAGGATGAGAACGGCAAGATCATCGGGCGTCACCGCGGCATGGGTATCGGCCGGCCGCGCTTCTGGGAGCGGGCCGCCTACTATAATCTCGAGCGCGAACTCGCGGCAGCGCTCGACGAACTGAACGGCGCGTGATGGCCAGCAACCTCGTCATCATCCTCGTCGCCGTCCTTGCCTTCGTGGCCATCGTTGGTATCGGGTTCACCTTCACCGGCTCGCGGGATGAGGCGGCGAAGAAACGGGCCCGCGAGATCGGGGCCGGCCGCTCCGGCACTGCGGCCGCCGCAGCCAGCAAGGCCAGCAAGGCGGTGGACGAAACGGCGCGCCGCCGTGCCAAGACGCAGGAAATGCTCGACAACCTGCGCAAGCAGGACAAGGAACGCCGCAAGACTTCAGGGGCCCGCGATGTCGGCTCCAAGCTGACACAGGCTGGCCTCGAAATCCCGGTCCCTGTGTTCTGGGTAATCTCGCTGATCGCCGGTGCAGTCTGTGCAGGCGTCGTCTGGATGTCCGGCGCGGAAGGTCTCGTCATCAACGGTATCTCGTTCAAGAGCCGCCCCATCCTCGTGGGTGCCGCTTTCTTCGCCGGCACGCTGGGCCTGCCGCAGTTCATTCTCAACATGATGATCAAGGGCCGTCACAAGAAACTGGTGAACCAGTTTGCCGATGCGCTGGATGTCATCGTCCGCGGTGTGAAGTCGGGCCTGCCGCTCAACGAATGTATCCGCATCATCGGCAAGGAAAGCCCGGAGCCGCTGAAGAAGGAATTCCTTACCTTCGCCGACAACCTGTCGATGGGTGCCGGCCTCGACCGTGCCCTGGCTGCGCTCTACAAGCGCATGCCGCTGCAGGAAGTGAACTTCTTCTCCATCGTGCTGATGATCCAGGCCAAGGCTGGTGGTAACCTCTCGGAAGCGCTGGGGAACCTTTCAGCGGTGATCCGTTCCCGGAAGATGATGCGTGAGAAGGTCAAGGCGCTGTCCTCGGAAGCCAAGGCCTCGGCCTTCATCATCGGCGCGCTGCCATTCGCCGTCGGGATCATGGTGTTCATGACCACACCCGATTACATCCTCGAGCTGTTCCGCACGGAGACCGGCCACGTCATCCTGACCCTGGCTGCTGGAATGATGGGCACGGGCGTCATGGTCATGCGCAACATGATCAACTTTGACATGTAGGGACCGGCGCGGATGTATGAGTTCCTGGTCTCCCTGACAAAGCCTGAAACGGTGGCGGCCTACCTCGTCGCGCTCGCTGTATTCGGCACGCTGGTGTCCATTTTCCTGCCCTACCTGCAGGGTAACAAGCTCGAAACGCGCCTCAAGGCAGTCGCCTCGCAGCGCGAGCGTCTGCGGAAGCAGAGCCGCGCCGCGCTCGAGAAGAAGGGGCTGCGCCGCACCGACAATTCCATGATGGGGGAAATCTCCTCCAGGCTTAATCTCGCCAAGGCGCTGGAAGATCCGAACGTCGTCAAGCTAATGAACCAGGCGGGCCTGCGGGGTCCGGGTCCCGTATCGGCCTTTTACTTTGCCCGGATGGCGCTGCCCTTCGCCGGCGCGATCCTGACTTACATCTACATCTTCTTCATCAACAATCACGGCCTCAACCAGTTCATGCAGTATGGCTCGCTCGCCTTTGGCGCAGCCGCCGGCTTCTATGCCCCCAACATCTACGTCTCCAACCTGGCTCAGAAACGTCAGAAGTCGCTGATGCGCGCGTTCCCGGACGCACTCGACATGCTGCTGATCTGCGTTGAGGCCGGCATGTCCATCGAGATGGGTTTCAACAAGGTCAGCCAGGAGATCGGCTCGGCCTCGCCGGAACTGGCCGAGGAATTCGGCATCACGGTCGCCGAGCTCTCCTACCTGCCGGACCGGCGCCAGGCCTACGAGAACCTCGCCATCCGCACGGGCCATGAAGGCGTGAAGGCGGTCTGCATGGCGCTCGGCCAGGCCGAGCGCTACGGCACGCCGCTTGGCGATGCGCTGCGCCTGATGGCCAAGGAAAACCGCGAGATGCGCATGTCGGAAGCCGAGAAGAAGGCGGCCGCGCTGCCGGCCAAGCTCACCGTGCCGATGATCCTGTTCTTCCTTCCTGTCCTGTTCCTGGTGGTGCTCGGCCCGGCCTACATCAAGTACAACAAGATGCAGCAGAAGAACTCGGCCGCGCCGCAGGTGACCGAATACGTCACGGATCGCGACGTCGCCTGAGGGCTTTCCCGCGCGGCCGCACAAGGCTAGACCGGCGGCATGAGCCTCATACCCGTTGCCGCTTCCGCCCTTGCCCGTTTCGGTCTCCAGCCCGAGGTGCCGGCAGCCACACTGGAATGCCGCACGCCGGTCACGGGTGAGCAGATTGCCTGCCTGCCGGCAACCACGGCGGCCGAGACGGAAGATACGCTGGCCGCCGCTGCTGAAGCTTTCCGCCTGTGGCGCGACGTGCCCGCCCCGCGACGCGGCGAACTCGTCCGCTTGCTCGGGGAAGAGCTGCGCGCAGCCAGGGAAGACCTTGCAACACTCGTCACACTCGAAGCCGGCAAGATTCCGGCAGAAGCGCTGGGCGAAGTGCAGGAGATGATCGACATCTGCGACTTCGCCGTCGGCCTCTCGCGCCAGCTGCACGGCCTCACTATCGCCACCGAGCGCCCCGGCCACCGCATGATGGAAACCTGGCACCCGGCGGGCGTCACCGGCATCATCACGGCCTTCAATTTCCCCGTCGCCGTCTGGGCCTGGAACGCCGCCCTCGCGCTCGTCTGCGGCAATCCGGTGATCTGGAAGCCGTCCGAGAAGACGCTGCTCTGCGCCGCTGCGACGATGGCCGTGTTCGATCGTGCAGCCAGGCGCTTCGGCGATGCGCCTGCAGGCCTCGCCAGCTGCCTCTATGGCGGCCCCGAAACGGGCGCCATGCTTGCGGCAGACAAGCGCGTGGCGGTCGTCTCCGCCACCGGCTCAACCCGTATGGGCCGCATGGTGGCGCCTGTGGTGGCCGCCCGCTTCGGCAAGGCCATTCTCGAACTTGGCGGCAACAACGCGGCCATCGTTTGTCCGTCTGCGGACCTTGAGCTCGCCACCCGCGCCATCACCTTCTCCGCACTCGGCACCGCCGGCCAGCGCTGCACGACGCTGCGCCGCCTGTTCGTGCATGAGAGCGTGGCAGACCGGCTCATCCCGCGCCTCAAGGCGGCATGGGCCTCGGCAAAGGTCGGCAACCCGCTCACGCCGGGTGTGCTTGTCGGCCCGCTGATCGATGCGCAGGCAGGGGCCAGCATGGACGCTGCCCTGGCGGAAGCCGCATCGCTCGGCGGCAAGGTCACCGGCGGCGAGGCAGTTGACGCGGGCGGCGGCACCTATCGCCGCCCGGCGCTGGTGGAGATGCCGTCCCAGACCGGCCCGGTCCTGCGCGAAACCTTTGCGCCCATCCTCTATGTCATGCCGTACACGGAGCTTTCAGAGGCCATCGCCCTCAACAATGCCGTCGATGCGGGCCTCTCCTCCTCCATCTTCACCACCGACCTGCGCGAAGCCGAGCGATTCCTCGCTGCCTCCGGCTCCGATTGCGGAATTGCCAATGTCAATATCGGCACGTCCGGCGCCGAGATCGGCGGGGCCTTCGGAGGCGAAAAGGAAACCGGCGGGGGCAGGGAGTCCGGCTCCGACAGCTGGAAAGCCTACATGCGCCGCGCCACCAACACGATCAACTATTCCAGCGACCTCCCGCTCGCGCAGGGGATCAGGTTCGATACGGCGGACTAGGTGGGGATAGTGTTTGGAAGATGCGGCGAGGGCTCGCTGGTTGCGGTCATAGAAGAACAACCGTGCCGAGCTTGGCGTCAACTACCATCCTCCTCATCGGACTGCTCGAAAATCCCCAAATGGAAAAGCGCAAACTCCTTCGCGCGCAAGGCAGTGATCTCCCCCAGCTCATCAGATATACGATTAGCCAGCGCAACTGGAAGGGTGAGCTTGTCAAGATCATTGAGGTACTCGACATACCTTTCAGTCTGATTGTACTGGTAGGGATACTGATATCGATAACCCGCCCACGCTACCCGGCGATCCCAAATCGCGTATAGGCTTGGATTTAGCAAGTGGAGGAACTTCGATGCTGCGATCAGTGAACCACCCACAAAGGATTTCAGATCCGCCAACTTTTGTTCATCCAGCCTTTTTCTTTGCGCATTAATTATCGCGCATCTTGACCGGCTGAAGTTTTCCAACGAGCTTGGATCGAGTTGTGCAGGGCTCATCCAAGTATATACCAGAAAGACACCGACTTTGGCGTCGTTCTCAGCGATGCAGTCGGTGCTTAACCGTTCTCTGAAGTAGCGCAAGTACGTCTGATAAGATGAGAGGTAAAGTCGGTCTCGGTCGGTATTCCGAAATGGAAAGTGCGCAGATAGCCTGCCTGGCAGCGTTGTGTCGAATGGCATATCTCTCCCCTACGCTGAGCCATCCGATCATTTTATCGTAGACACTCAGCTGTCAACGTGAGCGGCCATATAGGGCTTATCCGCGACTTCGCAGTCAAAACCCGCGCTAATTCCGCAGCCGCAGCGTCCGCTTCTCGGGCGCGCCGTCCGCGTTGTCCTCGATGCGCGCCCCAGGTGCAGCCGCAGGCGGATCAATCGACGGCGTTGCATCGGTCAGCCTGGCCGGCTCGGCCAGCGCGTCCCAGCTTCGGGCAGGGCGGATCAGGCCCTTCAGCAAGGCCGCATTCTGCTCTACGACCTGTGCCGGGGCGGCCGCTGCGCTGATGCGCTTCATCTCGTCAAACCGGCCCTGCAGGCCGAGCACGAGGGCAAGGTTCTCGGTCACGCGCGGTCCGGCATCGGGATTGGCCGCGGCCAGCCGCAGCTTTTCCTCCGCCCCCTGAAGGTCTCCGGTCAGCAGGAGCGACAGGCCGAAATTCGTCAGCGTCGTCGTCCGCTGCGGTTCGATGTCCAGCGCCTTGCGATAGGCCGTCTGCGCCAGGTTGTGCCGTTCCAGCCGGTCATAGGCCGTGCCCAGCGCGGCCCAGGTCTCGGCCCGGTCGGGGGCCACGTCCACGGCCCGCTGGAAGGCCATTCCGGCGCTGTTGATGTCGCCTCTCGACATCTGAATGCGGCCCATCAGCATCAGCAGGTCGGCGCTCTTCGGGTGCACGATCATCGTGCGCGACAGCACATCGATGGCCCGGTCATGGCTGCCGATCTCGCGGAGCGAACGGGCAAATTCCAGGGCCGTCTCCAGGTCTTCCGGATCCTTGGCGTTTTCCTTGCCCCAGAAATTCGCCCGGGTCAGCGGATCGGCCCGGTTCGCTGCGGCGCGTTCCTCGGCTGAGGCGGGCTTCAGGGCCTCCTCCATGGCCTTCAGGGCGGCCGCATTGGGATCGGCCTTGCCGGACGACGCGCAGGCTGCGGTTGAGGCCGCAAGGGCAAAGGCCAGCAGGGCCAGAGACGTTTTGGCACTGGACATCATCGGGCTCCGTGTATGTATCGGCTCCATCCGCCCGGAGTTTGAACGACCGGGGTCAAGGTTCGGTTAACGCCGGTGCTTCCGGCCTTAACCCTTCCGCCCGGCAGGACAGAGCATGCACGACAGTTTCACCGCCCGCCCGAAGACGCCCGCCGGCGTTTACCTTTACACCGCCCGTGAGTTCACGGACCTGAAGGCCGATCCGTTCCCGCATGCCCGTGCCATTGCCCGGGCGCAGGGCTTCACCGGCGCGGCCGGACAGACGGTCATCGTGCCGGGGGAAGGCGGCCGGATCGCCTCGGTCCTGTTCGGGCTCGGGACGGGCAAGGATGCGCTGGCTGTGGCAGCGCTGTCTGGCCGCCTGCCGGAAGGGGACTACGAAATCCTCGCAGAGGGCGGCCAGCCATTTGCCTGGATCGCCGCGGCCTGGGCCGACGGGGCCTACCGGTTCACCCGCTACAAGAAGGAGAAGTCTGATCCGCCCTGTCTCAAGGTTCCCTCCGGCAAGGAAGGCGAGCGGCTTTCGCGGGAGGCCGCCGCCGCCGCCCATCTGCGCGACATGGTCAACACCCCCGCCGCTGACATGACCCCCGCCGGCCTGCAGAAGGAGATGGAAGACCTCGCCGCCCGCTTCGATGCGCGCGTCACCGCCATCGCCGGCGACGATCTTCTCACCCACAACTATCCGATGGTCCATGCCGTCGGCCGCGCCGCCACGGAGGTGCCACGCTTCCTCGAGCTCGAATGGGGCAATCCCGCGCATCCGAAACTCGCCCTCTGCGGCAAGGGCATCACCTTCGATTCCGGCGGTCTCGACATCAAACCGGCGGACGGCATGCGCATCATGAAGAAGGACATGGGCGGCGCCGCCCATGCCATCGCGCTGGCGGAACTCGTCATGGGCGCAGGCCTGCCGGTTCACCTGAAGCTCTATGTGTCTGCGGCTGAGAACGCCATCGCCGGCAATGCCTTCCGGCCCGGCGACATCCTCAGCAGCCGCAAGGGCCTGACGGTCGAGATCGACAACACCGACGCCGAAGGCCGCCTGGTCCTCGCCGATGCCCTGACCCGCGCCTGCGAGTTCGAGCCCGACCTGCTGCTCGATTTCGCCACGCTCACCGGCGCCGCCCGCGTTGCTCTCGGCGCCGACCTTGCCCCGCTCTACACGGACGACGAGGCGCTCGCCGCCGACATCCTCGCCGGCTCGGCCCGCACCGGCGACCCGGTCTGGCGCCTGCCGCTGTGGGATCCCTACCTCGCCGACCTGAAAAGCCCGGTTGCCGATCTCGTCAATTCCGGCGGCAGCTTTGCCGGTTCGATCACGGCGGCGATCTTCCTCAAGCAGTTCGTCACCGCGAAAAGCTGGGCGCATTTCGACATCTGGGCCTGGCGCAAGGCGAAGTACGGCCGCCCTGAAGGTGGTGCGCCGTGCGGCCTGCGGGCCGTCTGGTCGATGCTGGAGACGCGTTATGGCGCCTGAGGCGGCTATTGCGAGACCGTCAGGGGTGTTCCGTCTTCCTCGGCGATCCGGATCGCCTCACGCACCCGGCCGCGCACCAGAAGCGTGTCGATATTTTTCGGGTCGGCCGCCAGCGCGGCGTCGACATCCTTCTTCGCCTGCGTGAGGTTCTTCCGGTTGAGGTGCACCTCGGCGCGCAGCTGCAGGCCGGCGACATCACCGGGCAGGTTGGCCAACAGCAGGTCGAGGTCCGCCAGCGCCTCATCCCACTGGCCGGTCACTACATAGGCCGTTGCCCGGTCGAGCAGCAGGTCGGCCGTCCCCGGCGCCAGCTTCAGCGCATCCGAGAACAGCACGATCGCGGCTTCCGGTGCACCCGCCTGCATCCAGGCATGCCCGGCCTGCGTGAGGTAGAGGGCGCGCTGCTCCATCGATCCTGCATCGCTGGCCCGCGCCAGCTGCGTCAGCCGTGTGGCTCCGGTTTCGTATTGGCCGAGCCCGATCAGAGCGAGCGCAGTGCACTGGCGCGCGGCCGGGCGGTTGCCCTGCTGCGTCCAGGCAAGGCCATCCTCGTAGGCTTCCTCGGGATTTGTCTCGATCTTGGCGACACAGGCTTCCAGCCGCTCCGCCTCTCCGCGGGCGAGGTCTGCCCCGATCGATTGCAACAGCAGGACCGAGGCGCTCAGCGCTAGCATCAGGGACATGGGCAGGGGCCTCCAGACCGTCTATGCAGGCCACTCAGGCAATGGCGAGCCGGCATTGGCAAATGACTTCCGCGCAATCTCTGCTTTTTGTTTTCGGCCTTGGCTACAGCGCCGTGCAGCTGGCCCGCCGCCTCCAGCCGCTGGGGTGGCAGGCCGGCGGCACGGTGCGGGGGCAGGACAAGGCCGCCAGGTTGCAGTCAGAGGGCCTTGCAGCCTCGGTCTGGGCCGGGCAGGGGCCGGTTGCAGTCCCCGAGGGGGCGCACTGGCTGATCACGCTTCCGCCCGGCGCTGAAGGCTGCCCGGCCGCGCTGGCCGCCAGCAAACAGGTGGCCACGGCCGCCTCCGTCACCTATCTGTCCACGACCGGGGTCTATGGCGACCTGCAGGGCGGATGGGCCTTCGAATGGTCGCCGCTGGCGCCGGCTTCCGCCCGCGCTGCCGCTCGCGTGCGGGCCGAGACACAATGGCTCGAGGCGACCGGCGGCTGCGCGCGGCTTGTCCGTCTGCCTGGCATCTATGGCCCCGGCCGTTCGCCGTTCGACCGTTTGCGCGACGGCACTGCCCGGCGCATCATCAAGCCTGGCCAGGTCTTCTCCCGCGTGCATGTCGATGACATCGCCTCGGGCCTCGCGGCCCTGCTGTATCACCCGCAAGTGACCGGAGTCTTCCATCTCTGCGACGACCTGCCGGCCCCGCCACAGGATATCATCGCCCATGCGGCCTGCCTGCTCGGCCAGCCGGTGCCTGCGGACGAGCCGTTCGAGACGGCCGGGCTCTCCGGCATGGCGGCGAGTTTCTATGCCGAATGCAAGCGCGTCTCGAATGCGCGTGCCAAGGCGGCGCTCGGCTGGCGTCCGGCCTACCCGACTTATCGTGAGGGGCTGACGGCCATCCTGGCCGCAGAGTCCGCGAATTCTTCCTGAACTTTCTTGCTTCTGCCGGAATCGCGCCCCTATGGCGCCGCCGCTTTCTGTGCAAGTGTCAGCTCAGAGACGGGAGGAGAGCAATCCATGTCAGTTACGGTCCGGGGCCGGTGGGGGCTCCTGAGCGCCCTCGCTTCAGCAGCGATCCTTGTCCTTTCAGCTTGCGGCGGGTCTCAGACCACGCGCGAGCCTGGTGAAGACAGTGATGCGCAGGTGCTGGTCGAGCGGTCACCGTCTGACCAGGTTGCGGCCCGCAAGCGCGAAGAGGCGCGCCAGCGCGCCCGTGAAGCGGCCAACCAGGAATTCTCCTATTTCCGCTACCGCATCGACACGTCCACCGAGCAGCCGCTCGCCTGCTTTGTCTTCTCGGCGCCGCTTGATCCGAAAACGGACTATTCGCCCTATGTCGAGTTCCGCCCGGCTTTCCGCGCCGCACTGACGGTTCAGGGCCGCGAACTCTGTGTCGGCGGCCTGTCCTTCGGCACCACCCGCACCGCTATCATTCTCGCCGGACTGCCGGCGGCCGATGGCCGCACGCTGAAGCGGGCTGAAACCGTCCCGATCGACTTTGCCGACCGTCCCCCCTTCGTCGGGTTCAAGGGCACGGGTGTCATCCTGCCGCGCGAGAATGCCGACGGCCTGCCCATTGAGACGGTGAACGTCGATCAGGTCCGCGTCACCGTCAGCCGCATCAATGACCGGGCCCTGGCCTTCAAGAACATCAATGCCGGCACCAGCACGGCGCAGGGCGAATGGTCCTGGCTCTGGGGCCCTGATTCGCCGGAAGATGTCAGCGAACAGCTGTTTAGCGGCACGATGAACATCGCCAACACGCCGAACGCGCCGGTCATCACCGTCTTCCCGCTGCAGGATGTTGTCGGACCAATGAAGCCGGGCGCTTATTATGTTCGGGTCGAGGATGCCGCCAGGCTGGCCGACAATGAAGGCCCGCCGGCGTCTTCCGGCCGCTGGATCCTTCTGACCGATCTCGCGCTGACGGCCTATCGCGGTGAGCATGGGCTGGACATTACCCTGCGTTCCCTGAAAGACGGCAAGATTACCCGCAACGCCACCATTCAGCTGATCGCCATGAACAATGCGGTCCTGGCCGAAGGCAAGCCAAACGACCAGGGCCGGGTCACCTTTGACGCTCCGCTGATGAACGGTGCCGGCAACATGGCGCCGCGCCTCGTGCTGGCCACCGCGCCGAATGGCGAGCTTGCCGCGCTCGATCTGTCGCGGGCGCCGGTGGATCTGTCAGCTCAGGAAATCGGCGGGCGCCGGACACCCGGAGCCGTCGATGCCTATGTCTACACGGATCGCGGCATCTACCGCCCCGGCGAGAGTGTCGAATTCACTGCGCTGTTGCGCGACCGCGCGGGTCGCCAGGTCGAGGGCCGCAATGGTCATCTCGTCATCTACCGCCCCAACGGCCTCGTGGCCTCCAAGGTCCGCTTCACCAATCCGCCATCCGGCGCGGTCCTGAACCGGTTCGATCTGCCCCGCGGCGCCTCGCGCGGTGAATGGCGGGCCAGCCTCGAGATTGATGGCCTGCCTTCCGAGGCCGGTTCGGTGCGCTTTGCGGTCGAAGATTTCGTGCCACAGCGGATCGCAGTGGATGTCACGGCCGATGACAAGACGCCGCTGAAAGCGGGCGGGACGCGGATTGTCGCCATCGATTCCCGGTTCCTGTATGGCGCGCCGGGCGCAGGCCTGACGGTGCGTACCGAGGCCCGGATGGAAGCCGATCCGAAACCCTTCGCCGCCTTCGAGGGGTTCCGCTATGGCCGCCATGACCAGACCTTCGAGGAACAGATCCTCGAATTCGATGATACGACCACGGACGGTGCCGGCAAGGCGTCCGTGCGCCTCTCGCCGGGCACATCCGGATCGAATGCCGGCCTGCCGCTGCGCCTCAACACGGTGATCAGCGTGCTCGAACCGGGCGGCCGGGCCGTGTCCGAAAGCGTGCGCATCCCCTACCGCCCGGAAGCGCTGTATGTCGGTCTGAAGCCCGCTTTCGACTCCACAGTCGAGGAAGGCAAGGAAGCCCGTTTCGAAGTGGTTGCGGTTAATGCAGATGGCCAGGCTGTGGCCCAGCGCCTCAACTGGAAGGTACTCGCCATCGACTATCACTACGACTGGTACCGCGAAGGCGAACAGTGGAACTGGCGGCGCTCGCGCACGGTCACCAAGGTCAACGAAGGCGTGCTCAACACGCCTGCAGGCGGCTCGGGCGAGATCAGGGTGCCCGGCCTCGACTGGGGCAGCCATGAGATCGTCATCGAAGGGCAGGGCGCGATGGCCAGCGCCGGCGCCAGCATGAGCTTCTATGTCGGCTGGGGCGGCTGGACCAGCGAAGACGGTACCGAAGCGCCGGACAGGGTCCGCGTTGCGGCCGCCTCCGCATCGCCGAAGCCCGGCCAGAATGCTGAGATCACCATCGTGCCGCCCTATGACGGCCAGGCCCAGGTCGTGGTCGCAACCGACCGTATACTGAGCGTTCAGAACCTTGCCGTCTCCGCCAAGGGCTCGAAAGTCACCCTGCCGGTCACGGCCGACTGGGGTGAGGGCGCCTATGTCATGATCACCGTCTATTCCGGCCGCGATCCGGCGCTTCAGGCCAAGCCGCGCCGCGCGGTCGGCATCGTGCATGTGCCGGTCGACATGGCCGCGCGCACCTTCAAGGTCACGCTGGAGGCCCCCGACCTGGCCCGGCCGAGAACCCAGCAGTCGGTCGATGTCCGCATTGAGGGCGGCCCGCGCGAGCCGGTCTTCCTCACCCTCGCCGCGGTCGATGAGGGCATCCTGCAACTGACGAAGTTCAGGTCGCCCGATCCCGTCGCCTGGTATTTCGGCCGCAAGGCCCTCGGCGTCGAACTGTATGACGATTACGGGCGCCTGCTTGACCCGAACATGGGCATGCCGGCCGAAGTGCGCGTCGGCGGTGACCAGCTCGGCGGCGAAGGCCTCACCGTGGTGCCGACAAAATCCGTCGTCCTGTTCTCCGGCCTCGTCGAGGTTGGCCGCAACGGGCGCGCGAAAATCCCGCTCGATCTGCCGGAGTTCAACGGCGAGCTGCGCCTGATGGCGGTGGCCTGGTCGAAGACAGGCCTTGGCAGCGCTGACCGCAAGATGAAGGTCCGCGACCGGGCGCCGGCGGACCTGGTCATGCCCCGCTTCCTTGCGCCCGGCGATGAGGCGGTGATCACAGCCTCGATCGACAATGTCGAGCTGACCGGCGGCCAGTTCACGGCGAAGGTCACCGGCGGCCAGCAGGTTTCCGTGGCCGAGGCCGCGCTGACCCGCACGCTCAACAAGGGCCAGCGGGCCGATCTCCCGGTCCGCATCAGCGCCGTTGCCGAGGGCATCTCGCCGCTGCGCCTCGATGTCACGGGACCCGACCGCTATTCCGTCAGCCGGTCCTACGAGATCCAGACACGCTCGCCCTATCTGCCGGAGACCCGCGCGACCACCCAGCTGATGCGCCCCGGTGGAACCCTCACCGTCGGCCGCGACCTGCTCGCGGGTTATATCCCCGGATCGGTGGATGTCGCTGTCGGCTTCTCGCCGGTGCCGATCGATCCGGCGACGCTCTACGCCTCGCTCGACCGCTATCCCTATGGCTGCACGGAACAGATCACCAGCCGCGCCCTGCCGCTGCTCTATTCCGAACAACTGGTTGCGATGGGCGCCCGCGGTGCCCGCGACAATGCCCGCGACCGCGTGCAGACTGCTGTCAACACGGTCCTCAACCGTCAGGGGGCGGACGGTGCCTTCGGCCTGTGGCGGGAAGGGGATGGCTATGCCTCGCCCTGGCTCGGCGCCTATGCGGCGGATTTCGTCTACCGCGCCAAGCAGGCCGGATACTCCGTCCCCGACGAGGCCCTCACCCGCGCCTGGGGTGCCCTGCGCAGCGTCGCCACCGGCGATGCCTGGCGGGTCTATGGCTATGACACCAACGTCTATGAGGGGCCCTACGCCACCGACACCCAGCAGCAGATGATGTACCGTTCCTCTGCCTACGCGCTCTACGTGCTCGCCAAGGCCGGGCAGGCCGACATCTCGCGCCTGCGCTACCTGCACGACCGGGAGCTTGGCTCGATCGCCAGCCCACTCGCCCGTGCACACATCGGGGCCGGCCTTGCCTATCTCGGCGACCGCGCCCGCGCCGCTTCGGCCTTCCGCTCGGCGGAAAGCGCGCTCGGCTACCGCAATGATGGCGACTATTATCAGACGCCGCTGCGCGATCTTGCCGGGGTCCTCGCCCTCGCCGCGGAGGCCGACCTGCCAGAGGTTGTCGACCGTCTGGCCACCCGGATCAGCAAGGACGTGCCCGACGCCGCCAGCCTCACCACTCAGGAGAAGTCCTACATGTTGCAGGCGGTCAACGCACTCACCAGGGGCGAGACCGCGGTGCAGGTCGCCGTCACCGGCCTCGGCAACGGCCAGGACAACAAGCGTCAGTACATGCTCAGCGAAGCGCAGGTCTCCGGCGGAGTGGCCTTCCGGCTCAACGCCAAGGCGCCGGTCTTCCGCACCGTGCTCGTCACCGGGGCGCCGTCCTCGCCGCCGCCCGCCGTTTCCTCGAAGCTCACCGCCTCCAAACAGGTCTACACCCTGTCTGGCCAGCCGGTGCGCCTCGATCAGGTGCGCCAGGGCGACAAGTTCGTCATTGCCCTGACGATCACGCCTCAGGAGCGCCGTCTCAATCCGGTCATCGTCGCCGATCTGCTGCCGGCCGGTTTCGAGATCGAAACCGTGCTGCGCCCGGCTGATGCGCGCACCGTCGAGTATGACTGGCGCACGGGCGAAGACCGTATCCGCGAAGGCGCTTTCGGCTTCCTCGGGGAAATCAACCGGGCCCAGTCCTCGCAGGCACAGGACGACCGCTATGTCGCGGCGATCGATGTGTACGGCGACCCGGTCACGCTCGCCTATGTCGTCCGCGCCGTCACGCCGGGCACGTTCGCCATGCCGGGTGTCGTGGCCGAGGATATGTACCGTCCGGAAGTCTTCGGCCGCTCGGCGCCGGGCCGCATCACCATCCTCGCCGCGCAGGGCGCTGCCGGCGGCAGGTGAGGGAGGCCTGCCGCGCATGTTCTCGTCGCCCTGGTGGCCGAAACATCTGATCCTGGGGTTTGCCGCGCTGCTCGGCGCGGCCTTCCTGCTCGACGGGCTGTTTCCGCCGCCGCTGGCGCGGGCCCATGTCAACTCCGTGCTGGTGTCCGACCGTCATGGCAAGCCGCTGCGGGCCTTCGCCGCGCCTGATGGCCGCTGGCGCTTCGCCGTGCGGCTGGAGGAGATTGACCCCGCCTTCATCGAGGCGCTCGTCCGCGTCGAGGACAAGCGGTTCTGGACGCATGCGGGCACGGACTGGGCCGGTATGGTGCGCGCAGCCGCCGACAGCCTGCGGGCCGGCCGTGTCGTGTCCGGCGGCTCCACCATCACCATGCAGACGGCTCGCATGCTGGAGCCGCGCCCGCGAAATGCCGGCTCGAAGCTGATGGAGATCTGGCGTGCCAATCAGTTGGAGCGCCGCTTCACCAAGCAGGAGATTCTCGAACTCTATCTCACGCTCACGCCCTATGGCGGAAACCTTGAAGGTGTGCGCGCCGCCAGCTGGAGCTGGTTTGGCCATGAGGCAGACCGTCTGTCCTCGGACGAGATTGCACTGCTCATCGCCCTGCCGCAATCGCCGGAAGTGCGGCGCCCCGACCGGCGGCCAGAGCAGGCAAAGGTCGCACGCGACGGGGTGGCTCAGAAACTTGTCCGTTACCGGGTATTCCCTCAAGGCGAGGCTGAGGAAATCGCTGCTCTGCCTGTGCCGGGCCGGAGGCTGGATTTTCCTGCCCGTGCCTGGCACGGCGCCGCCGCCGTGCTGGAAAGGGGCCGGTATGAAGATATCCGTTCCACGCTGGATGCCGGCCTGCAGGCAGAGCTGGAACGCATCGCGCTCACCCGGGCCCTCTCCGAAGGCACGGACGTGCAGGTCTCTGCCATCGTCGTGCATATCCCGACCCGGGCCGTGCGCGCCCTCGTCGGCTCGGCCACGCGCGACCGCGCCGGGGGCTGGATCGACCTCACCAACCGTGCCCGGTCGCCGGGCTCGACGCTGAAGCCTTTCATCTATGCGCTTGCCTTCGATGACGGCATCGCCTCTGCCGACAGCCGCGTTGAAGACTTGCCGCGGCAGTTCGCCGGTTATCAGCCGGAAAATTTCGATCGCATGTTCCGCGGTGACGTGCGCGTTTCCGATGCGTTGCAGCACTCGCTGAACATCCCTGCAGTTCTGATGCTTGACCGGATCGGCGCCGAACGCTTCGCCGCCCAGCTGGCGATGGCCGGGGCCCGGCCACGCTATACCGGCGCCAGGGGCCATCAGGCCGGCCTTGCCCTGGCGCTCGGCGGTGCCGGCCTCACCGCACGCGAACTGGCCGTGCTCTATGCCGCTCTCGGCGATGGCGGCATTGCCAAGCCGCTCGTCTGGCGGGCGGATGAGGAACGCACCAGCTATGAGGGCCCTGGCCGGCGCCTGATGAGCAGCGACAGTGCGGCTGAAATTATCCGTATACTGCAGGCCTCGCCCTCTCCGGCAGGCCGCATGCCGGGCCGGCTCACTCAGGAGGCGCCCCAGATCGCCTTCAAGACCGGCACGTCCTACGGCTTCCGCGATGCCTGGGCGGCGGCCGTCTCGGGCGAGCATGCGCTTGTTGTCTGGATCGGCCGCGCCGACGGGGCGCCCCGCACCGGCGTCACCGGGCGCGACATCGCCCTGCCGGTCCTGTTCGAGATGGCTGACCGGGTGGCCCACCATCTGCACGATGATGGCGAGGCCCGCGCGCGCCTGACCACAGAGCCGCTGAAGAAAGCCAGGGGTGCCCAGCGCAACCTCTCGGCCAACCGGCCGCCGGAAATCCTGTTTCCCCCGGAAGGCGCCGAACTCTGGGCGGGGCCGGTGAATGGCCAGCCGGGGCGCCCCTTCGTGCTCGCCGGCCGGGGGCAGGGTCGGCTCAGCTGGTATGTCGATGGAGTTCCGGCTGAGGTCGATGATGCCGGCTCCCCGCTCTGGCATCCGCGCCAGCCGGGCTTCTATCAGGTCACGGCCGTGGATGCCGAAGGCCGTGCCACGCGGGTCAGAGTCCGGGTACTGACTGAAAACCCGGCCTGAAAATCAGGCACCAGGGTGTGCAATTTGGTCACATCGGCAGAAGAATTACCAAAACACTGACGTGGGCATCTTCTTTCCGCCCGACTCTGCAATTATTTCCACAGCCGGACATGGTAAACCGTCCTTCTAAATTGCGAGTATCCTGCGTGCCCGTCAAACACCCCGCCCTCGTTATCGCGCTGACAGCCGGTTTGGCCTCCACGGCGGTCGGGTTCCTCGCCAGCGCCGGCACTGATACGCCCCGGTTCGAGAATGCGCCGGCCCGGGTGGCCACGGCGGTGTTCGCCGGCGGCTGCGCCTCCTGCATCGAAGCGGATTTCGACAAGGTTCCGGGCGTCATCGAAACCCTGGTCGGGTATACCGGCGGCACGGTGGAGCGTCCCACCGCGCGTGAGGTCGAGCGCGGCGGCACCGGCCATTACGAGGCGGTGAAGGTCACCTACAACCCCTCCCGGATCTCCTATGCCGACCTTGCCGGATATTTCGTCCGGCATATCGATCCCACCGATGCGGAAGGTCAGTTCTGCGACCAGGGCGATGCGCACCGCGCCGCCATCTTCGTCGCCGGTCAGGGCGAGCGGGATTCGGCCACCGAAGTCCTCGCCCGGGCAGAACGCGCCCTCGGCCAGGAGGTCGCCACCGAAATCCTGTCTGCTGCCGCCTTCTGGCCCGCAGAGGACTCCCGGCAGGACCTCGCCCGCCGCAATCCCTCGAAATACCTCAGGCTGCGGGCAGCCTGCGGCCGCGATGTGGCCCTGGAGGCCCTCTGGGGGCCGCCGGCCAAGAATTCCTGAGTCAGTCCGCAGCCCGGCAGGGCGGTTCATCGAACTCGGATTGCCCCTCGAACTGTGCCTCCCATTCCTCGCTGCGCGGGGAGGGCTTGTAACCTGAGGCGGCATAAAGCTGGAAGATCCTGTAAATCCTGCAGCCATTACTGCGGACCCCGAGGGGGATACGAACCTGTCCGGCCGGTTCGAAGACGGAAAAGTCGCTTCTGAGCATCGGGCGCAAGGGCGCATGGATGGAGGCCACCAGCACCTTGCCGGCCGCCGAGCCGTCCAGCGGCTGCTGCTCGGAAAAACTCTTCGGTCCGGCGTATCTCCGCCATGAAATCAGAGGGATAGACCGGTCGCGCGCATAGAAATCGAGGCCATGCCAGGCCTCCCGCTCGTCGACCAGCACGGCCGTGGCGCCCAGCCGCTCAGCCTCGGCAAACACCTGCTCGGCCGCGATGTCCCAGCCGCGCGTGCGTTTCAGGGCATTGTCGATGCCCAGCGCGGCCGTCTGCGCCGGCGAGAGCACCGGAACCACCATGAAAATCAAGGCGATAAAGCCGTTCACCGCAAGGCTGGACCAGAGTACGGCCCGGCGGCCGGCGAACCAGGCGGCCACCAGCAGCGCCGCGCCCGGATAGGCCGTCGCCGCCCAGTTGGCATGGGCCCGCGACAGGATCGCCTGGCCCAGGATGAACACCAGCACCGGCAGCACGAAGCACAGGAGCCAGCGCGTCTGCATCGCCGTCTCCGGCCCCCTGCCTCGCCAGCCGGCCAGCCCTGCGAGCAGGGCAAGGAAGCTGACCGGGCCGAAGACGCCAAGCTGGTCGGTAAAGAATTTCACTGCGTTTTCAGGGTTGAACAGGTCGCCGCCGAGATTGGCATTGTCGACGGTGTGCCCCACCGTCTGGAATTCATGCGCGGCATTCCACGCAAAGTGCGGTGCAATCATCAGGAGGCTCAGCACCAGCGCCAGTCCCCCGCGCCAAGAGACGAGGGCCTGCCGCATCACCGGGTCGAACAGGGCAGCGAGGCCAAGTCCGATCAGGAAGTACAGCATCGCATACTTCGACAGGATCCCCAGCCCGGCCACGAGGCCCAGCGCGGCCGCCGTTGCCCATCCGCTGCCGCTGCGCAGCCGCCAGGCGAGGAACAGTGCCGCACACCAGAAGGGCATCAGCACACCATCGGTCGACAGGACGGCTGAGGACAGCGTCACGGCCGGCATCAGGGCATAGAGAAGGGCGGCATAGAGCCCTGTCTTTGCTGAAAACATGGCCCGCCCTGTGAGGAACAGGAAACCCGCCGCAGCTGTGTGCAGGAAGGGGGCCGCGATCCGCACGGCCGCCTCGCTGTCGCCCATCAGCGCGGTCGTGGCATGGATGACCCAGGCGATCATCGGCGGCTTCGAGTAATAGCCCCAGGCCAGTTCCTGGGCCCAGCGCCAGTATTGCGCTTCATCCGCATACAGATTGAGCGGCGAGATCAGGATGGCAGCAAGCCGCCATGCCAGCAGCAGGGCCAGCACGAGAAGGGTCAGCCGGCTTTCCGGGCTGCGGGGCAGGAATGAAGCGAGGGTCATGGCCGATTCGGGTTGATTGCGCCCCTTATGGCGCCGCCGCTGGTACAAATACAGCTCACTTTGCGGTCCGGACTGATCAGGAATGTCTCAGGGCGTGTCATTTTTGCATCGCAACGAAAAAACAGCACCCCAATCCGGCAGCGCAGCAGAACCTTCAATTGTCTGTCACTGTTCTGTCATGTAGCGGGGCTAAGGCCTCGCGGGAAACCGGAACGGCACGAGGGCGTTCCGGCGAGGGTCGATCAACTCGGGGAAAACACCATGATCAAGAATTTCTTTGCACGCAGTGCATCCATCGCCGCACTGGCCGCGCTGACGCCGGTTGCGGCTGTCTATGCCCAGGAAACCGCTTCCGAAGTCCGCGGCACCGTGGTCGATCAGAACGGCGCTGCGATTGCGGGCGCTTCGATCACCATCGTTCACCAGCCGACCGGCACGGCCAGCACGCTGTCCACGTCTTCGGGCGGCAATTTCTTCCAGTCGGGCCTTCGCCCCGGCGGCCCGTACAGCATCACCGTCACGGCGGATGGCTATGAAGGCGGCACGCTCGAGGGCCTCAGCTTTGCTCCCGGCCCGCAATCGCCGCTGCGCCTGACCCTGACGGCGATTGATGACACGGCCGTCCTCCAGAAAGTCGTCGTCACCGGCTCTGCCATCAACCTGCTCGACCTCAACAACGGCGTCGGTTCGAACCTCACCTCGCGCGACATCGCCAACCAGCCGACGCTGAACCGCGACCTCGCCTCGATCCTGGCGCGTGACCCGCTGTCGATCTCCGGCGGCGCCAACAACCTGTCGATCGCCGGCGTCAACCCGCGCTTCAACACCGTCACCATCGATGGCGCAATCCAGAAGGACAACCTCGGCCTTGGAACCGGCCTTGCGGCCACCCGCCGCTCGCCGATCGACATCGACATCATCGAATCTGTCCAGCTCGTGGCGGCTGACTATTCGGTGACGGCCTCCGGCTTCACCGGCGGTGGTGTCAACGTCGTCACCAAAGGCGGCACCAACGAACTCGACGGCGCCCTTTATTACTACTACCGCGACCAGGATTATCTTGGCGACAAGACCTTCGGCGGCACAGGCACCTTCAACCCCGGCGTGTTCGAGGAGAAGGAATACGGCGCCACGATCAGCGGCCCGATCGTCAAGGACAAGCTGTTCTTCCTCGTCAACTACTCGAAGTTCGAAGATGCCCGTCAGGTTGACTTCCAGGCGGCCGACGCCTCCAACGGCATCAACCCGGCCTTCTTCGATGCCCTCAACACGCTGGTGCAGAATACCTATGGCATCGACATGGGTGGCCGTCCGCAGCAAACGGCCCTGCCGGAAGAATCCGAGCGCCTGTTTGCGCGTATCGACTGGAACATCAACGACAAGCACCGCCTGCAACTGAACTTCCAGCAGACGGAAGAAGTCGTCACCGAGGGCGTCAATGCCCTGACGTTCCGCTCGGCCTGGTACCAGTCGCCGAACGAACTCAACAGCTACGGCGCGCAACTGTTCTCAGACTGGACCGACAACCTGTCGACCCGCATCCGCGTGAACTACACCGAGAACAGCCGCCAGCAGGTCTGCAACCAGGGTCCCGGTGTGGGCGCGCTGAACTTCATCCTCAACAACACGACCGCCGCCAGCGCCGCCTCGCTGGCCGGCCTGATCACCTCGACCACCAACCGCACGATCGTCGGCGGCTGCGACCAGTTCCGTCATACCAACACCTATGACGATGAGCGCCTGCAGCTGTTCGCGGCAGCCGATTACTCGATCGGCGATGTCATCCTGACTTTCGGGGGTGAATACGAGACGATCGAGGCGGCAAACCAGTTCTCGCAATTCTCGCGCGGCCTGTTCACGTTCAACAGCGGCGCGAATATCGCGAACCGTATTGCCAACACGGTGCAGTACCGGAACGTCACCTCGAATAATACGGATGAGTACATCACGCAGTTCTCGTACGACCGGGCCTCACTCTTCGGTCAGGCCCGCGTGCAGATCACGCCGGATCTCGAACTCAGCGGCGGTCTGCGCTATGAGCGGATCATCACCGATGACGGCGCCGTGCTCGACCCGACCTTCGCCACCTCGGTCGGCATCCCGAACACGACCACGACCGATGGCCTCGACCTGATCATGCCGCGCTTCGGCTTCCGCTGGACGCCGTTTGATCGCACCACCCTCAGCGGCGGCTTCGGCGTGTTCGCCGGTGGTGACCCGGGCGTCTGGACGCTGAACGCGGTCGCCCCGCGGGTCGCGATCTCGCAGCTGACCAACGTGACCAACGTCAACCCGAGCATCATCCCGGCCGCGGCGATCACTGCCGTTGCCAACGGCACGCCGGTGTCTATCGACGCGCTTGATCCCAACTTCGAGCTCCCGCGGGATCGCAAGGCCTCGCTGCGGCTCGACCAGGAGTTTGACCTCGACTTCGGTTTCCTGAACCTCGGCACCGACTACCTGCTCTCCGCGCAGGTGCTTTACACCCAAGGTCTCGAATCCTTCCTGTGGCGTGAATATGCCCAGACCAATGCCATCCCGCCGCGTACCCCCGGCGTTGCCCCGGACGGACGTCCGATCTATGCGGACCTTCAGGCCCTCGGCGCCTCCAACCGCACGATCCTGACCAACGGCTATGGTGGTGACAGCACGGTCTATACACTGTCGCTGTCGAAGGCCTTCGACTACGGGCTCGATGTGTTCGCGTCCTACAGCTATCAGGATGTCGAAGCCCTGACCGAAGGCTCCTCGTCGCGCGGCATCTCCGCCTGGCGCGGCCAGGTCGCTTCCGACCGCAACTATCCCGATCCGCGCACCTCGCTCTATCAGGTCGAAGACGCCTTCAAGCTGGGCGTGTCCTATGAGCGCAAGCTGATCGGCGATCTCGCCAGCCGGATCGACGTGTTCGGCCAGTTCACCTCGGGCGGCGCTTTCACGTACACGTTTGACGTTGACAATAACAACGCGCTCTTCGGCCGCGCCGGCCTCGGCGAGAACCCGTTCGACAACAACCCGCTCTACATTCCGAACCTCGGCGGCGACAGCCGCGTGGTTTATGGGCCAGCGTTCAACCAGGCGGCCTTTGCGGACTATGTGCGGGCCAACGGCCTGACCGAGGGCAGGATCCACGACGTCAACTCGGCCGAGTCGACCTGGAACCAGCGTTGGGATCTCCGCTTCCAGCAGGAGCTTCCGGGCATCTGGGGCGTCAGCAACTTTGTCGGCGACAACCGGTTCAAGCTGGTTCTCGACATCGAGAACTTCGCGAACCTGCTGAACGACGAGTGGGGTACGTTCTACAACGCCCCGGCCAACGGCCAGCTGCCGATCGTGCGGGCGGACATCGTGCGCCGCTCTGACGTGAACAACCTCGGCGTGGCCGCGGCTCCGGCGCTGAACAACGACCTGGCGCGCACCAACTGCCTTGCCGAAGGCGACTGCGTGTACCGGTACAACAGCTTCAGCCCGCTGGCCTCGAGCCTGCGTTCGAACTCACTGTCGACCTGGCGCGCCCGGATCGGCATCCG
Source organism: Hyphomonas sp. (assembly GCA_046293935.1). Classification (GTDB taxonomy): domain Bacteria; phylum Pseudomonadota; class Alphaproteobacteria; order Caulobacterales; family Hyphomonadaceae; genus Hyphomonas. The sequence goes on from JBKBJF010000008.1 coordinate 43,998, forward strand.
CTACGAGTTCTAGGCTGTATTCCCGCTTCGGGAGACTCTTAGAGGGGCGGCCTTCCGGGGCCGCCCTTTTCCTTTGGGTGAAGCTGTGGCAAGGCGCGCGCTGACATGACCAGTTCGAACAAACCCTTCCTCGCGCCCGAATGGGCGCCGCAGGCGGCGCTCTGGTGCGGCTGGCCCCGGCTGGCCGAGGAATGGGGCGGCGACCTGACGGCGGCGCGTGCCGACATTGCCGCCTTCATCCACGCCGCGGCGCAGCATGTGACGCTCAAGGTCGCGATCGGCTCCGACGAGGCGATGGCCTCCGCACTTGCGGCGGTCGGCGGGGCGGCCGAACTCGTCCGTATCCCGGCGGGCGACATCTGGCTGCGTGATACCGGGCCCATTGTCACGGGGCAGGGGCTGGCGCGCAAGGCGCAGGTGTTCCGCTTCAATGGCTGGGGCGGCAAATACCTGATGGACGGCGATACAGAGACGGCAGCCGCTCTGGCGGCCAGCGAGTCGCTGCCGCTGCGCCGGCATGATTTCGTCCTGGAAGGCGGCGGCATTGACGCCGATGGTGAGGGGCGGCTGCTGACCACGCGGCAATGCCTGCTCAACCCGAACCGGAATCCTGCGCTGGATCCGGACCAGCTCGAAGGCCAGCTTCGCGCCGCGCTGGGGATCGAGCAGATTCTCTGGCTTGGCGATGGGCTTGCCAATGACCATACAGATGGTCATGTCGATAATATCGCCCGGTTCATCGCGCCCGGCCATGTGCTGTGCCAGCATCCCGCCGGCGAGGATGATCCGAACACGGATGTCCTGCGCGAGATCGAACGGATGCTCTCAGCGGCCGGCCTCATGGTCTCCACCATTCCTTCGCCGGGCCTTATCCATTTCGGCGACGGCGTGCCGGTGCCGGCCAGCCACATGAATTTCACGATCACCAATGGCGCCGTCCTCGTGCCGGTCTATGAAGACCGCTACAGCGCTGTCGCGCTGGCCGAACTGAAAGCGCTCTTCCCGGGCCGCGATGTGATCGGCCTTCCCGCGCGCGGCATCCTCGCCGGCGGGGGCAGTTTCCATTGCATGACCCGCGAAATCCCTGCCTGAAGGAGGCCATCCCATGCCCCGCACGCTGACCCTCGCTGCCATTCAGTTCACGCCCACGGATGATGTTCAGGAGAATATCGGCCGCGTTGCGGGCTTCGTGCGCGAAGCTGCCGCGAAGGGTGCCGACGTCATCCTGCCGCCGGAACTCTTCTGCGGGCACTATTTCTGCAAGACGCAGGAGGAGGAGCACTTCGCCCGCGCGATGGAATGGCAGGACCATCCTGCGGTCCGTCAGCTCTCGGAGCTTGCTGCCGAACTCGGCGTCGTCATTCCGGTCTCGATCTACGAGAAGGATGGCCCGCTCTATTTCAATTCGGTCGTGATGATCGACGCCGACGGCGCCCCGCTCGGCGTCTATCGCAAGAGCCACATCCCCGACGGCCCCGGCTATCAGGAGAAATTCTATTTCCGCCCCGGCGATACCGGTTTCCGCACCTGGTCGACCCTGAAGGGCCGCATCGGCGTCGGCATCTGCTGGGACCAGTGGTTCCCGGAAGCGGCCCGCGCGATGGCCCTGATGGGCGCCGACGCGCTGCTTTACCCCACCGCCATCGGTGCCGAGCCGCAGGACGCCGGTCTCGACACCGCCGCGCGCTGGCGCCGCGCCATGCAGGGTCATGCGGTGGCAAATTGCATCCCGATTGTCGCCGCAAACCGCGTCGGCAATGAGCAGGGCCAGGTCTTCTACGGCACCAGTTTCATCGCCGACGAGACCGGCGAGATCGTGACTGATTTCGGCCGCACGGAAGAAGGCGTCCTTGTCGCCAGCTTCGATCTCGACAGGATCGACCAGGCCCGCGCCGCCTGGGGCTTCTTCCGTGACCGGAGGACGGATCTTTATGATATCCTAGTTTAAAGCCGCTTGCCCGGAGACAGGTGCGTAGCCGCGTTCACAATTGCATCGGCATCTATCATGAAGTGGCGGTAGAGATCACGGATCGTGCCGGTCTGGCCGAAATGCTCGACACCCAGCGGTGTCACCGCATGCCCCTTTACCGCGCCGATCCAGGCGAGCGTCGCCGGGTGGCCATCAGTCACCGTGATCAGCTGGCCGTGCGGCGGCACACCTTCCATCAGCCGTTCGATCTGACTTTTGGCATTGCGCTGGCCCCGCGCGCGGGCCCGCCGCGCGGCGGTCCAGCCAGAATTCAGTCTGTCTGCGGAGGTTACGGCCAGCACGCCGATATCGCGCCGGCCTTCGCCGATCCGCGCTGCGGCCTTGATTGCTTCCGGCGCAATCACGCCCTGATAGGCGATCACCACTTCGCAGTTCGGCCCCGGCGGGCGCAGCCAGTAGCCGCCATCAATCACGCCCTGCCGGAACGCGGCGTCCTCGCGGTTCCACACCCGCACCTGTTCCAGCGGCCGTGTCGACAGGCGCAGGTAGACCGAGCCGCCCGTCTCGTCGCGCAGCCAGGTCCGCTCGTCCGGGTCGCCCTCGCCATCGCGCTGCAGGTAGTCGAAGCTCCAGTCCATGATGATCGAGAGTTCGTCCAGGAAAGCCGGCTCGAACGAGACGAGCCCGTCCTGGCTCATCCCGATCAGCTGCGCACCGATGGACTGGTGCGCCCCGCCTTCCGGCGCCAGCGTCACCCCACTTGGTGTGCCCGCGATGATGAAGCGCGCATCCTGGTAGCAGGCATAGTTCAGTGCATCGAGGCCGCGCGCGATAAACGGGTCATACACGGTGCCGATGGGGATCAGCCGTTCCCCGAAGAGCGAATGCGACAGGCCGGCTGCCCCCAGCAGCAGGAACAGGTTCATCTCCGCAATACCCAGCTCGATATGCTGTCCCTCCGGCGAGAAGCTCCATTTCTGCGCCGAGGGAATCTTCTCGTCCCGGAACGTGTCGGCGACCGCCTCCCGCGCAAACAGGCCGCGCCGGTTCACCCAGGGGCCAAGATTCGTGGACACCGTCACGTCCGGAGAAGTCGTCAGTATACGGCGCGACAGCTCGCTGTCCGTCCTGGCAAGGGCGTCAAGGATCTTGCCGAAACCCTGCTGCGTGGACAGCATCTCGTCATCCAGGAAAACCGGTCCTGAAGACGGCACGGCCGGCGACGAGTACCGCCGCGGCCCGGCCGCAAAGAATGGAACTTTCCGCAGGAAGGCCTTGAGTTCAGACGGATTTTCAACGCCCGCCAGCGGCTCCCATTCCTCGCCCGGACGGATGCCCATCAGCGTCTGGAACTCAGCCATCTGCGCCTTGGTCATCAGGCCCGCATGGTTATCCTTGTGCCCGGCCAGCGGCGTGCCCCAGCCCTTGATCGTATAGGCGAGGAAGACGGTCGGCGTCTCGTCCTTCGCCTGGTCGAAGGCCTCGCACAGCGTCTTGAGGCACTGCCCGCCGAGATTGTTCATCAGATCACTGAGCTCTGCATCGGATCGCCGGCCGATCAGCGCAGAAACCTCGCCCTGGTCGCCGAGATCATCCAGGAGGCGTTTGCGCCACGCCGCCCCGCCCAGATAGGTGAGCGCCGAGTAGAGCGAATTCGGACACGCCTCAATCCAGTCTTTCAGGCGCGTGCCGCCCGGCTCTGCAAACGCCGCGCGCTGCTTCGCACCGAAGCGCAGAACTTCCACGCGCCATCCGAACGCCTTGAAGATCGCCTCCACCCGCGCCCACAGGCCCTCATGCACCACGCCGTCCAGGCTCTGGCGGTTATAGTCGATGATCCACCAGGTATTGCGAAGGCCATGCTTCCAGCCCTCCTGAAGGCACTCATACACGTTGCCCTCGTCCAGCTCCGCGTCGCCGACCAGTGCCACCATCCGCCCCGGCTTTCGGGCGCCGCTGCCAAGCTCCGTCCACGGACGGGCGAGCAGGTAGTCCTGGATGATCGAGGCAAACGCCGTCTCCGCCACGCCTAGCCCGACGGAGCCCGTGGAGAAATCCACGTCATCAATGTCCTTGGTCCGCGAGGGATAGGATTGCGCGCCGCCATAACCGCGGAAGTTCTCAAGCTTCTCGCGCGTCTGGTTGCCCATCAGGCAATGCATCGCATGGAACACCGGCGCGGCATGCGGCTTCACAGCCACCCGGTCTTCCGGGCGCAGCACATGGAAGTAGAGCGCCGTCAGGATCGACACCATCGAGGCGCAGGAGGCCTGGTGGCCGCCGACTTTGACGTCATCGTCTTCCTTCCCGCGCAGATGGTTGGCGTTGTGCACGGTCCAGGCGGATAGCCACAGCAGGCGCTGTTCGAGGGTCTTCAGGTGATCCAGAGGCAGGGTCATGCCCCCGCGTAAATCAGCGCGGTCGCCAAGTCCATGGGGCCGGGATGGTCTGCGGCCCGGGTCATTCCGGTAGGAACCGATGAGCGATCTTGGCACGTGCCGGCTGCAGGCCGTGCGCGATCACATGGCGCTTGAAATCACGCAGGACTGGGACGGCGTGATCGCCACGTTCGACCATCCGCGCTACGAGCTTTACGGTTCCAGCGCGGTGTTCGACGGCGAGGACGCCGTGCGGCGCTATTTCGCCGCATCGCGCACGCCGTTTCCGGATCAGGGCAACGAGATCATTACCATCGCGCATGCCGGCAATACCGTGCTGGCCGAGTTCTGGCTGACCGGCACGCATCTCGGGCCGCTCGTGGTCGGGGGCAGGACGATCGCGCCGGCAGGCCGGAAGTTCCGTGTGCGCATGGCTGCGAGTTTCGGGTTCAGGCCGGGGAGCGGCCGCATCCTCTGCGAGCGGCCGTATTTCGATCAGGGCGCGGTGCTGCGCGCGCTTGAACTCGCCTGGCCGCGCGCCGCGCGGTTCGCCTTGTCGAACAGGTCGGTCAGGGCCGTGCCCGGAAGAGCGTTCATCGTCTGCACCCAGGCCGGAAGCCCCTGTAGGATGTCGGCGGCATCCGACCAACGCCGCACGTTGGAGTCTGCCGCGCGCTGGAACGCCTCGCGCATGTAGTTCTCGTCCTTCGAGTCCCAGCCGTCATTCAGGGTGATCGCCGACAGGCTCATCAGGCTCTTCTGGAAGGTCAGCAGAGTGTCGAGCGAGGCGGTCGTCATCGCCAGCGACGTGCGCCAGGAAGTAAGCCAGAAATCCATCATGTCCTGCTGCCCCATGTCACGGAACCTTCAAGCTAGCCCTCGATTGTGCGCTGCACAACAAGTTTTATGCCAGATGCCTCGCTGGCGCCGTGCTCCGGCCCGGATTGCGCCCGGTCCGAATGCGCCTAGTCTATGCCCATGCCGCAAGCCGCGCCTTATCCGTTCGAGCCGTCGCCTGCCCGGGGCCGGGTGCTGGTCTTTGATTCCGGCGTGGGGGGCCTGACGGTGGCCAGCGAGATCCGCGCGCTCGGGCCCCGGCTGACGGTCCATTACGCCGCCGATACCGGGTTTTTCCCATATGGGGACAAGTCGGACGAGGCCCTCAGGGCCCGCCTGCCGGCCGTGGCGAAGGCGCTGGTGGCGGCGGTGCGCCCGGACGTTTTCGTCATCGCCTGCAACACGGCCAGCACGCTGGCTCTCGTCGAAGTGCGCGCCGCACTGGACATCCCGGTCGTCGGCACGGTGCCGGCGATCAAGCCCGCCGCCAGGCTCACCGAGACCGGCACCATCGGTCTGCTGGCCACGCCGGGCACCCTCCGGCGGGCCTATACCGCGCGCCTGATCGAGGAATTTGCCGCCGGCAAGCGCGTAATCCTGCATGGCAGCCTCGAGCTTGTGAACCTCGCCGAAGCACATGCCCGCGGTGAAGACGTTCCGGTCAGCGCCTATGCGGCGGCGCAGGCGCCGCTTTTCGAGGCAGACGGCGGGGACGAGATCGACACGGTCGTGCTCGCCTGCACGCATTTCCCGCTGGTGCGCGGCCAGCTGATCGCCACCGCGCCGCGGCCTGTATCCTATATCGACTCAGGCGCCGCAATTGCCCGCCAGACGATCCGTGTGCTGCCGGAGAGTACTCAGTCCGGCGGGCAGGGAGGGACAGGCCTCCTCACCCGCCCGCCGGATGAGACGGACGGCATTACGCGCGCCCTCAGACGCTATGGGTTTCCGGATATTCAGTTCGTGGCAATCGAACCGATCGAGATGACTTCGGCGCCTTCTGCCGGGCCATAGAGCGACGGCCAGGGCGCGTCCTGCACCTCGACCACTTCGGTCTCGCCGAAGCCGTTGAAGCGGGTCGACATCGAGCGGCCATAGGCGCCGATATTGCCGATCTCGACATAGTCGCCTTCTGTCAGGCCGGCGGGCAGCCAGACCTTGCCGGGCAGCATGTCTGCAGAGTCGCAGGTCGGTCCGTACACGGTGTATTCCACCATGCGGCCGAGCTTGCGCCCATCGCCCGAGATCGCCCGCATCGGGAACACCCAGTCCTCGTGGACAGCGTCATAGAGGGCGCCATACGAGCCGTCATTGATGTAGATCGAGCGGCCCTTGGCGAGGTCCACGCGCACCAGCAGGCTTTCGGCTTCCGCCACCAGCGCGCGCCCCGGCTCGCACCACAGGTCGGCATTCTCGAGCACGAACATGTTCTCGAACGATCGCATCACCATGGCGACATAGTCGTCCATCGCCGGCGGAGTCTTGTCGGCATAGATCGCGGGGAAGCCGCCGCCGACATCCACGATGTCCACGGTCACACCAGCCTCGATGATCACGCGGCTGGCATCGGCCATCGCCTGTGCCCAGGCCGAGGGCTTCATCGCCTGGCTGCCGACATGGAACGACACGCCGACCTCATCCGCATGCCGGCGGGCAAGGCGGAGGATTTCGGCCGCCTCCCTGGCGTCGGCCCCGAACTTGCCGGACAGCGGCAGCGCTGAGCCCTCGTTCGAGACAGCAATGCGCACGATGATCGTCAGGTCCCTGGCGTGGCCGGTGGCTTCCAGGATCTTGTGCGTCTCGGCCACCGAGTCGGTGACGAAGATGCGCACGCCATACTGGAAGTAGGCCCGCTCGATGGCCTTGCGCGGCTTCACCGGGTGCAGGAAGGCGATGCGCGCGTCCGGGAAGCGGCCGCGGATCAGCTCGATCTCCTTTTCGGAGGCTGCGTCAAACGAGCGGATGCCGCCTTCCCACAGGGCGTCGAGGACGTGCGGGGCCGGGTTCACCTTCACGGCATAGAAGGCCTGGGCCGGGAATTTCTCCACGAACCAGCGCGCCGCCGCCGTGACCCGCTCCGGACGGAAGCAGTAAGTCGGCAGTTCGGGCTGAGTGCCACGGGCAACATGATAGGGGGTCGCGTAAGTGTGCATGACACCTAACCTCCAAAGGGCTTCAAACCAGCTTTGGGCGTTAGTACAGGGGGCCCCCCTTATCGGGTTAGCCCAGATGTCCGCCACTTCAATTTTCGAAGGGTCCAAATAGGGGATAATCCCCGGATGTGCAAGAAGAAATTTTACCCTACAGGTCCCTGTCGCAAAACTGTCGCTTTTTTTCGCGGCAAATGTCACGCAGAGGGCGTATGAAACGGCCCGGAATCGCCCGTTTTTACGGGCTCCCCAGCGTGGAGACGAGACATGAGCCAAGCCTTCCGGACCCTGGCGGCAGTGACCCTTCTGGGGATTGCCCTGATGGCCTGCGGTCAGAGCGACCTGTCAAAACTGGAGGATGATTCGGGCCTGAAGCCGGTCCCGGCTACAGCCGGCATTCACCAGAAGATCAAGATCGTCGGCTCCTCCACCGTCGCCCCGTTCTCGCGCACGATCGCCGAACGCTTCGGCGCAACCACCAGCTTTGCCACCCCCATCGTCGAGTCCACCGGCACGGGGGGCGGTTTCAAGGCCTTCTGCGAAGGCGTCGGCCCGCTGAAGGCGTCGATCGCCAATGCCTCACGCCCGATCAAATCCTCGGAGCGGGAGCTGTGCGCGGCCGCTGGCGTCACCCAGATCACAGAAGTGCCGATGGGCTATGACGGCATCGTGCTGGCGAATGCCAAGAGCGGCCCGCTGTTCGATATCACCAAGCGCGAGCTGTACCTCGCCCTCGCGAAGGACATCCCGGACGGGCAGGGCGGCTTCATGCCAAACCCCTACCGGATGTGGAGCGAGGTCAATCCCGCTCTGCCCGCCCGGCCGATCCTCGTGCTCGGCCCGCCGCCGACATCCGGCACGCGCGATGCCTTCGTCGAACTCGGCATGGAACCCGGTGCACTTGAGATTCCCGAACTCGCCGCCCTGAAGAAATCCGATGAAGCCGCCTTCAAGGAGCGTGCCCATACCGTCCGCACCGACGGCGCCTGGGTCGATTTCGGCGAGAACGATTCCGCCATCGTCCAGTCGCTGGTCAAGTCGCCGGATGCGCTCGGCGTGCTCGGCTTCTCCTTCCTGGAACAGAACGGCGACCGGGTGAAGGGGGGCTATCTTGGCGGCGTGGAGCCGACCTTCGAGAACATCACCAATGGCCGGTACGGCCTCGCCCGCATCATGTACTTCTATGTCAAGGACCAGAATATCGGCCTTGTGCCGGGCCTGGCCGAATTCGTCGAGGAGTCGGTCAGCGATGATGCTGCGGGCGAGGATGGCTACATGCTCGAGAAGGGCCTGATCCCTCTGCACGCGGACGATCTGGCCCGGGCCCAGGAAATGGCGGCCGGTCTCGCGGCCAGGCGCAGCTAGCGCAGCTTCCGCTCAGGCGGGCCGCAGGCAAGTGTCAGGCATCTAGACCGTCTCGCCGGCTGGTTTCGCCTTGCGGCGGCGGATGCGGATCTTGTGCCAGAAGCGCCGTCTCAGCGGCGGGTCGAGCGGCTGCAGGTTTTCCAGGAACACTTCAGCGCAGGCGCGCCAGCTGTAGGTCTCGGCATGCGCCCGCGCTGCCTCGCGGCTCAGGCTGAGGCATTCGATCGCGCCTTTGGCCAGGTCTCCGCCGATCGGGGTGATGGTGCCCGCGCCTGACCCCGGGATCACGTCGCGCGGTCCGGTGGCGTCGAAGGCGGCTACAGGCGTGCCGGCCGCCATCGCTTCCAGTACAACCAGGCCGAATGTATCGGTCAGGCTGGGGAACACGAAGACATCGGCGCTGGCATAGCAGGCGGCGAGATCGTCGCCGAACTTGGCGCCGGTGAACACCACATCCCGGTATTTCCGCTTCAGCTCCTCCAGCTGCGGCCCGTCGCCGACAATCACTTTCGTGCCCGGAAGTTTCAGCTCCGCGAACGCCTCGATATTCTTCTCCACTGCTACCCGGCCGACATTCAGGAAAATCGGCCGCGGCAGGCCGGGGAACGGATCGCCGGGCTGGCCTTCCGCCACCCGCCGGGCCGGCGTGAACACATCCGTATCGACGCCCCGGCTCCAGGCCACGAGGTTCTTGAAGCCGTGGCTCTCCAGCTCTGCCATCAGCGACGGCGTCGCCACCATCACCTTGCCGGAATACTTGTGGAACCAGCGCACGAACGAATAGCCCCAGCTGACCGGGACCGGGAAGCGCGCCGCAACATATTCCGGAAAGCGGGTGTGATAGGCGGTGGTGAACGGGTGTTTCTCGGTCAGGCAGACGGCCCGCGCGGCCATGCCCAGCGTGCCCTCGGTGGCGATGTGCACCGCGTCCGGTTCGAAGGCGTCGAAGATGCTGGAGATACGCGGCCGGCCGAACAGGCCGAGCTTGATCTCCGGATAGGTCGGCAGCGGCATGGTCATGAAGCCCGCGCCCGGATGCACGATTTCCCAGGTGTGACCCATCGCCTCGGTCTCGGCGATGATGCGCTTCATCGTGCGCACGACGCCATTGACCTGGGGGTCCCAGGCGTCGGTGACGAGCATGATGCGCATGGCATCTCCCTGACATCATCGGCGAAGCCCCCCGCGGGCCGCTCGCGGCGCAATCTGGCGGGCCGGGCCGGTGGCGTAAAGGGGGCGGCTGCGGTCAAATTCCTCTCGCAGGCCGTGCCGTCCACAGGTATTCTCATGCTTCGCCTGCCGTGCAGGCAGCAAGATTTGCCCTTTTCCTCGAGAGTTCACCTGTTCCCATGCCTGATACCCTCGCTTCGCTCCCGGTCGACTGGGACGCGCTCGACGCCCTGAAATTCGCCGATGAGGAAGCGCTCCTCGAAGGCTTGCTGAAACAGGGCGTGTTGCCTGGTCCGGTCCGCGAGGCGGCCGTCCGCCGGGGCCGCGAGCTGGTCGTCATCGCCCGCTCGCGCGGGCGCCGGAAAGGGGTGATGGAGAGCTTTCTCGAGGAATTCGGCCTGACCAATTCCGAGGGCCTCGCGCTGATGTGCCTCGCCGAGGCGCTGCTGCGCGTGCCGGATGCCGCGACCAAGGACGAGCTGATTGCGGAGAAGATCCGCTCGGGCAACTGGGGTGCGCACCAGGGCCAGTCGGAAAGCTGGCTGGTAAATGCCTCCACCTGGGGCCTGATGCTTACCGGCAAGGTGATCGGTCCACCGGACAGCGCGAAGAAGGGGCCTGCGCAGTTCGTCGGCGGTCTCATCCGCCAGAGCGGCGAGCCAGTGATCCGCGCCGCGATGATGCAGGCCATGCGGATCATGGGTGAGCAGTTCGTCCTTGGACGGACGGTCAGCGAGGCGCTGAAGCGTGGCCGCCGCATGATCAAGGCCGGTGAGGCGCAGAACTTTTCCTTCGACATGCTGGGCGAGGGCGCGCGCACCGCGGCGGATGCCGAACGCTACTTCAGGGCCTATGAGCAAGCCATCGCGGCAGTTGCTGCCGACAAGGCGGAGGGCCAGATGCCGGAAGTGGCAAACGGGGTCTCGGTGAAACTCTCGGCCCTGCATCCGCGCTATCTCGCGGTCAAGGAAGCCCGCGTGATGGCGGAGCTTTATCCGAAGGTCCTGGCGCTCTGCCAGCAGGCGGCGAAGGCCAGTATCGGCCTCTGCCTCGATGCCGAGGAAGCCCACCGGCTGGTCATCAGCCTGAAGATCTTCGAGAAGCTCGCGCGAGAGCCGTCGCTGGACGGCTGGTCGGGGCTGGGTCTGGCCGTGCAGGCCTACCAGAAGCGCGCGCTTGCTGTCATCGAAAGGTTGTCCACACTGGCTGGTGTGACAGGCCGGCGCTTCATGGTCCGCCTGGTCAAGGGCGCCTACTGGGACAGCGAGATCAAGCACGCGCAGGTCGAAGGCCATGCCAATTTTCCGGTCTTCACCACGAAGCAGGGAACGGATGTGCACTATCTGGTCTGCGCGAAGGCGATGCTGGCGGCCTCTCCGGCCATCTATCCCTGCTTTGCCACGCACAATGCGCACACGCTCGCCGCCATAGACCTGCTGGCCGGGCAGGCAGGTGTCACCGCCTTCGAGTTTCAGCGCCTGCACGGCATGGGCGAAGCGCTGTACGAAGCCGCCGGGGCTGGAGGGCGTGTGCGCGTGTATGCCCCGGTCGGCGCGCATGAGGACCTGCTGCCGTATCTCGTCCGCCGCCTTCTCGAGAACGGGGCGAATACCAGCTTCGTGCATTCCTTCCTGGATGAGGCGGTCCCACCCGAACAGGTCGTCGCCGATCCGGTCGCGAAGGTCGAGATCGGCCCGCGCCGGCATCCGCGCATCCCGACACCGCCGCGTCTTTATGGCGCGCGGCGCCGCAATTCGGCCGGCCATGATCTCAGCCAGTCCGGCGTGCGGACGAACTTCGCCGCAGCACTGAAACGGCTTGATGAGGGCCCGGCCATCGCTGCCGGCGCCATCGTCTCGGGCAAGGCCATCACCGGCGGCGGCGATCTTGTCCGCGCCCCGGCCGATCAGGACCGCGTGCTCGGGGCGGTCCTGGAAGCCGGCCCCGCCGCCATTGAGGAAGCACTGGAGGTAGCCGCCCGGTTCCAGCCGGAGTGGGACCGTCTCGACGGGCCGAAGCGCGCGGAATACCTGCACGCGATGGCTGATACGATGGAGGCGAACGCGGCGCACCTGATCGCTCTGATGGCGCGCGAGGCGGGCAAGACGCTGGCCGATGGCGTCGCCGAAGTGCGCGAGGCGGTCGACTTCTGCCGTTACTATGCCGCTCAGGCGGCGGAGGATTTCGGCCCGCCGCTGCGTCTGCCGGGGCCGACGGGCGAGACGAATCATTTGTCCCTGCACGGACGAGGCGTGTTCTGCTGCATCTCGCCGTGGAACTTCCCGCTCGCCATCTTCACCGGCCAGATCGCGGCGGCGCTTGCGGCCGGCAACACGGTCGTCGCCAAGCCGGCCGAGCAAACCGGGCTGACCGCCTTCGAGGCCGTGCGGCTGTTCCACAAGGCCGGCCTTCCGGCCGAAGCCCTGCACCTGCTGCCCGGCCGCGGGGAAACCGTCGGGGCAGCCCTCACCGCAGACCTGCGCGTCTCCGGCGTCTGCTTCACCGGCGGCACCGACACCGCCCGCCTGATCAACCGCACGCTCGCCAACCGGGCCGGACCGATCATTCCGCTGATCGCGGAGACCGGCGGCCTCAACGGCCTGTTCGTCGACACCACGGCCCTGCGCGAGCAGGTGATCGACGACATGATCACCTCGGCCTTCGGTTCTGCCGGCCAGCGCTGCTCGGCGCTGCGCATCGCCTTCCTGCCGAACGCCACCGCCGGCAGCCTGATCGAAGGCCTCATCGGGGCGATGAATGAACTGACCATCGGCGATCCGGCCCGGCCGGACACCGACACCGGCCCGGTGATCGACCGCGAGGCGCTGGCCAGGCTCGAGGCCCATCTGGCCCGGATGAATGCCGGGGGAGCGAAGCTGCTGCACCAGGCCGATGCCGATGCGCTTGCAGCCAGAGGCTTCGGCTTCGGCCCGGCCCTTGTCGAGCTCGCCTCGCTCGATCAGCTCACGGAGGAAACCTTCGGTCCCATCCTGCACATCCTGCGCTATGATCCGGACAACGTGGCGGACGTGGCCGGCGCCCTGAAGGCGAAAGGCTATGGCCTCACGCTCGGCATCCACTCCCGCCTCGACAGCTTCCATGCCGCAGTCAGGGCCGCCATGCCGGCCGGCAACACCTATGTGAACCGCTCGATGATCGGCGCTGTCGTCGGCGTCCAGCCGTTTGGCGGCGAGGGGCTTTCCGGCACCGGGCCAAAGGCGGGGGGGCCGCACTATCTCCATCGTTTTGCCACCGAACGCGTGGTAAGTATCAACATCACCGCTCAGGGCGGCGATCCCGAACTCCTGAGCCTCTAGAGGACCCCTGCCATGATCCGGCTGCTGACCACCGCTTCCCTCTCGGCCCTGCTGCTCGCCGCCTGCGCGCCGGAAACGCCCCCTCGTTCCGGTGATACGCAGGCGGAAGCCTCGGGGCAGGGGGAGTCCACCGCCGAGCCTGCGATGGCCTTCGACATGCCGGGCGATTTCCAGCTCTCCTGGTCGGAGGAAACGGAAGCCGCCGCCGTCTCCTCTGAAATCGACCCCGCCATCCTTGCCTTCGATCCGCAGCTGGCCTACCGGCTCTGGACGGATGCCCGTTCGGCGCTCGGCGACCTGCAGGTGCAGGCTGCCGGCGACAAGACCCTGGCTGAGAAGGACTCAGCGGTGTCCGGCGAGCCGTCCTGGTTTCATCAGTACACGATGGAAATCCGCAACGATGCCACCCTGGTGCTCGACGACCTGATCAGCATCGAGCATTTCGTCGCCCAGTATACCGGCGGGGCGCATGGCAACTATTTCACTGGCGGCGGGATTTACCGCAAGGGCAGCTCCGATGCCCTGAAGGTCTCGGAGATGATTGCCGACCCTGTGGGCTTCCGCGATCTCGTGGTCACGGGGCTCGTTGCCGAAAAGCTGAAGCGCGGCTGGGGTGCAGGCGAGGAAGCGGGCATCCGGGCCAACCTCACGGAAATGCTGACCCCGAGCGCGGATTATCCGGACGTGTTTGAAAGCCATGTCGTGCTGCACGGCTCCTCGCAGCCCGGCAAGGCCGGCGGTGTCGTCGTGCTTTTCTCGCCCTATGAGGTCGGCTCGTTTGCCGAGGGCATCTATGAAGTCCTCATTCCCGCCAGCGACCTTGTCCCTCTTCTGGCGGCTGACTGGAAGGATCGTTTCGGGGGGACGCCTCTGCCGCTCAGCCCGGATTAGCAGCGGCGCAGATCCAGGGTTTCGGCCCGCGCTCCGTTCAGCAGCGAAATCGTCGCGCTCATCCGGCTGCCCTTGCGGGTGTAGATGATCCGCTGGGGGTAGTCGAGCTGACCGTTCTCGAAGGTCACGGTATTCTTTGCGCGGCTCACTTCGGTGAATTCCGAAGGGCCGAAGCCACCGGGATAGGCGTTGAACACGGCCGGGCTGCCGGCATCGATGCGCGACTGTTCGATGAACGAGGCCGCCCCGGCCGCATCATAGGTGATGGCATAGCCGAACAGGAAGCCGGCTTCCGGCTTCGACCAGACTTCCTTGTACGACCTGTCGGCCGTGCGCCAGCATCCGGTCATCCATTTCAGGCCGTCATCGGCATGGGCGGCTGGCGCGAGCGTCGCGGTGCCGGCGGTCAGGGCGAGGGCGATGAGTGCGTGTTTCATTCTTCCACCTGTCTGCGGCCCGGCTGCGGGCCTCACGGAGACAGTCTGGCGCACCCCGCCCGGGAAGTCATCCCGTCATCTGCGCCCCCACCCGCCGCGAGAAACCTGTAAAAAGCTGGAATCGCCTGTAGCAGCTGGCGAAGCCTGCAGACAGAAGGCGGGAGACACAAGCCTTTCCCGCCCGCCGTGCGGCCATCCCGGTGCAGACCCGCAGGGGGCATCAGGGCCAAAGGCCGGCCTGCACCGCCTCCTTATGCAACAGCTTTTCCGGCCAGAGCGGCAAAATCCCCATACGGATCAGGGCAACACCAGAAAAATCAGACAACCTGCGCCACACCCACGCGGGCGGGGCTAGGCTGTGGCCCATGATCTCCCTGCGCCAGCTCCGAAGCGATCCGACCTTCGCGCCGCTCTTCCGGCACGTGCATCCCTTGTGCTGGCCGATCCTCTGGTGGAGCCTCAACCGCTTCTTCAGATGGTATGACACCAGCGGCTACGACACCCTCCTGCTGGCCACCACCCGATGGGGCTTTGTCTATCCCGCTTACCTCGGCGGGAAGAAACCTGATCCCAAAGCCTGGAGACCCTA
>JBKBJF010000055.1:0-8695 GCA_046293935.1 Hyphomonas sp.
CGCCGCTTTCGTTGAGAAGCTTGGCCTTGATTTCGCTGGAAGTGGTCGCGTCATCCACGGCCTCGCCGAGGGTTTTTTCCTGCAGGGAGTTGATACCGACCGCACCGGCCGTGCCGATCACAGCAGCGGCGCAGCCGCAGAGAGAGGCCACGGCCAGCAGGGACGAGAGCGCTAGAACGCGACGCATGGGGGATATCCTGATACGCATGAGGGACCCGGTCTCATTACAGGCAAGATAGGGCGAAACTCGGGCACATTCCAAATGAAACCCTGTATAGCTAGTGAACGCCCCGGCCTGCGGCGCACATCTGCGCGTTTTTGCTGGTTGCCGGGGCGGGCGCATGTTAAGAAATACGGGTAGCCACAGAAGGAAATGTAGCCCTGTCATCCGCCAAGAACCGGGTTGAGCCCCCAAAGAATGCCTCGATTGCCGACATCCGCGCCCTTGCGGAGGCGCTTTCCAAAGCCCTCGAAGATGACAAGGCCGAAGACCTGACCTTCATCGACCTGCAGGGCAAATCGTCCCTCGCCGATTTCATGATCATCGCGTCCGGCCGGTCCGGACGGCACGTGTCTGCGCTGGCAGAGCACGTGGCGCAGGAAGCCAAGCGCCTGACCGGCCGCAAGCCCAGTGTCGAGGGCATGGCCAATGCCGACTGGGTGCTGGTTGATACCGGGGACGTGATTGTCCACCTGTTCCGCCCGGAAGTGCGGGAATTCTACAACCTCGAAAAAATCTGGATGACCGACCCGGCCAACCGCCGCGTGCGCGCCTCCTGAGCCGATGCGTCTCACGCTTCTCGGGGTAGGGCGCCTGAAGGATGGCCCGGAGCGCCTGCTGGCCGATGATTACATCTCCCGCGCCCTGCCGCTCGCCCGCCAGCTTGGCTTCCGGAGCCTGGAAGAGGCGGAAGTGGCCAGTGGCGGCGGCCTGGAGGCGGAAGGCGCCCGCCTTCTGGCGCGGATCCCGGAGGGCGCCTGCTGCCTGCGCCTGGACGAGGCCGGCGAGAACATTGCGTCCGCTGAACTCTCCCGCCGCCTGGCCGCCTGGCGCGATGACGGGCAGCGCGACCTTGTGTTCCTGATCGGCGGCGCGGAAGGGTTTTCCGGAGAGGTGCGCCGCGCCGTGCCGAAGGCGATGGCCTTCGGCGCGCAGACCTGGCCGCACCGGATGGTGCGTGCGATGCTGGCCGAGCAGATCTACCGGGCCATGACCATCCTGGCCGGCACGCCCTATCACAAAGCCTGATCAACTGTTGCGGCTCGGGGCCGCCCCGCCGTATGACGGGTCCGGGTACGGCTTACGCCGGCAGCAGGAGGGACCGACATGCCCCGTGAGGCTTGGCGCATCTATGCGCCGGTGATCGCTCTGGCCCTGATCGGCTTCATCATTGCCTTCCTGCTGATGGACCCTGCACCCCCGAAGCAGATCCGCTTCGCCGCCGGAGCGCCCGGCGGGGCCTATCATGCCTACGCCGAGGAGTATCAGCGCCTGCTGGGCGAGCAGGGGATCGAGGTCGTGCAGGTGGATACGGCCGGTTCGATCGAAAACCTTGCCCTGCTGATGAATGGCGAGGCCGATGTCGCCCTGGTGCAGGGGGGCCTGTCAGGGCAGGAGGCGGACGCGGTGCTGCACTCGATCGGCGGTCTGTTCGAGGAACCCTTCTGGGTATTCGTACGCAGGGACGCGGCGGCCCGCGATTTCGGCGAGCTGCGCCGGTTACGCCTGTCCATCGGGCCGGAAGGCTCGGGCACACGTGCGCTGGCGGCCAAGCTGCAACAGGCCTACGGTGGCGACTGGCCCTTGGCTGCCCGGCAGGCGCTGCCAACAGCCGAGGCGAGTGCCGCGCTGCGGGCGGGCGACATCGATGCGGCTGCGTTCGCCGCCTCACCCGGGGCGCCCTATGTGCAGGCCTTGCTGCGCGATCCCGCTGTGCAGCTGCTGCCCTTCGACCGGGCGCCAGCCCTCGCCCGGCGGGAAGAGGGGCTGTCAGCCGTCACCCTTCTGCGCGGCGTGGTCGATATCGGGGCCGACATTCCGGCGGCCGATGTGCCGATGATCGCGGCTATCGCCCAGCTGGCGGTGCGCGAGGACATCCACCCTGCCATCGAGTCGATCCTGCTCGACTCGGCCCTGACCATTCATGGCGGACGCAGCGTGTTCTCGCCGGCCGGACGGTTCCCGAACCTGCAGGATGCCGACCTGCCGGTCAGCAAGCAGGTAGCCCGCCACTACCAGGACGGGCCCTCCTTCCTGCGCCGTTACTTCCCGTTTGCCGTCGCCAACTTCCTTGACCGGGCCTGGGTGCTGGCGATTCCTCTGCTGACCCTGGGCTTCCCGCTGGTGCGGGCGGCCCCGCCTATCTACCGCTGGCGGGTGCGCCGCAAGATCTACGTCTGGTACAAGGATCTGCGCGCGCTGGAGGCGAAGGGCAGGGCCCTGCCGTCCGGGGAGGCACGTATCGGGATCCAGCGCGACCTCGAGAAGCTGCAGGTGGAGATCGGCAAGCTCGACGTGCCGCTCTCCTACACGGATGATCTCTACCGGCTGCGCAGCCATATCGAGTTCGTCAAACAGCTGCTGATGTCGACCGCGCCCGTCACGGACATCGTGGCCTAGGACGACAGCTGGCAACGGACCGTGCTGTTCATGCGCGGCACGGTGATCGCCGGTCTGTTCAGCTTTATGCCGGACCGGCTGATGTGGCAGCTGTTCTTTGCCTTCTGACTTTGCGGATAGAGCCTTACGGCTGTTGCATAAGGCCGTTACAAGCCTCCTCAGGGAGCTCACCTGAGGAGGTTTTCGATGAGACGGATGATTGCCGGGGCCGTTGCTGCCGCCGCGGTGCTGGCAGGATGCCAGACCGCTGCAGACATGCCGCAGACACAGTCGGCGCCCGTGGCGCCGCGCAGCGCGGACGAAGCCCTCGAAGCCTACTACCGCACCCTGCCTGAAAGCTTCTATCCGCGGGCCCCGGCCAGTCCGGCGCTGCCGGCGGGCGACCGGGTGCTGACACGGATTCTGGTGGCCTCATGTTTCGATGAGGAAAAGGAAGACAGCGCGGCGATGCGTGCGGTGGCGGAAGAGACTGCCGACCTGTTCCTGATGATCGGAGACAATGTCTACGGTGACCGCGACGGGCCGGCCTATATGAATAATCAGGCGGAACTGGATGAACTCCGCCAGAGCTTTTCCGACCTGGCCGCGCGCGCGGATTTCCGTGCCGTGCGGGAAAAGTTCCCGATGATGGTTGCGTGGGACGATCATGATTACGGCGCCAATGATGCCGGCCGCGAATTTCCGTTCCGCCGCCTCGCCGAGCGGATCCATGAACGCTTCTGGGGCCTCGAGAACGAGGATGTCGGTGCCTGGCCCGGCACCTATTACGCGCGCAGCTTCGGCCCGGAGGGCCAGCGCGTACAGATCATCATGCTCGACACGAGGTTCTTCCGCTCGCCGCTGACGCCGACGGATGAGTGGAACAAGAAGGGCAAGGAGCGCTATATGCCTTCGACCGATCCCGATCAGGACATGCTGGGCAATGACCAGTGGACCTGGCTGGAAAACCGGCTGCAGGATCCGGCGGATCTTCGCCTGATCGTGTCCTCGATTCAGGTGCTGCCGACCGACGGGCATGGATTCGAGAGCTGGTCGCGGCTGCCGAAGGAACAGGAACGTCTCTACCGCCTGGTGCGCGAAACAAAAGCGAACGGTGTCGTTTTCGTGTCAGGGGACCGTCACACCGCGTTCCTCTACCGCGACGAGGCCGCACTGCCTTACCCGGCCTATGAAATCACGGCGTCTTCCATGAATGTTTCATTCGCCACGACGACGACCGAGATGGACCGCGCACAGATCGGAGAAGGCTATCCGCCGGAGAATTATGGCGCGATCAGCATCGACTGGGAGAACGGCACTGTGAACCTTGCGGTCCATGCCAACACCGGCGACCCTGTGATGGAAGCCACGGTCAGCTTCCGCTGAGCGCCGATAGGACCTGCCGCCTTCCGCGATGACCGATACGCGCAATGTCCTGACGCTCATCCTGGCGGTGACGATCCTGCAGATGGCGGGCGGGGTGACCGGCGTGCTGACGCCGCTCGGCCTCGAGGCCATGCAGGTCGGCGAGGTCGGCATCGGGGTGATCGCGGCGCTCTATGCGGCAGGCTTCATGGCCGGCTCCTGGGTCTCGCCGCGGGCCTTGGCTGCGTTCGGGAACATTCGCCTTTTTGCAGCCGCCGCAGCGGTTACGGGCGCAGGCTTCCTGAGCCTGAGCCTGCTGCTGGAGCCGCCCTTCTGGGCACTGGTGCGTATCGTTCAGGGTCTCAGCTTCGCCTTCATGTTCACCAGCATCGAGGCCTGGCTTGGCGAGGCCGTGCCGTCGAAGTCGCGCGGCAATGTCATGGGCGTCTATCATACCGCGGCGAAGGTCTCGCTGATGCTGGGGCCATTCTTCGTGGCCGGTCTCTCGCCGCTCGACAGCCGGGCCTATGTCTGGGCCGGGTTCTTTCTGGCGCTGGCGATCGTGCCGGTCTGCCTGACCCGGCTGAAGGAGCCGCCACCGCCTGACCGCAAGGCGATGGGCCTCATGCAGCTGCATGCGATTGCGCCTGCGGCGGTGATCGGTGTGGCCGCGGCCGGCGTGATCAATACCGGCACACTGGCCCTGCTGCCGGTGTATTTTCAGAGCTTCGAACTGGGAGGCGGTGGCACCGCCGCCGCTGCCATCGGGGCGGCCGCGGCCTGGACAGGGGGGCTGATCCTGCAATGGCCGGCGGGACGGCTCTCAGACCTGATCGACCGGCGGCTTGTGGTCGCGGGACTTTCCGCCGTGTCCGGTGGGGCGGCGATGCTGATCGCTGTGCTCGGCGGCGTGCTGGGTGAAGTCGCGATTGTGGCTCTTCTTGCCGTCTGGGGCGCCGGAGCGCTGTGTTTTTATGGCATCTGCGTCTCGCATGCGATCGATCGCACCCCGGCCGGGCAGGTCCCGCAAGTCATGTCCGGGCTCTTGTTCGTCTGGGCGGCGGGCTCGATCATCGGACCCCTCGCGTCGGGTCTCGCGATGACGCTGATGGGCGGCTTCGGCCTGTTCGGCCTTGCCGGTCTCCTCTTGGGTCTGATGACCGTCTACATGATTGTGCGCTCCAGAATGCGCCCGCCGCCCGAGCCACTCCCGGCAGGCGAGCGTGGGCCGATCCTGACATCGCCGCTGGCGAGCCCGCAGATCATCCCGCAGGCGCCCCCGGCACGCGAGTCCGACACGGCGGATTGACCTAGAGGCACGTCATGACCTCTGGGTCCAAACCATAGTACTCAGGCGATTGCTACGGGCGATTCTGCTGGTATACAGCGGCGCGAACCAAGAGGCGGGGAGGCTGGCGAGAGGCGTCCAGACCCCCTGCCGAGCAGGGATGACTCCATGAACATTCACGAATACCAGGCCAAGGCGCTGCTCAAGTCCTACGGCGCGCCGGTGGCGGATGGCGTGCCGGTGCTGTCGCTGGCCGATGTGCAGAAAGCGGTCGATTCGCTTCCCGGCCCCCTCTGGGTCGTGAAAAGCCAGATCCATGCCGGCGGGCGCGGCAAGGGCCGGTTCATCGAGAAGGAAGCGGGCGAGAAGGGCGGCGTTCGCCTGGCCTTCAACAAGGAAGACGTCCGCAAGCATGCGGAGGCGATGCTGGGCAAGCACCTCGTTACCGCGCAGACCGGACCGGGCGGCAAGCAGGTAAACCGGCTGTATGTCGAAGACGGCGCCGATATCGAGAAGGAACTCTACCTTTCGATCCTGGTCGACCGCAGCACATCGATGGTCTCGTTCGTTGTCTCCACCGAAGGCGGCATGGACATCGAACAGGTCGCTCACGAGACGCCGGAGAAAATCCTGACTCTCGGCATCGATCCGCTGGCCGGTGTGACGGCTGCTGATGCGAAGAAGATCAATGACGCGCTGAGGCTGTCCGGCACCGCCGCCGAAGACGGGCTGAAGCTGTGGCCGATCCTCTACAGGGCCTTTACTGAGAAGGACATGTCGATGCTGGAGGTGAACCCCCTGATCGTCATGAAGAACGGACACCTGCGCGTGCTCGACGCGAAAGTGTCGTTCGATGGCAACGCACTGTTCCGCCATCCGGACATCGTGGCGTTGAAGGACGAGACCGAGCAGGACGAGAAGGAACTCGAAGCGGCCGAATGGGACCTCGCCTATATCGCGCTTGACGGCACGATCGGCTGCATGGTCAACGGCGCCGGCCTCGCCATGGCGACCATGGATATCATCAAGCTCTACGGCGAAGAGCCAGCAAACTTCTGCGATGTCGGCGGCGGCGCCGGCAAGGAGAAGGTGGCAGCCGCCTTCAAAATCATCATGAAGGATCCGAATGTGAAGGGCATCCTCGTGAACATCTTCGGCGGCATCATGAAGTGCGATGTCATCGCCGAAGGCGTGATCGCTGCCGTGAAAGAGACCAACCTTGCCGTTCCGCTGGTCGTGCGTCTCGAAGGCACAAACGTCGATCTCGGCAAGAAGATCATCCGCGAAAGCGGTCTCAACGTCATTCCCGCAGACGATCTCGACGATGCGGCCCAGAAAATTGTCAAAGCGGTGCGGGGTTAAGCGTCATGTCCATTCTGATCGACAAGAACACGAAAGTCCTGACGCAAGGTATGACCGGCAATACCGGCTCGTTCCATACCAGCCAGGCGCTCGAATATTACGGCACCCAGATGGTCGGCGGCATCCACCCCAAGAAGGGCGGTGAGATGTGGACCGCAGCGAACGGCAAGCAGCTGCCGATCTTCGCCTCTGTGGCTGAAGGCAAGGAAAAGACCGGCGCCACCGCGTCTGTCGTCTACGTGCCGCCGGCCGGTGCGGCTGCCGCCATCGAGGAAGCCATCGACGCGGAAATCCCGCTGATCGTCTGTATCACCGAAGGCGTGCCGGTCCTGGACATGGTGCGCGTCAAGGCGAAGCTGAGGAAATCCAAGTCGCGCCTGATCGGGCCGAACTGCCCGGGCCTGATCACGGCCAATGAGTGCAAGATCGGCATCATGCCGGGCTCCATTTTCAAGAAGGGCTCCGTCGGCATCGTCTCGCGCTCCGGCACGCTGACCTATGAAGCCGTGTTCCAGACCACGAACGCAGGCCTCGGCCAGACGACGGCGGTCGGCATCGGCGGCGATCCGGTGAAGGGCACTGAGTTCATCGACATTCTCGAGATGTTCCTGAAGGACGACGAGACCAAATCGATCATCATGATCGGCGAGATCGGTGGCTCTGCTGAAGAGGATGCCGCCCAGTTCCTGATCGACGAGGCCAAGCGCGGCCGCAAGAAGCCGATGGCCGGCTTCATCGCGGGCCGCACCGCCCCGAAGGGCCGCACGATGGGTCATGCGGGCGCCATCGTGTCCGGCGGCAAGGGCGATGCGGAATCCAAGATCGCGGCGATGGAAGCGGCGGGAATCCGTGTAAGCCCAAGCCCGGCGCGCCTTGGTACGACGCTGGTGGAAGTGTTAAAGGGTTAGAAGAACCCGGTAGAGTAACAGCCGGACTCTGGCGGGCCTCGGAAAGGGGCCCGCATGCCGGTGGGCAGCTGCAGCCCGTAACCTGCAGATGGTGTTTCCCGCCCCCATATCTGCGCCCGGGGGCGGCAGTCTCTGGAAGGATGTGCTCTCAATGGCAGACGATGGCAGCCCGGTAAACGGTCCGCGCGGCAAGGACAATGCCGCGATGCTGGAAACCGCGTTCCTGTATGGCGGTTCGGCCCACTGGATCGAACAGATGCAGGCCGCCTATGCAAAGGACCCGTCCTCGGTGCCGGAAAGCTGGCGCAGCTTCTTTGCCAGCCTCGGGGATGAGGCGGTAAGTGCGGCGCGCAATGCCGAAGGCGCAAGCTGGAAGCGCAAGGGCTGGCCGCGTCCGGCACAGAGCGATGTGATCGCCGCCTTTGACGGCAACTGGGCCGAAGCGGAAGCGCGGCTCGAGAAGAAGATCAAGGCGGCTGCGCCGGCTGCCGCGCCCGCCGACATTGCCCGCGAGGTGACCGATTCGATCCGCGCGATCATGATGATCCGCGCCTACCGCATCCGCGGCCATCTCGCTGCCCAGCTCGATCCGCTGCGCCTGTCCAGTTTCGGGGACCAGCCGGAACTTGATCCGGCAACCTACGGATTTGGCCCGGAAGACCGTGACCGCCCGATCTTCATCGACAATGTGCTAGGTCTCGAGCGCGCAACCATCAATCAGATGCTGGACATCCTGCGGCGGACCTACTGCTCGACGCTCGGCATCGAGTTCATGCACATTTCCGATCCGGAGGAGAAAGCCTGGCTGCAGGAGCGGATCGAGGGGCCGGACAAGGGTGTTGCCTTCACGCGCGAGGGCAAGGTGGCGATCCTCAGGAAGCTGGTCGAGGCGGAGAGCTTCGAGCGGTTCCTGCACAAGCGCTATCCCGGCACGAAGCGGTTCGGCCTGGATGGCGGTGAAGCCGCCGTGCCTGCGCTGGAGCAGATCATCAAGCGCGGCGGCGCCCTGGGCGTCAACGAGATCGTCGTCGGGATGCCGCACCGCGGCCGTCTCAACATGCTCGCTGCAGTGATGGGCAAGGCGTACGAGAAGATCTTCCACGAGTTTCAGGGCGGCTCGACCCAGGGCGCGGGCGAATTCGGCTCGGGCGATGTGAAGTATCACCTCGGCGC
>JBKBJF010000056.1:0-8526 GCA_046293935.1 Hyphomonas sp.
GCATCGGCCTCTGCTTCCGGCAAGGATTTGCCCCGGCGCGCGCGATAAAGGGCCGCCGCATAATCCGGCTCGAATTCCGGATGGCACTGGAAGCTGATGGCCGGGAAGCCGCGATAGTCGAGCCCGGCATACGGCGTGAAACCTGATTGCGCGATCACGGCCGCTGCTTCCGGCTTCACCACTACCTGGTCCTGATGGCTGACGGCGACGGAGAGCGCCGGCGGGAACGCGCCTGCCGCCCAGTCCGGACACTGAACAATCTCATAGGTATGGCGCCCGACGCCCCAGCCCTTCTCGGATTTCACCACCCTGCCGCCGAGTGCTTCGCCCATCGCCTGATGCCCGAAGCAGATGCCCACCTGCGGCGTCTGTGCCGCCGCCGCGCCGCGGATGAAGTTCATCAGCGGGGCGATCCAGGGCTCGTCATCATACACTCCCGCCGGCGATCCGGTATAGAGCACCGCGTCCAGCGATGCCGGATCCGGCAGGGCCTCACCCTTCACAACAGATACGGTCTCGAACGCAACAGACGCATCGTGATGTGCCACCATGCGCCGGAACATTTCCGGATAGTCCGGAAAGTCTGCGCGGATAGGCTGGGGCACAAGGCCCGTCTCGATGATTGTCAGTTTCAATCCGCGCCCCTATTCCGCCGCAACCTCTTCCGCCTCGCGCCGCTTGGGCTCGACCAGGAAGCCACCTGACTGGCGCGCCCAGAGTTCAGCATACAGCCCACCTGCCGCCGCCAGCTCGCTGTGCGTGCCCTGCTCAACGATACGCCCCTCGTCCAGCACCACCAGACGGTCCATCGCTGCGATGGTCGACAGGCGGTGGGCGATAGCGATCACGGTCTTGCCTTTCATCAGGTCGAACAGGCTCTCCTGGATCGCCGCCTCGACTTCCGAGTCGAGCGCAGAGGTGGCCTCATCCAGGATCAGCACCGGCGCATCCTTCAGGAAGATACGCGCAATCGCAATTCTCTGGCGCTGGCCGCCGGAAAGTTTCACACCACGCTCGCCGACATGCGCCTCAAGGCCGCGCCGGCCCTTGGCATCCACCAGCGCCGCTATGAACTCTTCTGCTTTTGCCTTCCGGATGGCCGCATGAATGTCCGCATCCGTCGCCTCCGGCTTTCCATAGGCGATATTCTCGCGGATCGAGCGGTGCAGCAGCGACGTGTCCTGCGTCACCACACCGATCTGTGCCCGGAGGGACTCCTGCGTCAGCCCGGCAATGTCCTGCCCGTCGATCAGGATACGGCCGGATTCCGCATCGTAGAAGCGCAGCAACAGGTTGGTCAGCGTCGTCTTGCCCGCCCCGGACCGGCCGACGAGGCCGATCTTCTCGCCGGGGCGGATATGCAGGCTCAGCCCGCCGATCACGCCCCCGCCCTTGCCATAATGGAAAGTGACGTCCTCGAACCGGATATCGCCGCGCGCCGGCGGCAGGCCGAGCGCGCCCGCCGCATCCCTCACGGCCACCGGCTTCTCCAGCATCGCCATGCCGTCATACACGACGCCGATATTCTCGAACAGGCCGGCCACTTCCCACATAATCCACTGCGACATCGACTTGATGCGCAGCGCCAGCGCGACGGCGGCCGCCACCGCACCTGCCCCGATCACATTGCCGCTCCACAGATACAGGCCGATGGCCGCAATCAGGAACACGAGCAGCGAATTGTTGAGATAGACGACGGTGTTGAAGCCCGTCACCATCCGCATCTGGCGGTAGACGGTCTCGAGGAAGCCTTCCATGCTGCGTTTCGCATAGGCCTCCTCGCGGCCGGCATGGGCGAACAGCTTCACGGTCTGGATGTTCGTGTACGAATCAACGATCCGGCCTGTCATCACCGAGCGTGCATCCGCCTGCGCCTCCGCAATCCTGCCGAGCCGCGGCACGAACCACCGGAGCACAAAGCCATAGGCGATGGCCCACAGGATGAACGGCGCCATCAGCCAGGGGTCTGCCGTTGCCACCAGCACAAGCGCGGAGAGGAAATACACGATCACGAAGACGAACACGTCCAGGATCTTCATCACCACTTCGCGCACGGCCAGTGCCGTCTGCATGACCTTGGTCGCCACCCGTCCGGCATATTCGTTGCCGAAGAAGCCCATCGACTGGCCGAGCATCTGCCGGTGCATGCGCCAGCGCGCACTCATCGGCACATTGCCCATCAGGCCCTGATAGACGATCAGGCTCTGCAGCAGTGTCAGCAGCGGCAGGCCGATCAGCAGCACGAAGCCCATCACCGCCAGCGTTGCGCCTTCGCGCGCGAAGAAGTTCTCGCGGTCCGCCTGCGACAGCCAGTCGACGATGCCGCCGAGGAAACCGAAAAGGGCCACCTCGCCAATCGCGATCAATGCCGTGAACACCGACATGATCGCCAGAAAGGGCACCGCATCGCGGATATAGTGAAGCACGAACGGCCGGAAGCCCTTCGGCGGCACGCCGTGCCGGGTCTCCGGAAAAGGCGCGATCAGGCGTTCGAAAAAACGGAACATGCGCCGCACATGTGGCGTGGGGCCTTGCAAAGAGCAAGGCTTCCCTCACCTCCCACCCCTTTCAGGCGCACAGGTGAGGGCTCTACGGCGCAGCGCTCTCCGCAAGCCACGCCTTTACCTGCGCGTCCAGCACGTCCAGAGGCACGGCGCCCTGCCCCAGCACGACATCGTGGAAAGCGCGGATGTCGAACCTGTCGCCGAGGGCGGCCTCCGCCTCTTGCCGCAAGGCGCGGATTTTCAGCTCGCCGATCTTGTAGGCCGTCGCCTGCCCCGGCCAGCCGATATAGCGCGTGACTTCGGTTTCGATATTCAGCGGGCTCAGCGCAGAGTTTTCCCTGAAGCAGGCCTCCGCTTCCTCGCGCGTCCAGCCATACCAGTGCAGGCCTGTATCGGCGACCAGCCGGCAGGCG
Organism: Hyphomonas sp.; assembly: GCA_046293935.1. GTDB lineage: Bacteria > Pseudomonadota > Alphaproteobacteria > Caulobacterales > Hyphomonadaceae > Hyphomonas. Next base: position 2,918 of record JBKBJF010000056.1, read on the forward strand.
CGCCACATCTCGTAGGACAGGGCTCCGAAGCGCTCATACGGCGTCTGGTAGATGCCTGCCTCACCGGCGATCCGTTCGGCATAGAGCCCCCAGCCCTCCCCGAAGGCGGTGGCATAATACTCACGCCGGAAGCGCGGCTGGCCGCCCATCTCCTGCGCCAACGCAATCTGCAGGTGATGGCCGGGCACGGCCTCGTGCGCCGACAGGGCCGGCAGTTCGTACAGCGGACGCTGCTCAAGCGCATAGGTGTTGACGAGGTAGCTGCCCTTGCGCCCTTCCTCGGCATCGCCCTGCACATACCGGCCCGTTGTATAGCCGGGCGCGATCGACAACGGCACGGGGTCCACTGTGTAGCCGAGTTTCGGCAAGGTGTTGAAATAGTCCGGCAGGATGGCATCGATCCGGCCCGTGATCTCGCGCGCTTTCGCCATCAGTTCGAGATCGCTGCCGGCATAGAACTGCGGGTCGGTCCGGAGGAAGCCGAGGAATTCGGAGAAACTGCCTGCAAAGCCCGTTTCGGCCATGACGCCCTGCATCTCGGCGCGGATGCGGGCAACTTCCGAAAGGCCGATCGCGTGAATCTGTTCAGGCGTATAGCCGGCGCCGGCCGTGTGGTGTTCCACAGCGGCCGCGTAGGCGTCCCGCCCCCCTGGCAGAGCCGCGATGCCCGCCCCTTTGCGCACCACCGGCGCATAGGCCAGATCGATGAACCGGGCAGTCTCGCGATAGGCCTCGATGGCGCGGGCCGTCGCCGCCAGGCCCTCGGCGCGCAGGCGGGCGGCTTCGGCCGGCGGGATGGTGTCCGGCAGGCTGAGCAAGGGCTGGTAAAGATCGCTGGCAGCCGGGTCGGTGACGATCTGCGCCTCGATCTGGGCCCTTGTGGTGGCCAGAGGGTCCTTGTGAGCGGTCCAGCCGGTGGTGATGCCGCGCGCCATGTTGGTCCGGTTCTCGGCGAAGTAACGGGGCACATCGTTCAGTCTTTGGACCCAGGCTTCGGCATCCGCGACATCACGGATCCGCACCCGCAGGGCCGCAAAGACCGGCACCGACTGGAACCCCCAGTCCCCGGTGAAGGGCACGCGCGCCTCGTCGAGTTCCGCCGAGCGGATTTCCTCGGTCAGCAGGCGCTTCAGGATAGCGGCATCCACGCGGCGCGCCGTATCGGCGGCCTCGACCTCCGCCAGCAGCGCCCGCGCCCGTCCGGCCGAGCGGGCAATGTCCGGGGGCCGCACGCTGGGCCAGCGGTCCGGCGATGTTCCGGCCGCACGCGCCGCCTCGCCCGGATCGGCCGCCTCGATATGCGCCTGATAGGCCTCGATCAGACGGTCCAGCGGGTCGGCAAGAGCGGCTGGCGCGAGCGCCAGAAAGCATGCCGCGAGGACAGGCAGTTTCATAATGTCGCTCCCCTCGTGGCTGCGTTGACACGACCATAGAGGCGCCTAGAACCCACAGCCAAGTGCTTATTCCCGCAGGCAAGGAATCGTCACCATGTCCGGCAGTCCCAAGGCCGAGTCGCGGCCCCTCTCTCCGCACCTTCAGGTCTGGCGGTTCCATGCCACGATGGCGGCCTCGATCACCCACCGGATCACGGGTGTCGGCCTCTACGGGGGCACGCTTCTGATCGCCGCCTGGCTGATCGCACTGGCAGGCGGGCCCGGGTCCTATGCCATGGTCGAAGACATCGCCTTCTCCATCCCCGGCCAGATCATTCTCTTCCTCTGGGCAGTCGCCGTGCTCTACCATTTCGCCAACGGCATCCGCCACCTCCTCTGGGATGGCCCTGGCCTCGGTTTCTCACCGAAGGTCGCCAGTCAGGTTTCTGTGTTCAATTATGCTTTCGCGGTGGTCGGGGCGATTGGGCTGTTCCTTGCCGCAGCGATGGCCTGAGGAGACGTGCGCATGACCAAAGGCCAGTTCCTCACCCCCGCCAAAGCGGCCCGCGGCCTCGGCTCCGCCAAGAGCGGCACCGCCCATCACGTCCGCCAGCGCGTCTCCGCCATCGCGCTGATCTTCCTCGTGCCGTGGTTCCTGTTCTCGGTGATGAACGCCGTGCTTGGCGGCTACGCGGATGCCCTCGCCTGGGCCGCCTCCCCGCTCAATTCCGCCCTGCTGATCCTGACGGCTGCGGCGGCGATCTATCACATGCGTCTCGGGATGCAGGTCGTGATCGAAGACTATATCGGCAAGTCCGGCACCCGCGCCGCTTTGCTGATCCTCAACACCTTTTTCTGCGCCGCCCTGTTCGCGGTGATCGCCCTTTCCGTTCTGCGGATCGCGGTGTGAGCCCGCCCCCCGGAAGACTGGATACCTGATGAGCACCTATACCTGGATCGATCATACCTATGATGTCGTGGTGGTCGGCGCCGGCGGCTCGGGCCTGCGGGCAGCTCTCGGCGCGGCCCAGGCCGGCCTGCGTACCGCCTGCATCACCAAGGTCTTTCCCACCCGCTCCCACACCGTCGCCGCCCAGGGCGGCATCGCCGCTTCGCTCGGCAACATGTCCGAAGACAGCTGGCAGTGGCACATGTACGACACCGTCAAGGGCTCCGACTGGCTCGGCGACCAGGACGCGATCGAATACCTGGTGCGCAACGCGCCGGCCGCCGTCTACGAACTCGAGCACTGGGGGATGCCCTTCTCGCGCACCGGGGAAGGCAAGATCTACCAGCGCGCATTCGGCGGCATGACGCGCAATTTCGGCGAGGGGCCCGTGCAGCGCACCTGCGCTGCGGCCGACCGCACCGGCCACGCCATGCTTCATACCTTGTACGGACAATGCGTGCGCGAGGACACAGAGTTCTTCATCGAATACTTCGCCCTCGACCTGATCATGGACGAGGAGGGGGCCTGCCGGGGCGTCACCGCCTGGAAACTCGATGACGGCACACTGCACCGGTTCCGCGCGCAGAAAACCATCCTCGCCACCGGCGGCTACGGCCGTGCCTATTTCTCCTGCACATCGGCCCATACCTGCACCGGCGATGGTAACGCCATGGTGCTGCGCGCCGGCCTGCCGCTGCAGGACATGGAATTCGTGCAGTTCCACCCCACCGGTATCTATGGCTCGGGCTGCCTGATCACCGAAGGCGCGCGCGGCGAAGGCGGCTACCTGACAAACTCCGAGGGCGAACGGTTCATGGAGCGCTACGCCCCGTCGGCAAAGGACCTTGCCTCGCGCGATGTCGTCTCGCGCGCCATGACGATGGAAATCCGCGAAGGCCGCGGCGTCGGCCGCGACAAGGATCACATCTTCCTGCACCTCAACCACCTGACGCCGGAAGCGCTGCACGCCCGCCTGCCCGGCATCTCCGAGTCCGCCAAGGTCTTCGCTGGTGTTGATGTCACCAAGGAGCCGATCCCGGTCCTGCCGACCGTGCATTACAATATGGGCGGCATCCCGACGAACTATCATGGCGAAGTCCTGACCAAGAAAGGCGGCGACCCGGATGCGGTCGTGCCCGGCCTGATGGCGGTCGGTGAAGCCGCCTGCGTGTCCGTACACGGCGCAAACCGCCTGGGCTCCAACTCGCTGATCGACCTCGTCGTCTTCGGCCGCGCCGCCGGCCTGCGCTGCGGCGCGACAACCGAAGCCGGTGCCCGCCAGCCGGAGCTGCCCGGCAGGGCCACTGACGCCCACCTCGCCCGCTTCGACCGGATGCGCCATGCCTCCGGCGATCAGCCGGTTGCGGCGCTCCGCCTGGAAATGCAGAAGGCCATGCAGAACGATTGCGCGGTGTTCCGCACCGGAGCGGTGCTGAAGGAAGGCGTCGAGGCGATCGAAGGCGTCTACAGGAAGCTGCCCGGCATCGATGTGAAGGATCGCGGCCTTGTCTGGAACACCGATCTGGTCGAGGCGCTCGAGTTCGACAACCTGATCGCCCAGGCCGCCGTGACCGTGAACTCTGCCGCCAACCGTGAGGAAAGCCGCGGCGCTCATGCGCGGGAGGATTTCCCCAACCGCGATGACGCGAAGTGGATGAAGCACACGCTTGCCTGGATCGACGCGGCCGGGAAGGTCACCATCGATTACCGCCCAGTGCACGATTACACGCTCTCCAACGAGATCGAGTATATCAAGCCGAAGGCGCGGGTATATTGAGGACAGAGGGCCGGAAGGCACGCCCATGAGCGAATACAGATCGGTCTGGGTGCGCGCCGGAAGGCATCTGAAGGAAGAGAAGAAGCTGCTCGGAAAGGGCACCAAGCAGATCGAGGATCCGAAGATGGCCGACCTTGCTGACCTTTCCGCCCGGATAGAAGAGGCCTGCAACAGGCTGCATGAAGAAGGCTACGACGTGATCTCCATCCTCCCATCCGTAGGCGGACATTCCGAACGCGGCGCCATCAACCAGGGTGGCTACGGTTTCGGCTACAGCGTTACGGATGGCGCGGTGATCACGGCGCGGCGCCGCGCGCAATAGGTTACGGATACTTTCAGGAACGCATCATGGTCCAGTTCAATCTCCCCCAGAATTCCAGGGTCCAGAAGGGCAAGACCTGGCCGAAGCCGCAGGGCGCGACCAACCTGCGTGAGTTCCGCATCTACCGCTACAGCCCCGAGGAGAAGGCCAATCCGCGCTGGGACACCTACTGGGTGGACATGGACAAGGCCGGCACGATGGTCCTCGACGTGCTGATCTACATCAAGAACAATATCGACCCCACGCTCGCCTTCCGCCGTTCCTGCCGTGAAGGCGTGTGCGGCTCCTGCGCGATGAACATTGCGGGGCGTAACACCATTGCCTGCACCAAGGGGTTCGACGAACTGCCCGGCGGTGTCATCACCATCAGCCCGCTGCCGCATCAGCCGGTGATCAAGGATCTGATCCCGGACCTGACGAACTTCTACGCCCAGCACGCCTATGTGAAGCCCTACCTGCAAACCGTCTCGCCGGTGCCGGAAAAGGAATGGCGCCAGTCGGAGGAAGACCGGACCAGGCTCGATGGCCTGTATGAGTGCATCCTGTGCGCGTCCTGCTCCACCTCCTGCCCGTCCTACTGGTGGAACGGCGACAAGTATCTCGGCCCCGCCGCGCTGCTGCAGGCCTATCGCTGGCTGATCGACAGCCGCGACGAGGCCACCGGCGAGCGCCTCGACGCCCTCGAAGACCCGTTCAAGCTCTACCGCTGCCACACCATCATGAACTGCGCCCAGGTCTGCCCCAAGGGGCTCAATCCTGCGCAGGCGATCGCCAGGATCAAGCACATGATGGTCGAACGCATCGCCTGAGACGAAACTGTAAAAAGCTGGAATCGCCTGTAATGGCCGGCACAGCCTGCAGATAGAAAGCTAGAGAAACAACACGTCCTCGCGCTCCTTGCTGTCATCCCTGTGCAACCCCGTAGGGTGCATTAAGGCCAAAGGCCGCAATGCACCGCCCCGCACCGCCCCCCTTATGCAACAGCTTTTCCGGCCAGACGGGAAAAATCCCCTTACGGATCAGGGGGCGGAAAAGAATTTCCCGGAAACGTGTGCAACACCCTCCGCACCGGGGGTATCGTAGGCCCCATGACCCCGATGCGTGTCCTGCGAGCCAACCCCCACTTCGCGCACCTGTTCGCGCGGGTGCATCCGCTCTGCTGGCCGATCCTCTGGTGGAGCCTCAACC
>JBKBJF010000009.1:0-48692 GCA_046293935.1 Hyphomonas sp.
CATGGGGGGAGGATAATCCCGCTGCGGACCCCACAGGATTGGAAACCTGAAAAAGCTCTTCTTCCGGCCAGAGGGCGAAACCGAAGGAGCCGGGCGCCCCAGGCCGCACGCCTTGTTTTACGGGGCCTTTCTGGGTCCCGGTCTTCGCCTGCGGCGAAACCGGGATGACGGGGGGAGAGGGCCGGAAGGAGGGCCAGCGTGGTGCGTAAGGAACGCCGACTACAACAGGTTTCTCAGGCCGGAAGGCCCTCACCTCTCACGCCCTGCGGGCATGGGCCTGCTCGGAATACTTGCGGGACAAATGCTTTTCCCTCGCAGCCTCTCCCGCAAACAGGAGAGGGGTGGGGTGCTATTTCTTGCCGGGTTTCACCGATTGCAGCGCCGCGGTTTTGATGGCGGGGCCCGCTTTCTTGCCGTAGCTGGGGGCGCCGGAGGCCGCGCCGGAGACCGCCCCGCGGACGGTGCGTTCCGTGAGCGGAGGGATGGCCATGGCGGCGGGATTGGGCGGGTGTTCGTCGAAAAGGCTCGCGAGCTGCTCCGTCATCGCGCCGCCGAGCTGTTCGGCGTCGACGATGGTGACGGCGCGCTTGTAATAGCGCGTGACATCATGGCCGATGCCGATGGCGATGAGTTCGACGGGCGAGCGGTTTTCGATCTCGTCGATGACCTGCCGGAGGTGGCGTTCGAGATAGTTGCCGATATTCACATTGAGCGTGGAATCATCGACCGGGGCGCCATCCGATATCACCATCAGGATCTTGCGCTGTTCGGGGCGTGCCAGCATCCGGTCGTGCGCCCAGAGAAGGGCTTCGCCGTCGATGTTTTCCTTCAGGAGGCCTTCGCGCATCATCAGGCCGAGATTGCGGCGGGCGCGGCGCCAGGGCGCATCGGCAGACTTGTAGATGATGTGGCGGATATCGTTGAGGCGGCCGGGCGCATTCGGCTTGCCGGCCTTGATCCAATCTTCCCGGCTGAGACCACCTTTCCAGGCCTTGGTGGTGAAGCCGAGGATTTCGGTTTTCACGGCGCAGCGTTCCAGCGTGCGGGCGAGAATGTCCGCACACAGAGCGGCGACCATGATCGGCCGCCCCCGCATGGAGCCGGAATTATCGAGCAGCAGCGTGACGATGGTGTCACGGAACTTGGTGTCGTCTTCCTGCTTGAAGGAGAGCGGCGCGGTAGGGTCTGTGATGACGCGCGTGAGGCGCGCAGTGTCGAGCACGCCTTCTTCAAGGTCGAAGCTCCAGGAACGGTTCTGCTGCGCCATCAGGCGGCGCTGCAGCTTGTTGGCGAGCTTGGCGACGGCGCCCTGCAGGCCCTGCAACTGGTGATCGAGATAGGCACGCAGCCGTGTCAGCTCCTCCGCGTCACAAAGCTCCGGCGCCTGCGCGATCTCGTCGTGCGCACGGGTGAAGACGGTATAGACGAAGCGGTCACGCTCGTCGCCCGGCTGGAAGTTCGGCCGCAGCGGCCTGGATGCCTCGTCGTCCTCGTCGGGGGAATCATCCGCATCGAGATCGGTGTCCTGATCGACGGAGACATTCGCCTCCTCCCCGTCCAGCTCCTCGGTATCGCCGGCCTGCATCTGCTCGGCCGAAGCGCCCATCTGCTCCTCTGCGGGGGCCTCGTCCTCTGCAGACGCGTTCTGGCTGTCTTCCTGCTGTTCGGACAGTTCCTGGTCTTCTGCTTCAGCCTCGTCGCCCGCGGCATCGGAGTCCGTCAGATCACGGATGATCGACCGGATGGTCCTGCCGAAGGTTTTCTGATCGTGGAGCTGGCCGGTGAGGCTTTCCAGCGCCTCGCCAGCTTTCGCCTCGACCCTGGCGCGCCAGACATCGGCCACCCGGCGCGCGCTTTCCGGCAGCGGGCGGCCGGTGAGCTTCTCACGCAGCAGGAATTCCAGCGCCGGGGCCAGCACGGCCTCAGGGTCTTCCGAGCCCATGCCGAAATTGGTGGAGCGGCAGCGGAAATCGAGAGCGGCTTCGAGATTGCCGGCTGTGCCGGTCATCGCATTGGCACCGAGGCTTTCGATGCGCGCGGTTTCGGCAGCCTCGTAGACGCGGCGGGGCAGATCGCCCTGCGGGCGTCCGGCGAGATGGGCGGCGGCATCGTGATGGGCCCGGCGCAGGGCGAGCGCATCGGCCTCGCCACGGATGCGGGCCGCCAGTTCCGGGGCGATCTCCACCGGCGGCGGGCGCAGGACGAGGCGCGGGCCATGATCGCCGACATCCGGGCCGAAGCCGATCTCGAGCTCGCGCTCGGCACTCATCGCCTTGGTCGTGGCGGCGAGCGCGGCCTTGAACAGATCCTGAGGGGTGGTGTCCTTTGCCATCCGCGCTGCGCTGAGGGCCCTTCCCTGCCTTATGCGACCTTCACCATCAGGGCGCTTTCGGGCAGTTCCTCGCCGAAGCAGCGCTGATACATCTCGGCGACGAGCGGGCGTTCCAGTTCGTCGCACTTGTTCAGGAAGGTCATGCGGAAGGCATGGCCGAGATGGCCGAAGATGGCGTAGTTCTCCGCCCAGGTGATGACCGTGCGCGGGCTCATGACGGTTGAGAGGTCGCCGGCCATGAAGGCGTTGCGCGTCAGATCGGCCAGCGTGACCATCTTGGCGAGGGTGGCGTCATCCACGCCGGTGGCCTTGGCCTTGACGATCTCGACCTCGGCATCGTGGGCGAGATAGTTCAGCGTGGTGACGATGCTCCAGCGGTCCATCTGGCCCTGGTTGAGCTGCTGGGTGCCGTGATAGAGGCCGGTCGTGTCACCAAGACCGACGGTGTTGGTGGTGGCGAACAGGCGGAAGTACGGGTTCGGGCTGATCACCCGGTTCTGGTCGAGCAGGGTGAGCTTGCCGGAGGATTCCAGAACGCGCTGGATGACGAACATCACGTCCGGCCGGCCGGCATCATACTCGTCGAAACAGATGGCGACCGGGCGCTGCAGGGCCCAGGGCAGGATGCCTTCGCGGAACTCGGTGACCTGCTTGCCATCCTTAAGGACGATGGCGTCCTTGCCGACCATGTCGATGCGGCTGACATGGCTGTCGAGGTTGACCCGGATCATCGGCCAGTTGAGGCGGGCGGCAACCTGTTCGATGTGTGTGGACTTGCCGGTGCCGTGATAACCCTGCACCATGACGCGGCGGTTGTGCTCGAACCCGGCGAGGATGGCGAGCGTCGTCTGCGGGTCGAACCGGTAGGACGGATCGATGTCCGGCACATACTCCGTGCGCGTCTTGAAGCCGTGCACGACCATCGGCGTGTCGAGGCCGAACACCTTCTTCACATTGACCTTTTCCGTCAGCTTCAGGCCTTCGAGGGTGTCGGATGTGGTCATGGCGGTCATGGGCAGGCAGGCTCGTCGCGGGAGGATGGAACAGTCTGTTTCGCGTTCTAGCACGGGATAGCCCCGCGCCTAGTGCGACGTAAGGGAAATGGCGGTGGACGAGGGAAACCCGGGTCAGGGCTTCAGGAATATCAGGATGGCCTGATCCGTCCGGCCCCGGATTTCGGGATCGAAGACATTCTTCAGGCCATCATCTGCGGGATTGCGCAGCAAGGCGGACTCGGTTTCCAGCACGAGGCCGGCGGCTTCGGCCATCCGGCGGATGATCGCGGGGTCGATGCGATGGGTGTCGCCGCCGGTGGCAGGCGGGGAGCCCGCCGGAGCCACATGGTCGAGCGCGACAAAGCGGCCACCCGGTTTCAGCACGCGGGCAATTTCCGCGAAGGCGCCATCCGGGTCGCCGAACCCGTCAGGGTTTCGCTCGGTGCGGAACCACAGTTCGTGCGGCCCCTGAAACCAGGTGACGGTATCGACCGAGGCATCCGCAAGCCCGATCGCGTCGAAATCGTTCTTCAGGTAGGTGACGTTTGTGAGGCGCCCGTCGAGCCGCTTCGCCACCGAGTCGCCAAGGAAATTGTCGAACCCGGCCGGGTTCTGCATGTAAACCGTGCCGGCCGGGCCGACGGCGCGGGAGAGGAGTTCGGTGTAATAGCCGCTGCCGGCTTCCAGTTCGAGGATCACATCGCCCGGCTGGGGCGAGAACAGGGCAAGGACAGCTGCCGGCTTGCGCAGGGGGTCGGCAACGATGTCCGCATCCGGACGGCCGGGCGTATCAACGAACACCGAATAGTCGACGGGCGCCGGCAGCTCGGCGCCGGCAGGCTCCGGGGCGGCCGGAGTGGTAAGCGTGGCGGCGCCCTGTCCTGGCGCGGCACAAGCAGCGAGCACCAGCGCGAGGGCCGGGGCGATGAAGGCGGATGTCCGCAAGCAGTGCATATGTCTCTCCTCCTGCCGGAGCCGGTCTGACCGGCTGAGCCTACTCCTTTAGCCCATCCCTGTCGCCCTGCCAGACACGCTCGAGCGTCTCCTCGCGGCGGCTGCCTTTCTTGTAGGCCTCATAATGATCCGGCTGTTTCTGATAATAGTCCTGGTGATAGCCCTCGGCCGGATAGAATTCGGTGGCGGGCAGGATTTTCGTGACGATCTTCCGGCCAAGTTTTGCCTCGCGCGCCTTCAGGGAAGCGAGCGCGGCGGCACGCTGGGCCTCGTTCTTCACATAAATGGCGGTGCGGTACTGGCTGCCCCGATCAAAGAACTGGCCGCCCTCGTCCGTGGGATCGATATTCGACCAGTAGACGCGCAGGAGGCGTTCATAACTGATCTGGGCGGGATCGTAGATCACCTCGACCGCCTCGGCATGATCGCCGATATTGCGGTAGGTGGGGCGGGGCGTGGTGCCGCCAGTATAGCCGGAGAGAACCGAGCGCACGCCGGGAAGCTCTTGCAGCTCCGCCTCGGTGCACCAGAAACAGCCGCCGGCGAAGATCGCTGTCTCCTCATGCGCTTCAGGCGCGGGGCGCGGCGCCATATCGGCCGAAACCGGCGGAGGGACCGCTGCATTGCTGCACGCGGCGAGGAAGACAGCGGCGGTAAGGGCAAAGCGCATGACGGGCACCCGGATCAGGTGATGCGTTTAAGGGGCTTCGCGGACGGGTTGGCCAGACACAAGCGCGTGAGACAAGCAGCCTATTCTGACGGCGCCTGCCAGACGATCTCGCCGCCGATGACCGTCATCAGCGCCCGCGCTTTCAGGATTTCACCTTCGGGGACGGTCATCAGATCGCGGTCGAAGACCGTGAAGTCAGCGATCTTGCCGGGCTCGATGGTGCCGAGATCCTCCTCCTGGAAGGCAGCATAAGCAGGCCAGTAGGTGAACAGCATCAAGGCCTGGCGGCGGCTGAGCGCTTCCTCCGGATGCCAGCCTTCGCCAGAGAAACCGGAGAGGTCCTTGCGGGCAACAGCCGCATAGAATTCGATCAGGGGCGAACCGACCTCGACCGGGGCGTCCGAGCCGCCGGCAATGATCGCGCCGGCCCGGATGAGGCTTGCCCAGGCATACGCGCCGCGCAGCCGCTCCATGCCGAGACGGGCCGGCGCGAAGAACAGATCGCCAATCGCGTGGCTCGGCTGCATCGACGGGATCAGGCCGCTTCTGGCGACCCGGTCGATGTCTTCGGGCGCGAGCACCTGTGCGTGCTCGATGCGCCAGCGCTCGGCAGGGCCATAGCCGCCGGTCTCGAAGGCCTCGAGGATACGGCGGTTGGCAAGGTCGCCGATGGCGTGGATGGCCAGCTGCACATTGGCCGCTTTTGCCTGCGCCATCAGGGCGGCGAGCCGGTCATCATCCAGCAGCGAAAGGCCGACCGATTCCGGACGGTCCGCATACGGAGCGAGCAGCTGGGCGCCGCGGCTGCCAAGCGCGCCGTCCATGTAGAGCTTCACCGCGCGGTTGGTGATCGTGTCCGTCTCGTGGAGGCGTTTCGAGGCCAGCTCCATGCCAGCCTCACCAAAAGCGTTGTAGAGGCGCAGCGGCAGGCGGCCTTCGCGGTCGAGGCGTTCGAGGAGCGTGGCATGGGCGGGATCGACGCTCATGTTGTGGGCGCCGGTCCAGCCACGCGCCGCATAGGTTTTCGCGCCGGTCTCGTAGGCCTTCAGGAGATCGGCCTCGGACGGCTCGGCGACGAGCTTCATCACGGGGGTCATGGCATTGTCGATGACGATGCCGGTGGCCTTGCCGTCTGCGCTGCGCTCGACATGGCCACCGGCAGGGTCGGGCGTTTCGTCGTAAATCCCGGCGGCCTTGAGGGCGAGCGTATTGGCGACCAAGGCATGGCCATCGGCGCGCACGAAGATCACGGGATTGTCCGGGCTGACCATGTCGAGGTCTTCGGCTGAGGGCATGCGCCCGTCCGGCCAGCCGGTTTCGATCCAGCCGCGGCCGAAAAGAATTTCGCCGGGGGCCTTTTCGGTCAGTTCGATTTCCGTGCGGGTGATCAGTTCGTCGATCGAGGCTGTGCCTTCGAGATTGAGGGTCAGCTCGCGCTGGCCGATGCCGAGGAGATGGGCATGCGCATCGGTGAAACCGGGGAACATGACCGCGCCGCCAAGGTCGATGATGTTCAGTTCACCTTCGTCATCCCCCCAGTCGGCCGACATCGGAGGGATGGTGGCGATGATGCGGCCATCGGCGCCAACCACAACGCCATCGACGGTCGCAGGGTCTTCGAGGCCCGTATAGATCAGTCCATTGGTGAAGACAGTGATCCTGCCGCTTTCGGCGGGCCCGGCCGGGGCGGGGCCGGAACAGGCGGCAAGGGCAGCGACAGTGGCAAGCAGGATGAGGCGCATCAGGAAGCTCCAGGGGGTGAAGCCCTGATCTGTCATGGATTTCGGGCAGCGCAAAGGGTCAGGCTCGCAGCCGCTTACACAAGACGCCGGGCCTTACGGACCGGCGTCTGGATGGGGTTTCCGAGGGCGGAAGGATCAGGCGGCGGTTTTCTTCGCGATATCGCGCTTGATCTTCAGGGCCCTGGCCGAGAGCGTGTCGTCCTTGGCCTTGGCCAGGAAAGCGTCGAGACCGCCGAGCTTGTCGACCGTGCGCAGGGCCTTGGCTGCGATGCGCAGGCGGAAATCCTGGTTCAGGGCTTCGGAGCGCAGCGTGACCTGCACCAGATTCGGCAGGTAGCGGCGCTTGGTCTTGATCTGGGAGTGGCTGACGATGTGGCCGACGAGCGGCCTGGTGCCAGTGAGTTCACATTCGCGGGACATGGCCTCGCTCCGGGATAATTAGGGCTGACTCTGATCTGAAGGCGCGCTCCTACAAGCACGGGCCGCCCCCTGTCAACCACAGCGAATCAGGTCACCCCTTCTGTTACGGGCGGGCTGACTGTCACGGGATGTCATCTTATGTCAGTGGGCGGGACGGGCCAAATGCGGCATGCTGGCGGCAAGCCTGTTCAGGCCATGTTGGGTTGGGGACCCTTAAGACAGCCGGCGAGCCCCGCCTGCAGGACCGGAAAGGACTAGTCTGACTGATGAAGCGCGCCCTTCTCTTTGCCGCCGCCTCGATCGCCCTGCTGGGGGCCTCCACCGCCCAGACCGGCCCGCAGGGCGTCACAACTGCCGTGCTCGCCAATGTGACCGGCGGCACCCCCACCCGGATGGTTTACGAGCTCGACGCCCGGGCGATGGTGTTCATCCTTCCGGCCACCGGCCGGGCCAGCTTTACCGTCGACATGAAACCCGACACCTATGCCATCCAGTCGCGCGTGCGCACGACCGGGCTGGCCGACATTTTCGTCAATTACGACATGAACCTGACCGCTGAGGGCAAGACCAGCGCATCCGGCCTGAAGACGACGAAATACATCTCTCAGAACAAGGATGGAAAGAAGAACCGCCGGGTCGAGCTGACGATGACCGACACCGGCTTCACCATGACGGCGACACCGAGATTCGGCAATCTCGGCGACCCGGCCGCGACGCAGGAACAGGCCATCCTCGCCAATGACCCGCTGACGGCGCTGATTACCTTCGCCCTGGAGCCGCGCGCCAAGGGCGCTGATGTCTGCGGCGGACCGATCAAGGTGTTCGACGGGCGCCAGCTGACCTACCTCTACCTCAAGCGGGGCGCGCCCGGCCTCGTGAAGCTGAAGACCCCCGCCTGGACCGGCGAGGCCATCGAATGCCACGTGACCATGGACAAGATCGCCGGATACAAGAAGGGCGAGGCGAACAATGACACGCTGACCGGCATCGACGGGCCGCTGCGCATGTATCTCGCTCCGCTGGACAACGGCAGCCATGTGCCGGTGCGGATCGTGGCCGATACCGACCGGATCGGCAAAGTGACGCTGACGGCGCGGACGCTGCGGTTCGAGCCGATCCCCATGACCACGGCGCAGACCAGCGGCGGCGCGCGCTAGACAGCGGGCAGGCCACGCAGGGCAGCGAGCAGGCGGGCCATATCTTCCGGGAGCGGAGCTTCAAAGCGGAGCGTCTGGCCCGTGACCGGATGCACGAAACCGAGGACAGCCGCATGCAGGGCCTGGCGGGGAAAGCAGCGCACGGCCTCAAGCGCCGCAGCATGGGCTGGGCCTGATCCGAGCGCTGCGAGGCTGGACTGCCGGCCATAGACCGGATCGCCGATGATCGGATGGCCGATATGCGTCATGTGTACGCGGATCTGGTGCGTCCGGCCGGTTTCGAGGCGGCATTCAACGAGCGCGGCCGCAGGCAGGCGGCTTTGCCTGTCACGGATGCCGAAGGTTTCCTTGACCCTGTAATGGGTGACGGCCCTGCGCGCGGCAGCGCTTTCAGGATTCTTGTGTACGGACATTTTCTTGCGGTCGCCCACCGAACGGGCAATCGCGCCGTCGATGGTGCCGGCCAGCGGGCGCGGGGCGCCGCGCGTGACGGCAAGATACATCCGCTCGATGTCGTGGCGCCCGAAGAGGGCCGCGAGGCCGGCATGCGCGGCCTCTGTCTTGGCCACCACGAGGAGGCCGCTGGTGAGCTTGTCTATGCGGTGGACGATGCCGGGGCGCTCGACCCCGCCGATGCCGGAGAGCTGGCCCTTGCAGTGGGCCAGCAGCGCGTTGACAAGCGTGCCGGTTTCGCTGCCCGGGGCGGGGTGCACCGCCATGCCCGGCGGCTTGTCGAGCACGATCAGGTGGCCGTCCTCGTAGAGGATGTCGAGCGGGAGGGCCTCGGCCTGCGGTTCGGCGGGCACCGGGGACGGAAGATGGATGGTGTAGAGGCTGCCAGCCCGCACCGGGGCGCGCGCATTGGTTTCAGCCGTGCCGTCAACAAAGACCGCGCCCTCCTCGATCAGAACTTTCGCCCGCGAGCGCGATAACCCTCCGGCACGGGCGCCGAGGAAGGCATCCAGGCGCTGGCCCTTGTCCTCCGGGCTGGCGGTGATTTCTATCCGGTCCATCGACCGGCCTTATAGACGAGGCTGACGGGGTGCGTCATGCTGGCTTCACACTGCCCGGCCATAAGACCGGAGGATTTCGGGGAGAATCAATATGACCAGACTGACCCGCCGCGGCCTGCTGAGCGGCGCCGCCCTTGGCACACTGACGCTGGCCGCCTGCAAGACCAGGCCTTCGGCGGCGCCGGCCTATGACGGCACGCTCGCCTTCAATCATGGTGTGGCCTCCGGCGACCCCCTGCCCGACCGGGTGATCCTGTGGACGCGCGTGACGCCGGTTTCCGGAAGCGGGCCGGTGACCGTGATGTGGGAAATGTCGGAGGCAGGCAGGCCGGTTGCGAGCGGCGAAGTGACAACCTCCGAGGCGCGCGACTATACGGTGAAGGTGGACGTCGGCGGGCTGACGCCTGCGACCGGCTACACCTACCGGTTCCGGGCGGCCGCGACCGGCGGCGAGGCCATGTCGCCAGAAGGACGCACACGCACCACGGCGGCAGCGGGCACGGCACCGGTGACGCTGGGGATCGTCTCCTGTTCCAACTGGCAGTTCGGTCTGTTCAATGCCTACAAGGCGCTGGCCACAGAGCCGGATCTGGATGCGATCGTGCACCTGGGCGACTATCTCTACGAGTACGGCACGGACGGATATGGCGGCGACGTGGCCGAGCGGCTGGGCCGGCCACATGATCCGCCTACGGAAATTATATCACTGGCTGACTACCGCCGGAGACATGCGCAGTACAAGACCGACCCGGACCTGCAGGCAGCCCATGCCGCTGCGCCCTGGATCTGCACGTGGGACGACCATGAGAGTGCCAATGATTCCTACCGCACGGGTGCCGAGAACCATAATCCGGAGGCCGGCGAAGGCGACTGGAGCGAGCGCAAGCAGAGGGCGCTGCAGGCCTATTTTGAATGGATGCCGGTGCGTGAGCCGGTCAGCGGCGGTGTCACCTCGAAGATGTGGCGCAGCTTCCGCTTTGGGGATGTGGCCACCGTTCACGCCCTCGACTCGCGCCTGACCGGCCGGTCCGAGCCGCTGGACTGGGGCACGGCGCTGGCGGGCGCGCAGTCGCAGGCAGAGATTGGCCAGCGCGTGACCCAGACGCTGCAGGCCGCCGCGCAGCCCGACCGCACCATGCTGGGGGCCGAGCAGGAAGCCTGGCTCGCCTCGGAGCTGGCCGCATCGGTCAGCAGCGGGACGCGCTGGCAGGTACTGGCCAACCAGGTGGTGATGGCCCGCGTGAAGCTGCCGGACTTCACGAAAGTGCTGACGCAAGATCAGCTGGCCGCGCAGGACAGGCCGGAAGTGGCGTCGTTCATTCCGTTCACGGCACTGGGCCTGCCCTGGAACCTCGATGCCTGGGACGGCTATGTCGCCGCGCGTGAACGGTTGTACGCCGCCGCGGCGGCCGCCGGCGCACGGCTGGTGACGCTGTCGGGCGATACGCACACGGCCTATGCCAACGACCTGTTCGACATGGGCGGGGCACGGCGCGGAGTGGAATTTGCCTGCACCTCTATCAGTTCACCGGGCATGGGCGCCTATGTGAAAGCGGTGCCCGACCTGGGCCAGCTGATTGCGGATGCCAACCCGGAAGTCGTCTGGCACGACCCGTTCGGGCATGGCTACACGCTGGTAAGACTGTCCACCGGCGAGGCGCGCGGCACCTATCGCAAGGTGTCGGACATCCATACGCCAGCGTTCACCACGGAGACGGCTGCGAGCTATGCCTGCAGGATCGAGGGCGGCGCGCTGACCGGGCTGGCCGCTGTCTAATCGACGAGGCCGGCAAGCGTCGAACGACCGCCATCCAGCACCAGCGACTGGCCCGTCATGAAGGCGGCCTGCGGCGAGGCGACGTAGCGCACCGCTTCGGCCACTTCATCGGCAAGAGTCGCCCGCCCGAGCGGCACGCGGCGGGTCGTCCAGGTCTCGGCCCGTTCCTCGCGCGGACGGATGGCAATGACAGCATTCACCCGGATCGCGTGTTCGGCAAGGCCGAGCGCGCCGGAGCGCATCACGCCGAGGATCGCACTCTGGGCAACGCCCTCGGTGAACCAGTTTGGCATGGAGGCGAGCGCGGCATAGCCGAGGACGAAGGTGATGCTGCCCTTCTGGGGCGTGCGCTCCACACCGGCCTGCGGCAGATCTTCCTGCTCAAGCAGGCGCTCGGCGATGATCCGGAGCGCGAGCGCCGAGCCGCTGACGGCACGGGCAATCGCCTTGTCGAACTTTTCCTGTGAGAAATCCAGGATGTGATCGTTCTCCTCGATCTCCGGAACGATGACGGCATTGTCGATGCGGCCGAAGGCTTCGAGCGCGGCGGCCACCGCGTTGCGCAGGCCGAGGCGTGAATGCAGGTCGCCATGATAGCTGGCGATAGCCTTGGTTTCAGCTTCGAGCGCATCGACAGCCGCCTCCACCCGTTCCAGAGACGGATCGGCCACAAGCACTCTGTGGCCATCCTCCGCGAAGGTCCGGGCTATGGCGCCGCCGATTTCCCGGCCGAGACCGAGGACGAGAGTTACCGGCTCAGCCATGATGAAGCGCTCCGGCTGGCCACGCGCCGAAATGTCGGGAACTGAGTTTCATCGGCCCTACTCCGGAAGGCGGCAGTTACACCTGCGTGTCCCGGTCCGTCCGCAAGAAGCGGGCCAATAGGGGAGCGCGTCAGCTGGCTTTCAACTGTCGCAGCTGCTCCTTAATCCTCAGTTTCTGTCGTTTCAGGTCCTTGATCACCAAGTCGTCACCCGAGGGTCTCTTCTGTTCCTCGGCTATCTGTTCGTCCAGCTGGCGGTGCCTGGCAGCAAGCTCACTGATCCGACCATTGAGCGACATGGGCAGTCTCCTTGTTTTTCAGCACGGCTCTTGGGCAGCCGTTTCCTTACCCTGCCACAGATGGGGGCGTGAGTCATGAGAAACCGGACCCATTTTTCGGCCCTGCCGGCGATGTGATTATCGCGCCGCCCGCCCGGCCGCCTTGCGGCGCGACTTTTCAAGGAACATCGCCTGATCGGCCCGGGCGATCAGGGCGGCTGCGCTCTGCCCGGGCCGCCATTCGACCACCCCGCAGGACGCGCCGATGCGCACGGCCGGGGCGGCGGGATCGGCCTCGTCGCGCACCTCCAGCGCATCGATTGCCGCAGCCAGCTGGGCCGCCTTGCGCTGGCTGTCCCCGAAACTGGCATGGGCCAGAACGACGCCGAACTCGTCTCCGCCCAAACGGCCGACAATGTCGGTCTCGCGCGTGCGCTGGCGCAGGATGTCAGCAACCTTCAGCAGCACCCGGTCCCCGGCCGGGTGGCCGTAGATGTCATTCACCGTCTTGAAATTGTCGAGATCGATGAAAATCAGCGACAGGGGCGTCTCGAACCGGCCGGACAGGGCGATCTCCCGGCGCACTTCGCGCTCGAAGGCGCGCCGGTTGAAGATGGGCAGCAGAGGATCATTGTCTGCCAGCGACTCGGCCTCGCAAAGGGCGGCCCGCAGGGCCTCGGCCTCCTCCCGCAAGGCGAGGACTTCCTCGCTCAGCGCCTCGATGGCTGCACGGGTGCGCCGGTCAAGCCGCGCCGTATCGATGCCGAGGGCATCAAGCAGCGCCTGGTACGAGCCGGACGGTGGCGAGGGAAAGTCTTTGGCCATGACGGCAGGATAACCCCGAATCAGCCGCCTGTAGAGACCCGCCGGCATTTCGCCTGCGGCGCGAAAACCGCGCAGGCACACCAGTGCCGGGGGACAGGCAGACCCCAGCCCCGGCAAACATGTTTCTGGTGTGTTGGTTTCCCGAAAACCGGGTTCCACTTTTCTGACCACCACACTATGGTGCCCGCTTTCCAGCAGCGAGGCAGGCATGGTTGCGGGCAAGTCCCCGGTCGTCGGCATTATCATGGGCAGCCAGTCAGACTGGCCGGTCATGCAGGAAGCCGCGCGGATGCTGGACGCGATGGGGGTCGCCTATGAGGCGAAGATCGTCTCAGCCCACCGCACACCGGACCGGCTGGTGGAGTATGCGAAATCCGCCAGGGGCCGCGGCCTGAAGGTGATCATCGCAGGCGCCGGCGGCGCGGCGCATCTGCCGGGTATGGCGGCCGCGATGACGCCCCTGCCCGTACTGGGCGTGCCGGTTCAGTCAAAAGCGCTGAAAGGGCTCGATAGTCTTCTCTCCATCGTGCAGATGCCGAAGGGCATTCCGGTCGGCACGCTGGCCATCGGCGAGGCAGGCGCAGCGAATGCCGGGCTGCTGGCGGCTTCGATCATCGCGCTTGAGGATGCCGGGCTTGCCGCAAAGCTGGATGCGTTCCGGGCGAGCCAGACCGGGAGCGTGAAAGAGGTGCCCGAGGGATGACGCCGCTGCGTCCGGGCGCCACCATCGGCATTCTCGGCGGCGGCCAGCTCGGCCGGATGCTGGCCAGTGCAGGCGCGCAGCTGGGGTTCGATGTCCTGATCTATGCGCCGGAAGAAGATCCGCCGGCCGGCCGGGTGGCGGCGGGCGTCTGGTCAGCGGCCTGGGATGATACCGAGGCGCTGACGGAGTTTGCGGAAGCCTGCGATGTGGTGACGCTGGAATTCGAGAATGTCCCGGTACGGACGGTCGAGGCGGTGGAAGCGGCCGGCACCCCGGTGCGGCCGGGTGCCAGATCCCTGACCGTGTCGCAGGACCGCTATACCGAGAAGACCTTCCTCAATGCGCAGGGCATTCCCACCGCGCGCTTCGAGCCGGTGGACGGGCCGGGCGATGTGGGGGCCGCGCTGAAGGCTGTCGGCGGCACGGGTGTGCTGAAGACGCGGCGCGAAGGCTATGACGGGAAAGGCCAGGCCTGGATACGCTCGCCGGGAGAGGCGGAAGCCGCATGGCGGCGGATTGGCGAAGCGCCGGCGATTCTTGAAGCGGCAGTCGGCTTCCAGTGCGAGATTTCGGTGATCGTTGCCCGATCTGCCAATGGCGAGACGGCAACCTGGGCGCCGCCGCGCAATACGCACAAGGACGGCATCCTTTCCCTGTCGCAGGTGCCGAGCGGGTTGCCGAAAGCGGTGGAGGATGAGGCGCGCGCCAAGGCGCAGCGGCTGGTTCAGGCGCTGGACCATGTCGGCGTGCTGGCGCTGGAATACTTCGTGCTGCCGGATGGCACACTTCTGGCGAACGAGTTTGCGCCGCGCGTGCACAATTCCGGGCACTGGACGCCGGAGGCCTGCCAGACGGGGCAGTTCGAGCAGCATATGCGCTGCGTGGCCGGCTGGCCGCTGGGATCGACCTATCGCCTCTTCGATGCCGAGATGATCAACCTGATCGGCGAGGCAGGGCTTGTCAGCCCGGCAAGCCTCGGGCCCAATGACAGGCTGACCCTCTATGGCAAGCGCGAAGCCCGCCCCGGCCGCAAGATGGGGCATATCACGCGCCGCCTCGGACCGCGAAAGGACTGACCCATGCGCCTTCCCGTATCGACCTGGCCGGACATTGAGGGCTGGCTTAGAAAATCGAAAACCATCGTCATCCCGATCGGCTCGTTCGAGCAGCATGGGCCGAACGGCTTCATCGGCACCGATGCCCTCTGCCCCGAGATCATCGCCAATCATGCCGAGAGTCTGGCGCCGGACGACATCCTCGTCGGACCGACGTTCAACGTGGGCTGCGCCCAGCACCACCTCGGCTTTCCCGGCACGATCACGCTGCGCCCTTCGACAATGATCGCGGCGATGGTGGACTGGACCGAAAGCCTGGTGCGCCACGGCTTTGAACACATCCTGTGGTTCAACGGTCATGGCGGCAACATCTCCACCATCGAGGCCGCCTTTGCGGAAATCCATGCGCGTCGCAGCTATGACCCGCGCGGGGCAGACAACCGCCCGGACCTGGCCCTGAAACGGCGCGACTGGTGGGACTACAAGGACGTGATGGCGATCTGCAACCAGCTTTATCCGGTCGGGCATGGCAGCCATGCCACGGCCTCGGAAGTCTCGGTCACCTACTGGGCCTATCCCGACCGCGAGCGCCAGCACACGCCGATGAGCCCGAAGATTGCACCCACCGGTACAATCAGCGATGCGGTGCGCTACCGACGCGATTTCCCGGATGGCCGGATCGGCTCCGACCCGACCCAGTCGAACGCCGCCGATGGCGGGAAGATCGTCGAGGTCGCCGCAAAATGCCTGATCGAGGAAGTGACGCGGTTTGCCGCCTGAAACCGGCGTAATCTTCAGCTTCCCGCACTGGAAGCCTTGAGCCAAGCGGGCTACGACTGGCGCAAGAAGGCAAGGCACCCAAGGCACTATGCTCGAAGTCAGAGGGCTCGAAAAATCCTACGGGAGCAAGGCGGCGGTGCAGGGCGTGTCCTTCACGGTCGAAAAAGGCACCGTGCTGGGCTTCCTCGGGCCCAACGGGGCCGGCAAATCGACCACGATGCGGATGATCGCCGGCGTGCTGGAACCGGACATGGGCGACGCGCTGATCGACGGCAGGTCGATCATCACCGAGCGCCGCGCCGCGCAGGCGGCGCTCGGCTACCTGCCGGAAGGCGCCCCGCTGTATGAGGACATGACGCCGCCGGAATTCCTGCGCTTCCTGGCCGAGGCCCGCGCCCTGCCCCGCAAGGCACGCGGCGATGCCATCGACCGGGCGATTGCCGATGCGCGCATATCGACTGTGCTGGGCCAGCGCATCGGCTCGCTGTCGAAGGGCTATCGCCGGCGGGTGGGGCTGGCGGGCGCGATCCTGCATGATCCGCCGGTGCTGGTGCTGGATGAGCCGACCGACGGCCTCGACCCCAACCAGAAGCGCGCGGTGCGCGCCCTGATCGCAAGGATGGCCGCGAGCAAGGCGATCGTCATTTCGACGCACACGCTGACCGAGGTGCCGGCCATGTGCAACCGCGTGGTGCTGATCGACCGGGGACGGATCATCGCCGACGATACGCCGGCCGGCCTTGCGCGCCGCTCCGAGGAAGGCACGCTTGAAGCGGCATTTGCCCGCCTGACCGACCAGACCGAGGACGAAACGCTGTGATGACTTACCTGCAGCGGCAGTTCAGCGGTTTCTCCGCCACCTACCGGCGCGAGCTCGGCGCATACTTCTCCACGCCGATGGCTTATGTGTTCCTGGCCGTATTCCTCCTGGCGCTCGGCCTGTTCACCTGGGAGGCCGGGCGGTTTTTCGATACGGGCGTCGCTGACCTGCAGCCCTTCTTCGTCTGGCACCCCTGGCTCTACATGATCTTCCTGCCGGCGCTGGCCATGCGGCTGTGGACGGACGAGCAGGCCGCAGGAACAGATGAGCTGCTGATGTCGCTGCCGCTCGGTATTCCGGGGCTGGTGGCCGGCAAGCTGTTTGCGGCCTGGACGGTGGCCGCGCTGGGGCTTGCCCTGACGGCGCCGATGTGGGTGTCGGTGAACTTTCTCGGCCAACCCGACAATACCGCGATCGCGCTGACCTATTTCGTCAGCCTGCTGATGGCCGGCGCCTATCTGTCGGTCGGTGCAGCCATCTCCGCACTGACGCGCAGCCAGGTGACCGCCTTCGTGATCAGCGTGGTGATCGCCTTTCTCTTCACCGCTGCGGGATGGCCGCTGGTGCTGTCAACCGTACAGGCACTGTTCGGCACGGGCTTTGCGGACCTGATCGCGCGCTTCTCGTTCCTGACCCAGTTTGAAAGTGCCCAGCGCGGCGTCCTGGAGCTGCGGGTCGTCGCCTATTTTCTTGGCTTTACGGCCACCTTTGCCTACCTCAACTGCCTCTGGGCCTCACGGCAGAGGCTCGGCTGATGAAACCGCGCCGCTATCTGATCGCCTCGAGCCTGCTGGCCGGCGCCATTCTGCTGGCGGGGAATATCGCCGCGCAGAAACTGCTGGCCGGCGCCCGGATCGATTTCACGGAAGGCAGGCTCTACACGCTGTCGGACGCGACCGCGGCGGCGCTGAGGGAGATTGCCGAACCCGTCGATCTGACCTTTGTTTATTCGAGACAGACCGGGCAGGAGTTTCCGGCGATCCAGGCGCACGCAGCGCGGGTGCGCGAACTGCTGGCGGCATACGAGGCCCGCTCTGGCGGACGGGTGCGCGTGCGCGAGATTGACCCTGTTCCGTTCTCCCCTGCTGAGGATGAAGCGCTGGCTGCTGGCATTGCAGCGGTGCCGACGGGCGCCGGTGACCCCCTCTATTTTGGCATCATCGGGCAGAACACGATCGATGATGTCCGCATCCTGCCCTTTCTCTCGCCGGAACAGGATGCCACCCTGGAATACGACCTTACACGGATGATCCGGCGGCTGGACGAGCCGGAGCCCCCGCGTATCGGTATCCTGTCGTCCCTGGCAGGGATGACAGCGCCGGACCCGGCCGCAGGTTATGCCCTTCTGCGCGATATCGACCGCAGCTTCGACATGGACATTCTCTCCCCCGACTTCAGGGCCCTGCCGGAAGGGCTGGACGTGCTGCTGGTGGCCCACCCGCCGCCGCTTTCCAGCCGGCAGGAATGGCTGATCGACCAGTTCCTTCTGCGCGGCGGACGGGCGGTGTTTCTGGTCGACCCGGCGGCAAAGACCGCCGTAACCGGGGACATGTTCGGGCTGAGCAATGAACTGGCGCGCTCCAGCCTTGGCCGCCTGGGCCGGGCCTGGGGGGTAGAGCTTGCGCCAGATGCCGTGGCCGATGCTGCGTTTGCCTTGCCTGTGCCGGTGGAGACCTCATCCGGCCGGATGGAGGATATGGCCCACCCACTGTTCCTGGGGGTGACCCGGGAAGCGATGAACCGCAGCGATCCGATCACGGCTGACCTCATGCGTGTGGTCAATTTCGGCGCGCCGGGCGCGCTGCTGACAGGCACCTTACCCCCCGGTGTGACGGCCACCCCTCTCATCACGACAGGCCCGAGCCCCTCCTTCATCGATGCGGGACGCGCCGTTCGCGACATGCCGCCGGCAGATGTGCTGCGCGCCTACAAGAGCCAGCCGGCCGCGCTGACACTCGCCGTGCGCCTGTCAGGCCCCTTGACCACAGCCTTTCCCGCAGGCGCGCCGCCGGCCGATCTGCCGCGGGACCCGGCCGGCGCCGAACGCGCACGCGCCGAGGCGGCCAGCGCCCTGCCCCATATCCGCACGGGCGAGAAAGCGGCAGAAATCGTGATCGTGGCCGATGCGGATTTCATTGCCGATGCGTTCTACATCCTTCCGGACAGCGGAACGGCCGTGGCCGATAATGGCGCGCTGGTGCTGAATGCGCTGGACGCCCTGTCCGGGGGCAGCGATCTCTCGCGCCTGCGCTCGCGCGCGCCGTCGCTGAGGCCGATGACGCGGATCGACCGTATGCGGAGTGATGCAGCAGAGCAGTATTTCCGTCAGCAGGAGCAGCTGCGCGGGCGGCTGGAAACAGCGCAGGCCCGGCTGGCCGAACTGCAATCGGCGGGCGCCGGAGACGGCTTCTTTGCCGGCGACCTTCAGGCCGAACTCTCTGAAGCCCAGCGGGCAGAACTGACCCTGCTGCGGGAGGACATCCTGTCCCTCCGGGCCCGGCTGCGCAAAACCGAAGCGGGCTACCGCCGCAACATCGACCGGCTCGAGGCCTGGCTGAAGGCCATAAATATCTGGGGTGGGCCGGTGCTCGTCGGCCTTGCAGGGCTGATCGTCTGGCGCCGCCAGGCCCGCGCGCGGAGGCTGCGCCCATGAGCAGGCTGAGAGATGTGCGCCGCGGGCGACGCGTGCTGGTGATGGCGGGCCTCGCCGCCTTGCTGACGGTGCTGGCGATCGTGACACACACGGGGGGCAGCGACATGCCCCGCACCGGCAGAGCCGGAAAGCCGGTGCTGCCGGATTTTGCCGCACGGCGGGCCGAGGCGACGGCCATCCGCGTGATCCTGGCCGATGAAAGCTACATGCTCGTGGCCACCGGAGAGGGCTGGAAGCTGGGGGGCAGCGACGGCTATCCGGTGCGTCAGGACCGGCTGGCCGAACTGGCAGAAGGCCTTGAAGACCTCGTCTGGGATGTGCCGCGTACGGATGACCCGGCCAAGCTCAATGCCATTGGCCTGGGTGACCCGCGCGAGGGCGGCACCGGCGCGCTGGTGGAGATACTGGGGCCTGGGGGCGAGGTTTCGGCGGCCCTGATCACCGGGCGTAAGGATGCCGCCATCTATGCACGCCTGCCGGGCGAGACGCAGGCCTGGCGGGTGCAAGGCCGGCTGCCACCCTTCTATGCGGCGGATGCCTGGCTGGACCTCGGATTCCTCGATATACATGAGGATGCGATCTCGGCCGTCCGCCTGACGGATGCCTCCGGTGACAGCCTCTATCTGCAGCGCTCAATCGGGGCGAGCGACCGCGCCTTCCGCCCTGCCCCGCCGTTCCAGAACTACCGCCTGGTCAGCCGCCTCGCAGTCAGCGGCCCGGCGCTTGCGCTGACCCGGTTCCTGCCGGTCGGAGTGAAGCCCGCCGCGGCGCTGCGCACCCAGCCGGTCGCCCGTCACATCACGGAAACCTATGACGGCCTGGAAGTGGATGTGCGCGCGTATCGCGAACGCGACGGATACTTCGTCACGATGCGGGCGATCGAGGCGGGTGAAGGCGCGCAGCGGGCAGCCGCCATCAACCAGCGGACGGCCGGTTGGGCCTTCGAACTGACCGGAGCGGACTGGCAGGATTATGCGCCGAAGATTTCAGATATCGTGCAGCCACCGGGCTGAAGACAGGGATCAGCGGACCGGAAGCGTGGCGAAGACGCGCCCGAAGCCGGCCTCCTGAACGACCAGCACGCAGGCGGAGACACAGTCCGGCAGGGCAATCTCGGCCTTGCCACCGAGCCAGGGCCCGATCTGCTGCACACCGGTCACCGGGTTCGGCATCTTCGTGTCATTATCGTTGCCGGCGAGATAGGCGATCCACCAGATGTCGGCGAGGCCGTCGCTGGTGCCGGTCAGGGTGACGGATTTTCCGGAACGCTGGAGGCGGACATCCGGGCGGCTGGCTGCGGCCGCCTTTTCGAGCGCCCCGGCGACCCGCGCGGGCTTGTTGCCGGCGGCCTGTTCGATGCCATTGAACACGGTCTGCGGCGTGTAGGGGCCGCGCAGCGAGAAGCGTTCGACATAGCCGCGCTGGCGGTCTTTCGATTCCGGCAAGGCCATCTTTTCCTTGCTGCCGAGATAGTCCCAGTAGTCCACCGCCCAGGTCAGGATCAGGATCTTGCGGCCCTGTTCAGCCTCCAGCGCCGAGAGCGTCTTGTAGGCCGCAGGGCATGTACGGCAGTTCTTGGAGGCAAACAGCTCGACCAGAACAGGCCCATCGGCGCGCGCAGGCGCCGCAAGGCCGGATATCAGGGCAAGCAGCAGGATCAGCCGGATCATAGGCGGTTTATAAGATGCCCCTTCCTTCCCGCACAGTCACAGCCGCGTGAGAGGCTGCAAAAAGGCCCGCAGCGACAGGCGGCGCTGCCGGCTGGCTTTCAGAATGACGCGACGTCAGGACGTCTGACGCGCGAGGTTTCGCAGCACATAATGCAGAACGCCGCCGTGCTTGACATACTCCACTTCGATCTCGGTATCGATCCGGCATTTGATCTGGATCGTCTTCGCCGAGCCGTCGGCATAGGTGATCCGGCAGGGCACCGCGGAGAGCGGACGGATGTCATTGCCGAGTCCTTCGATGTCGATTGTCTCGGTCCCTTTCAGACCAAGCGTCTTGCGGTTTTCGCCCGGCATGAACTCGAACGGGATAACCCCCATGCCGACCAGGTTGGAGCGGTGAATGCGCTCGAAACTCTCGGCGATCACGGCTTTGACGCCGAGCAGGTTCGTGCCCTTAGCGGCCCAGTCGCGGCTGGAGCCGGCCCCATACTCGATACCGCCGATGACCACCAGTGGCACACCGCGGCCGATCCAGGCCATGGCAGCATCATAGATCGATGTCTGCTGGCCATCGGGCCCAAGCGTATATCCGCCTTCGACGCCGTCCAGCATCTCATTCCGGATACGGATGTTTGCAAACGTGCCGCGCATCATCACTTCATGGTTGCCGCGGCGCGAGCCATAGGAGTTGAAATCCTTCACGGGCACCTGACGTTCGGTCAGGTATTTGCCGGCCGGCGACGACGCCTTGAAGGAACCGGCAGGAGAAATGTGGTCGGTGGTGATCATGTCGCCGAGCAAGGCAAGCACGCGCGCACCGCTGATCGGCCTGATGTCGCCCTTCTCCGGCGACATGCCGCGGAAATAGGGCGGGTTCTGGATGTAGGTGGAGCTGACCGGCCAGTCATAGGTCTCGGCATCCGTGGTCTGGACCCCCTGCCACTTGGCATCGCCCTTGAAGACATCCGCATACTTCTTGATGAACATCTCACGGGTGACGACGCTGTGCACCATGTCGGCGATTTCCTGAGTCGTCGGCCAGATATCTTTGAGATAGACCGGCTTGCCGTCTTTCGAGATGGCGATGGGATTCTTCGCGATGTCGATGTTCATGTCGCCGGCAATGGCATAGGCGACGACCAGCGGCGGCGAAGCGAGATAGTTGGCGCGCACATCCGGGCTGATGCGGCCTTCGAAGTTGCGGTTGCCGGACAGAACCGAAACCGCGACAAGGTCGTTCTCGTTGATCGACTTCGAGATTTCCGGGGCCAGCGGGCCGGAATTGCCGATACAGGTGGTGCAGCCATAACCGACGAGGTTGAACCCGAGCGCGTCGAGGTCTTCCTGCAGGCCGGCGGCATTGAGGTATTCGGAGACGACCTGCGATCCCGGCGCAAGCGAGGTCTTCACCCACGGCTTGCGGGTGAGGCCGAGCGCACGTGCCTTGCGGGCGACGAGACCGGCACCGATCAGGACATAGGGGTTGGACGTGTTGGTGCAGGAGGTGATCGAAGCGATCACGACCGAACCATCGCGCAGCTTGTAGTCCTGCCCCTCGACGGCGCCGTAGCTGAGGCCGTTCTGGTTGCCGGGCACACCATTGGGGCTGGGCCTGCCGCCCTCCTCGACCATTTCGGATTTCTGCTGAGCCGGGGCTGTTGCCGGCATCCGGACACCGCGGATGTACTCGCCGAAAACCCTTGCTGCCTGGTCCAGGGCGACATGATCCTGCGGGCGCTTAGGGCCCGAGATGGCAGGCACAACATCGCCGAGGTCGAGATGCAGGGTAGAGGAGTAGACGGGGTTGTAATCCTTGCCGCGCCAGAAGCCGTTTTGCTTGGCATAGGTTTCGACGAGGGCAATACGCTCCTCCGCACGGCCGGTCTGGCGCAGATAGCGAAGCGTCTCGTCGTCGATCGGGAAGAAGCCACAGGTCGCACCATACTCGGGCGCCATGTTGGCAATCGTCGCCCGGTCGGCGAGCGGCATGTTGTCCAGGCCGTCCCCGTAGAATTCGACAAACTTATTGACCACGCCGTGCTTGCGCAGCATCTGCACGACCTTGAGCACGAGGTCCGTGGCGGTGACGCCTTCCTTCAGCGCGCCGGTGATGCGGAAGCCGACCACTTCCGGGATCAGCATCGAAACCGGCTGGCCGAGCATCGCGGCCTCCGCCTCGATGCCGCCGACACCCCAGCCGAGCACGGCAAGGCCGTTGACCATCGTGGTGTGGCTGTCCGTGCCGACCAGCGTGTCCGGATAGGCAACGACGGAGCCATCCGTGTCGGTATCGGTCCAGACCGTCTGGGCGAGGTATTCGAGGTTGACCTGATGGCAGATGCCGGTGCCGGGCGGAACGACGCGGAAATTGTTGAACGCCTTCTGCCCCCACTTGAGGAAGGTATAGCGCTCCATGTTGCGCTCATACTCAAGGTCGACGTTGGCCTGGAAGGCCCGCGGCGTGCCGAATTCGTCAATCATGACCGAGTGGTCGATGACGAGATCCACCGGCACGAGCGGGTTGATCTTCTTCGCGTCCCCGCCCAGCGCCTTGATACCGTCGCGCATGGCTGCGAGGTCGACCACGGCGGGCACGCCGGTGAAGTCCTGCATCAGCACGCGGGCCGGGCGGTAGGCGATCTCGCGCGGGTTCTGGCCACCCTTGTCGGCCCATTCACCGAAGGCACGGATGTCATCCTCCACGACCGTCAGCCCGTCCTCGAAGCGCAGCATGTTCTCCAGCAGCACCTTCAGCGACGCTGGCAGGCGCGCGATATCGCCGAGGCCAGCCGTTTTTGCGGCCGCCGCCAGCGAGTAATAGGTGTAGGTCTTGCCACCTGCCGTGAGCGTGCTCTTCGATTTGAAGCTGTCTTTTGAGGGCATCTTGGCCTCTGCCTCCTGTCACGGGACCGGCTCCGGCGCGGGTCCGCCATGTTGCGCTGCGGCCCTCATATAGAGGGTGCCCGCGCCGCGCAATTGGGACAAAGGGTCTATCCGGCGCCGCCAGACGGGGTAAAACGGCCCGGCAACGGGGTTTCAGACGGGGAGCCAGCCATGATCTGCCGAAGCGCCCTTATCGCCCTCACCCTGACTGGCCTGTCCGGCGGGGCGCTGGGCGAGCCGGTGACCAGCGCATTGCCGGATGTAGAACCCCTGACCCTCGAAACTCTGCTGGGGGACTGGGGCTTCTATGAGCGCGACCAGACACGGACGGCCTCGGGACCCCGGTCCTGTGCAGAATGGGACAGGGATGTGCAATGGACCGAGTTCGAGGGGGCGAAGGTGCCACTCTATGGCGAGGTCAAGTTCATCCGGGCGAAGGATGGTGCGCTGTGGCGGCTGACGGCCTCCGGTCAGAGCCGGATTACCCAATTCGAAAACCCCAGTGGCGACCAGATCGTCTATGAGACCGGACCAGATGAGGCTATGGTGATTGTCCGCAGCGACCTGCACGCCTACCGCGAAGGCATGGCCCGCACCCGGTTCATCGTCAGCTTTGTCGACGATGCGGCACAGGGTGGATATCCTATCGAATTTTTCGAGTTCCGCACCTGGAATGCCAGCCGTCATGGGCGGAAAGGAATGCCTGAAGGTGCCGGACGGATGCTGAAATGCATCCCCGGTAAATCTCTCTGACAACCGCCCCCTCCCCTCTCCTCACGGCAGACGGCCTCGGCATGGTCCGCGGCGAGCGGGTGCTGTTCCGGAACGTCAGTCTGAGTATGCAGCCGGGAGAAGTGCTGGTCTTGCGCGGGGCCAATGGCGCGGGCAAGACAACGCTGCTGCGCATCCTCGCCGGCCTGACCCGGCCTGAAACCGGCCGCGTGACGCGCAACGCTGCGCATCACTGGATTGGCCACCGCGAGGGGCTGAAACCTCAGGAGACACCGCGCAGACATCTTGCGCTCTGGGCGTCAGCCTGGGGCGCGGGTGCTGACCGCGAGGCAATCCTTGTGCGGATGGGTCTTTCCCGCCCGGCAGATGTGCCTGCCCGCCACCTCTCTGCCGGGCAGCGGCGGCGCACGGCCCTCGCCCGGCTGCTACTGGAAGACCGCCCGGTCTGGCTGCTGGATGAACCGTACACGGCGCTCGACGCTGAAGGCCGCGCGCTGGTGGATGCGCTGATTGCGGAGCATCGGTCGAAAGGCGGGGCGGTGATCGCGGCGATTCACGGCGAGGCGGGGTTTGCGCCGTCTGCGGAGGTTTCGCTTTGAGCCGCCCCGGCCCGATCCTCGCCGCCTTCCGGCAGGCCTTCAGCGAAGCCTGGGCAGGCGGCGCGGGCGCGCTGCTGCCGCTGGGATTCCTGGGCGGGGCGGCGGTGCTGGTGCCACTCGGCATTGGCAGCGACGGCGACACGCTGCGCGCCGTGGGCCCCGGCATCATCTGGGTCGCGCTCGCGCTGTCCAGCCTCGTGACGCTGGAGCGCATCTTTCAGGCGGATACCGAGGACGGCACACTGGACCTCTGGCTGCAGGCAGATGCGCCGGTGTCAGCGATTGCGGCGGCCAAGACACTGGCCCACTGGGTGGCAGCCGGGCTGCCGCTCGCCCTCTTCTCGCCCCTGCTGGCGCTGATGTTCCAGGCCGAGGCGAGCGGCGGACTGATCCTCTTTGCGGGCTACTATGCTCTCGGGAGCCTCGCCTTCTTCTTCTGGGGCGGGGTCGGCGCAGCCCTGTCCGCCACCGTGCGCCGGGGCGGACTCCTGATTTCCTTGCTCGCCTTACCCCTGTATGTGCCGACTGCGATTTTCGGCGCCCTCGCGATGTCCGGCGGGCCTGGCTCTGCCGGCGCACCGCTTTTCCTCGCCGCCTCCACGCTCTTCGCCTGCGCTGTTGCGCCCTATGCCATGGCAGCAGCGCTGCGCTTGGCGGCAGACTGAGGGGGCGCTAGGTCTTTGCCCATGTGGTCCTACTTCGCCAATCCGCACAAATTCCTGCGCCTGTCGGACTGGCTGGCGCCTTTGTTCTATGGCGCGGGCATGCTGTGCATCCTCTGGGGACTGTGGCAGGGCCTGTGGGTGGTGCCGAAGGACGAGTATCAGGGCGGCGACATCATGCGCGTGATGTTCATCCATGTGCCGGCCGCCTGGCTGGCGATGGCGAGCTATTCGGCCCTCGCCGTGGCCAGCTTCATCTGGTTCATCTGGCGCCATGAACTGGCGGACATTGCCGCAAAGGCGATTGCGCCGCTGGGAGCCGTCTGGACCGCGCTCTGCCTGGCTACCGGCTCCATCTGGGGAAAGCCGACCTGGGGCACCTGGTGGCAGTGGGACGATGCGCGGATGATGTCCGTCCTGTTCCTGTTCTTCCTGTTCCTTGGCTACATGGCGCTGCGCGCCGCGATGGACACGCGCCAGAAGGCAGCCCGCGCCGGCGCGATCCTGGCCATGGTCGGCGCCGTGAATGTGCCGCTGATCAAGTTCTCGGTAGACCTCTTCACCTCGCTGCACCAGCCCGCCAGCGTGATCACCGCCGATGGCCCGAAGATGGCCGCTGTCTACCTGACGCCGCTGCTGGTCAGCGGCCT
Organism: Hyphomonas sp.; assembly: GCA_046293935.1. GTDB lineage: Bacteria > Pseudomonadota > Alphaproteobacteria > Caulobacterales > Hyphomonadaceae > Hyphomonas. The sequence continues at coordinate 26,134 of JBKBJF010000009.1, forward strand.
TGGCCATGCCCTTCTCTTCGGCGGGCTGGTGATGACCCGCATGCGGACGGAAATCCGGGAGCGGCGGATCGCCCGCCTGACCGCGGCGGCGCTGGAGGCATGAGCGATGCCCGAATTTGACAAGAACGCGGCCTATATCTGGGCGTGCTTCGGGATCGGGGCTGCGCTCATCCTCGTCACGCTTCTGCAATCGCTTTTGGCCGCGCGCGCGGCCCGGCGCCGGCTTGAGGCAATCGAGCGCCAGGAGGCCGGCAAATGAAGCGCTGGCTGTTCGCCTTGCCCATCGCCGTGCTGATCGGCTTCGGATTGCTGGGCGCATGGCGGATGCTGAACCCGGCCAAGGGCGAGTTCGAGCGCACCTCCCGGGCGGCTCCGGCATTCGTCTTTGAACTGAGGGAGGGCGGCGAGATGTCGTTCGCCCCTCCGCCTGGTGGCCAGACGGTTGCCGTCAACCTGTTTGCCAGCTGGTGTGCCCCCTGCCGCGCCGAGCACCACCATCTGATGAAACTCGGAGCTGAACATCCCGGCCGGCTCTACGGTGTGCTCTACAAGGACAGCGTTGAGACTGGCGACGCGTTCCTGGCCGAACTCGGCAATCCGTTTACCGCCGTCGCGCTCGACCCGCAGGGGCGCGGCGGTCTGGATTTCGGTCTGACCGGCGTGCCTGAGACATTCGTGATTTCCGGGACCGGGGAAATCCTGCTGCATATTGCCGGGCCGCTGGATGAAACCTCTGCCCGAAACGTAAGCGAGGCGCTCGCGGCGCCTCGCTCGTAACTCACTTCATCGGAAGACGGAGTTTATTTCTTCTTGCGGGCCGGGGCTTTTTTCTTCGCCGGTGCTTTCTTCGCGGGAGCTTTCCTGGCTTTCGCGGGCACAGCGTCTTTCTTCTCCGCATCCTCGACAAGGCCGGCGAGACCCGACATCAGAGCCTCCTGCTTGGCTTTCGCAAGCGTGGCAAACAGGGCTGTATCAGCCTTCACGACAGCCGGCAGAGCCTTGTCGTAGGCTTTCTTGCCCTTGGGCGTGAGCGAGACCGACTTGGCGCGTGCATCGGTTTTCGAGTCCGAACGCTTGATCATGCCGCCGGCTTCCATGCGGGCGACCATGTCAGCGAGTGTGGAACGGTCAACGCCGGTGGCATTGACAAGATCAGACTGGCTGACACCTTCATTGCCCGACAGGGCCGCGAGGACGGAGAACTGGCGCAACGTGAGGCCAGCCGATTTCAGGGCCGCAGCCGAATGATTGGCCGCGATCTGCTGGGCGCGGTGCAGGAGGTGGCTGGGCGAAGTGTTCAGGTTGTAGGACATGGGAGTGTTTCCGTTTTCTAGGTTGGGGTCCGGCGAAGGACGGGAAGGTTGTGACAGGGCCGATCCTTTTCCGGGGCGTTAAACAAGAACCCCGTAGGCGGATCAAACGCATTCCCCATACAGGCGACAGGATGAAAATTGGATGACTGATCAATTGCCAACTTCTTTCCCCGATGCAGATTTTCGCATGGCGATCCCGGAAGGAGATGACCGTGTACGGCGGATATGCAATCGCTGCAACTTTATTGATTATGTGAACCCGAAGATCGTAGCAGGGTCGGTCGTGGTCAGGGACGGCCTGATCCTCCTCTGCAAGCGCGCGATCGAGCCCCGGAAAGGCTATTGGACCCTGCCGGCGGGCTTCATGGAGGAGGGCGAAAGCGTCGAGGAGGCCGCCCGGCGCGAGGCGCGCGAAGAGGCCTGCGCCGAAATCCGGCTCGACCGTCTGCTGGCGGTTTACTCCGTACCCCGCATCGCCCAGGTGCAGATCATGTTCCGCGCATCGCTGGTGTCAGGCTATGCGCCCGGGCCAGAGAGCACGGATGTCAGGCTGGTCGCCTGGAAGGACATTCCCTGGTCGGAGCTTGCCTTTCCAACCGTGGTATGGGCCCTGACGCACTACGCGCAGACATGGAACACGGATGTTTTCGCGCCCTTCTCTAATCCGCCAGGGACGGACAGGATCACGCGCTAGCAGACTGCGTGCGGCCGGTTTCGCGCAGGTGTTTCAGCGTGTAGGGCGTATTCAGCGCACCGAAGATCAGCACGATCACCATGTTGCCGAGCTTCCAGTTTGCCCAGACTTCTTCGGCATCCTTGGCGCCAAATGTCAGACCAAGGAACTCATAGGTGCCGGCCGGCGCGACCGGGATGCCGGCCATCACCAGCGGCGCATCGAAGCCCGGCGCGAAAGTACGCCAGAGATACTCGTTCCAGGCCGCCATGGCGATGAAGAACAGGCCCCAGCGGATGGCCAGTGTGCGCCAGGCAAAATCCGGGAGATCGAACACTTTCGAGAACAGCGACTTCCAGAGATTCTTGCCGAAGAGCATGGGGACGAAGATCATTGCGGCCATGAACAGCTGCTGGATTGTCGGCTTGACATAGATGAAGGCCTTCTCCTGGAGCAGGATGCCGATCAGGCCGAAACCGCCTACGATCGCAGACGAGAAGACCATCATCTGCGAGACCGGCTCCCGCCGGATCAACTGGCGGGCGAGGAAGCCAAGCATCAGGGCGAGCAGCACACCGGTCGCCCAGAAGATGGCCGTATCCTTGTTGATCAGCCCATCCAGCAGCTCAACCCGGCGGAACACGTTGTAGACCACGACAAAGGCAATCACGGGGATGAAATCACCCCAGAGCTGGTTTGCCTTGCCGGCTGCGGTACCGAGACCGTTTTCCTGCTTTGCCGTGTCCGTCATGACTGTTCCTACGCAACCGGCCATGCGCCGGTTCACTCCGGCCTGTCTCGCATGAAGCGGCACGCCGGGCTAGCCGCCCGCCTGCATCAGCACCAGACCCAAGGCCAGTGTTCCGGCAGCAGCGATGCGCCGGACACCGAACCCTTCACGTAAGAGCCAGGCGCCGAAGGCGGCCGCGAAAACCACGGACGTCTCCCGCAGGGCTGTCACCACCGCCACATCCGTCAGGGTATAGGCATAGATGGCGAGGCCATAGGAGATGGAGCCTGCCACGCCGCCAATGACCCCATTACGAAGTTCGGGCCGGATATGTGCCCAGGCGCGGCGGCCCCGCTGCCAGAGGAAAACAGCGGTCACGCCGATCCAGTCGAGCAGGAACAGCCAGACGATGAAGGTCAGCGGTGTCTCCATCGCCTGTGCTCCGCGCGTATCGGCAACAGCATAGAGGCCGACGCCGATCGCGGTCATTGCCGCCCAGAAGAGCGCGGTGCGGTCGAGCCGGCGGCCATCCGCCGTGCTGGCCGTCGGCAGGGCAAAGACGATGATTGAAAGGCTGGCGGCGATCAGCCCGGCGGCCTGTAATGGCGCGAGTTTCTCTGACAGCCAGAGTGCGGCAAACACCGCGGTTGCGAGCGGGCCGAGACCGCGCATCACCGGAAAGACGAGCGAAAGGGCCCCGCGGTGCAGCGCCCGGATGGCGCAGAACTGGTAGAACCAGTGCACAGCCACCGACACGGCGATCAGGCCCCAGGTGCCTTCCGGGGGCAGCGGCACGAAAGGCGCCAGCGGCAGGACCGTCAGCCCCATGACGAGCGCCACCAGCATCCGCGCCGTCAGCACGTCCCCGCCGCGCTTCACCATCACATTGGTGATCGCAACGGTCAGCGCCGAGGTAAGGCAGAGGATGACGGGCAGCAGGGCGGCGCTCATGGCGGCTCCGCATAGTCGGGTTTCCGCGCAGGGGGAAGCGGCGTCAGGGTTTGACACCCCCTGCCCATGAGGCATCCTGCCTCAAAGTCCGGAGGAAGAGACATGGCAACCTACGACCTGATCATCCGGGGCGGAACGATCATCGACGGGTCGGGCACGCCTGCCTTCGAGGGCGATGTCGCCGTTTCCGCTGGCCGGATTGCGGCCGTCGGCAAGGTCAATGGCAGGGGCATCGAGGAAATCGACGCCCGCGGCCAGACCGTGACTCCCGGCTTCGTTGACCTGCACACCCATTATGACGGGCAGGTCACCTGGGGTGAAGCGATCAGCCCCTCTTCGCTGCATGGCGTCACCACGGCCGTCATGGGAAATTGCGGCGTCGGCTTCGCGCCGTGCAGGCCGGACGACCATGACCGGCTGATCCGCCTGATGGAGGGGGTCGAGGACATCCCCTTCCCCGTGCTCGCCGAAGGCCTGCCCTGGGCCTGGCAGAGTTTTCCGGACTATCTGGATTTCCTCTCGGGACGGCGCTTTGACATGGATATTTGCGCCCAGTTGCCGCACGCGGCGCTGCGCGTCTTCGTGATGGGTGACCGCGGCGCCAACCGGGAGGACGCCACACCGCAGGACATCCAGGCGATGAAGCACCTGGCACGGGAGGCCGTGCTTGCCGGCGCCATGGGCTTTTCTACCTCACGCACACTCAACCACCGCACGTCGGACGGTCAGCCGACACCGACGCTGACCGCCTCACAAGACGAACTGATGGGCATCGCGATGGGCCTTGCGGAGGCGGGACGCGGCGTTCTCCAGTTTGTTTCCGACTTCAACGACCCGCAAAAGGAGGCGGCCTTGCTGCGCGGCCTCGTGGAGGCATCGGGCCGGCCTCTCTCGGTATCCCTCGCGCAGTCCGATGTGGCCCCGGAGGGCTGGCGGCTCCTGCTGGGCGCCATTGAGGCCGCCGCCGCTGAAGGCCTGCCGATCCGTGCGCAGGTCGCGCCGCGCCCTGTTGGCGTGCTGCTGGGCCTCGAGCTGACGCTCAATCCGTTCAGTGCGCACCCGGTCTATCGCGAGATCGCCGGTCTTCCGTTCGCGGAGCGTGTGGCGCAACTCACTGATCCGGATTTCCGCGCCCGCTTGCTTGCGGATGAGCCGGCAACGGACAATCCGTTTCTGAAAGTGATGCTCCGCAGCTTTGGCAAGATCTTCCAGCTCTCCGATCCTGTCGATTATGAGCCTGGACCGGAGCGGACACTGGAGGCGATCGCCGCCCGGCGCGGCGTCTCGCCGGAGGAGGTTGCGCTCGACCTGATGCTGGAACGCGGCGGGCATGGCATGCTCTACCTGCCCTTCCTCAACTATGCACAGGGCACGCTCGACCCGATTGCCGAGATGATGCAGAGCCCGGCCAGTCTGCCCGGCCTGTCCGACGGCGGCGCGCATGTCGGCATGATCTGCGATGGCTCGTTTACGACGACGATGCTGACCCACTGGATCCGCGACCGGCATCGCGGCGCGAGACTGTCACCGGAATTCCTTGTGCACCGGCAGGCGCGGGCCACAGCCGAATGGATCGGCCTCTGGGACCGGGGCCTGATCGCTCCTGGCTACCGGGCGGACCTGAATGTCATCGACCTGACGAACCTGAAGCTGCACCTGCCGGAAGTGATCCACGACCTGCCCGCCGGCGGTCGCCGGCTGATGCAGCGTGCGTCTGGCTACACCGCCACGATCCTGAAAGGCGAGATCACCCACCGCGACGGTACGCCCACCGGCGCCCGGCCCGGCCGTCTCGTCCGCGGACGGCAGGACGCGCCGCCCAGCGCTCTCGCAGCGGAGTAGTCCTGAAAACTGCAGGCAGGGCCTTCGGCAACGGGCCGGCTGAGGCCGCAATCGCCAGTTTCCGGCTTCAGGCTTTCAGCCCCACGAGCGCCTTCGCAAAGGCCTCCGCATTGAACGGGCGCAGGTCTTCCGCCTTCTCGCCGATGCCGATGAAGTGGATCGGTAGGTCATGCGCCTCAGCAATCGCCACCAGCACGCCGCCCTTTGCCGTGCCGTCGAGCTTGGTCATCACGAGACCCGTGACGCCCGCCGTATGCCGGAACGCCTCGACCTGGCTGAGCGCGTTCTGGCCGACAGTGGCATCCAGAACAAGGATGACATCATGAGGCGCCTCGGGATCAAGTTTCCTCACGACACGGACGACCTTGGCAAGCTCGCTCATCAGCTCTGCCTTGTTCTGCAGCCGGCCTGCCGTGTCGATGAGGACCAGATCGAGATCTTCCGACTTGGCTTTTTCGACGGCTTCATAAGCAAGACCGGCCGCATCCGCCCCGGCCGCTTTTGCCAGCACGGGGATGCCGGCGCGCTCGCCCCAGACCTTTAGCTGTTCGATCGCGGCCGCGCGGAAAGTGTCGCCGGCAACCAGCAGCGCCTTCGCGCCCTGGTCTTTCAGCTTTGAGGCAATCTTGCCGATGGTCGTTGTCTTGCCCGAGCCATTGACGCCGACAAAAAGAACAATCCGCGGACGGGGCCCGTCAGAAAAATCGACAACCTTTTCGCGGGGCTTCAGGATTTCAGCGATGCCTTCGGCCAGGGCAGCACGGATGTCCTCTCCCGAGACTTCCTTGTCAAAGCGCTCCCGCGCGAAACCCTTCGTCACGCGAGCCGCGACCTTCGCTCCCATGTCCGAGGTGATCAGCAGGTCCTGCAATTCGTCAAGCGTGTCCTGATCGAGCTTGCGGCGTCCCAGAGCGGCCAGCCCTTCCGTCAGCCGCGCAGTGGAACGGGCTAGGCCCTGCCCCAGCTTGCCGAACAGGCCCGGATCGCTGGCTTCCGCTTCGGCGGCCGCGCGGGCTGCTGCTGCGGCTTCTTCACGCAGCCGCTCATGCTCGCGCCGTTCTTCCAGCCGTCTGAGTTCGGCCGCCGCCCTGGCGCGGGCCGCCTCATCCTCTGCCTCCTGAGCTATCCGTCTCTGGCGTTCTTCCCAGGCGCGGTTGGCCTCAGCGACCCTCAGCTCGATCTCAGCCTTTTCGCGCGCAGCCTTTTCGAGGCCGGCCAGCTCTTCCGCCGAAAGATCTGGCACAGGCATGTCTGCGCCCGCGGCCTTGGCCTCTTCGAGTTTCTTCTTCTTTCCAAACCAGAGGATCATGTCAGGGGTGTTCCGAGAAGCTGCTTGCCGTCATGCCCGGTCATCCGTACCGGGATAGTCTTGCCATCCTGCCCTGCCAGAACATCGAGGCGAACAGGTGTGAAGTCGGGCAAGCGGGCTGCCGTGCCGCGCTCGATGAGGGTCTCACGCACCTGCCCGACATGACGTGAGAAATGCCGGACGAGCGCCGCCTCACCCGCTGCGCGCAGGCGCGCCGCGCGCGCCTTGATCACGGGCCTTGCCACTTGCGGCATCTTTGCTGCAGGTGTGCTGGGACGCGGGCTGTATGGGAAGACATGGAGGTAGGACAGGCCGCAGTCTTCGACCAGGCGCAGCGAATTCTCAAAATGTGCCTCCGTCTCAGTCGGGAACCCTGCGATCAGATCGGCGCCAAGGGCAATGTCAGGGCGCAGGCTGCGCAGACGTTCGGACAAGGCAATGGCCTGTTCGCGGCTGTGCCGGCGTTTCATCCGCTTGAGGATCAGGTTGTCGCCATGTTGCAGCGAGAGATGCAGGTAAGGGGCGACACGCGGCTCCGCCATGGCTTCCAGAAGCGCCTCATCCATCTCGATGGCATCGATGGAGGAAATTCTCAGCTGACGGATTTCCGGCACGAGCTTCAGGAGGCGCTGCACGAGATTGCCGAGCGGCGGCGCGCCCGGAAGGTCAGCGCCCCAGCTGGTCAGATCCACGCCCGTCAGCACCACCTCGTGGTGCCCCTTCGCGGCCAGTGCCTGCACCTGCGCCACCACCTCCCCGGCCGGAACCGAGCGCGAGTTTCCGCGGCCATAGGGAATGATGCAGAACGTGCAGCGATGGTCGCAGCCATTCTGAACCTGCACATAGGCGCGCGCTCGTCCCTCCATGCCGTCGATCAGGTGGGCGGCCGTCTCGCGCACGCTCATGATGTCGTTGACGCGGACCTTTTCGGCACCCCCGAGCAGGCTGGCCGGGTCCCAGGTCCCGGCCTGCATCTTCGCGTGATTGCCGATCACGCGGGCCACTTCCGGCATCGCGGCAAAAGTGGCGGGGTCGGTCTGTGCCGCACAGCCGGTGACGATGATCGGCGCGCCGGGATGGTCCTTCGCTGCCCGGCGGATCGCCTGCCGCGCGCCGCGCACGGCTTCGCCAGTGACCGCGCAGGTATTGATGATGACCGCATCGCCAAGACCTGCCGACTGCGCATGGCGGCGCATCACCTCCGATTCGTAGGCGTTGAGTCGGCATCCGAGGGTAATCACCGTCGGGCCAGAGAGGGAGGGGTTATCCGGCATGTTGCCCGTCAGATCGCGCCTCAGGCGGCGAAAAGCAAGCGCAGAGAGGCGGCGGGCTCAGTTGGGGGCCGGGCAGACGCCGGTGCGGTGACCGATGATCAGCGCCTCGGCGGACATATCTGCGCCATCCAGGCCCCCGGACAGGAACATCCGCCCGGAAAAGCTGCCCCCGCCCTTGCTGACGGCAAACTGGGCCATGCCTGACATAGGGACGCCGTCAAAATCGCAGTAGAGTTCGATATCGAAGGCATGCGCCTGAGCCCAGCTCTCCCCTGCCGCACACTCCCCCAGATAGGAGGCGATGCTTTCATCGATGGTGACATCCTGATCCGTCGACCAGCATTCCTCCGTGAGAGTGTGTTCGGAAGGCACGTCCAGTTCTTCTCCGTCCATCACGACTGACATGTAAATGTCCGACGTCACAGACCACATGCCCTTAGCGACCTTCAGCGGTTCGCCGAGGGCTGGCCCTGCCGCATACAGCAGCGGCAGAAGCAGGATGAAAGGCCGCATGACGTATCTCCCCGTTCGTGACCTCTCACAGTGACCGGAAGCGGAGCCTTCTGCAAGCGGCCCGGCAGCTCAGATATCGGTTTCGAACTCGAGTTCGACCGGACCGGTCATGTAGACATGGTCGTCGCTTTCGCGCCATTCGATGGTCAGTTCGCCCCCGTCCAGAATCAGCCGCGCCTTGCGGCCGGTCAGCTTCGCGCGCGCGGCGCAGACAAGGGCCGCGCAGGCGCCGGTGCCGCAGGCCTTGGTCAGCCCCGCCCCACGTTCCCACACGCGCAGCCGGATAGTCTCGCGGTCGATGATCTGGGCAAAGCCGACATTCGTCCCCTGCGGGAACAGCGGATGGTGTTCCACCAGCGGGCCGATCTTCGGGATGTCATAGGCATTCACATCCTCGACAAAGAATACCGCATGCGGATTGCCCATCGAAACGACGGCCGGTAGTGCGAGAATCGGCGCATCGATCGGGCCGATCTTCACATCGACCCCGCGCACATCCATTTTCTCCGCCAGCGGAATATCTTCCCAGCCCATCAGCGGCGAGCCCATGTCGACCGTGATCAGGCCGCCCCCGGCGCGGAAGGCTTTCAGCATGTCCGCTTCGGTCTGGATCGTGATCCGGTCCTTGCCCGTCTCGTTGAGGATGAGCAGTCCGACACAACGTGAGGCATTACCGCAGGCCGACACCTCGCCGCCATCGGCATTCCAGATGCGCATGAACACGTCTTTCGTGGCATCGCGCTCCAGCGCGATCACCTGGTCAGCCTTCAGGTCAGCGGCAATCTGGCGGATCTGCTCGCGGCTGGGCGCGAATGGCGTCGAGCGCGCGTCGAAGATCGCAAACGCGTTGCCGGCACCGTTCATCTTCCAGAGTTTCATGGCCGATTTCCTAGCGTTTTTTTGCGGGTGCGAAAAGCGGGCGGCACGGGCGTCATTTCGGCACGCGGGTCGAGGCAATCCAGCCGGCAAGCTGCACGCCCACCGCCGTCAGCAGGGCGAGCGGGGCGGTCCAGTGCGACACCCACAGGCCTGCGATGGCGGCGAGGATGCAGGCATAGTCCACAAGGTCACTCGACATCAGCCAGCCGAGCGGCGCCCGGGCCCGCCGCACCTCCAGCAGGGTCACGCTCGGCCAGGTGTGGCCCATGCCGGGCGGGCCGAACACCTGCAGCAAGTGGCGCGGATCAAGAATGCCTGTCATTTCAGCGAGATCGCTGAGGCGGGCCTCACCGAGACTGACATTGCGCTTGCGCGCCGAGGTACCGATCAGGCTGACCACAGCCGACAGGATGACGGCAATCGCCATCGCCGTTTCGGTGAAGCCCGCATATGGAGGATAGCCGCCCATCCGCCCCATATAGGGTGCAGACAGGGATTCGTCAGCGGGCCCGCGGAATAGCGGCCCAATAGTCGAAATCCAGCAGCACGCCTTCAGCATACTTCCCGGAGGCATCCTTGTAGGCAAAGGCACCGGGATCGCTGTCCTTGACGGCAACGAGGCGCAGGCGCAGGGCCCCGCAGGTCTCCGACAGCTCCGCCTTGTCCAGCACTTCGCTCCAGGCATAGATCGTGTCCCAGGCGAACAGCGGGCTGACATGCGTGCCGGCATTGATCGCCAGTACCTGGCCCGCATTCTCGAGCCCGTTGAAAGCCAGCGCATGGGCGACCGAGATCACCACACCGCCATAGACAAGGCGCTTGCCGAACCGGCTCGCCTTCTGGCCATGGAAATCGAAATGCACCTTGGCGGTGTTCTGGTAAAGCCGGGTCGCGATCTGGTGCTCAGCTTCCTGTACGGTCATGCCATCGGCGTGATTGATCTTCTCGCCGATCTCATAATCCTCATAGACATGCGTGCTGCCGGAAGCGGCAAACGGCCAGTCCTGCATATGTGGGAAACCTGTCAGCGCGCTTGCCGGCACGGCAGCGGGCAGATCAGGCACGGCTTCTGCCGGTGGCGGTGAGGCTGGATCGCGCTTGTTGACCATCACCCATCGCACATAGCTCAGCACATCCTCGCCGTGCTGGTTCACGCCTTTCGTCCGTACCCAGACCACTCCGGTCTTGCCGTTTGAATTCTCCTTCACACCGATCACTTCGCTTTCGGCACTGAGCGTATCGCCTGGCATCACCGGGCGCAGGATGCGGCCGTCGGCATACCCCAGATTGGCGACTGCGTTCAGCGAGACATCCGGAACGGTCTTGCCAAAGACGATGTGGAAGGCATGCAGCGGATCGGCGCATAGGCCCGGCAGGCCGGCGCCCTTTGCAAATTCGGCGGAAGAATACTGCGCATAGCGGTTGCCGGTCAGCGCCCGGTAGAGCGCAAGGTCGCCGGCCGTCAGTGTCTGGGGCGTGGCATGCACCAGGCGGCGGCCGGGATGGAAGTCCTCGAAGAAATTGCCCGGATTGGATTTCGGCTTCGCGGTCATGGCGCCCTCGCTGGTCAGCGGGGCGATGGCTCAGCTCCAGTAGCGGCCCGGCACCCCGAGAATGGTTTCGGCGAACACCTGCATCTGCGGGGCGGCAGAAATCAAGCCGGTTGCGGCAAAGGGCAGCGCTGCGGCCAGGATCGCCGCCACGCCAAGGCCGGTGGCCATCGCCTGCAGATCGGCGCGCTCGGCGAACTCTTCCAGCGCGCGCGGCCCCATCACCAGGTAGGGCAGGCCAAACGCCGCAAAGGCCGAAAAGGCCAGCAGCAGCGCGGCAAGGATGAGGGCAAGCGTCAGCATAAGCCCCTTATGCCACCGGGTGGCAAATACGGGCTTCAGGCAACCGGTGAAATTTGATCGATCAGGCGATGTCCAGGAGCCGCTCATTCGGCCGGCCGAGGACAGCCTTCTTGCCGTTGATGCCGATGGGCCGCTGGATCAGCTTCGGGTTCTCCGCCATCGCGGCATAGACCTGATCGTCGGTCGCCTTTTCGGACAGCCCGGCCGCCTCGGCATCCTTCTCGCGGAGGAAGGCGCGCGGCGACTTCACGCCCATCTTCTTCGCGATGTCCTTCAGCTCCTCCACCGACAGCCGCTCCGCCGCGCTCATATACTTGCGGATTTTCGGGTCGATGCCCTTCGACTGGAGCAGCTCCAGCCCCTTCTTGGACGACCCGCAGCCTGGATTGTGGATAAGAATGTAGGTCATGGCCCGCCTCCGTAATCTGACGCACCCCAGATCTAGGTTTGGGCCGCGCCCCGTCGAGTCCTCACACTGCGAACTCTCTGATCAGATTATCCATCGCCACGATCCGCTTCGCCTCGTCGAGGTGCAGGAGCTCCGTCATCCTGCCGTTGACCTTCAGCACGCCCTTCCCCGCATTCGCCGGGTCCGCAAAGGCTTCGATCACGGCTTTCGCCTGTTCGACATCATGCGGGCTGGGCGCAAAAATGCGGTTGGCCTCGTCCACCTGCGTCGGGTGAATCAGCGTCTTGCCGTCGAAACCGAGATCACGGCCCTGTTCGCACTCCTCGCGGAAACCGTCCGGGTTCTTGATGTCATTATACACGCCGTCGATGGCGGTGAGGCCGTAGGCGCGCGCGGCGGCGACGGTCAGCTGCAGCGCCGTCTGAAAAGCCCGCCGGTCGGCCGTCATCCGGGCCCGGTATTCCTTGGCGAGATCGTTCGTACCCATCACGAACGTGGAGAGGCGGGTGCGGCGGGCTTCGGCGGCGATCTCCTGGATGTTCAGGATGGCGAGCGGGGTCTCGATCATCACCCACAGCGCCATGCCGGCCGGCGCGCCGGCATCCTTCAAAAGCTGGCTGAGGCGCTCGATGTCGCGCGCGCCCGTCACTTTCGGGGCGAGCACCGCGTCTGCTCCGGACTTTGCCGCCATCTCGAGATCGGCATGCCCCCACTCCGTGTCCAGGGCGTTCATGCGCACCACCAGTTCGCGCTTGCCATAGCCGCCGGTCTTCAGCGCGGCGGTGATCGCGGCGCGGGCCTCGGCTTTGGCTTCCGGCGCGACGGCGTCCTCGAGGTCGAGGATCAGCGTATCGGCGGGAATCTCGCGGGCCTTTTCCAGCGCACGGGCATTCGCCCCCGGCATGTAAAGGCAGGATCGGCGCGGGCGGTGAGCGGTAGACATGGGGCGGACCTTCTTGACGCAGCAGGACGGAAAGCCGAAGGGGTGACCTGTTTCCGGCGCGAAATCAATGCGGCCAAAGGAGAGATGCGGATGAGCACCGGCCCTGTAACCGGCCAGACCCAAGGCTTCGCCGCCCCTGGCTTCGAGGCGGTACAGGACGCGTTCGAGGCGAATTTCGCGCGCGGCGAGGAGCAGGGCGCAGGCTTTGCCGCCATCCTTGACGGTGAAGTGATCATCGATCTTGCCGGCGGGTCAGCTGACCGGGCCGGTACCCGGCAATGGGACGGGCACACGACCGTGCCGGTCTATTCCACCACCAAAGGTATTGCCGCGCTCGTGCTCGCGATGGCCACCGAGGACCTGCCGGCAGGATATGAAACGCCGGTCGCCGCCGTCTGGCCGGAGTTCGGCGCCGCAGGGAAAGACGCCATCACGATCGGCGAAGTGGCGAGCCATCAGGCGGGCCTGCCGGGTTTTGCCAGCGAGATCGACCCCGCCCTGTGGCTCGACCCGCCGGCCTGCGCCGCAGCGCTTGCCGCCCTTCCGCCGATGTGGCCGCCCGGCAGCGCGCATGGCTATCATCCGCTGACCTGGGGCTATCTCGTCGGCGAGATCGTCCGCCGCATTACCGGGCGCACGCTCGGCACGATCCTGCAGGAGGATATCTGCGCGCCGCTCGGCATCGACTTCCGGATCGGCACGCCGGCTGCGGAGCACGACCGGATCGCAGATATCCTGCGCCCGAAATCGCTCGCCGCACTGGGCGAGATCACACCGCCGCGCAAGGCGGCCTTCGTTTACAAATGGGCCGCGCCGGATCGCGGCGGGCCGGTCTGGCGCGAGATCGAGATTCCCTCCGCCAACGGAATTGGCACAGCGTTGGGCGTTGCCAGTCTCTACAATGCCTATGCCACGGGCGGGCTGATCGGCGGCAAGCGCCTGATGCGACCGGAAACGTTCAAGGCACTGATCCGCCCGCGTGTCGACGGGCCGGACCTCGTGCTGCCACTGACGACGCGCTTTGGCGCCGGCATCATGCACAACACCTACAAATCCTTCGGCCCGTTCGAGGATGGACTGGGTCATTGCGGATGGGGCGGTTCGCTGGCGATCGCGTCACCCTCACGCGGGCTGACCTGTGCCTATGTGATGAACCGGCAATCCAACATTCTCGTCGGCGACCCGCGTGCGGTGCGTCTCGTCGAAGCCGTGGCGGGATGCCTCTGACACCATGCCGGGCGGATTCGACTGGGCCGGCTTCCTCATCGCCGTTGCGATCATCGAACTGACGCCGGGCCCGAACATGGGCTGGCTCGCCGCACTTACCCTGCGCGAAGGCCGGAGGCCGGCATTCGCCGCCGTCGCCGGCATTGCGCTGGGCCTGTCGCTGCAGCTGGCCGCCGCCGTCACCGGCCTGACGGCGCTGATCGCATCTGTTCCCTCCGTGCACCAGTTGCTGCATTGGGGCGGCGTTGCCTTCATGCTCTGGCTCGCCTGGGAGGCCTGGTCCGATATCGGTTCGGCCGCCTTGTCAGCCACCGGCAAGGAGCGCGGGTTCCGGCGCGGGCTGATCGCGAATGTGCTCAATCCGAAGGCGCTCGCCTTCTATGTACTGCTGATCAACCAGTTCGTCCGGCCCGGCGCGGATGTGCCGGTCTGGGTGCAAAGCCTGATCCTCGGGCTGATCCACCTGTCGGTGGCAACTCTGGTGCATGCCGCCATCGTCATGCTGGCCGGACGGGCCGGAGACCGGCTGGAACGCTGGCGCGTCTCGCCCGAGGCAAGGTTAACCTTCGCCCTGATGCTGGCGGGCATCGCCCTGTGGCTCGCGCTCACCCCACCCGTCCGGTGATCCGTCCGCCGTGGCATGCCGGTTGCACCACCCATTTCGGATCGGAAGATCTCATCTGCACACAGCGGACCTTACGGCGGTCTCCTCAGGGAGCCGCCCCTTTTTTGCGTTCAGACCGGACGGGCCGTGCGCGCCAGCCGTCTGGCCTTGGCATCGCCCATCAGGCTGTCGGCCGTGAACACGACCAGGGCAAGCCAGATGAAGCCGAAGGCCAGAGCGTGGCTGGGCGTGAAGGTTTCGTGGAAGACGAACAGCGCGATCAGGAACTGCAGGGTCGGGCCGATATACTGCATCATTCCGACGGTCGACAGCTTCAGCCGCTTCGCCGCAAGCGCATACAGGATCAGCGGCACGGCGGTGATCGGACCGGCTGCGGCAAGCAGGAGGATGTCCCATCCCCCTTCCCCGGCCCAGCGCCCGCCGGGCTGGATGGTGGCAAACCAGACCAGCCAGACCGCTGCAAGCGGTGCGAGCAGAGCGACCTCGACGAGGAAGCCCGCGCGGCTGTCAACGGCAACCTTCTTGCGGATCACGGAGTAGAGGGCGAACGTGATGCAGAGCGCGAGCGCGACATAGGGCACATGCCCGAAGGCGATCGCCATGATCCCGACGCCAATGGCAGCAATCCCGACGGCCGCCCATTGCGCGGTGCGCAGCCTCTCCGAAAAGATCAGCATGCCGAACAGCACATTGACCAGCGGATTGATGTAGTAACCGAGCGAGGCTTCCATCGTGCGCCCGGCATTCACCGCCCAGATATAGATGGCCCAGTTCGCCCCGATCAGCAGACCAGATAGCGCCAGCCATTTCAGGTTTGCGCCGTTGAACGCAGCCTTCGCATCCTTCCAGTTCGCCGCCAGTGCAATCAGCAGAATTGCCGTCGGCACCGACCAGAGTATCCGGTGCACCAGCAGCTCCAGCGCACCGACATGCTGCATCGCCCGGATATACAGCGGCAGGCTGCCCCAGATCAGGTAGGCGCCAAGAGCAGCAGGGAATCCGAGGCGGAGGGCAGTGTTCATGCCCGGCGAGCTATAGGCGGCGCCCCCTGCCCGCGCCACCCGGAATTTGCGCCGGCGCTAGGCAAGGCAGTCATGCGCCGCTAGTGCTTGAAACACCGATCCGGAGACCCCAATGCTGCGCCTGTTCCTTTCTGCCGCCGTCCTAGCCGGCATCGCCCTTTCCGCCTCTGCCGAGACGACACTTCTGACGGGCGGGCATGTCCTGGATGTCGAACGCGGGGTGATCCTGAAGGATCATGACATCCTGGTCGAGGACGGCCGGATCAAGGCTGTCGGCCGGGCAGGATCGCTCGGGGCCTCCGGCGCGGCGCGGATCGACATGGGCGGCGCCTACCTGCTGCCGGGTCTTTCCGACAGCCATGTCCACCTGACCAGCCGCGCGGACATGCACGGCTACCGGCGGCTGGCCATCTCGACTCCCCGGGCAGCGATTTCCGGAGTCGCCAATGCCGAAAAGACCCTGCGGGCAGGCTTTACCACCGTGCGCAACCTCGGCGCGCCCGGCTTCTCGGATGTCGACCTCAAAGACGCCATCGACAGCGGAGAAGTACAGGGGCCCCGCATCATTCCGGCGGGACAGTCCATCGGCATGACCGGCGGGCACTGTGACAGCAACCTTCTGCCGTACGAAGATTATGTGATCGGAGGCGGGGTCGCTGATGGTCCCTGGGCCGTGCGCCAGAAGGTGCGCGAGAACAAGAAGTTCGGCGCCGAGGTGATCAAGTTCTGCGGCACCGGCGGTGTGCTGTCGAAAGGCACCACAATCGGCGCGCAGCAGTTCACTCTGGAAGAGATGAAGGCGATCGTCGACGAGGCGCACGAGCTGGGCCTGAAGGTTGCCGTGCATGCACATGGTGCCAAGGGCATCCAGACCGCGCTCGAAGCCGGGGTCGACTCCGTCGAGCATGCCAGCCTGATTACTGACGACAGCCTGAAGCTCGCCGTCAGGAAAGGCACGTTCCTGTCGATGGACATCTATGTCTCGGACTTCATCCTCAGCGAGGGCGAGGCGGCCGGTATCCTGCCGGAATCGCTGGAGAAGGAGAAGACAGTCGGCCGGGCCCAGCGCGAGCGCTTCCAGGCCGCGGTCAAAGCCGGGGCGAAGATCGCCTATGGCACCGATGCCGGCGTCTACACGCACGGGCTGAATGGCCGCCAGTTCGCCTACATGGTCCAGTGGGGCATGCGTCCGGCCGAAGCGATCCGCGCCGCGACGCTCGGCAATGCCGAACTGTTCGGCCTGAAGGACGAGATCGGTTCACTGACTGCGGGCAAGCGCGCCGACATCATTGCCGTGACGGGCGATCCGCTCACGGACATCCGCGAGCTGGAGGATGTTGACTTCGTGATGAAGGATGGCGCCGTGTTCTATAACGGGCTCGCGAAGTAGGCGGCCAGCCGAACAAAAAAGGCCGTCCCGAAGGACGGCCTTTTCCGGCCTGGCACCCCCGCAGTGCCCCGCGCGGGCCGTAAGCCGCCGGCCCGCTCCAGACGCTGTTCAGCTTCCGAATTTGTAATTGAACCGGACTCCGATGACCCGCGGCGCGCCTGTGTAGGTGAAGAAGCTGCGCACATTGACCGGGCCGCCATTATCATCGGTGAGGACCTGGTTGGTCAGCGGCGTGCTGACCACGCCGGTCTCGTAGTATTCGTCGAACAGGTTGTTCACGAACAGGGCGGCAGACCAAGGGCCGGTATCGTAGACGGCCGAGACATTGGCCACGCCGTAGCTGTCGAGCGTGATTCCGCCGCCGCGTCCGCCGGTGCGGCTCAGCACGTCGCCCTGCCAGGCATAGCCGCCATTGAAGGTCAGCGTGCGGCCGGGGGCGACATCCATCACATACGATCCGAACACGGAGAACTGGTCTTCCGGGGAGCCTGGCAGGCGGTCGCCGTCCTGACCATCGATCAGCACCGTCGCGAAGCCAGGCGGATTGATCGTGCCGATCAGGCCAGGCGCGAGCGCCGTCAGCGTCGCCTCGGAATGGCTGTAGCTGCCGCGCACCGACAGGGCATCCGTCACCAGCCAGTTGCCGCTGAGTTCGAAGCCTTTCGTCTCGGCCCCATCCGCATTCACGCGGATCGGGATCGAGGCATTGATCGAGGCCGACTGGAGCTGCGGATCAACCCATTCGATGTAATAGACCGCGCCGTTGAGCGTGACCCGGCCACCGGCAAGGGTCGATTTGAAACCGACCTCGTAGTTCTTGGTCTTGTCCGAAAGATACTGGCGTTCGTCGCGGGTCGAGATATCGCCCGGGTTTGGCCCGTACTGCTGGCCCGGCGCAAGGGCACAGGCCCCCTGCTGGTTGTTGTTCGGATCAAAGGGCGGGCACGCGGCCAGGCCGTTCTGGTTGCCGATCCGGTAGCCTTCGGAGACGGTCAGATAGGCCAGGATATCGGGCGTGAACTTGTAGGACGTGTTGAACTTGAACAGCGTGCCCTCATCCGACTGCGACGTGCGCTGCGTACCGTTCGGGCTGCCCGCGGCGAAATCCGAGCGCAGGCTGGACTTCAGGGCACTGACGCCGACCGGCACGAAACCCGGGTCGAACAGCGGGAAATCGACATCGCTGAAGGATTCCAGATCATACTGGTAATAGCGTCCGCCGACCGTGACGGCCCATTTGTCCGTGATCTGATAACCGATCTCGCCGAAGAAGGCGGATTCCTCGAGCTTGGTGTAGTCCTGCGAGAAATACTCAAGGTCATCCGGACGGTTGAAGCCGACATAGGCCGCATAGCCCGGTGTGTATTCCGCCGATGTGGCAGCGCCTTCAAACTGGTTGTAGAACGCGCCGACGATCCAGCTCAGCGGGCCGTCCGTGGTGGAAACGAGGCGGATCTCCTGGTTGATCCGCTCTTCCATGCCCTTCTCCCGGGTGAAGGAGGTGAAGGTGGGGAAGAATTCGTAGCTGTATTCGAGTGTGATCAGAAGATCCGTCTGGTCGCGCTGGCCAACATCGTTGAAGCGTGAATAGCCGGTGGCCGAGGTCAGTTCGGCGAAGCCGAGATCGGCTGTCAGTTCCAGGGCCAGCAGCTGGTTGGTGATTTCGTTGGGCTCTTCGACGCGCTTGGCAAGCTCATACTGCCCGGTCGGCACCGTGGGCTGCTGGCTCGAGCCGCGGCGGCCGCCGATGTCGGCCTGCTGCAGGTAATAGGTCAGCGTGCCGTCCAGCCAGGCGGTCGGCTCCCATCGGGCCGCAAGGCGGGCGGAGAGCACTTCCTCGCTGTCAGCATCCTTCACCCGGCGCAGGTTGGCCGCGACAGCCGAGGGATTGGAAAAATCCGGGTCCGGATCGGAAACACCGATCTGGCGCACGACGAAGGGATAGTCCGTGTAGCCCGTGTCATTCTCGAAATCGACGGAGCCACGGATGGCAAAGTTCGGGGCCAGCGCCTTGTTGAAAGTGAACCCGGCCTCATAGGAAAGGTCATCGGCCTCGGAATACTGCGACACTTCGGTGCGCACCTCGAACGTGTCGCCGCCGAAATCCGGCTTCTTCGGAATGTAGCGGATGGCGCCGCCCAGCGTACCGGCACCATACAGCGTGCCCTGTGGCCCGAGCAGGACTTCGACGCGCTCGAGATCGTTGAGCTTCAGGTCGATATAGATCGGGATTTCACCCAGATAGGTCGCGACCGTGCCCCCACCATTATTGTTTCCGTCGCCGGAATTGAGGCCGTCGGCATTCAGGCCGCGCACGATCAGCGGGTTGCCCTGCCGCCCGCCCCGGTCAACGATGTTGATGCCCGGCACATAGGCGAGCACGTCGGCGAGTTCATCGAACCCCTGCTGAGTGATCTGCTGCTCGCCCACGGCCGCGATGTTCAGGGGGATGTCCTGCACGCTTTCGGCGCGCCGGGTCGCCGTTACGGTGACGGCACCGATACGCAATTCATTGTCGGCGCTGTCTGCGGCGTCCTGGGCACTGGCCGAGAAGGCAAAGCTGGACGCGAGTACCGCAGCACTGGCCGTCAGGAGAAGTTTATTGCGGGACATGTGATCGGGATTCCTTTGCACTGAGAGGTTTTATGTTGCCCCTGTTGGCCTCAATTGCCGCCGATGCTGCCGAAGAGGCAAGACAAGCCGGACCGTATGGTTGGTTTTTCATCGCGATTGCTGCACAAACGACACAGAAGCTGGCACAACGGACAGTGGCAAGGGAAGATTTTGCCTGATTTTGCATCACACCCGGCACCGAATGCCGAGCGGCTGGACAGGGCGGCCCGCCTTCTGGCGCGGAAGGCCTACCGGCAGGCGCATGCCGAATGTCTTGAGGTGCTGAAATCCGACCCCGGCAATGCCGAAGCCTTCTACCTGCTGGGCCTGCTGGCCGGTGAACACCAGAATTACGGCAAGGCGGAGGAGCTTTTCGCGCGGGCCGCAGGCCTTGATACCCGCCATGCCCGGGCACGGGCGCAGCAAGCGCGCTGCCTGCTCGCCCTGTCCCGCCGCAGCGAGGCCGTCACAGCCGCCCGTGAAGCGGCGGCCCTTGCCCCGGCGGATGCCTTCACCCTGGACACGATCGGCGTGGTGCTCAGCCGGGCGGGTCTGCATGCCGAGGCCCTGCCCTTCTATGCCCGGGCGACCAAAGCCGAACCCGGCAATGCCAACTATCACTACAACCATGCCGCTGCGCTGCAGTTCGCCGGCGACCTTGCGGCAGCCCGTGCCGCTTATCGCCGGTGCGCCGAGGCCGACCCCGAGGATACGCGCGGCCTTCCCGCCATCGTCCAGATCACGAAGCAGACGCCGGAAGCAAATGAGATCGCAGCGCTGCAAGCCATGTTCCCACAGCATTCGGCGGATGCCGATGCCGCTCTGCGGATCGGTCACGCGCTGGCGAAGGCGTTTGAAGACCTCAGGCAACCCGCTGAAGCGCTGGCCTGGCTGGCGCGGGCAAAAGCGCGCAAACGGACGCTGATCAGGCACGCACCTGAAACCGACGCGGCACTGTTCGAAGCGGCAGTGCATGCTGCCGCAACGCTCCGCAGCCGGACGAGCACTGCCGAGGGCGCGCCCATCTTCATCTGCGGCATGCCGCGCACCGGCACGACCCTGACCGACCGCATCCTGTCCAGTCACAGCACGGTGACGTCCGGCGGCGAGCTGACGGATTTCGCCCTCTGCCTTAAGCGGCTGGCCAGAACGCCGTCCAATCTCGTGCTGGATCCTCAGACACTTGATGCGGCCAACCGGATCGACCTCACCGCACTGGGCAACAGTTACATGAACAGTGTGCGCAGCTCGCTCGGCCTTGAGGGCCGCTTCACCGACAAGATGCCGCTCAACATCCTGCTGGCCCCTGTGATCCTGGCCGCCCTGCCGCAGGCACGGATCATCTGCCTGCGGCGGCATCCGGCTGATACGGTGCTGTCGAACTACCGGCAGATGTTTGCGACGAGTTTCTCTTATTACAACTATGCCTACACGCTGGAAGATACGGCGCGATATTATGTGGGCTTCGACCGGATGGTCCGGCATTTCGAAAACCGGCTTCCGCCGGAACGCTTCACGGTTCTTCATTATGAGCGGCTCGTCGCCGACCTCGAAGGTGAGACCCGGCGCCTGCTCGCCTTCTGCGGCCTCGGTTTCGAGCCGCAATGCCTGACCTTCCACGAGAACGCCGCGCCGGTGGCAACCGCCAGTTCGGCGCAGGTGCGCGAGCCGCTGTATACGAGCGCCCTCGCCCGCTGGAAGCGTTATGAAGCCGGCCTTGCTCCTGCCCTCGACATTCTCGAGGCAGCCGGATGCCTTGACCCTGCGGAACGTACGCGCGCCTGATTTGCGCTTTGCCTCAGGCGGGATAATCTCGCGCCGGAGTTCAAAGGGACAATCACATGAAACACCGCCGCCTCGGCAAGAGCGCCATCTATGTATCCGACATCTGCATGGGCACGATGACCTTCGGAACCCAGACGAACGAGGCCGAAGCCTTCCGCATTCTCGATGCGAGCTATGATGCGGGCATCAACTTCTTCGATACCGCCGAGAATTACCCCGTGCCGCCGGACATCAAGTATGGCGGGCTGACGGAGGAAATCGTCGGGCGCTGGATGAAGACCAAGAACCGGGACCGGATCATTCTTGCTACCAAGGTGTGCGGACCCTCGCATGGCTGGATCAAAGGCGCCCAGCGCGGCGAGATGACCGCGCTCGACCGCCACAACATCCGCCGCGCGGTCGAGGCGAGCCTCACCCGTCTGCAGACGGACTATATCGACCTCTACCAGACCCACTGGCCCGATCATGGCACGCCCTATGACGAAACGATGGAAACGCTGGATGAGCTGGTGCGTGAAGGTCATGTGCGCATTGTCGGCTGCTCCAACGAGGATGCCTGGGGCCTGATGAAATCGATTGCCACGTCCGAGCGGCTCGGCACCGTTCGCTACCAGACGATCCAGAACAATTTCTCCCTCAACAACCGGCGCTTCGAGGATGCGCTGGCGAAAGTCTGCCGCGAGGAAGGCGTGAGCCTGATCCCCTATTCCCCGATCGCGGGCGGCGTGCTGTCCGGCAAATATCAGGGCGGAGCTACCCCGGAAGGCGCACGCTTCTCGCGCTACATCACGCTCGGCGGGCGGCAGGCTGTCATGGCGCAGCGCTTCGTCAACGAGAAGTCGCTGGCGGCGACCGAGCGCTACATGGCGATTGCCAAGGAGGCGGGCATGAGCGTCGTGACGCTGGCGACGGCCTGGTCGAAGCAGCATGATTTCGTCGCCTCGACGATTGTCGGCGTCTCGAGGCTCGATCAGCTGGCGGAAATTCTGGCCGCGGCTGACCTGGACCTGCCCGCCGATGTAATGAAGGCGTGCGACCGGGTGTCGAAGGAGATTCTCTACCCGATGGGGTAGGATTCGGTTGCGCGCAGCCCCTGTATCCGGACGCGGGTTTTCCCGGCCGGCTGGGTCATGAACGCTGAGCTTTCCGTCTGCCGCAGATACCGGCGCAGGCCGGTATCCGGGGAGGCGGGCGCAGGGCCTGCCCCG
>JBKBJF010000010.1:0-46585 GCA_046293935.1 Hyphomonas sp.
GTGTCCTGCGAGCCAACCCCCACTTCGCGCGCCTGTTCGCGCGGGTGCATCCGCTCTGCTGGCCGATCCTCTGGTGGTCATTGAACCGCCTGCTCGACTGGTACGAGACCTCGGGCTACGCGGAAGTGCTCTACGCCACCAGCCGCTGGGGCGTCATCCGCATCGTTTATTATGGTGACCGGCTGCCCGATCCTTCCGCCCCCAGGCCCTATGTCCTGACCCGGCCCCGCTGGGACGATCCGGTGTGGCGCACCCGCGTGCCCACTTGTCTGCTGGACATCGCCGCATGCGAAACGCTCCGGCTCCATCCCCAGCCTCCCCCGCGTGACGGGGGAGGCTGCGAAGGATTAGCGATTGCCCTGCAATCGCCCGGAGCAGGCGCGCTGCGCGCGCGGACGGCCGGGGCCTCTGCCCTCTCCCCACTCGACACGTCCTAGATTACCCCACAGATAAAAGCTCAGACCAGACCTCACCGGCCGGGACACCCCCCGCGTCCGGATACAGGCGCTGGGCTTACCCGCGCTTCAGGAAACTCACCCGCGCCGCGCCATATTCACGGGCCTCGATCACCTGCCAGCCGGCAAACATCAGCGCTTCGTCCGAACCTGTCTCGACCACCGCAACAGCATCCTCTGACAGCCATTTGCCTTTCACCAGGCAGTCCAGCGCCGGCTCTGCCAGCCCCTTGTGATAGGGCGGATCGAGGAAGGCGAGACTGAACGGCGCGCCGACACCTGCGGGCTTGTCACCAAGGTCCGTCGCCGAGCGCCGGTGCAGCCGCGTGTTACCGAACAGGCCGAGCGCTTCGATATTGTCGCGGATCGCGCCGCGCGCGCCGTGGTCTGTCTCGACGAACAGGCAGAAGGCCGCGCCCCGGCTCATCGCTTCGAGGCCGAGTGCGCCGGAGCCCGCGAACAGGTCGATCACCCGTGCCCCCTCCAGTGGCGGCGCCCAGCTGGCATGGGCGAGAATGTTGAACACGCTCTCCCGCGTCCGGTCCCCGGTCGGGCGCGTGCCCATGCCCTTCGGTGCCGTGAGGCTTCGCCCCTTGTGCTGTCCGGCGATGATGCGCATGGCCAATCCTGTCTGGTCCGGCGCGCGCTTTAGCATGCCAGGCCGATAAAGACAGCCTTGCGTCCGGCCCGCCCTGCGCGCAGTCTGGCGAAACCCGGAGGAAGAAGCCATGGCGACCGTCACGTCCCGAACGGAAGGCGCAACGCGCCTCATCCGCTACGCCAACCCGCCGCGTCATTACATGACTGCCGAAGGCGCCGGCCTGATTCTGGCAGCGGTGCAGGCGGCGGTGGCCGATCCGGCGATCCGGGTGATCGTCCTGACGGGTACGGATGATGTGTTCGTGCGCCATTATGACGTGTCGGAAATCCTCGCCGCGGGCGAGGCGGTGCGGGCAGGGCAGCTCAGGCCCGAAGATTTCGAGCGCGGCGGCTTTGCCGGCATGATCCGCGCCGTCTTCGATTCGCCGAAGCCGGTGATCGCCGCCATCAACGGCGTCTGCATGGGCGGCGGCTTCGAACTGGCACTCGCCTGCGACCTGCGCATTGCTTCGGCCAGCGTCCCGCTGATCGGCCTGCCGGAAACGCGCGTCGGCATCTTCCCCGGCGGAGGTGGCACCCAGCGTCTTCCCCGCATGATCGGCGAGGCAAAGGCGCTCGAGTTCATCCTCCGTGGACAGACGGTCGACGCAGCCGGCGCGCTCAGTCTCGGTCTTGTGAATGCAGTCGCGGCCGATGCCGTGGCCGAAGCCCTCACCATCGCAACCGAACTCGCCTCGCGCGGCGCCGAAGGCCTCGCCCAGGCGAAACGGCTCGTGCGCGGCGCGCTGACCTGGGGGCTCGAGACCCGCACACGGGAGGAACAGCACGCATTCCACGCCGTCCTGAAATCCGACAGCGCGATGGCCGCCATGCGGGACTTCCTCGCCACCGGCGAAGACATTACACGGTAGCGATGACCACGCCGCCATCCCCCATGCTCCGCGCCCTTGAACTTGCCCGCGCCGCAGCAGAGGCCGGCGAGGTGCCGGTCGGCGCGGTGATCGTCAGTCCGGTGACCGCCGCGATCATCGCCGAGGGCGCAAACCGCCCCATTGCCGGGCATGATCCGACCGCGCATGCCGAGATCATCGCCATCCGCGCCGCGGCCGAGCGGCTCGGCAATTACCGCCTCACCGGGCTTGATCTCTATGTCACGCTGGAGCCCTGCGCGATGTGCGCCGGCGCGATCAGCTTCGCACGCCTCCGCCGCCTCGTCTTCGCGGCCAGCGATCCGAAGGGCGGGGCGGTGCTGCATGGCCCCAGATTCTTCGATCAGCCGACCTGCCACTGGCGCCCGGAAATCCTTCAGGAATATGCCTCCGCTGCCGAAGCAGCCGATCTTTTGCAGCAATTTTTTCGCCCGAAACGAAAATAAATTATTGCAATACAATAATTATCGGTCTATGCTTCTGGCCTCATCCGGAGGAAAAGCCATGTCCAGCCCTGAACGGTCCGAGCTTTCAGAAACCCGGCGCGAAAACCTGCGTGAGACGAGCTGGCTGTCTGTAGCGGCGCTTGTCGTGTTCATCGGTTTGCTGCTCACCGTCCTTGCCGATGTCGGCGGGCGTATCGGCGCCCTGGTCGTCTCGGGGGAGACCTGGCTTCAGGTGCTGAACGCTTTCCTCATCGCCCTGCTGGTCAACCTGCCCACGCTGATCCTGCTCGGGGTGCTGACGGATTTCTCTGACCTGTTCAAACGCACGGGCGAGGGCGAAGTGTTCACGCATCGAAACCTCCGCACACTGCGCAATGCAGGATCGGGCCTGATCTGGGCAGCAGCGGCGAGCGCGCTGATCGTGCCGACCGTACTGCGGTGGATCGAGATGAAGGGTGGCGGAGGCTTGATCTGGCACGTCAACGATCTTGCCCTTGGTACCGCCGCGATGGGCATTGTCCTCCTCGGTCTCAGCCATGTCTTTGCCGAAGGCATCCGCCTCAAGACTGACAGCGACCAGATCATCTGATGGCGAACGAAATCATCGTCACGCTGGATGTCATGCTGGCCCGCCGCAAGATGCGCGCAAAAGACCTTGCCGCGGCCATCGGCATCACCGAGGCAAACCTGTCATTGCTGAAGTCCGGCAAGGTCAAGGGCGTGCGCTTTGATACTCTGGCAAAGCTCTGTGAGGCGCTGGATTGCAAGCCGGGCGACCTACTGGATTTCGGCCCTGCCTCCGTCAGCCGCGAGAACGCCGGTCCGACGGGCTGACGTTGTTTTCCAGCCGCCGGATTGCAGGACGGGGCTGGCGCCTTGCCGTTGCGGCGTGATTTAATCGATGGATCGAAGGGGGCGATCCATGGAGCATGCCAGCAGCCACGCACCGGATCCGACGCTGATCAAGGACCTCCTGGTCTTCCTGATCGCAACGGGCATCCTCGTTCCCGCGCTGCGCTGGGCACGGGTGCCTACGGTGATCGCCTTCATGCTGGCTGGCATCGTGCTCGGCCCCTTTGCGCTCGGCAACCTCGCGCACGACTATCCGGTGCTGGAATTCTTCTCGATCACGACACCGCAGGCGGCCCTTCCCTTTGCTGAGCTGGGTGTGCTCTTCCTGCTCTTCCTGCTCGGGGTCGAGTTCTCCTTCCAGAAACTCTGGGCCCTGCGCAAGGTCGTGCTCGGCGCCGGCAGTGTGCAGGCCTTCCTGAGTGCCGCTGCGATCTCCGTGGCCGGGGTAGCTTTCGGTCTGAACCTGCCGGAGGCGATGATCCTCGGTCTTGCCCTCGCGCTGTCCTCCACGGCCATCGTCATGCAGGTGCTGATCGAGGCGAAGCGGGCTGCCCAGCCGGTCGGGCGGGCCACTCTCGGCGTGCTCCTTTTCCAGGACATCCTCGTCGCGCCCATTCTGATCTTTGTCGGCTTCGCCGCACTGAAGGCCGGGGCCAACATGGCCGGGGTGCTGATAGATGCGCTCGTGCGCGGGCTCATTGCCATCGCCGTGATCTGGGCCATCGGCAACTATCTGCTCGGCCGCGTCTTCCGCCTGGCCGCCGCCAGCGGAGGGCGCGACTACCTGATGGCGCTCACCCTGCTCACCGTCGTCGGCGCGGCCGCAATCACCTACAGTGCCGGCCTGTCACTGGCACTTGGGGCCTTCCTGGCCGGACTGCTGGTGGGTGAGACCGAGTTCAAGCACCAGACCGAAGTCGACCTCGAGCCTTTCAAGGGAATGCTGCTCGGCCTGTTCTTCATGACCGTAGGTATGGGGCTCGATCTGCCTGCAATCGAGGACAACATCGTCTGGATCCTTGCCGCGCTGGCCGCGATGATTGCGGTGAAGTTCCTCATTGCCTATGCCGCCTGCCGGTTCTTTGCCGGCGACCGGGCCTTGTCGCTGGAAGCGGCCCTGCTGCTGGCCCCTGCCGGTGAGTTTGCCTTCGTGGTGCTCACGGCAGCCCGGAGCAGCGGCGTGGTGACGACCGAGATCGCAACCTTTGCCGGAGCTGTGGCAGGCCTGTCCATGTTGACGACGCCGCTGCTTGGCAGGCTCGCGCGAAGTCTTGCCGGCGCCGGAAAGTCCTCCGCAGACGGAGCGGTTCCCGACCTCGACCTCGGCCATCTCAGTGGCCATGTCATCCTGGCAGGCTATGGGCGGGTAGGCCAATCAGTGGCGCGCCTGTTGCTGCAGGAAGGCGCCACGCTGCTGGCGCTCGACCGCGAGCCGGAGAAAATCCGGCTGGCCCGGCAGGCCGGGCTTCACGCCTATGTCGGGGATGCTGCCCGCAAGGAATTCCTCGCCGTCTGCGAACTCGAGACGGCGGCCATGCTGATCGTCACGGTGGATGATGCCGAGCGGGCAGCCGCAATGGTCAGGGCGGCGCGCGAGCTGTGCCCAGGCCTCACAATTCTGGCGCGGGCCCATGATGGCGAACATATGCGCCAGCTGATCGAAGCGGGCGCCGGGCACGTGGTGCCGGAGGCCATCGAGTCCGGCCTGCAGATGGTGCAGATCGCGCTGGAAGTCTTCGGCTATGACACGGAAACCGTACGCGACCGCATCGCCCAGGCCCGCGACGAGGAATACCGGAAGGCCTAGAGGAAGGTGTTGTCTGATGGAATCAGATCGCACCCTGCTCTGACTGTTTCCGTCGCAGTTTCTGACGCTCAACCCGGATCCGCCTGAGCGGAAATGGCTTCAAGCGCCCTGGCAGACCTCGGTCACCATCCGCCGCAGCCAGCTGATCGCAGGATCCTCGCTCTTCTCGCGGCGCCAATACAGAACACTGCCCAGGAGCGGCGTCTCGAACGGCAAATCCTTTACGGCAAGGCCAGTCGCTTCCGCCATCGGGCGCGGGGCGACAAGGGCCAGGTCAGTGGTGCGCACCACCTCGATCGCCGGCTGGTGGCTGGGCACCCGCAGCAGGGGCGTGATCCGCAGGCCGGCGCTCCGGGCCATTTCCTCCACCAGGCTGCGGCCCTCGCGCCGGCTCGACACCGCGATGTGGCGCAGCGCGGCAAACCGCTCCCGTGTCAGGCGTTTGTTCGCCATCGGATGATCCGGCGCCAGCATGCAGGCATACGGGGTCTTGAACAGGGGCAGCCGGTCGAGGTCAACGCCGCGCAGTTCCGGCACGTCGATGGCCAGGTCCAGCCGGCCACTGGCCAGGTCGCCGGAGATGGCTGCCCGTGTCGTCTGGCTCCAGGTGACGCGCACACCGGGCGCTTCGGCCTGCATCCTGCGGGCAAGCGGCGGGGCGATCATGTAGACGCTGGCATCGCGCGCGGTGATGTTGAACACGCGGGTCGAGCGGGCGGGATCGAATTCCGAGCGCGGCTCCAGGCCGGCGCGCAGCTTGTCGAGCGCATCACGTACCGCAGGCATCAGGGCCTCGGCCATCGCCGTGGGCTTCACGCCGCGCCCCTCGCGCACGAACAGGGGATCTTCGAAATGGGCCCGCAGGCGGGAGAGAGCGTTGCTGACGGCTGGCTGGGTAAGGTGCAGGGTCTCGCTGGCCCGGGTGAGGCTGCGCTCTGTGTAGACCGCTTCCAGAACCGGCAGGAGATTGAGGTCAAGGCTGCGCAGGTTCACGAGGCAAATTCCTGTTATCACAGATAGTGATGAAAAGATTTCATACAATAAAGTATCAGTATAGTCGAGTTTGAGGCATATTAAGGCTCAGGAAGTGGAGTTCCGGCATGAAGGCCGTGTTACAGCCATCCCGCCGCCTGCAGCAGCATCGCCGCGCCAAACGCGGGGACGAGCCATTCCACCGCCCGCTGGAAGTCGACATTGCCCAAGCCCTGGATCAGCTTGCCGCTGCCCCGAAGACGGACCTGCGCAAGCCAGCTGTCCGCGGGGACACAGCCGTGCGGCCGGAGCGGCCGGCCCCGGCGCCCGTTCCGGCCCAGCCTGCCCTGATCGTGCCCGGCCGTCCGCGTCCGTTCCGTCTCGCCTCGCTGGAATATGTCAGCGGCGGCCCGGTGATTACCCGGCCGGTCGAGCCGCCCGCCAGCACCGGCGCCGGGGAGAGTCCGCTGGCATCGCGCCGGCGGCTGCCGTGCTAGAGCCATCCAAACGCGCGCAGCAGCATCACGGCGCAGACCGCTGTGACCAGCCATTTCATGGCCTGCTTGAAGCTGACATCATTCATCGCGTCGAGCACCTTGCCCCCCAGTGTCGTGCCCAGCATGGACAATGGGATGGCCATCAGGATCAGCCAGGCGGGCGGCATGGCCCTCCAGCCGGCCGCGGTTATCACCGGCAGGCTCCAGAAGATAATCTTTACCAGATGCGCCAGCGTCTGCGTCGTGCCCTCGGTGGCCACGATCTGCTGGCGGGTCATGTCCGTGCGCACGAAGAACAGCTGCACGAGGGGGCCGGCAATGCCGGCCAGCGTATTCAGGGCCTGTGCCACGAGGCCGACGAGTTCAGCCTGGAAGGGCCGGCGCGCGTCCAGCGTGATCCAGCTGCGGGGAATCCAGACGAAAATCGCCAGGCTCGACAGCATCAGATAGACGGCCTGCTTGTCCGGCCGCCAGGGCAGTGCGAACAGCACGGCCACGGCAACGGCCGAGCCCAGCGCATAGCGGCGCACGACGGGCCAGTGGATGTGCTGGCGCAGGCGGAAGGCCCGGTAGCCGTTGGACACCATCTGCACGGCGCCATGGATGATCATGGCGGTCGCCAGAGGCACCAGCGCGGTCAGCACACCCATCAGGATCAGACCGCCAGCCAGGCCGAAGATGCCGGATATGAACGCGGTAACCAGCACCGCCGCAAGAATGATCAGGGCCGAAACGGAACTCATGCCCCGCGCCCTAGCGCAGTTCGCGCTGCACCGCGAGGGGCCGGGAAAGCGTTTGCACGACCTGCCAGCCCTCAGCTAGGCTGGACCGGAGAGACGGCCCGACACACTGATATCCAGAAGAGGAAACCCTGCCATGGCTGACACCCAGCACACCCCTGACGCTTATGCCGAGCTCAACGACCTGCGCATGTCCGAGGCCGCGCGCCCGCTCTACGAGCATGTGAAGGTCTTCATCCGCGACGTGGTGGAGCCGATGTATGAGGAGTTCGAGCGCCTCGGTGAGGGCAAGAAGGACATCTGGTCCTACGCGCCTGGCCAGCTGGAAGCGCTCGAGAAAGCCAAGGACGAAGCCAAGAAGCAGGGCCTCTGGAACTTCTTCCTGCCCGATGCCGAAACCGGCGAAGGCCTGAAGAATCTCGACTATGCCTATATCGCCGCTGAGCTCGGCAAGTGCCCGCTGGCCTCGGAGTCGATGAACTGTTCGGCGCCGGACACGGGCAATATGGAAGTGCTGGAGCGTGTCGGCACCCCGGCCCAGAAGGAGAAGTGGCTGAAGCCGCTGCTCGAGGGCAAGATCCGTTCCGCCTATGTCATGACCGAGCCGCACATGGCTTCGTCGGATGCCAAGAACGTGTCGATGAGTGCAGTGCTGGACGGCGACGAATGGGTGCTGAACGGCGAGAAGTATTACATCTCCGGTGCCGGCGATCCGCGCTGCAAGATCATGATCGTCATGTGCAAAACCAATAACGGCCCGGATGTGAACCGCCAGCAGTCGCAGATCCTTGTGCCGCTGCCGCATCCGGGGGTCGAGATCGTCGGCCCGATGCATGTGTTCGGCGATCCGGATGCGCCGCATGGCCACATGCATCTGCGTTTCACCAACTGCCGCGTGCCGAAGGAGAACATGCTGCTGGGTGAAGGCCGCGGCTTCGAGATTTCGCAGCTGCGCCTCGGCCCGGGCCGTATCCACCACTGCATGCGTTCGCTCGGCGCAGCCGAAAAGGCGCTGGACCTGATGTGCCGCCGCGGCCTCAGCCGGGAAGCCTTCGGCAAGCAGCTGATCAAGCTCGGTGGCAATACCGAGATCGTCAGCCGCGCGCGGATCGAGATCGAGGCGATGCGCCTGATGGTGCTGAAGGCAGCCAAGGCGATGGACGTGCTCGGCAACAAGGAGGCCCGGGTCTGGATTTCGATGGTGAAGGCGATGGTGCCTGAGCGTGTCTGCCAGATCATCGATCAGGCGATCCAGATCCACGGCGCCACCGGTGTCTCGCAGTGGACGCCGCTCGCCCGCATGTATGCCAGCCAGCGCACCCTGCGCCTGGCGGACGGTCCGGATGAAGTCCACCACATGGTCGTTGGCCGCCACGAACTGCGCAAGTATGAAGGCGGTGTCGAGGACCCGTCGCTGGCCGCTATCTGGCGCAAGTAAGTCCGGCAACGGATCGAAAATCTGAAGCGCGCGGAAGGAAACTTCCGCGCGTATTTGCGCCTGCCGCTGAGGCTTGCGGATGGGCCTGCAAAGGTGAACTTCAGGTCATGGCCCGTGACGGGCTGAAGAAATACAGTGCGTGACCGGACGCCGGCATTGTCTGGCTTTCATCGCTTGAAACGTTTGATCCGTATGCGGCTTTTCCCTGTTGCTTCCTCAGAAGGGCACGTTCGGGTCATCTTCGCCGGTCTCGCCCAGCCTGAGGCCGGCGAAGTCAAACCGGTTGGCATCGTGTAGGTGGCTGGTGCGGACATTGGCCAGGGCGCGGGACATCACCTGCCGCACCCCGGGCTTCTTTCGTTCCCATTCGTCAAGCAGGTGTTTCATTGCGACACGCTGAAGGCCGTCCTGGCTGCCGCAGAGATTGCACGGGATGATCGGAAACTGCATCGCCTCGGCAAACTTCGCCAGATCGGCCTCGGCCGCTGTGATCAGGGGGCGGAACACCATCACATCGCCCTCATCGTTGAGCAGCTTCGGCGGCATGGCCGCGAGGCGTCCGCCATGCACGAGGTTCATCATGAAGGTTTCCAGCGCATCGTCGCGGTGATGGCCCAGCACGATGGCCTCGCAGCCCTCCTCACGGGCCACACGGTAGAGAATGCCACGGCGCAGGCGCGAGCACATGGAGCAATAGGTGCGCCCTTCGGGCACCTTTTCCGTGACGATGGAATAGGTGTCCTCGGTGATAATCCGGTACGGGACGCCGATCCGTGAAAGCCAGTCCGGCAGAACATGCTTAGGAAAGCCGGGCTGGCCCTGATCGAGATTGCAGGCGATCAGATCGACCGGCAGGGCACCCTGCCAGGCGAGGTCCATCAGGACAGCCAGCAGACCGTAGGAATCCTTCCCGCCGGACAGGCACACGAGCCATTTCGGCCGCGGCTTCCTGCCGGTCTCGATCGCGCGCCGGTCGATCAGGCCATAGGTCTCGATCACCTCCTGGGCGCCGCGCACCAGGCGCTTGCGCAGCTTCTTGAAGCTGACGCTGGACGGCGCCGACGCGAACAGCGGCAGCGTGGGAGACAGGGCGGGCAGGTCGTCGGCCATGACGCGGGGATGTGCCATGCGGGGCCGGGCGCGGCAAGGGCGCCGCGTGTTACAGAACAGGCGGAAAATATTGCCGGAGCCGGTGCATCCATTCGGAAGGCTGCCGGCATCTCAGGGGCAAAGGCCGCGAAGTTGCGGCCACCGAGACCCAGAAGGAATGAAGACCATGATTGCACAGACCCTGCCGCGCCTTGCCGCACTTGCCGCGATGCCCTCCGTGCTGGACCGTATCCTGCCGCCTGCGCCCGCCAACGACACGGCCGTGACCGGCCGCTCACTGATCGTTCGCCGCCGGGAGCGCACCCGCCGCCGCGACGCGCGCTGACCAGACCCGCCTGCCTCCTCGCCGCCTGATCCCGGATTGCTCCGCCCTCCGCCGGGACAGGACCTCCCGGCGAGGAGGCCCCTAGGGGCCGCTCCGTTTTTCCGGGCCTGTCTCTTCCGGAAACCCTGCGCCAGGCCGCACACATAAAACTGACAGGGGCAGCATCAGGGAGCTGCCCCTCCTTTTCCGGCCCTGAGGGTCAGATGCCTGCGGCTTTCCAGGCTTCCTTCGGCCATCGCCGGTGCTGCCAGAACCACTGGCCGGGATGGGCGCGCACCTGCGCTTCGAGGAAGGCATTGATCCGCTCCACCGTGCGGCGGATGTCCTCGTCCGTATGCCCCGTATCCTCAGGTATGAAGGGGGGATGAAACTCGACACGGAACCGGGCTGGTCCGGTGCGGATGGTCGAGACCGGCACAATCGGCACCTGATATTTCAAAGCCAGGCGTGTCGGGCCCGGCGCCGTCATGGCCTCATGTCCGAAGAAGGGCACGGAAATGCCGCCGTTGAACTTCTGATCATTCATCAGTGCGACCGGGGAGCCTTTCGACAGGGCCCGCATCAGTTCCCGCGTGCCGATGCCTTTCGGGGCATTGACCTGAGTTCCGTAAGACGCGCGCAGGTCAGCGATGCGGCGGTCGATATGGGGATTGTTGAGCGCGCGGTAGGTCATCACCGCATGCGGGATGCGTTGGGTGATGGCTGCCGGCATGATTTCCCAGTTGGCGAAATGGCCGGATATGAACACTGCCCCCTTGCCGGAGTCGCGCACCGCATCCAGAACATCAAGGCCGACGATCTCCACACGCCCTGACGTGTACGGATCAATCGAGGGCAGGTGCGGCAGCTCGCCTGCCGTCCGGCCGGCACTGTCCCACGCGGCCAGGGCAACCTCTTCCACTTTCGCGGCGTCCCAATCCGGGAAGGCGAGGCGCAGGTTGCGTTTCATGGTCTTGTGCTGGGACAGCAGCGGCCCGATCTTGCGCATCAGCCAGCCTCCGAAATCGGAGGCGCGGTCCGGCCCCAGGGCTTTCATCGGGCCCCAGTAGATCAGGTCCCAGGCAACGGTTTCCAGCCGCCATTGCACGCGCTGCCAGAAGCTGGCGCGGTTGTCGATGTCCTTTGGGCGGACATAGTCGGTGGCAGGCTGGTCTTTCATGGGCGCTCGGCCCGTTTGAAGATCGGTGCAAGCAGGGCGTCAAGCGCCGCCGTGTCGCTGAAGCTGGCCCGCACCGGGAATACCTGCACCCGCCGGCGGTCGCGCGCGGGCAGGCGGACATGATCCTTGGACGTTGTAATCAGCATCGCGCCGTCGCGCCGGGCAAGATCGTCGAGCAGGCGGATGTCGGTATCGGTGTACGGGTGGTGATCGGCAAATGGCACCGCATCGCGCAGGTCGGCACCGGCCGCCTTCAGCGTGTCGAAGAATTTCTGCGGCCGTCCGATCCCGGCAAAGGCGACGAGCGGCACCAGCGGCGCCGGGTGTGAAGGGGCAAGCACCGCGCGCAGAACGGGCTTGCCGCAGGCCGCGACTTCCGGGGGCACTGCGCCTTCGCCCATAAGGACAACGGCATCCGCGCGGGCGAGTCCCCCGGCCACAGGCTCACGCAAGGGGCCTCGCGGCAGGATATGGCCATTGCCGAAAGGGTCAGCGGCATCGATGACGATCAGGGTCAGGTCCTTGTGCAGAGATGGGTTCTGATGGCCATCGTCCATGATGATGGCTTGCGCGCCGTCAGCAACCATGGCGCGGGCGGCCGCGGGCCGGTCGCGCCCGATCCAGGCTTCGCCGCTGGCTGCCAGCAACAGGGGCTCGTCGCCGACACGGCGGTAGTCATCGCGGTTGGGGTCCACCTTCAGGGGGCCGCGTTCGCGCCCGCCATGTCCGCGCGACAGGGTGGCGGCCCGAAGCCCCATCGCGCTGATCCGTTCCCGGACGGCTTCTGCCACCGGCGTCTTGCCGGCGCCGCCAGCTGTCAGGTTACCGATGCAGATGACCGGTATGCCGGCGCGTTGTGGTACGGCGGTTGCCAGCTTGCGGCGCAGCACCTGAAGATAGGCCCAGCTCGCCGGAGCCAGCAGCGCGCGGGTCAGCGGGGCAGCCTCACGGGAGCGCGGGTCAAGCCCGCCGGCCCAGAAGGCAGGCGCTTTCACAGGCGTGGCTCCGCCGTTTCCAGCAGCGGCCTGGGAATCAGCGGCAACAGCGCGGCCAGAGTGGCCAGCATCGGTGCATCGGCTTCGGCTTCCAGTGAGGCAACGGCCTGTTCATGAACAATCGGCGGATCCGTCAGGCCTGCCGCGAGGTCACCCGCATCCGTCACGGTACGGACGAGTCCGCGTGCCGACAGGTCAGCCATCATCGAGGCAAAATTGAAGATATGCGGCCCTGTCAGCACCGGCTTGCGCAGGCGCACGGGTTCGAGCGGGTTATGTCCTCCAACCCCTTCGGTATGGCCTCCGCCAAGATAGACGACATCGGCAAGTCGCAGCCACAGGCCCATCTCGCCCATCGTGTCAGCCAGGATCACGCGGTCGCGCGGGCCTGCGGTTTCCCCTTTGGAGCGGCGTGCAAAGGGCAGCCGGCGAGACTTCAGCAGCATGGCAATCTCATCACCGCGATCCGGATGGCGCGGCACGATGATCAGCGCGGCATCGGTCAGGCGTTCGGTTGCATCGAGGAACAGTTCCTCCTCACCCGGATGGGTCGAGGCGGCCACGAAGCAGCGGCGCCCGTTGATGAACGCCGCGCTCAGCCGGGCCTGCTCCACCGGGTTCGCCGCCGGTGGTGACTGGGCCGACTTGAGGTTGCCGGGCACACGCACGGCCCGGCCGAGCAGGCCCTCGAGGCGCGCGCCGGTCTCGGCATCTGCCGCCAGGACAACGTCGAATCCGCCGATCAGTTCACGGAACAACCCCTTCACCCGGGTCCAGCCCTTCGCAGACTCATCGGTCATGCGGGCATTGACCAGGGCGCGGCGTGCGCCGGCGCGCCCGGCTTCGGTGATCAGGTTCGGCCAGATCTCCCCTTCTGCGAAGATGCACAGGTCCGGGCGCCAGTGCTGCATGAAGCGGCGGGCGGCCATTGGCGTGTCCACGGGCGCCATCGAATGAATCGCGCTTTCGGGAATCTCCTTGCCCATCAGCCGGGCAGACGTCAGCGTCTGGCTGGTGAACAGCAGCAGCACGCCGGGCCGTTCGGCAATCAGCCGCCGGCCGAGTTCCAGCAGCACCCGGCTTTCGCCCACGCTCGCACCATGCAGCCAGACCAGAGGTCCGGGCCGGCGCGGAGGCAGGCGGCGGGCGAGACGTTCGTTGAGGCGCAGGAAATCTTCCTTGCCCTTGCTCGCCCGGGCCTGAAGCATGAGTCCCAGAACGGGCGCCGCGGCGCGCGTGGCGAGCTGGTAGGTGAACAAGGCAGGCGTCATTCAGACGGCGGCTCCGGCAGGTGCAGGCGGGACAGTATAGCCTGCCAGCCTTTCCGCCCGGCGGGTAGCGTCATCCAGTCCGGTTTGCAATGTCTGGCGCAGGGTCTCGATATCGGCCTCGCGCGGGCACGCGATCGGCGGGCCAAAGACGATTCCGCCGCGTGTGAAGGGCAGGGGGATGATGAACCGGTCCCAGGTGTCGAGCCGCAGGCAGGGCTTCGAGGACAAAGCATACGGAATGACCACCGCTCCCGAGCGCTGGGCAAGGGTGACTGCCCCCGCGCTCGCGATCCGGCGCGGCCCCCGCGGCCCGTCTGGTGTCATCCCGATCACGCCCCCCTCGCGCAGGCGTTTGGCGGCCTCGGCTATGGCGCGGGCGCCGCCTTTGTCCTTGTCGGCTTTTTTCTTGTTGGACGTCGAGCCGCGCACGACATCGAGGTCGAGATGCCGGATGGCTTCGGCGACGGGGGCGCCGTCCGGCGACAGCGAAATCATCATGGCGGTGCGTTCGCGCCGCTCCGGCCAGTGGCGCAGCTGCCGCGTCCAGCCGGATGGCATGAGCAGGATGGTTTCATGCCAGCAGGCGAGTACAACGCCGGGGCCGCCCGCCGACAGATGGGTCCGGAAGGCCTCCGTGCCTTCGATACGCCAGCGCAGGGTCCTTCCGATCAGCGCCATCCAGGCCCAGATCAGGCGCCCGATCAGGGCAACGAACAGGGGCGAGCGAAGCAGGGCTTTCATCAGGTGGGCTTATACTGTGCTTCGAAGGCCGCGCCATCCTTGGCCAGGCGGGGAAGGAATGGTGGGCGATGCAAGGTTCGAACTTGCGACCCCTGCCGTGTGAAGGCAGTGCTCTACCACTGAGCTAATCGCCCGACGCGAGCCGGTGGCGTAGTCGGCAAGCCACACAAGGTCAAGACGTATATGCCGGCGCAGGCTGGGGCAGCGGGACTGAGGTTCCGGAGGGGCATGGCCCTTGGGTAAGGAATTCCTACGAGCATAGCTATTAAAGGCAGCCATGCACAAACGCACATCTTATCAAGCCTGTCACGAGATCACGGGACGGCACAAAAAAATATTGTGACAGAGCGTCGCAACGGGGGCGGGCCGTTTTGGGTTGCGGTTACAGGGGAATATTCCGGAATCCCCGGAAAAGCAGGCATAATCCGGCATTATGACATGGCTGAACGGTTGTTCATGTCCAAACCTAACCAAACCGTTATTCGATTTAGCCCTTGAGAAAGGCTGCAAACGTTGTCATCTAGCGGACATACAAGACGGGCCGCTCAAGGTCCGCAGTATGAACCCTAAGAAGGACAGGCACGGCGGCCCCGGCCGCCAGAGTACATAACGAGCCTGGAGAGAGCAAAAGTGAAAGACTGGTGTGACGAAGATGGCGCGAAGCGCCTTCGTGAAAAAATCAATGCGTACTGGGCCGAGCGTGGCTACGAAGTCGATGTCGACCTCGTCGAAGCCGGGTTCGTCCCCGCCATGCGGAGCGCCCGCACCGACGTGCGTTCCAACATGGTGAACGGGATGCCCCGCCGGCGCGCTGCCGGTGAAGCGGGTGCATCCCGTCCGACCTATCGCCCGCGCGGCGAAGCGACCGCCTGATCCCTCAGGACTGACAAAGCCGGAACAAGCTGGTCATAGTGGCTGATGGTGACATCCGCCCCTATCGCATCTGCGGGTTCGGCTTCGTAGCCGAAGGTCACGAATACGAAGGGCAGTCCGGCATTCCGGGCTGCCCTTTCGTCTGTGCGGCTGTCGCCCACGAACAGGGCCCGGTCAGGCATCCCACCAACGCGCCGGATTGTTTCCAGCGGATGGTCGGCGTGCGGCTTGCGGTTTGGCACCCGGTCAGCGCCGACGATCAGATCAAACCGGTTTGCAAGGCCCAGTTCGCCGATCAGGCGTTCGCTGAGGTCCTGGCGCTTGTTGGTGCAGACGGTCAGCCAGGCGCCCTGTGCGCGCAGGGCGTCCAGCGCCGCCACGGCGCCGTCGAAGGGCCGCGAATGCACCGCGATGTTGGCGACATAGTGCGCGATGAAGCGGTCGAAGGCCGCATCCATGTCCGCTGCAGTCAGAACCGCGCCGCGTGTGCGCAAACCGGTTTCGATCATGGCGCGGGCGCCATGCCCGATCATTTCGGCGACTGCGCCGAGCGGCACGGGGGCAAGCCCCAGCCCGTCCAGCACATGGTTCAGCGCGCCCAGCAGATCCGGTGCGGTGTCGACCAATGTACCATCCAGGTCGAAAAGGATCGTCCAGCCTTCGAAGCCCAGGGGTTCGCCTGATTCCATTCCGCCTTCGCCCTCGCCAAGCTGCGGGCTTTCGTCTAGGCGAGGGAGCAGAGGAAAGCGAGAGGGAGCCTGCCATTGACCGCCGCTTCAGCACCGCGCGCCGCCGTGATCCTGGCCGCTGGCAAGGGCACGCGGATGAAGTCCGCCCTGCCGAAGGTGATGCACGCTGTAGGGGGCCGGCCGATGGTGGACTGGTCGCTGGCGCTGGCGCGTGAGGCGGGATGCTCGCGCATCGTGGTCGTCGTGCATCCCTCGCAGGATGTGCTGATCACACATCTCAGGACGCATCACCCGGATGCGGCCATTGCCTTTCAGGATCCGCCGCAGGGCACCGGTCACGCGGTGCGCTGCGCCGGAGTGGCCCTGCAAGGATTTGAGGGTGAACTGGCGGTGCTTTACGGCGACAGCCCGCTGGTCCCGAAGGATGTGATCGAAGCCCTGTTCGCGCAAGTGGCAGCCGGTGCCCGTCTCGGCGTCTTGGGATTCGAGGCGGCCGAACCCGGTCTTTACGGGCGCCTCATCACCGATGCGGCGGGCGATCTCGAAGCCATCGTCGAAGCCCGTGAGGCCACGCCCGAACAGCTCAGGGTGCGAATCTGCAACTCAGGGGTGATGGCAGGTCACGCCAAGGATATCTTCCGGCTGCTGCAAAAAATCACAAACCAGAATGCCAAGGGCGAATACTACCTGACCGATCTCGTCGGTCTTGCCCGGGCTGAAGGGGGGCGCTGCGCCCTGGTGACGGCCACCGAGGAAGACCTGATCGGATGCGACTCGAAATCCGATCTCGCCGAAGCCGAGGCCATCTTCCAGGTCCGCCGCCGCAAGGCGCTGATGGACGGGGGCGTCACACTGGTGGCGCCGGAAACCGTATTCCTTGCACACGACACACAGATCGCCGCCGATGTCATCATCGAGCCGCATGTCGTGTTCGGGCCCGGCGTGAAGGTCGCCGGCGGTGCACGCATCCGCGCGTTCAGCCATCTGGAAGGCGCCGTTGTCGGCGAGGGCTGCGAGATCGGCCCCTATGCGCGGCTGCGGCCCGGAACCTTGCTGGCGAAGGGCGTGAAGGTCGGCAATTTCGTCGAGACCAAGAATACCGAAATGGGCGAGGGCGCGAAGGCCAACCATCTCGCCTATCTCGGCGACGGCCGGATCGGGGCGGACGCGAACATCGGCGCTGGCACGATCTTCTGCAACTATGATGGGTTTGAGAAGCATCAGACGAAAATCGGAGAAGGCGCCTTTGTCGGCTCAAACTCCGCCATCGTCGCGCCGGTCTCGATCGGTGACGGGGCCTATGTCGGCTCCGGCAGCGTCATCACAAAGGATGTGCCGGATGACGCCCTGGCAGTGGCGCGGGGCCACCAGATGACGCGCGAGGGCTGGGCAAAGACATTCCGGACACGGAAATCGGCCGGCAAGGCATCGAAGCATAAGAAGGACTGACGCGGCATGGCGTTTGAACGCGAGAAACAGAACGCGGCCGCCGCTGCGATGGAGTATGTCGAAGAGGGCATGACGATCGGGCTCGGCACCGGCTCGACCGCGAAGTACTTTGTCGAGCTGCTGGCAGATGAAATTGCCGATGGCCTGATCGTGCGCTGCATCGAGACCAGCGTGCAGACGCGCGACCTGGCGCGCAGCCTGGGTGTGCCACTGATCCCGTTCGAGCAGGTGGACCGCATACATCTCACGGTCGACGGTGCGGATGAAGCGGGGCCGGGCGGTGTGCTGATCAAGGGTGGTGGCGCGGCGCTGCTGCGCGAGAAGATCATCGCGAATGCCTCCGATCACATGGTGGTGATCGCCGATCCGTCAAAGGATGTTCAGGCGCTAGGTGCGTTTCCTTTGCCGGTCGAGGTCACCCCCTTTGGCTATACGATCACGGCGAAGAAAGTTCACGACGCGCTCGTTGCTTCAGGTATCGCCCGGCCGCGCGTAGAACTGCGCAAGATGCCCGGAAGCGCGGACCTGCTGGTCACGGATGGCGGCAACTGCATTCTCGATTGCCATTGCACGCTGATCCCCGATCCGCCGCGCACGGCGGCTTATCTTTCGGGCGTGCCGGGTGTGGTCGAGCATGGCCTCTTCATCGGCCTTGCCCGTACGGTGATCTTCGGTACCGAAAACGGCGCCCGGATCATCGAGTACTGATGTGATCACGGGCGTTGCCGACTATTTCCAGAAAGGGTGCGGGCGCTGCGAGCGCTTTGCCACAGCAGACTGCTCCGTACAGAGATGGACGGAAGGCCTTACTGCATTGCGCCGCATCTGCCAGGATGCTGGACTTGGCGAAACTGCGAAATGGGGTCATCCGGTTTATGTGCATGCCGGGCGCAACATCGCTCTGTTTGGGGCATTCCGGAATGATTTCCGGTTGAGTTTCTTCAATCCGGCGCTCTTGGACGATTCCCAAGGCCTCCTTCAGAAAGCCGGGCCGAACACGCGCGAGGCCGGTGTCCTGTTTTTCAGGGAGAACGAGGCACCTGTGCGTCTCGAGCCGGTGATCCGGGCCTATCTCGCCGAAGCGATGGGTTATGCCGCTCAG
Source organism: Hyphomonas sp. (assembly GCA_046293935.1). Taxonomy (GTDB): domain Bacteria; phylum Pseudomonadota; class Alphaproteobacteria; order Caulobacterales; family Hyphomonadaceae; genus Hyphomonas. The sequence goes on from JBKBJF010000010.1 coordinate 18,451, forward strand.
GGCATCCTGCCGCAAAAGACGGCGCAGGGCATCGAACTGCCGGATGAACTGGTTGAGGCACTCGACGCCGATCCGGAACTTGCCGAAGCCTTCCACGCGCTGACACCCGGCCGCCAGCGCAGCTACGTGATCAAACTCAATGGCGCGAAGGCGCGTGCGACCCGGCAGGCGCGGATCGCGAAATTCCGTTCCCACATCCTTGCTGGAAAGGGCGCGACCGAGCGCTGACCTTGAAACCCGCCCGCTGACCGGCCATCTGGTGCAAGGCGAGCCTTACAGACCCCTGCGGAAAGCTTCATGACAAACAAGACGTATGACTATGACCTCTTCGTGATCGGAGGTGGCTCGGGCGGTGTGCGCGCCAGCCGGATTGCGGCGCTGGCGGGCGCCAAGGTGGCTGTCGCCGAGGAATACCGTATGGGCGGCACCTGCGTGGTGCGTGGCTGTGTGCCCAAGAAGTTCATGGTCTATGCCAGCGAGTATGGCAAGAAGATCAAACACGCCGCCGGATACGGATGGTCCGTAGACGGTGTATCCTACAACCATTCTGCCTTCCTGAAAGCGATGCATGCGGAGGTCGACCGCTTGTCCGGTATCTATGACCGCAATGTCAAAGGGGCAGGTGCCGATATCTTCCATGAGCGTGCGGAGTTTGTAGACGCGCACACCCTGCATCTGGTGCAATCCCGCCGCCTCGTGACCGCAGACAAGATTCTGATCGCGACCGGCGGACGCATCTGGCGGCCAACACCACAAGAGCTGCCTGGAGTTGAACACACGATCGCTTCGGATGATGCCTTCTTCCTCGACCCGCTGCCGGAGCGGATGGTCATTGCCGGCGGCGGCTATATCGCGCTCGAGTTCGCACATGTCTATGCCGGGCTCGGCGTGGATGTGACAGTGGTCTATCGCGGCGAGAAGGTGCTGCGCGGCTTTGACAGTGATGTGCAGGAGATTGTCACCGGCAATCTCGCGCTTGCCGGGATCAGACTTGTGACCGGAACGGTTTTCGAGCGGATTGATCTGCAGGCGGACGGTGTGCGCCGTGTGAAACTAACAAGCGGCCAGACGCTGGAGGCCGAGGCGGTGATGATGGCCGTGGGCCGCATCGCAAACACGGATGGGCTTGGCGCCGGGAAAGCGGGCGTCGCACTTGACAGGAACGGTGCCGTGATCGTCGATGAATGGTCGCGCACGAATGTGCCAAATATCTTTGCGGTCGGTGATGTCACCGACCAGCTGAACCTGACGCCTGTGGCGATACGCCAGGGCCATGCCTTTGCCGACACGGAATTCGGAGGCAAGCCCTGGAAGATGGATTACACCAACATTCCCACAGCCGTTTTCACCCAGCCCGAAGTAGGCACCGTTGGCCTGACCGAGTCTGAAGCCCGCGCGCGATACGGGGAAGTGGATCTCTACAAGACGAATTTCAGGCCGATGCAGAATGCGCTGAACGGCAGCGCAGAGCGCGTGTTCATGAAAATCGTCGTGCGGGCCTCGGACAATGTGGTGGTGGGCGTGCACATCGTCGGCGAAGATGCTGCCGAGATGATTCAGATGGCCGCCATCGCGGTGAAGATGGGGGCGACGAAGGACGATTTTGACCGCACCTGCGCGCTGCATCCTTCTTCAGCCGAAGAACTCGTCACGATACGGAACAAGTGGGTGGCGCCGGCTTAATGGACTGCGCTTCCTTCGCCCAGACTCTTCAGCTCAATCGCAATCTGTTTCAGGCTGTTGCGAATGGCGCCCAGACCGCCGCCGCGGCCGGAATGGGCGATCAGCTGCTTCCAGGCTGGCTGCCCTTCCTGAGGCGCTTTCACGGACAGGTGGGCAGAGCGGGGCAGGGCGGCGCTCATCAGCGCCTTTGACAGCGGGAAGCCGGCCATCTGGTCATAGACGCCATTACGTGCATCGCCCTCAAAGGTCGATTGCTCATTCCGGCTCACGGCGTTGAACAGAACCGACAGGGCCGGGCGCTTCGACTCTTCCACCTGGTCACGGATCACGAGGTTGAGCAGACGCACGCCGCGCAGCGAGTAGATATCCGCATGCATCGGCGCGATTACCCGGTCGGCCGCCTCCAGCGCACAGCGGGTCAGAAATGTGGCATTCGGATTGGTGTCGAACACGATCAGGTCATACTCACTGCGATAGTGATCAATGGAGCGCAGGAAGTGCTGCTTGACCACGGCAAGGGCGTCCCGGTCATTGGCAAAGGCGTACTTCGATATCTCGAACTGACCGGAGATGATGTCGAGCCGGCCGGGCGGACCATCCGTGCCCAGAATGTCGTGAACATAGGCGTCGCGTGCGGCCGGCGTGAAGGGCGCTGTAGACAGGCTGAGCCAGTTTTCGGCCGGCGAGGTGGCGTCGCGCGCATGCAGGCGCGAGCGTTCGAACAGAGAGATTACGGACCGGTCGGTCGCAGCGGAGGCGTCGGCCGCTTCCATACTGTAGAAGGTCTGGGTCAGGTTGTATTGCGGATCGAGATCGATCAGCAGCACACGCCCGCCGAAGTTCTCCTGCCAGGCCCCGGAGAGCTGCGCCGTCACGGTCGTTTTCCCGACCCCGCCCTTCAGGTTCATCACCGCCACCACGGGACATTTCTTCCGGTAGGCCTGCTGTGTTTCGGCGACAAGTCGCGCGAGACCATCCGGCTGGGTTGATGAAAGGTGCAGGTGCGGCAGCACTTCGGACTTGAAGAAGCCGGTCAGGCGCGCCTTGTCGATCTGATAAGGGATGATCGGCAGTCCCATCGACTTGGCGGCCTCGACATCCTGCCGGACGGTCCGTGAGCGCACTGCCGCTGCGGAAACCAGCACAATCACGGCAAAGGCCGAGCCGATCTCGCCATCGGCTGTCTCCCGGTCCGCTTCGCCCACGGCATACTTGCTGGCAATGGCGGCGCTGCGCAGCGCCTCGTGCAGGCGCAGCAGGGCATCCGGATCCTGTCCGGAATGGCTGATATAGACATGCGGCATCGTGCCGGACCCCGTGCAGAACCCTTGAATCCCCGCGCCTTTTTAGCCGCGGGAACCCCGGATCGGCCAGCTTTGTGCTGTGAAATTATGGTGAAACTTGAGCAGGGGCCCGGCATGTGTTTTATCCGCGGCACTCAGTGGAGCGCGTAGATATGTCCTGGCATCCTTCCGACTGGCGAAAACTGCCCGCCAAGCACATCCCGGATGACTATCCGGACACGGGGGCGCTGGCCGCGGCCGAGGCCCGTCTGCGGAGCTTTCCGCCGCTTGTCTTTGCGGGCGAGGCGCGCCGCCTGAAGACCCGTCTGGCCGAAGTGGCGGCCGGCAGGGCCTTCCTGCTGCAGGGCGGGGACTGCGCCGAGAGCTTCAAGGAATTCCACCCGGACAATATCCGCGACACGTTCCGTGTCATCCTGCAGATGGCGGTGGTGCTGACCTTCGCGGCAGCCAAGCCGGTGGTCAAAGTCGGCCGCATTGCCGGCCAGTTCGGCAAGCCGCGCTCGGAACCGACCGAGACCATCAATGGCGTCACGCTGCCCTCCTACCGGGGCGACAATATCAACGGCATGGAATTCACACCCGAAGCGCGGATTCCGGATCCTGAGCGCCTGATCCAGGGCTACTCGCAATCGGCGGCCACGCTGAACCTTCTGCGCGCGTTCAGCCAGGGCGGCTATGCCAGCCTGGCCAACGTGCAGCGCTGGATGCTCGGCTTCGTCGACCGCTCGCCGCAGGGCGAACGCTACCAGAAACTGGCAGACCAGATTTCCGCCTCGCTGCGCTTCATGGAAGCGGTCGGCCTCAACGCCGAGACCGTGCCGCAGATGGCGCAGGTGGAGTTCTACACCAGCCACGAGGCCCTGTTGCTTGGCTATGAGGAAGCGATGACGCGCATCGATTCCACAAGTGGTGACTGGTACGACACCTCGGCCCACATGCTGTGGATCGGCCACCGCACCCGCCAGGCCGATCATGCGCACGTCAATTTCTGCAAGGGCATCAGGAACCCGATCGGCATCAAGTGTGGTCCTGGCATGGAGCCGGACGAACTGCTGCGACTGATCGAAGTGCTCAATCCGAAGGACGAGCCCGGACGAATTACGCTGATCTCGCGCTTCGGCTCGGACGGTGTCGCGCGGGGACTGCCGCCGCTCGCCCGTGCGGTGAAGAAATCTGGCCGCACCGTGGTCTGGTCCTGCGATCCGATGCATGGCAACACGCTGAAGACCGGCACCGGCTTCAAGACACGGCCTGTGGACCGCATCCTTTCGGAAGTGCGCCAGTTCATCGATATTCTGCCTGCGGAAGGGTGCTATCCGGGCGGCGTGCATTTCGAGATGACCGGCCAGAACGTCACCGAATGCCTCGGCGGTGCACAGGCGATCTCGGAAGAAGACCTCTCGAGCCGCTATCACACCCACTGCGATCCCCGCCTGAATGGCGAGCAGGCGCTCGAGCTGGCCTTCCTGCTGGCTGAGAAGCTGCAGGCGGTCGAAGCCGGCGGCGAGGCCACTCGCAAGGCAGGCTGAGGCTGGCAGCTAATATGCTGCCATCTTGAGCATCGCCACGCCGGCGCCGATGAATACCATCACCAAGATGCCTATGGCGCCTGCGGCGAGCATGGGAAAAAAGGCCAATAGGCCGAAGAACACCCACGTGATGAAGCGGTCCACGATGAAGACAAGCCCTGAGACGCAAAGGGACAGGAGCGCTGCAAGCATGTCGGCAACGCTGTTCCAGTTGACGGCATTTCGCGATGCTTCTGGCGGCGGGGGCAGTTGTGGCGGATGCAGTTCCAGTGTGCTGGGGCCGATCTGCCGCATGGCGTTGGGATGAAACGGGTGCCGGTTCAGATGCCTGCGGTTCAGTTCGGCCGTGATTTCCCGGTTCCAGCGGTCATAGGCGGGCACCTGATGATGCACGCAGAAAGAGCCGTTCCTGACCCTGCGCTTGCAAGGGGTGCCCTTGACTGTGAATCCGGCACAGCGTCCGGGCTCAATCAGCCTGCGCTGGGGTCTTGTTTCCGCAGAGCCTGCTGAAATATCTGTCATCACCGGTCGCCTTTGATCTCTGGTCAACGCGCGCCCCGGCGATGATTTAATCTCAGCGCATTCGATGCGCGATACTCCGGCGAATGACAAATTCGTAGGAATTTCAGAACCGCTGCATCCAAAAGCCCCACCCGCTGCATCTTAGGAACGCAACAGGATGAGGGTGCACGCGTGGACGAACTGATCCGGTCATTGACCGAGACCGGGATCCTGGCAGGGCTCGGCCTGGCGGGCGCATGTGTGTTCCGCAGCAGCTTCCGCTGGAAATGGTTCGTTGCCGCGCTGGTGCTGAACCTTGTCTATCAGGCTCTGCTGACGCGCGGCTTCTGGATGATGCCCGAGCCGTTCACCGGCGCAGACTGGAACTGGTCCGGCAAGTTCGCGGCCATCGCGGGTACGCTCGCGGTGATGGCACTGCCGGCCTTCGGCTGGAAACGCTGCGGCATGACGCTCGACCAGGGCCCGCGCTGGGGCGGGGCGATCGTTATGTTCGCCGGCCTCGCGCTCCTGTTCTTCGGGCTCGCCATCAGCGGCGCGGACGGCAAGCCGGACAGTCTCGAAACCATCGCCTTCCAGTGGACCATGCCCGGCCTCGACGAGGAACTCTTCTATCGCGGCACGCTGCTGCTGGCGCTGAACGAGGCCTTCCGCTCAAAGTCAAACCTGCTGGGCGCGCCCATCGGCTATGGCGGCTTGCTGACGGCCATCCTGTTCGGCCTCACACACGCGCTCAGCTACAAGTCAGGCGCCGTCGGTTTCGACTTGATGACATTCGCCATCACCGGTGTGCCGTCACTGTTGCTGCTCTGGCTGCGCGAACGTACCGGCAGCCTGCTGCTGCCCGTCCTCGTGCACAACGTCGCCAACGGCGCCGCGACCCTCTTCTGAGGCGCGGCGGCCACACTCTCCCAGGATATTTGCGCCGCCAGAGCTCCCCGCTTGCCCGGGAATCCCGCTTCGGGCATACGGGCCGGCTGCTCTGGAGCCGGGCGTCAGACCCGGCCAAACAAAGGGAGGGCAGGCATGACTACGTTCCGGCTGCCCGCCTGGGCGAAGCCTTCGGATATTGCAGACCTTCTGCGCCTGTCGGTGCCGATTGCGGTCAGCCGCATGGCGATGATGCTGATGGGCCTGACGGATGCCATCGTGCTCGGCCAGTTTGCCCCGGGCGAGCTGGCCTATGTCTTGTCGGCCTGGCTTCCGATCGGTGTGGCGCTCGGCTTCGGCATCGGCATCCTGCTTGGTGTGCAGGTGCTGACCTCGGAGATGCTCGGCACCGGCCAGGAAGCGGGTTCCGGCCGCATCTTCCGGCGCGGACTGCTCTGGGCCCTCAGCCTCGGCGCCGTGCTGACTCTGGTTTTGCTGCCTTCCGCCGGCCCGCTCTTCCACTGGATTTTCGTCACCATCGCCCCGGACGTCGAAGCGGGCGCCGCCGCCGTCGCTCCGGATGTCGTTGCGGCGGAGACGGCCAGCGTCACGCGCATTCTCGCCATCGGTCTGACCGGCCACATGGTCGCGCAGGCCTGCTCCTACTATCTCGAAGCCCTCCGCCGCCCGCTGATCGTCACCCTCGTGATGTATGCCGGCGTCGTGCTCAATATCTTCCTCAATATCGTGCTGGTGGTCGGGACGCTGGGCTTCGAGCCGATGGGCGCAGAAGGCGTGGCGTGGGCCACCAGCATCACGCGCGGCCTGATGGCTGTGGTCTTCCTCGGTCTGGTGTTCTGGCTGACGCCGGGTTTTGTCAGTTCGCCTCCTGCCGCCACCGGCGAGGCCCGCCGCCAGTTCGATGTCGGCACCGGCACAGCGATCAGCAACATCGCCGAATGGGGCGGGTTCAACATCACCTTCATCATCGCCACCTGGGTCTCCATCGCGGCCAATGCCGTCTATGGCTACGCGGTGCAGGTGATGGGGGTATGCTTCATGTTCTATCTCGGCATTGCCACGGCCACGAGCGTGCGCGTCGCCGAAGCCATCGGGCGTGGCAGCCAGGAAGACGTCAGAAACGCGGGCCGGCTGGGGGTGGTGGCGACCATCGTGATGGGCATTGTCCTCGGCCTGCTGCTGGTGATCTTCGCCCATCCGGTATCCGTGCTGCTGGTACGCGAGGATGCCGTGATCGGCGGCGTCGCGCTGGCGCCGGCGATCGCAGGCCTGCTCTGGCTGGCGGCGCTGGCCACCGTGTTCGACGGGTTGCAGGCCACCGCCTCGTTTGCCCTGCGCGCACAGGGCATGGTCTGGTTGCCCAGCGGCATCCACATCGGCTCATTCTTCGTGGTGATGATCCCGGTCTGCTACTGGCTGGCGATCACGCTGGGCCGCGGTGCGGCCGGCGTTCTGGAAGGCGCGTTTGTCGGCGTCTTCGTCGCCGGTATCCTGCAGGTGCTGCTGCTGGAATGGAAAGCGGCGCGCCCCATCCCGGAACGCGCCGCCCATACGGCTTTGCTGCCCCATTAAGGGGCAGGGGCTCAGATGTCCTTGAGAACCGAAGCCGGTTTGAAGGCAACAGATGTCTTCTCCGGAATCCTGATCACTTCCTTGGTGGCCGGGTTGCGGCCTTCACGGGCGTTGCGCGTCTTGGCGACGAAGGTGCCAAAGCCTGCGATTGCAACCTGCTGGCGTTTCTTGACCGAGCGGGCAATGGTGTCGAACACAGCATCCACGGCCTTGCCTGCCTCGCTCTGCGAAATGCCGCAGGCAACAGCCACCTCTTTGGTCAGTTCACCCTTGTTCATAGGGGTTCTCCTCTAGAATTGAATGACGCCTGTGACGCCATGGGCCCGACTTACCCACGATTCGGAAGGCGTGGATACGCCGGAGGCCCTATAAACACGGGCTAAACCCCGAGAATCCAGCCCTCTTCGCCGATAATGATCCCGATCTGTTCCGGGGAAAGTGATTTGCCTGTGGAAAAAAGCGCGCTCAAGGCGCTTTTCTCGTCCAGATCAGCGTAGTAGCGGGCGATCTGGCGCACCTGTGCCTCGTCGGCTACCTCGCCTTTTTCGGGCGCCGGCCTGACCAGAGAGGGGTAGATTTCAGCGATCACGACCTCGACTCCTGCAAGGGAGTCAGCAGTCAGCGGGCCACCTTCGCCGATCTCGAACGGCCAGATCCGCGCCTTCGGCCAGGCCTGCCGCAGCGCATGCACATGCGGAATGCCGGTCAGGCTCTGGCTGCCCACGGAACCTGCACCGTAAAGTTGCCAGCACGATTTCGGCGAGGCCCCGGTTTTCGCCCGCTGCTGTACTTCGGCGAGACGGAACTCGGCCACCGGGCCATCAGCCGGATAGTCCGGTTTCGTCGCGGAGAGAGTGGTGGCACGATCTGCAGGCGGAGCACCCCAGAACGGGTAAGGTCCTTTCGAGATCGTATAGTTGAGGCCGGCCGCAATGGCGAAGCGCGGGCGCGAATTGTTGTCAGGCTTGTCCTTGTAGCGCGAGGCCAGCAGCGCGTGCATCGCGGCCCATGGCGCCTGCTTTGACATATCAAGGCCGAGCGCCGCCGCCGTGCCGGCCGGGTAGCCGAGCGAGAAATCGAAGCCGAGCAGCACTTTGTCGCCACGCTTGGTCAGCTTGGCCACAATATCCTCGATGAAGGCGCGCGCCTTCAGGCGCGTGTCGATGTTCACCGCCTTGAACTGCAGTTTCAGGCGGGCATCCTTCATCAGAAGGCCGATCCAGATCGAGTTGGGTCCCGTCGCGGGCTTCGAGGCCGCACTCCAGTCCACCATGATGTAGGCGTCGAACAGGGCTGGCATGTCAGGCGAGTTTCACGAGCATCTTGCCGGTATTCGCACCGGTGAAGAGGCCAAGGAAAGCTTCCGGCGCCTTCTCGATGCCGGTCATCACGGTCTCCTCGAACTTCATCTGTCCGGAGGCGATCCATTTCGCCATGTCCGCCAGGAATTGCGGCTGCAGGTCTGCATGGCTGGAGACGATGAAGCCGCGCAGCGTCAGCTGCTTGCCCACCGCCATGATGATGTTGTGCGGGCCTTCGGGTTTGCCGGTTTCGTTGTACTGCGCGATCATTCCGCAGAGGGCGAACCGGGCCAGCGGGCGCGCCGCTTCAATAGCCGCCGCAAGATGGTCGCCGCCGACATTGTCGAAATAGATGTCGATGCCTTTTGGCGCAGCGGTTTTCAGGGCCGCGACGAGCCCTTCGAAGCCCTTCGCCTGCTTGTAGTCGATCACATGATCGGCCCCGAGCGATTTGACCAGCGCACACTTTTGCGCTCCGCCGGCGGAACCGATGACGGTGGCGCCCTTGATCTTCGCGATCTGCACCACGGTCGAGCCGACGGCGCCGGCCGCACCGGAGACGAACACGGTGTCGGAAGGCTTGAACTCCGCAATGCGAAGCAATCCGGCATAGGCCGTCAGGCCCGGCATACCGGCCACGCCCAGGAATGCGCTCTCCGGAAGACCGGAAGCAGGCAGCTTCTGCACGGCGGCGGCTGCAGGCTTTGCCGTCCAGGCCGTGCGCCAGCCGAGGAAGGAGGAGACGAGATCTCCGGCCTTGTAGTCTGGATGTGCCGAAGCCGTCACCCGGCCGACGGCGCCCCCCTGCAGCGTCTCGCCGATCTGGAAGGGCGGCACATAGCTCTCGCGGTCATACATCCGCCCGCGCATGTAAGGGTCAACCGACATCCAGGTATTCATCACCTGAATCTCGCCGTCTGCAGGCTCCGGGATGTCGACGGTCTTCGACTGGAAGTCCGACAGCTTCGGCATGCCCACCGGGCGGCTGGCGAGGGCCCACTCGGTCGAGGTCAGCTTGCCCATTGTATTCTCCACTTCAGTCTTGCGTTGCGGTCCATGTGAACCGGCAGGCGCGGCCTGTGAAGGGGGTGACGCGAGGAATCGGTCCTGACGACGGCACTTGCCGGGGGCGGGCGCGGATGGCATGGCGGAAGATGACAGGGATGAGACGGGCATGACGAAGCTGAAAGTAGGCGTCGCCGGCGCCGGCGTATTCGGGAACTACCACGCCCAGAAGGCGGCCGCTTCCGCCCGTGCGGACCTCATGGGCATCTTCGATGTTGATCGTGCCCGCGCCGCGAAGATTGCCGACACGTACGGCGCTGCGGCCTATGACGATTACGATGCCTTTCTCGAGGTCTGCGATGCAGTGGTCATTGCGGTGCCGGCAACCTGGCACGAACCGCTCGCCCGCGCGGCGATCGAAGCCTACCGCCATGTGCTGGTCGAAAAGCCGCTGGCACTGACCGGCCATGCCGCGCGCGACCTCGCCGACGATGCCGCGGCGCGCGGGCGTATCCTGCAGGTTGGCCATCAGGAGCGGTTCGTGGCAAAGGCGATGGGCGTGCTGGCCATACCGGAAGTGCCGCAGCTCATCGAATCCGTCCGCTCCGGTCCGCCGGCGCCGGGTGGCCGGGCCGGCGATGTCTCGGTGATCTGGGACCTGATGATCCACGATCTCGATCTGGCCGCGATGATGCTCGGGCGCGAGTTCACCCGCGTCGAAGCCACCGGCCGGCGGGTGCATACACCGCATATCGACGAGGCCGAAGCCCTGTTCACTTATGCCAGTGGCGGCAGGGCCCGGCTGCGGGCCAGCCGCGCAGCAGAGTTCCGTGAACGGACGATGCGGGTCGTCTACCCGTCCGGTGAGATCGATATCGACTTCCTGACGCGCAAGCTGAGGAACACCACGCCCTATGAGGTGAAGGTCGACATTGCCGCCGACCTGCCCGATCCGCTCGGTGCGGCCGACGAAGGCTTCTATGCGGCCTGCCTTGGCATCGCGCGCAGTCCTGTGCCCGCGCATGGCACGGTCGCGGCTGTGGCGATGGCGGAGGCCGCTGAGGCGGCCGTGCTGGCCGGTGTCGGCTAAAGATCACCCGTTCCAGTCCGCTTTTTCAGGACCGGCGTGATGGCAGGGATCGACAGCATGGTCGAACCGGCCGCCATCAGCAGGCAGGCGGTGAACGCATCATTGGTGATGACCCCGCGGTCGAGCAGGATCTGCGCGAAGATGATGACGATGAGCCCCTTCGTCTGCAGTAGCCATCCGATGATATGCGCATCTCCCTTGCGCCATCCGAGCGACAGGCCCGCGAGCTTCACGCCGGCCAGCTTGCCCACGACGGATGCCACCAGCAGCAAGGCCGCCGCCCCGAACACGGCCACGCCGCCGGCCTCCCATTGCGTGCGCAAGCCAGTCGACAGGAAGAACACCGGCATGATCGCCAGTAGGATATGGTTGCGGAACAGGTCCATCTGCGTTTCGTCGAACGTGTCGCGGTCGAGCACCGCGCCGGCGAGGAAGGCGCCCACCATGTAGTGCATGCCGGCCCAGTCGGAGACGAGGGCGGCAAACGCCATCCAGATCAGGCCGGCATACCAGCGGTCGCGGGAGGGTATGCGCACCATCAGCTTCCGCATGGCATAGGCGATCGCCGCAAACAGCAGCAGGAACACGGCCTGCCGGCCGATCCGTTCCCAGTCGAGCAGGATGGCGGCCAGCACACTCCAGATGGCGATGTCATCGAGGCTGGCATAGCGCAGGATCCGCTGGCCGAACGGATGGCGCAGGATGTCGAGCTTTTCGAGGAACAGCACGAGGATCGGCAGGGCCGTCACCGCACAGGCCATGCCGATACCGAGAATGAACTGCCACGACTGTGTGCCCTCGCCCATCCACTTGTGCCCGGACTCCAGCAGCAGCCACGCCGCGCCGCAGCCGAAGGCCAGCGGCGTGAACAAGGCGAGCGCGGCGGTCGTGCCGGTTTCGCCACGTTTGTGCCAGGCCATCTTCAGGTCGAGTTCGATCCCGGCGATCCAGACAAAGATCATCACCGCCCATGTGGCGATGCCGTTCAGCATACGGATGACATCCGGTGTGAACACGAAATTGTAATAGGCGGGATAGGCCGCCCCGAGAACGCCGGGGCCCAGCAGGATGCCGCAGAGGATCTGCACCACGACGAGGGGGGCGTAATATTCAGTCTTCCCGAGGCGCCAGATCAGGTAGGGCACCGCGAAGATGATCAGCATCGCGATCAGGTAGACCTCGGTGGTCGTAACCGTCATGGTATGGTCTCGCCCATCTGATCAGTTGGCGGTCAGCTCGCGGTAGGCCACGCGCTGGCCCGTGCGCGTTTCCTGCGGCGAGACCAGCTTCACCAACTCGCGGGCCACATCTTCCGGCGCCGGCAGCGTCATCGGGTCTTCGCCCGGCATGGCCTCGGCGCGCATGCCCGTGCGCACGGCGCCGGGGTCGAAGAGGTTGACGCGCAGCGCCATCTTCTCGTTCTCGTCCGCCCAGGCTTTCACCAGCGCTTCGAGCCCCGCCTTGGAGGCCTGATAGGGGCCCCAGAAGGCGCGCGGACGCGGCACGACGCCGGAGGTGACAAACACCGCACGCGGCGCCTCAGCCCGGTGCAGCAGGGGCCCGAGGGCACGGATCAGGTGCGCATTCGCGGTCAGGTTGACCTGGATGGTTTCCTCCAGGCTGCGCGGCCCGCAGGTTTCCAGCGGTCCCAGCGTGCCCAGCAGGCCCGCATTGGCAACCAGGCCGTCCACCCGCCCGAATTTCTCGCCGAGCAGCTTGCCCAGCATCTCGATGCCCTTGGTATCCTTCAGGTCCATCGGCACCAGCAGGGCCTCTGAGCCGAGCGTGCGGATCTCGTCATCGAGCTTCTGCAAGGCGGCCTTCGAACGGGCCAGGGCGATCACGAGATGGCCCTGACGGGCCAGTTCCAGCGCGGTGGCACGGCCGATCCCGCGCGAGGCGCCGGTAACGAGGGTAAGGCGGGATAACGTTGTCATGCGCGCGCCGTGTAGCGCGTCAGTCAGACATCGTCCAGCAGCGAGAGCTGACGCTCTTTGTCGGCCTGGTCCTGCTGGTAGTCGACCAGTGGGGTCGGATACTCGCCGGTGAAGCAGTGATCGGCGAATTGCGGCTGCATGCCGTTGCGCACCGGCTCGCCGATCGCCTTGTAGAGGCCGGGCACGGAAAGGAAGCCGAGGCTCTCCACCTTCAGTTCGCGCACCATTTCCTCGTGCGTGTGGATCGCGGCAAAGAGCTCGGATTTCGCGGCCATGTCGATGCCATAGAAATCCGGATTGACGATCGGCGGCGAGGCCGAGCGGAAATGGATCTCGCGGGCGCCGGCTTCGCGCACCATCTGCACGATCTTCTTCGAGGTGTTCCCACGCACGATCGAGTCATCGACGAGGATGACGCGCTTGCCTTCAAGGATCGAACGGTTCGGGCTGTGTTTCTTCGAGATGGCTGTCTGGCGGCCGGTCTGTGTCGGCTGGATGAAGGTGCGCCCGACATAATGGTTGCGGATGATGCCCATCTGGAACGGTATGCCGGAGGCTTCGGAGTAGCCGAGCGCGGCAGGCACGCCGGAGTCGGGCACGGGCACGATCACGTCGGCGTCGGCAGGCGTTTCAGCAGCCAGCTGATGTCCCATGCGGCGGCGTACTTCGTATACGGAGCGTCCCTGGATGAAACTGTCGGGCCGCGCGAAATAGACATACTCGAACACGCACGGGCTGGGCGGGCGCGGCGGGAAGGCGCGGAAACTCTCGATGCCGGTCTCCGAGATGATGACGACTTCGCCATTCTCGATCTCGCGCACGAACTCTGCCCCGATGATGTCGAGCGCACACGTTTCGGATGCCAGAACATAGGCCGGGCCGAGACGGCCGAGCACCAGCGGGCGCAGGCCCACCGGATCGCGCGCCCCGATCAGCTTCTTGCCGGTCAGGCCAACCAGGGCATAGCCCCCCTCGATCTGATGCATTGCATCGATCAGGCGGTCGACGAACCGCTTCTTCGGGCTGCGCGCAACGAGGTGCAGGATCACCTCTGTGTCCATCGTTGACTGGAAGATTGCGCCGTCCTGGACCAGCTGCTGGCGCACCTGCCGCGCATTCGTCAGGTTGCCGTTATGCGCCACGGCGAAGCCGCCCATCGACAAGTCGGCAAAGATCGGCTGGATGTTCCGCAGCATCGGCCGGCCCTGCGTTGAATACCGGTTGTGGCCGATGGCGGCATGGCCTGGCAGGCGGGCACGCAGGTCTCCGCCGAAATGCTCGCCCACAAGGCCCATGTGGCGTTCGGAGTTGAAACGCTTGCCGTCGAAGCTCACGATGCCGCAGGCTTCCTGACCCCGATGCTGCAGGGCATGCAGGCCAAGGGCTGTGAGCAGGCTCGCTTCGCGGCTGCCATAAACACCAAAAACCCCGCATTCTTCGCGGGGCTTGTCATCATCATGATCGAAATAGGCCATCGGAAGGTCCGACTCGCTGGGGCGCCGCTGCCGAGGCGGGATATAGGCCGCTTTCCGGCGCGGGAAAAGACCGCACCTGTCATAAGCGTCATCTTTCCCCGAAGGCCGGTTAAAGCATCCTGGAAGGCGTCAGCTGCGGATGGATCACCATGAACCCGAAAAGGTTGCCGGGCGGCATGTGGCGGATGTCCGTGTCGGAAGGTTCGGCGGCGGCGCGCGCGCCGTACCAGTCAATACCAATCTCCTCTGCACGCCAGGCCTCGGTCAGCGCATTCTCTCCCAGGGTCGACAGGTCGAACCAGGCCGTACGCGCACTCGCGGAGGCGAGCAGCGCATTCAGCGTGCCAGGCCGCGCCTTGCGCCGGATCGTGGCGAAGGCCTCTTCGCTGCCATTGCCGTTCGCCGGCCGCTCGGGAAGGGCCAGGAATTCGGCGGCGGCAAACTCCTGCGTCAGCGCCACATAGTCATCTCCCAGCTTGTCGCGCAGCACAGCGCCGGCCGGCGTGAATCCCGCTGCGCTGCCGCCTGGCCGGCCGGCCAGCACGTGCATGTTGTGCCCCCAGAACACTCCGCGCGCCGTGCCAATACGGTCCAGCGCATTGGCGGCCATGAACGTGTCGCGCCGGCTCCAGTAAGCCGTATCGGCGCCGGTCAGGCTGTTGTCCGACGTCTCCAGCTCGAACGCAATCAGCCCCTGTCCGGCCAGACGGGCGGCATAGACCGCTTCCTTCAGGCCATGCCGGGACAGTTCCTCTTCGAGTATGAGACATGCCGTATGGGCTGCGCCCAGCTCCGCGCTCGTCAGGCCCCTGATCATCAGGTCATGGCGGCGGGTCCTGGCGGCCTCTGAAACTACCGGAGCCAGCGAATTGGCCAGCGCATCGGCCGCTCCGGAGTCGATACGTGCCAGCGCGGCCAGTGCTTCAGCGGCGTCCACACTGGAGTTCTGGCAATCGATCCCCACGAGGCGCACCGGCTGGTCGCCGTTCACGGCATTCCACCCCCGCAGCCAGGTCAGCAGGTCGGCCATTACCTCGGTCTTCAGGATACGGAACACCGCTGCCTGTTTCACCGCTTCTGCCGCCAGCAGGCCGGTCGGCGCTCCTGAAGCATAGGCGTTCAGCTCAGCCACACCGGCCCGGTTGGCCTCAACGAGGATCGTGCGCAACCCATGCCTTTCCACCATCACCTGAACCAGCACGGATTTCAGAAGCGCGTCCTCATGCGAGCCATGCGTGGCCTCGCCGAGGCCCGAAATCTGCGCTTTTGCCAGCCCCGCCGCCAGCGCACGCACTCCCGGATCGTCTGCTGCGATGCGCCGCACCGGCACGGCCTGAGCGGCCAGCAGGCTGAGGAAACTCGGACCGGCCGGGAGGGGCGTCGCTTCATCCACCCGCGTTGCACACGCGCTGGCCGCCACCATGGATGCCGACACCAGCAGGAACCTGCGGCGTGACAAGGGGACTGGGCAGACAGACACGGGCAAAACTTCCCTCAGGCTCCACACGGAGAGTCTAGCCGCCCCCGCAGGCGCATCAAGATCAGTCGCCCGTCAGGGGTGCTTCGCGCGCCGCCGCGCCGCGGCTCACCTGGCGCGCCTCGCCAGTGATGGCATCGGCTGCCCTGTCCAGCAGGGGATAGCTGAAACTGTCCTGGATGAAGGGCGGCACCCGGTCGTCCTCCAGTCCCACCGACAGCAGCACGGCAAAGAATACCAGCGCAACCACGCCTCGGATCACCCCGAAGAAAAGCCCCGCGATATGGTCGAACAGGCCGAGGTCGCCATCCGTCATGATCGCCCTCGACAGGCTCTGTCCCATCCAGGCAACGATCACATAGACGATCAGGAAGGCCACTACGACGAGAATGATGTCCGGAGCCAGCGGGTGGGTGCCGGGGGGCAAGAGACCAGCAACATAGCCGGTGAAGAACTTCCGGGCATAGTAGGCGGCCGCCAGTGCGCCGATGAAGGCGCCGAGCGTCGCCAGTTCCCGCAGGAAGCCGCGCGCGAAGGCCATGATCGCAGAAATGATGATGATGCCGAGCGCGATGCCGTCAAAAGCAGAAATGTTTTCAAGCATTTGCGGCGTCCGGCGCAAGAAGGTCGACCAGCGCGATAAGCCGCGCAATCGGGGTAAGCGTCAAGCCGCCGTCTGCGGATGGGCTGCTGTCCGGCCCGAAAGCCTTCAGGAATCCCAGCCTTGCGGCTTCTTTCATCCGCTGTTCCATGCGTGGTGCCGCCCGCACAGCGCCTGACAACGCGATCTCGCCGAAGAAGACCGACCGGCGCGGCACTGGCTTGCCGGACAGCGAGGAGAGCAGTGCCGCCGCCGCCGCTAGGTCGCCTGCCGGCTCCGAAATCCGGTAACCGCCCGCGACGGACAAATACACATCCATGCCCGCCAGATTTATGCTGCAGCGGGCTTCCAGAACCGCCATGATCATCGCCAGGCGTCCGGCATCGAAGCCGATGACGCTGCGCCGGGGCGTGCCGAACGGGCTCTTGGCGACCAGCGCCTGCACCTCGGCCAGCACCGGGCGCGAGCCTTCCATTGCTGCGAAAACCGCTGTGCCGCCTGAGGAGTCCTCGTCTGCGGACAGGAACAGCGCCGAAGGTTCTTTTGCCGGGGTCAGGCCCAGCGCATGCATCTCGAAGATGCCGATCTCGTCAGTCGGCCCGAAGCGGTTCTTCACCGCCCGCAGGATACGGAACTGATGACCCCGCTCCCCCTCGAAATAGAACACGGCGTCGACCATGTGCTCCACCACGCGCGGCCCGGCGATCGTGCCCTCTTTGGTCACATGGCCGACCAGTACGAGTGCGGCGCCGGACTTCTTCGCCCAGCGCACCAGCTCCTGCGCGCACGCCCGCACCTGCGCCACCGATCCCGGCGCGGCCTCCAGGCTGTCTGACCAGAGCGTCTGGATCGAGTCGATGACCACGAAATCCGGCGAGGCTTCCTTCAGCGCCGACAGGATGCGGCGCAAGTCCGTCTCCGTCGCCAGCTGCACTGGCGAGCTGGCCACCTTCAACCGCTTCGCCCGCTCCTGAATCTGAGCCGCCGCCTCCTCGCCTGAGACATAAACGGTTTTCACCCCATTGCGCGCCAGCCGCGCTGCCGCCTGCAGGAGGAGGGTGGATTTGCCGATACCGGGATCGCCGCCGATCAGCGTCGCCGAGGCGGGCACGATCCCGCCGCCGAACACCCGGTCCAGTTCCTCGACCCCGATGACGATCCGGCCGACCGCTTCGCTCTCGGCATTCAGCGCCACGAACTCCGCCTTCGCGCCGCGCTGCGCCGGAGATTTCTCGGCTTTCAGCCCGCCCGGCGGAGCGCTCATCGCCTCCTCGATCAGGGTGTTCCACTCCCCGCACGCCTCGCAGCGCCCGGCCCATTTCGCCGAAACAGATCCACAGGCCTGGCAGACAAAAGCGGTGGTGGAAGTCTTGGCCATGCGGAATCACGCGCCCTCAGTTGCCTGCCGCAGAGTCTAGGCCCCTGCCGCCGCGTGCGCAAACCCGCAGGCCAGCTGGCATGCCCGGCCGATGCCCGCTACAGGCAGGGCCATGAAACGCGTGGCAATCATAGGCGCAGGGCCGGCGGGGCTGATGGCGGCGGAGGCGGCGCTCGCAGGCGGCGCGTCCGTCGCGATCTACGATGCGATGCCCAGCCCTGCGCGCAAGTTCCTGATGGCCGGCAAGAGCGGCCTCAACATCACCCATTCCGAAACACCGGAAGCCTTCCGCACGCGCTACACTGCGCCGGACGCGCGCCTTGCCGCCATGATCGAAGCCTTCGGCCCGAAGGATATCATCCGCTGGATGGACGGGCTCGGCATCGCCGCCAAAACCGGCTCGTCGGGCCGCGTCTTCCCGGTCACCATGAAGGCCTCGCCATTGCTGCGCGCCTGGCTCGCCCGCCTCGCCGCCGGCGGCGCCGTGCTGCACACCCGCCACCGCTGGACAGGATGGGACGAGGCAGGCCGCCTCCTGTTCGACGCGCCGGATGGCGAAGCCGCCGCTGAAGCAGACGCCACAATCCTCGCCCTCGGCGGTGCCAGCTGGGCGCGCCTTGGCTCCGATGGCAGCTGGGCCGGAATCCTGAAGTCGAAGGGCGTGGAGATCGAAGCGTTCGGCCCGGCCAATTGCGGCTTCCTGCGTCCGTGGCCGGATCACTTCCTGTCCCGGCATGAAGGCGCCGCCATCAAGTCCGTGCGCCTCAGCGCAGGCGGGCAGGCCTCACGCGGCGATTTCGTCATCACGCGCGGCGGCATCGAAGGCGGCGCGGTCTACCCGCTCGCCGCCGGTCTCGCCGCCAGCCTGAAAGCGGGCGGCCCCGCTGCAATCGAAATCGATCTCCTTCCGGATACGGACGAAGCAAAACTCGCCGCCCGCCTCGCTGCCGCCAGCCCCAAGGACTCGCTCACCAACCGCCTGCGCAAGGCCGCGCGGCTTGGCCCCGTAAAAACCGCCCTCGTGCGCGAACTCACCCGCGGCGAAGCCGCCCCAGACCCCGCCGCGCTCGCCCGCCTGCTGAAACATCTGCCGCTCGCCCTCACCGCACCCGCCCCCCTCGACCGCGCCATCTCCACCACCGGCGGTGTGGCGTGGAACGCCCTCGACGAAACCCTGATGCTGAAAGCCCTCCCCGGCGTCTGGTGCGCCGGCGAAATGATCGCCTGGGACGCCCCGACCGGCGGCTACCTGCTGACGGGGTGCCTGGCGATGGGCCGGGCGGCGGGGAAGGCGGCAGCTCAGTCGTCGTAGTGGCCGCGGCACTGGGCGATGATCAGAAGTTGATCCTTGCCCGAACCATCGACCTTGTAGACCAGCCGGTGCTCGTCGGTGATGCGGCGGGACCACCAGCCGGCAAGGTCGCCCTTCAGCGGCTCCGGCTTGCCGATGCCTTCGAACGGGTCGCGCTGAATTTCGCGGATAAGCTTCAGGACCTTGAGGCCGGTCTTGCGGTCCTTGTCCATCCACCAGTCCACGTCTTCGAGGGCTTCGGCCTCAAACGCGACGCGCATCACGGATCATGGCCCAGAGGGCGTCCGGGTCTTCATCCGCAAGCTTCGTGAAGGTCTCGCCATCAATCTCGACGCGGCCTTTGCCGTCCGAATTGATCGCCCGCAGCAGCCTCGCCGCGCTGTCCGGGTTGGACAGCAGGTGGATCGTCTCCAGCATGCCATTCCAGTCCTCCATGCTCACCACAACAGCCGCGCCTGCACCGCGGCGCGTAATCGCAACCGGCGCATGATCATCGATCACGCTGTCGATCACCTGTTTCAGGTTCGCGCGGGCTTCGGTGATGGAGATGGCGTTGGTGATGTGGGGCATGCAGGCAATATGTACGTGATTGCGTACAAATGCAAGAGTGCGTTGAAGGCCTAACCCTCGCGGGTTCCGGTGCGTGTACGGCTAAATAATGCGTCTGCATGGTGGGAGCTACCGATTAGTCGTTAGCCGGAGAATCACCATGCCATGGTCGTCACTACGTTCCGAAAGTCCCAAACTTAATGCCCTGAATCGATTCGCTTTATCGGATATCCCCGGTCCGCCAACCAGTGAGAAAATAGACTGTCGAGCAAAATCAAACTTTGTGCTCAGAACAGGAGTATCGCAAAGCGACTGAGTATCGAAATGGTGAAACCAAGTTCAAGACCGACAGCAACGAGGTCGCAAAGTTCGCGATTGAGAATGGACTGTTTGGTCAGTCCAAGACCAGCTTGAGTCGGCGAATTCTACTCTGGCTCTCTGCCTTGCCCCTAGTGGGTCGCCTTATCCGGCTTCTTAGTGGAGATATCCCGAGCGGCCCCTAAATCGCCGGCTGGATCGGCCCTTCGGCGCGTCCGTTCACGAACTGATCGACGTAAGGATTGCCGCTGGTGTCCACATCCACCGCTTTCCCGCGCCAGATGATCCGCCCCTCGAACAGCATTGCGATCTCGTCGGCGATCTTGCGCGCGCTCGCCATGTCGTGCGTGATCGACACCGCCGCCGCGCCCAGCCCGCGCACCATTTCCAGAATGAGATCGTTGATCGCATCTGCCGTGATCGGGTCGAGCCCCGTCGTCGGCTCGTCGAAGAAGATCAGGTCCGGCTTGGAGATGATCGACCGCGCCAGCGACACGCGCTTCTGCATGCCGCCGGAAATCTCCGCCGGGTACAGCCCCGCAACGTCCGCACCCAGACGAACCTTCTTCAGGGTCTCGATCGCACGCTCCTTCGCGTCGCGCCGCTTCACACCTTCTGAATTGATCAGCCGGAAGGCGACATTCTCCCAGACCGTCAGCGAGTCGAACAGCGCGCCGGACTGGAACAGCATGCCGATGCGCGCCCGCATGGTCTCGCGCGCCTTGCCCTTCGCATTGGTCACATCCTCGCCGTCAAACAGGATGCGGCCCTTGTCCGGTGTCATCAGGCCGAGCGCATTCTTCAGCATCACCGACTTGCCCGAGCCCGACCCGCCGATCACCACGAGGCTCTGCCCAGGGGCGACATCGAGGTCCACGCCGCGCAGCACCTGCTTTGCCCCGAATGCCTTCTCCACGCCTTCCAGTTTCAGGAGCGCGCCGCTCATAGCCCGATCTCCACAAACAGGGTCGACATCACGTAGTTGAACGCCAGCACCAGCACCGCTGCGCCGACCATCGAGAGGGTCGCCGCGCGGCCGACGCCGGTGGCACCGGCCTGGCTGCGGTCGCCCTGGTAGCATCCCATGACAGCGATCACCGCGCCGAACACCACGGCCTTGATCAGGCCAACGAGAATGTCGTCGCGGGTCACGAAATCGACCGTGTTGCGCAGGTAGACGGTGGAGTCGAAGCCGAGCCCGTAGACGCTGACCAGCCAGCCACCCATGACGCCGATGATGTTGGCCGCCACCACCAGCATCGGCAGGGTGATCAGCGCGGCGATGAAGCGCGGGGCGTAGAGATACCGGAAGCGCGAGGCGGAGAGTGTTTCCAGCGCATCGATCTGCTCGGTCACGCGCATCGCGCCAATCTCCGCCGCGATGCCCGCCGAAACGCGCCCTGCCAGCATCAGGCCGGTGATCACCGCGCCCAGCTCGCGCGAAATGCCGAGCACCACGATGTTCGGCACGAACTGCTCGGCGCCATAGCGGCTGCCCCCCTCATAAATGTTCAGGGCGAGGGCCGCCCCGATGAACACGGCCGACAGGCCTACCACGGGCAGGGAGTAGAACCCGATCCGCACCATCTGGCGCAGGATTTCCCCGCCATACCAGCGCGGCGTGAAGGCGGCCGCCTTCATCTGCGCCGCAAACACGGTCAGCCGGCCGATTTCGCCGAACAGGCCCAGCGTGATGCGGCCGACAAGCTGCAGGGGGTTCGCCATGATCGGCCTCAGCGATAGTTACGTTGCACACGCGGGCCAAGCCCGGTCAGCAGCTCATAGCCGAGCGTGCCGCACAGCGCTGCCTGCGCTTCCAGTTTGACGTGCTCACCCAGGAATTCAACGCGGGCGCCGGGCTTTATGCCTTTCGGGCCCTCGCTCAGGTCCAGCGTGATCAGGTCCATCGAGATCCGCCCGACAGACGGGCAGGAGACCCCGTCGATCCAGCCCTTCAGCTTGCCGGAACCGGCGCGCGGCAGGCCGTCGGCATAGCCTATGGCGCAGGTTGCCAGCAGCCGGTCCTCGTCCAGCACATGCGTCGCGCCATAGCCGACGCTGGTGCCCTTGCGGCCCATGAATACGCTTACCACGGTCGCTTCCAGCACGACGCCGGGCTTGATCTGGACGGTCGCGGGCGGAATGCTGCCGCCATACAGGGCGATGCCGGGCCGGGTCAGGTCGAAGCCATAGCCCTTGCCGAGATAGCATCCGGAGGAATTGGCAAGGCTCGCCGGCGTGTCGGGGAAGATGTCGGCGATTTCCTCGAACTTGCGGCGCTGCTGCAGGTTCATCGGGTTCTTGGGGTCATCCGCGCAGGCCAGATGGCTCATGATCAGCACCGGTTGCAGCCGGCGCAGCGCCGTGCTCTCGGTATCGGCCATTTCCGGCGACAGGCCGAGGCGGTTCATGCCGGTGTCGAAATGCAGGGCACAGGTGCCCTTCGGCGCCGTAGCCCACAGTCTCAGGTGCAGCTCGGTTGACAGCACCGCCGTCAGCTCCGCATCCCGGTAAGCCGCCACTTCGCCGCGCATCGGTCCGTTCAGAACGAAGATGCGCGCACCCTTGCCCACCGTCTTTCTCAGGGCCACGCCCTCCTCCAGATAGGCGACGAAGAAGGTACTGCACCCCGCGATCCTCAGCGCCCGGCCAACCTTCGCCGCGCCCAGCCCATAGGCATCCGCCTTCACCACAGCCGCCGTTGTCGCGCCGGGGTGCAGGGCGTCGAGGGTTCGCCAGTTATCGGCGATGTTGGAGGTCAACACCGTCGCGCGTGGAAGGAAACTCATGCGATCAAGGGCTAAGCGAGATTGCGGGGATTGTCATCGGGGCGTTGTGCGCTTGGCCTCATGCGCCAGCCAGGCGGAACCCTTCATGTTCCAGACTGGGGTGAAGGCCACCATCCAGGCGATCAGCAGGATCATCCCGCCGGCCGGAACGATGGCGATTTTCTGGGGGCCGAACAGGTCCACAAGGGCGCCCATAAGCGCCGCGCCGAAGGGGGCGCCGGCCATGAAGCCCAGCTGGTAGATGGACAGCACCCGCGCCAGCTTCTCCTTTGGCGCCGAGTCCTGCACGATGGACCGGCTCATGGCGATTGAGATGCCCGCGGCCAGTCCCCAGGCGAACACGATGGTCAGGAACATCCAGTGCGGGATGCTGGCCATCATCAGCAGGATCGAGGCCGAGGCCAGGAACTGCGCCGTCAGCAGCAGGCGGCCCTGCCGCTTGATCCGTTTGAACACCGACAGCACGGCGGAGGAGACGAACGCACCCATCCAGAAGGTCACGAACATGTCGCGGATGCCGCTGGAGCCGAAATGATAGACATCCCGGTTGACGATCGGCAGCACCACGAGGAAGGCGCCGATCACGAACACGCCCACCCCGAACATCAAGAGCGTCATCGCCCACAGCTTCGCATCCGCGCGCACGGCGCGCACCCCGTCCATGATGTCACCGAACGCTGCGCCAAAGCCCGTCCGTCCGGTGCGCACCTGCCGGCCGCGCGCCATCAGCAGGGCAAAGCCCGCGCCGCTGGCCAGGGCCAGGCCCTGAACGGCCAGCAGCGTCTCCGGCGCAATCGGCCCGACACTGAACCCGCCGAGCCAGGGTGGCATCTTCGTCGGCTTGTCGGCATAGCCCGCAAGGATCAGGCCGACGATCTGGGCCAGGAACTGCGCCATCGTCGCCAGCGTCACGCCCAGCTGCAGCGTCACATTCGAGCCGACCCGCATGCGGCGCTCGACCACCTCGTTCACGATCGAGTCGCGTGCCGGCATCATGAAGGCGCCGATCGTGCCGATGGCCAGCGCATACAGGATCATCGCCGGATAGCTGAGTTCGCCGCGCGAGACGGCCATCGCCAGCAGCAGTGCCGGCATTGCCGCCAGCAGGTGCAGGATGATCAGCAGCCGCCGCCCGTCCGCGCGCTCGGCCACCACGCCGCCGATCAGCAGGAAGATCACCGATGGCAGGGACAATGCCATGTTGGCCAGGCCCAGGGCCAGCCCGTCCATGTGCAGGTGGCTGCGCCCGGTGATCAGGTAGGGGAACAGCACCAGCTGCAGGCCGAAGGCCATGAACCAGCTGCACTGCACTGCCAGGTAGCCGGGCAGTTCGATCTTCACCACGCGGCGCAGACGCAGGGCACGCAGGTGCGTGGCGCTGACCAGCAGGCTGGCGCCTGCGCCCAGGGCTTCGCTGACACCGCTGACGGGCGAGGTCACGCTTTCGCCGGCCTGCTCGGCCATTTCGTCGACGATCTTTTCGCCGTCGCCGTTCATTCACGCATACTCCACCGCCCGCACCGGCGTGTTCTAGGCAGCCCCCCTTCGGATGGGAAGGGGTGCTGCCGGGCGCTGGTCATTACGGCCAGTTGCCTTGGTCTGACCCTGAGATTACGGTCCGGGTTGGGGAAGGGCGTCGAGGAGGCTCCCGGATGAGTGGATTTCGCCTGTTGGCCAGCTGGTTGCTGGCGCTCGTGCTGGTCGCGTTCTTTCTCCACACCACCTTCCACCCGCTCGCCAATCCCACCCCCGGCTATGTGAAATTCTATGATGCCCCCGGTGAGAACCTGCCCTTCTCGATCCTGGCGGAGCGCACGGGTGTCCCCTTGTTCGAGCCGGCCGGCCGGTTTGTCACCGGGATCCTGGAAGTCATCGCCGCGCTGCTGCTGATCCTGCCGTTCGGCCGGCGCCTGGGCGCTGCTCTGTCTGTCGTGCTCACCGGCTCGGCAGTTGCCCTTCACCTTTCCCCCTGGCTTGGCCGAGAGATTGCCCTTCCGGAGGGGGGCACCGATGGCGGGGCCCACTTCCTGATCTACGTGACTTTCCTGGCGCTCAGCCTGCTGCTACTTGTTGTCCACCCAGGCGAGCGCAGAAGGTACTGATTCTGCTCCCTTGGGTTGCGTAAAGCTGTAAGAACATGAACAGCCTTCTACGCCTCGTTAACATTCGGCTGGCAGATTCCGGGGGTTAGACAGGTCCCCGGCATGAGTGACAACCTCCCGTCAGCACCGCCAAAGCCCCACAGCGCCGCGCAGGATGCTCTGGTGCGGCGGCTGATTGATGTCGTCGCCATGCCCGGATCGCGCATTCCCCCTCAGGACCGGCACATGGCCGGCGACATCCTGCTTGACATGCTGATGCACGTCACCGACCGCGAGCGCGCCCTGTGCGCCTCGCGTCTCGCCGTCTGCCGCGATGCCCCGCGCCGGGTGCTGCGCTACCTTGCCCAGTGCGCCTTCCATGTCGCCCGCCCGCTGCTGGAGGAAAGCGACGCCTTCGATGCCAGCGACCTTGTGGAAATCGTTCAGAACACCACACACGAGCACCGGGCCGTTATCGCCCGGCGCCGCAATCTCTGCGTCACGGTTACCGGTGCGCTGGCGCAATATGGCGACTTCACGGTGGTGCGCGAGCTGCTTGCCAACCGCAACGCGCCGCTGTCGGAACTGACGGTCGACCGCCTGATTTCAGATTCGCGCGAGCAGCCGGCCCTTTGTGCCATCCTGTCGGAGCGGATCGAACTCAAGCCCTCGCATGCCATGGCGATGTTCTGGTGGGCGGACAGCGCGACCCGGCGCAAGATCCTGACCCGCCATGCCTCCGACCGGGCCGAGATGATCGCCATCTGCCGTGACGTATTTGAAATGGCCGCTGCCGAGAACTGGAGCGATCCGGTCACCCGCAAGGCGTTGCAGCTGATCGAGCGCCGGCAGCGTAACCGTGCCGCTATCGAGAAAAGCCCTTATGACAGCCTCGAGGGGGCGATCGAGGCCGCTGCCCAGAAGGGTATCGATGCCGAAATGGCTCAGGAAATCGGCTATCTCGCCGGCATAAAGCCGGTTACCGCTGCCAAAATCCTGTCAGACAAGGGCGGGGAGGGGATCGCCGTGTTGTGCAAGGCCACCGGCCTGAAGCGCGACTGGCTGCGGCTGTTGTGGACCGCCATGCGTCGTCCCCTGGAAACGGTGACGGGCGAAACCGATCCGGTTTTTGCCGTGGTTGCAGAGACTTACGAGGTTCTGTCCGTGGCCAGGGCGCAGACAACGCTGCGCTACTGGAACTGGTCGCTGTCCTCGGCCTATTCGCCCGGCGCCCTGCGTCAGGCAAGCGAACTCGGCGCCCCTGCCAATGAGGAAGCTGAGTACTCGACCTCGCAGCGAACGGCACGCCTCGTGTTCGGAAATTAGGCCGCACCCCGCCAAAACGGGCTTCCCAAGCCCGGCGGGGGGCTTTAGGTGAGGCGTTCACCAGACGACGGATGGGCCATCTAGAGGGGCGCTGTGGCGTACTTTATTGCGATCTTGTTGGCGATTGCCGCATTCTGGCTCGGCAATTCCGGCCACTATAAACCGCTGATGCTGGGCTTTGGTGCCGTATCCGCAGTCATCACCCTGTTCCTCTGCGCGCGCCTGAAGATCATCGACCGGGAAGGCGGCCCGTATGTACGGCTGATGGGGTGGCTGGCCTACTATCCCTGGCTCGGCTGGGAAGTGGTCAAGTCGAACTGGGTCGTCATCAAGGCCTGCCTGCGGGCGGATCTCGACATCTCCCCGGCCCTGGTGAAGGTCAAGACGATCTGCAAGTCGGATCTGGCCAAGGTGACCTTCGCCAACTCGATCACGATGACGCCGGGTACGGTGACGGTGGAGATCGAGGGCGACAAGCTGCTTGTGCACGGATTGTATGAAGCCAACACCGTGCCGGAAGGATTCGCCGAGATGGACCGCCGATGCGCCCGTGCAGCCGATCCGGCGGAGGCGCGCGCATGACCGCTGCCGGCCTGATCGCCATTCTCGTGGCGATGATCCTGATCCTTATCCGCTCCCTGATGGGGCCGACCCTCTACGACCGCGTGCTGGCGGTAAATACGTTCGGCACCCAGACAGTTCTGGTCATCGGCCTGCTCGGCTATGTGATGGGCCGTCCTGACTTCCTCGACATCGCGATCCTCTACACGCTGATCAACTTCGTCTCGACCATCGCGATCCTGAAATTCTTCCGCTACCGCTCCTTCCAAGTGCCGCTCGTGCGCAAGACGGAGACCGTGCAGAAAGGAGACGGCAATGGCTGATCTCCTCGTGCAGCTGCAATCCGCCTGGGACCTCGTACGCATGCCGCTGGGCGGGTTCGCCTGCCTTGTCGGCGGACTGCTGTGCATCGTCAGCGCCATCGGCGTGCTGCGCTTTCCGGATTTCTATACCCGCCTGCATGCTGCCTCTGTCACCGATACCTCTGGCGCAGGCCTCGTGCTGCTTGGCATGGCGCTGATGGCGCCCCACTGGTTGGTGCTGGTCAAGATCGGCTGCATCTTCGGCTTCCTGCTGCTGACCAGCGCTACCGGCGCACACTCGCTGGCCAATGCCGCGCATACCGCCGGCCTGCAGCCGAAGATCGGCCCCGCGGGGCGTGATGATCCCGAGGCGGACCAGCAAAGGGAGGCGCACGGATGATCGACGTCATGCTGGACCAGTCAGGCACTGCGCTCATCAATATCCTGTTCCTGGGCATCCTGTTTGTCGTCGCGCTGGCCATCGCCCGCCTGCGCAGCCTGTTTGCCATCGTCATGTTGTCCGGCGTCTATTCGCTCGTCTCGGCGGCCTGGTACATCCTCGTTGATGCGGTGGATGTCGGCTTCACCGAGGCAGCCGTTGGCGCAGGCATGTCCACCGCCGTGCTGCTTGGCGCGATGCTGCTGACCGCCCGCACCGCCAAGCCGGAAAAGCCGCTGCGGCGGATCGGTCCTTTCCTTGTCTGCTTTCTCACCGGACTGATGCTCGTTTATGGAACGATTGACCTGCCGGCGCTGGGCGATCCGCAGTCGCCTGCCAATGCCGGTGTCGGCCTGACCTACCTGCAGATCAACTGGTTCGACACCGGCGTGCCAAACGTCGTCACGACAGTGCTCGCCAGCTACCGGGGCTTCGATACGCTGGGTGAGACCGCCGTCGTGTTCACGGCCGGCCTGGCCGTTGCGCTGCTGCTCGGTTTTGGGGAGCGCTCGCTGGCAGAGACGCTGAAGAAGACTCCGGGCCCGTCCGCGAAATCCCGCAAGGACGGAGAGAGTTGATGAAGGGCGATCATCACATGATCCTGCGTGTCATCGCCAAATGCATGCTGCCGCTGATCCTGATCTACGGCTTCTATGTGCAGTTCCATGGTGAAGTCGGCCCGGGCGGTGCCTTCCA
>JBKBJF010000011.1:0-42752 GCA_046293935.1 Hyphomonas sp.
GAACAGGCTGGTCTCTGCCTCCAGCGTATTGAACGCGCCTTCCAGCGAGACCTGCCAGTCGGTCCCGGGCGCGGTCGACAGCGCATATTCGCTGCGCAGGATGTATTCGCCCTCGTCCACGGTCTGCAGGAAATTCTGCCGGAACTGTCCGGAACCATCCAGGTTTCCGGCGATGAAGATATCGCTGAACGGGCTGTGCTCGTAGCGGGCAAGGCCGATCAGCTTCAGCCGGCCGGGGCCCGCGCCAAATTCATAGTCGCCGCCCAGTTCGCCATTCCATTCATCCTCCGAGCTGATGAACAGGCGGCGGCCTTCTGGCCCGCTGACCGGGAAGGTCCTGGAAATCTGCTTGTCATCCGCCTGGGAAACCTGTCCTCTGGCGTTGAGGTTGGCGATCATCCCGCCCGGTGGCTTCCAGGACAGTGAACCCGATAGTGACACATCGTCCTCCACCGATGTGAAGTCCTCGTCGCGCCGCTCGATCAGGCTACCCGAGCCATCCCGGATATTGCGCCAGCCGGCATCAGCGCCGCGGCCCGGACTACCCCGCGCTTCCAGCGTCCAGCTGATCGCCTCCTTTGCCCCGGAGAGACTGACCTGGAACTCGTCGAAGGCTGGCGGCAGGTCCTCGCGGATACGCAGCTTCCAGCGCCAGCTGCCATCCACGGTGCCGGCCCCATCCGTCACCACGTTGACGACCTTGCCTGACAGGCCCGGAATCTCCAGCTGGCTGCCCTCCAGCACCTCGATGCGGACCACCCGCGCCGCCGCGATCCGGCCCAGCTCCGCTTCGGCGCCGTTGGACTTCGCCGACACCCGCTGACCATTGATCAGGACGTTGCCTCGCGCCTGGCCGAAACCGCGCTGGCCGCCATCATCGCTCTGGATGGCAAATCCGGGCACCCGTCGCACCATGTCCAGCGCGGTCACCGGGGCATACTGGCTGAAATCGGCAGGCAGATAGGTGGTACGGTCCGTACTGGACGAGGGGACCACCGGAGCCGGCGACTGAGCGGAGGCCGCGGCCTGCAGCGCGGCAAAGGCAAGGCTTCCCAGCAGCAGGGAACGAAACGGCATAGGCGACTCCTCCGGTGTCTTGTTCTGGTAGTCCCGGCGGCGCGCGCTAGGAGATTTACCGTTTTTCAGAATGGATTTGTCGCTAATCAATAATGACTATATCTGTAGTCAATAGCCTTTCTCAGTTTTCCAACATGATTTTTCTGTAATGAACCCACCCCCGCCGGGCCGGGTTTGGCATATGCCAGGCCGACAGGGATCAGAACGTGCCGTTCACCGTGACCATGAAGATCAGGCCGCGGAAGCGCTCGGCCCGTTCCTGGCGCACCAGCACGCCGCTGCGGTCCGGCGCGAACACCCGGCGCTCATAGGCATCGGTCAGGTCCAGCAGGTTGCGCACCGTGAACTTGCCTGTGAGTCCGAACAGATCCTTGTGTTCGATGAAGAAGTCGGCCAGTCCGGGGGCTTCGCTCACCCGGCGGCGCTCGGTGCGCGTGAATTCGTCCGTATTCTGTGCCTGCTCGTAAGCCAGGCCCCAGGCCAGTTGTGTCTCCGGCACATCGTGCCGGAAGGCGAGGTTGATCCTGTAGGCCAGGTCATCGCTGATCGCGCGGCTTTGGCCCGTGAACGGATCATCGAGACGGGACTCGGCCAGCACGGTCTTCGCGGTGATCTGGGCGCCCCGCCAGCCCGCCGGCTCGAGCTTCAGCGTCGCATCGAGTTCAAGCGAGGCGGCCCACGCCGAGTCGAGATTGCCCGGCCCGTCGCCGCTGCCGATCGGCACACGGTCGACGATATCCTCGATCTGCTCGAGCGTGACCTTGGTTGTCGCCGCGCCCCAGCGCGCGAAGTTCTTTTCCGCCTGCATGCTCAGTGCCCAGGCCTGCTCGGGAACGATCTCGGGGTTACCGGCATTGCCCTGGTCCAGGTCAAGATCGACCGAGGAGACGAAATCGAAGAAGTCGAGCTGCCCGACGCGGCGCTCCACCCGCGTCACCAGTTTCAGGCTGTCGCTCGCCGCCCAGGACAGGCTGGCATGGCCTTTCGGCCTTACAAACTCCCGGCTGGCAGAGGTGTCGCCCGATTGCGAGAGTTCGGACTGCTCGGCCCCGAGCGCTGCCTGCAGGGTGACGCGAGGCGACAGCGTCCGGGTATGTGTCAGCATAGCTTCGAACCTGCGTTCCTCGACGCGGACATCGGACGTCTCAAGCACGACCGGGATCAGCGCGCCGCCCCCGGTTGCCTCGGCGAGAAACGTCTCGGCCTCGAGGAAATTGAATGCGCTCTCTGCGGACAGCTGCCATTCGCGGCCCGGCGTAGTCTTAAGGCCGTACTCACCGCGCAGGATATATTCGCCCTCATCCGTAGTCTGACGGAATTCGGACCGGAACAGGTTCGATCCGTCCAGCCCCCCGCGCAGGAAACTGTCTGCCACCGGATCATGTTCATGCCGCGCCAGCCCGATCAGTTTCAGCCTGCCGGGCCCGGCATCGAATTCGATATCTGCACCCAGCTCGCTCTTCCAGCCATCTTCCACGCTCTGGAAAATCCGGCGCCCCTCAACGCCGGATACAGGAAACACCTTGCCGCGGTCACGCACCGTCTCCTCGAACACGCTCATCCGGCCATTGAGGTTCGCGGACAGCCCGCTCGCCGGCCTGAACGCGAGGGAGCCTGACAGGGAGGTGTTGTCGACATAGAAGGTGAACTTCTCCTCGCGCCGTTCCGTACGGTTGCCTGCGGCATCAAACACGCTGCGGAAGCCCTGATTGCCGCGCCGCATCGGCGAATTGTCGGCCTGCAGGGTCCAGCTGACGGCACCCCTGCCGCCTGACAGAGACAGATTGGCCACGCCGAGTGACGGCTTGAAATCGTCGCGCCAGCGCGCCTCCATCTTCCAGGCGCCGGACACGCCGCCCTGCCCTGAAGTCACGACGTTCACGACCTGGCCGGTCACGCCCGGCAGGCCGAAGGCGCTGGCATCGGCCAGCTCGATGCGCAGCACCCGGGCCACCGGTATCCGGCCGAGCGCAGCCCGCGCGCCGTTCGATTTGCCTGATACCCGCTGGCCATCAATCAGGATGTTGCCGCTGGCCTGGCCGAATCCCCGGGCGCTGTCATCATCCTCGGCCAGCGATATACCCGGAATCTGCTGCACGATGTCGAGCGCCGTGCGCGGCGCGAAACGGTCGAAGGACTCCAGCGCAAGGACCGTGCGCTCGCTTGCCGGCAGGTCGGCCACCGCAGCGGCCGGGGCAGACAGCAGCACGGCCACCACCGCATTCAGGCGCAGGCTCAGGGACGTCACGCAGGCTGTCTCCTCTCGGCCGCGATAGTCTCTCGCCATCGCACGGGGAAACGCAAATCGATCCCTCTCGGGGGCGAGAGTGACACTGTTCCTGAAACAGCGTCAATCGCTGACCTTACGGCGTTGCAACGCGCCGCCCTGCAGACATCCGCCAGCGGCATCCCTTAAGACAGTGTTCACCGCAGCGCGCGATGCAGGGCGGCAGAGGCAGGAGTGAACCCGATGAAACGCGTGGCAGTGATCTATGGCGGCTGGTCCTCGGAGCGGCCCGTCTCGCTGTCGTCCGGACGCCAGATGGCCGAGGCCGCGCGCCAGGCGGGCTACGAGGTGGTGGAGATTGACGCGACCCGCGAGATCGCGCGCCAGCTTACCGACGCACGTCCGGACATCGTGCTGAATGGCCTGCATGGCCCCTGGGGCGAGGATGGCTGCGTGCAGGGGGTGCTGGAAGTCATGGGCCTGCCCTATTCCCATTCCGGCGTGCTCGCCTCTGCGCTGGCCATGGACAAGCTGAAGTCGAAGGCCGTCTACCGCCAGGCCGGCCTTGATGTTGCCGTGGACCGCCGCGTCACCCGGGCCGAAGCGGCGGCCGCCCATGCGCTGAAGCCACCCTACGTCATCAAGCCGGTGAACGAAGGCTCCAGCTTCGGGGTGCTGATCGTGCGCGAAGGGGCCAACGGCCCGCCGCAGGAACTGACCGGCCCGAACTGGCGCTATGGCGACTATCTGATGGCGGAGGAATACATTCCCGGCCGCGAGCTGACCGTGGCTGTCCTCGGCGACCGGGCCCTGGCCGTCACCGAGATCACGACCTTAAGAGACTATTACGATTTCGATGCAAAATACGCGGCTGGCGGCTCACAGCATGTGATCCCGGCGGACCTGCCCGCGCATGTGACCGAGGCTGCGCTCGACGCTGCCCTCACCGCGCACCGGGCACTCGGATGCCGCGGGGCGACACGCTCGGACTTCCGCTATGACGACAAGAAGGACCGGCTAGTGATCCTCGAAACCAACACCCAGCCCGGTATGACGCCGACCTCGCTCGTTCCCGAGCAGGCCGCGTATACGGGGATGAGTTTCGAGGCCCTCGTCGCCTGGATGATTGAGGATGCCTCATGCCAAAGATAGAGCGCAACCAGACCGTCCCCTCGCGCCGCCGCCCGCCCGCCACCATCATCGATGAGGCGACCGGCGAGGAGGTGCGCGTCTCGTCCGTCATTTTCGGCGTCGTCATGCTCGTCGCCATCCTCGTGGCCACCGCTGCCTGGATGGGCGGATCGCTGTCGCAGATCGGCACCCGTTTCGGCGGTTTCATGGATGATACGGCCCGCCTGGCTGGCATCGACGTGAAGGAAGTTGTCGTTCTTGGCCTGCAGGACAATCCGGCACTTGAGGATGAAGTGCGCGCCGCCGCCATGATCGAGCCCGGCGAGAACATGTTCCGGGCCGACCCGCACCTCATCCGCAGCCGTGTCGAAGGCACCCACAAGGTGCTGAACGTGCGGGTCCACCGCCTGTGGCCCGGCAATGTCGTGATTCTCGCCGATGCCGCCGA
Organism: Hyphomonas sp.; assembly: GCA_046293935.1. Classification (GTDB taxonomy): domain Bacteria; phylum Pseudomonadota; class Alphaproteobacteria; order Caulobacterales; family Hyphomonadaceae; genus Hyphomonas. The sequence continues at coordinate 4,884 of JBKBJF010000011.1, forward strand.
ACCGGTCGCGCTCTGGCATGACGGGCGCCAGTGGAAGGTCGTGGACGGCCTGGGCCGCCTGCTGCCCGGCGCGAAGGCCGAAGATCATCCCGACCTGCTGCGCCTCGCCGGAGCCGGAGCACCGGAAGCGGCCCCGCAGCTCGTCGCGGCACTTGCCCGGGCACAGGACATCAACGGCCGCGTCGCTGTGGCCACGCGGATCGGTGAGCGCCGCTGGGACATGCGGTTCGTCAACGGCGTGACCGTACGCCTGCCTGAGGATGAGGCGCTTGATCCCGCCATCGAACGCCTCGCCCGGCTGCAGGTGCGCACCGCTCTGACGCAGCGTCCGCTCGAGATGATCGACCTGCGCTCGCGCGGCCGGGTCTACCTGCGCCCGTCCGAACCCGCTGCCCTCCCCGCCAGCCGCGAGGCCTCCGAGACGATCTGATGTCAGAGCTTTCCAGCAAGCGTCTTGCCCGGCTCAATGGCCGCGCCACGGGAACGGCCGCTGCGCTGGACATCGGTTGCTCGAAGACGACCTGCCTCATTGCCCGTCCGGATACGGATAATCCGCGCCGCATGGCCATCCTCGGCGCCGGGCGCCAGCCGACGCGCGGCTTCACGGGCGGCACCATCACTGACATCGAAGGCATCGAGCGCACCATCCGTCTCGCTGTCGAGGACGCTGAGCGCGAAGCCGGAGAGCCGATCAGCGACGTCATCCTGGGGATCACCGGTCCGCGCCTCACGTCCCGCCTGGTGGATGCCACGATCGAAGTCAGCGGCCGCCTGGTCTCGGCCCGCGATGTCCGCCGCCTGCACGCGCAGGCCCTCACCCGCGCCGCACAGGCCCCCGGCGCCCGGCATGAACGGATCCTCTCCGCCTGGCCGGTCCTCTACACGATCGACAAGGCCGCCGGCCGCGTGCGCCAGCCGGTCGGCATGATCGCCGGCAGCCTCAGCGTGAAGATGTCGGTTGTCTCGGCGCCAAAAGCGATCGTCGAGAACCTCGTGGAATGTGTCGGCCGCGCACATCTCGGCGTGCGCCAGATCATTCCTTCCGCCATCGCTTCAGGTGCCGGAACCCTGATCGAGGATGAGATCGAGAATGGCGCGGTATGCATCGATCTCGGCTCCGGCGTCACCGCCGTCTCGGTCTTTCTCAACGGCGCGCCCGCCTGGCTCGGACTGGTGCCCGCGGGCGGCGCGCATGTCACTGCCGACATTGCCCAGGGCATCGGCACCACCTTCGCTGCCGCAGAGCGGCTGAAAACCGTTTATGGCACCGCCGATCTCGAAGGCCCCGGCCTGGCCGAACGCATCGAGGCCCCTCGGCTGGGCGATGATGGCCGTCTGCACGCCACCCGGCTCGAGCGCGGCGAGATCGCGCGCATCATCGCGCCGCGCATCGAGGAAATCTTCGAACTCGCCGCCGCTGCCCTCGCCCGCAGCGACGTGCGCAGTGTCCTGCCGCAGCGCATCGTGCTGACCGGCGGCGCCAGCCAGTTGCCGGGTGTGCGCGAGGTCGCCAGCCGCATCCTCAATGCGCCCGTGCGCCTCGGCCGTCCGGTCCTTGCAGAATCGTTAGGTGAGCAACTGGCAACACCTGCTTTTTCAACGGCTTCCGGCCTGCTACTGTATCCCGAGTTGGGGTTCGCCGACGCCGCACGGGCTGGTGAGCCGTCATCGGAAACAGAGGCCGCGACCGGCCCGGGATGGTTACGCTGGCTGTTGCACTGGCTGAAGGAAAATTTCTGACGCCACGTCTTGCCACTTAAGCGTTTTTTAGCCGCAGGCGTTCATGCTCGCGGCTCACCCAGCCCCTTGAACGCAGACGAGAACAGGCGCCGCACATGACCCACGAACTCAAACCGCGGATCATCGTCCTGGGCATCGGCGGTGCGGGTGGCAATGCGGTCAACAACATGATCGAGGCCAACCTGCAGGGGGTCGAATTCATCGTCACGAATACCGATGCCCAGGCCCTCTCGCGCTCACGCTCGGAAAACCGGCTGCAGCTCGGTCTCGCCACCACAGCCGGCCTTGGCGCAGGCGCCCGCCCGGAAATCGGTGCGAAGGCGGCCGAAGAATCCCTCGACGAGATCCGCGCGCGCCTCGAAGGCGCCCACATGGTTTTCCTGGCGGCCGGCATGGGCGGAGGCACTGGCACCGGGGCCGCCCCGATCATCGCCCGCGCCGCGCAGGAGATGGGCATCCTCACCATCGCGGTCGTCACCAAGCCCTTCAGCTTCGAGGGCGCCCACCGCATGCGCCTCGCCGAAGACGGTCTGTCGCGCATCCGCGCGCATGTCGATACCATGATCGTCGTGCCGAACCAGAATCTGTTCCGCATCGCCAATGACAAGACGACCTTCGCTGATGCCTTCCGCATGGCCGATGATGTGCTCTATTCCGGCGTGCGCGGCATCACTGACCTGATCGTTATGCCCGGCCTGATCAATCTCGACTTCGCCGATGTCAGCGCCATCATGCGCGGGATGGGCACGGCGCTCATGGGCATGGGCGAAGCGAGCGGCGAATCGCGCGCGCTCGAAGCGGCCCGCCGCGCCATCGACAATCCGCTGCTTGATGACGTCACCATCAAGGGGGCACGCGGCGTGCTGGTGAACATCACCGGCGGCTATGACATGACCCTGTTCGAACTCGACGAGGCGGCCAATGAAATCCGCCGCGAGGTCGACCCCAACGCCAATATCATCCTCGGCTCCGCTTTCGATGCGGGCCTCGAAGGCAAGATCCGCGTCTCGGTTGTCGCCGCCGGTCTGGAAGCCGCCGCCAAACGCCTGCCCAGCGCCCAGCCGGTGATTGCGCGTGCGCCCGAGCCCGAGCCCGACCCGCCGGCTACACCCGGTTCTGCCGAGGCCGGTTCTGGCGAGGAAGAGGAAGAAGACATCGTATCTGCCGGGCCGGCTGCCTCCGGGCCGTATGACGATGGCCGCCCCCGCGTCGTCCCGCCGCCACGTCCCGCCGTTGCCGCACCAGGCGACTCTCTGCCACCGGGCATCTTCGGCGAGCGCACCGATGCCCCCGCGCCCGACCGCCCGGTGCGCGAGCCTGCCACCTCATCCGGCTTCGCAAACCTGTTTGGCTGGCGCCGCCCGGCACCGCAGGGCCAGAACGATTCCGGGCCCGCCCCGCGTGGCCCCGCACCCGGGATGCCGATCGTCTCGACCCCGGACGACCACCCGGACCCGGCCCCGTTTGATGATGCCGATCTGGAGATTCCGGCCTTCCTGCGCCGCTCCGCCAATCATTGAGCCGGTGTGTGACCTTCCGGCGACACATTTCCGGCAGATTAAATTCCAATCGAATCAATGATTTGTAAGGATTCAGGCCCCGCTTCTGTAATACGGCGAAACATCCCGTGTTTTGAGCCCCTGCATCCCTCAGGTCATGTAGAAGCCATGTACAGGCGTACCGGGCTGAAGGCTGGAACAACGATGACAGGTGATCGGCAAACCACCATTGCGCGCAAGGTCAGCTGCGCCGGTATCGGCGTTCACAGTGGCGCGCGGGCCCGCCTCACCCTGCTGCCGGCAGCGGTGAACACCGGTATCCGCTTCGTCCGTACCGATGCGCCGCACGGCCGGGGCGAAATCCTCGCCCATGCCGAATGCGTGTCCGACACCCGCCTGGGCACCACCCTGTCCAACGAGTTCGACGTCTCCGTAGCTGTGGTCGAGCACCTGCTGGCTGCGATCGCCGGCCTTGGCATCGACAACCTGCGCGTCGAGATCGACGGCCCGGAAGTGCCGATCATGGATGGCTCCTCCTCGGTCTTCTACGAACTGATGATGCTGGCGGGCCTGAAAACGCTTGGCGCTCCCCGCCGCCGCATCCGCATCCTCGAGACGGTGGAAGTGCGTGACGGTCCGAAACGCGCCAGCCTGTCGCCTTCGGACAACGACGTGCTCACCCTGCGGGCCCGCATCGAGTATGAAGACCCGGCGATCGGCGTGCAGCAGATGGCCCTGCGCCTGGCCCCCGGCATGTTTGCCCGCGACCTCGCTTTCGCCCGTACCTATGGCTTCGCCCGGGATGTCGAGATGCTCAGGTCGATGGGCCTGGCCCGCGGCGGCTCGCTTGAGAATGCCGTGGTGATCGACGAGAACGGCGTGATGAATCCGGAAGGCCTGCGTATCGAGGACGAATTCGTCCGCCACAAGATGCTGGATGCGGTCGGCGATCTTATGCTCGCGGGCGGCCCGATTGCCGGGGACTATGACGCCGTCCAGCCCGGTCACAGCCTGAACAACCGCCTGGTGCGCACCCTGCTGGCCAGCCCTACCGCCTGGTGCTGGGAAGAGGCCGGCAGCCCCGCCCTGCTGGAAACGGTGCGCGCCGCCGTCTGACGGCCCCGGCCATCGCCCCGCCCTGACATTCAGGCCTTGGAAACCCGGCGCCATTCAGGCTAAGCAGAGGGCCCAATCCCATAGCCGAGAACAGGCCCGTTGCATGCGCAGACTGACTACCCTGACCCTGGCGGTCGCCCTTGGGGCCCTGGCCCTCGGCGGTTGCCGGTCGAACACGCGGAATGCCGAACTCGCCTATGTCGAGCGCCCGGTGGAGCAGATCTACAATCAGGCGGCTGCCCGTCTCGATGCGCGCGACTATGCGACGGCCATCAAGATGTTCGAGGAAGTCGAGCGCCAGCATCCCTATTCCGAGTGGGCGCGCAAATCGATGGTGATGTCTGCCTATGCCTCCTACCGCACGCGCGACTACACCACCGCAATCAGCGCCTGCCAGCGCTACCTGTCCCTGCATCCCGGCGGCTCGGAGGCGGAATATGCCTATTACCTTATCGCCCTCAGCTATTTCGATCAGATCCTCGATGTCGGCCGCGACCAGGCCACCACCGAAAATGCCCGCAACGCGCTCAACGACATCATCCGCCGCTATCCCGGCAGTGAATATGCCAAGGATGCCCGGCTGAAGCTCGACATGGTCAACGACCAGCTCGCCGGCAAGGAAATGACCATCGGGCGCTGGTACCTGCGCTCTAACCAGACGCTGTCGGCCGTCAACCGGTTCCGCAATGTCATCGACAACTACCAGACCACCAGTCACACGCCGGAAGCCCTGCACCGGCTGGTCGAGGCCTACCTGACGCTTGGCCTCAAGGATCAGGCGCTCGCAGCCGGCGCCACGCTCGGCTACAATTATCCGGATACGGACTGGTACCGGATGAGCTATCGCCTGCTCACCAGCCAGGGTGTCGATCCGGAAGCGATCAGCGAGCCGCAGAAGCGCACACTGCTGCAGCGGATCATCCCCGGCGGTAAATAGCTTGTCTGCGGCGCATCACGCGTCACCGATCAGCGCCATCCACTCGGCTTCGGTCATCGTGCGCACGCCCAGGCTTTCCGCCTTGGCGAGTTTCGATCCGGCGCCCGGTCCCGCCACGAGGATGTCGGTCTTGGCCGAGACGGAGCCGGCCACTTTTGCGCCCAGCGCGCTCGCCCGCGCCTTCGCCTCGTCGCGCGTCATCCGCTCCAGCGTCCCGGTGAACACCACCGTCTTGCCGGCCACCGGGCTGTCAGACGCGGCCGGAACCTCATCTTCCACCGTCACTTCCGCCAGCAAGGCTTCCAGCATCTCGCGGTTGTGCGGTTCGCTCTCGAACTGGATCAGCGCCCGCGCCGCCGCATCCCCGATCCCATCGATGCCTGTCAGCTCCTGATAGCCCTCGCTCTCCGGGCCGCCCTCTGCAGCCCGGCGCACGGCCGCCCGGAACGCTGCCCAGCTGAGGAAGCCGCGCGCGAACTGGCCCGCCGTGGTCTGCCCGACATGCCGGATGCCGAGGCCGTTGAGGAAGCGCGCAAACGGCACCCGGCGGCGCGCCTCGATGGCCGCGTAGAGTTTCCGGGCAGATGCCGGCCCGAAGCCGTCCCATTCCTCCAGCGGGGGCAGGCCCGCAGCGGCAATATTCCTCTGCAGGCGGAAGATATCCTGCGGCGCGCGGACCACGCCCTTGTCGAAGAACAGCTCGATCTGCCGGGCGCCCAGCCCGTCAATATCGAGCGCCTTGCGTGAGACGAAATGCTTCAGCCGCTCCACCGCCTGGGCCGGGCAGATCAGCCCGCCGGTGCAGCGCCGGCGCACATCCGCCTCACCCGCCTCATCGGTCTCGCGCACCGCCGCCGAACCGCACACCGGGCAGGTGTCCGGCATCTTCCAGGCCGGCCCCTTCCCGGCCTTCACCACGCGTAACACTTGCGGGATGACATCTCCCGCCCGCTGGATCTCCACCACATCGCCCGGTTTCACGCCGAGGCGCGCGATCTCGTCCTCGTTGTGCAGGGTGGCGTTGGAGACAACCACACCGCCCACGGTCACCGGCTCCAGCCGCGCCACCGGCGTCAGCGAGCCTGTGCGCCCGACCTGGATGTCGATGGCCAGGAGCGCCGTCGTCGCCTTCTCGGCCGGAAACTTGTGCGCGATTGCCCAGCGCGGCGCCCGGCTCACAAACCCCAGACGCTGCTGCCAGTCGAGCCGGTCGACCTTGTAGACCACACCGTCAATGTCATAGTCGAGCGTGGCGCGCTGCGCCTCGATGCGCCGGTAATAGGCCAGCACCTCGTCAACCGTCTCTGTACGGACCATCAGCGGATTTGTGGAAAAACCCCACTGCCCGAGCTTCTGCACGGCCTCGCTCTGGGTGGCCGCAAACGGCGCGCTCGCCGCCCCCCAGGCATAGGCAAAGAAATGCAGGGGCCGCGACTGCGTAATTCCGGGATCCAGCTGCCGCAGGCTGCCGGCGGCGGCATTGCGGGGATTGGCAAAGGTCTTGCGGCCGGCTTCGCCCTCGCGCCGGTTCAGCGCCGCAAAGTCGGCCTTCGACATATACACTTCGCCGCGCACCTCGATGCTTTCGGGCCAGCCCTTGCCTTTCAGCTTCGCCGGAATGTCCTTCAGGGTGTGCGCATTCGCGGTCACATCCTCGCCGGTCTGGCCATCGCCGCGCGTGGCCGCGCGCACCAGCCGGCCCTGTTCATAGGTCAGGCTCAGCGACAGGCCATCGATCTTCGGCTCGGCCGTGAAGGCCAGGACCTCGTCTGCCGGCAGCGCGAGGAAGCGACGGATGCGCCCGGCAAAGTCGGCCACATCCTCATCGGTGAAGGCATTCTCCAGCGACAGCATCGGCGCGGCATGGCGCGCCTTGGCAAAGCCTTCGCCGGCTTCCACGCCGACGCGCAGCGACGGGCTGTCGTCACGCTTCAGCGCCGGGAACCGCGCCTCGATCGCGGCGTTGCGCTGGCGCAACGCATCATACTCGGCATCGGTGATGTCGGGCGCATCATTCTGGTAATAGGCCGCATCCGCCTCGGCGATCTCCCGCGCCAGCCGTGCCAGCTCCGCCGCCGCTTCCGCTTCGGTCAACGCCTCGACAGCCTTTCCGCCGGTCATGCATCCTCCATCAGCCTCCCGGCCGCCGCCCGCGCCTCATCGGTAATCTCGGCGCCGGACAGCATGCGGGCGATTTCCTCGCGTCTGGCCGCAGCATCTAGCGCGCGAAGCGCGCTGCCGCCAGCCTTGCCGCATTTCTCGACCAGCCAGTGCGAATCCGCAGCGGCGGCCACCTGCGGGCTGTGCGTCACCGCCAGCACCTGCCGCGCCGCCGCCAGCCGCACCAGACGCTCGCCGATCGCCGCCGCCACAGCTCCGCCGACGCCCTGGTCGGCCTCGTCGAAGATCAGCGTGCCGGCGCTGCCCGCCTCGGCCAGCGCGCATTTCAGCGCCAGTGACACGCGCGCCAGCTCCCCGCCGGAAGCCACCTTGCGCAGTGGTCCGAAGCCCGCGCCGGGATGGGTTTCCGCCTCGAACTCCACCCGCTCCGCACCGGCTGCGCCCGCCTCCTCCGGCGCCAGCGGCACCAGCGCCACGCGGATCACCGCGCGGCCGAGTTTCAGCGGTTGCAGCTCCTTCGCGATCGCCGCTTCCAGTTTCCGCGCCGCGGTCCGGCGCGCCGCGCTCAGCGCGTCTGCCGCGCCCTGCCAGCGCGCCTCCGCCGCCTGCTCCGCCTTGCGCGCGGCCGCGATACCCGCCTCACCGGCTTCCGCACGCTCCAGCCGCGCCGCCAGCTCTGCCCGGGCCGCATTCAGCGCATCAGGATCGCAGCCCAGCCGGCGCCCGAGACTGCGCAGCGCGAACAGGCGCGCCTCCACTGCATCCAGGTCGCCCGGCTCCACCGGCAGCCGCCCGAGTTGCGCCACCGCGCTCTCCGCCTCGCGCACCTCGATCAGCGCCCGCTCGATCGCCTCACCCGCCGCCCGCGCCGCTTGCGGCAGGCTGCCTGCCGCGCCATCGAAGCCTGGCAGCCGGCAGATCCGCTCCGCCGCCCGTGCCGCGCGCGCCAGCGCCGCCTCGAGGTCAGCACCCGCCATTGCCGCGGATGCTTCCGCCACCGCCTCGCGCACCCGCTCGGCCTGCATCAGCTGTGCCCGCTCCGCCGCCAGGCGCGTCGCCTCGCCCGCCTGAGGTGCCAGCTTTGTCAGCTGGCCCACGGTCTCTTCCAGCCACGCTTTCGTCTCGGCCGCCGCTTTCACATCGGCTTCGATGGCCGCGCGCGCTGCCCGCGCCTCCAGCCGCGCGGCATGCGCCGCCGCACACGCCGCCAGCAAGGCGTCATGGCCTGCAAACTGGTCCAGAAGCCGCCGGTGCGTGGCCGGCCGCATCAGGCTGGAGGCCGCATGCTGCCCGTGCACCTCCACCAGCAGCTCGCCCGCCTCGCCGAGCAGCGCCGCACTCACCGGCTGATCATTGATGAACGCCCGCGCCGGCCCGTCTGCCCGCACCAGCCGTTTCAGCGTCAGCGTCTCGCCCGCAGGGGCGCTGACTCCGGCCCCGGCCAGCAGCGCCCAGACCGGATGGTCCGCAGGCGGATCAAACTCCGCCGCCACGCTGGCCCCCGGCGCCCCATGGCGGATCACCGCCCGGTCGGCTGGCGCCCCCAGTGCCAGGCCGAGCGCATCGAGGATGATCGACTTGCCGGCCCCGGTCTCCCCGGTCAGCGCGGTGAAGCCCTCCCCCGGCGAGAGATCGAGCCGGGAGATAAGCACGAAATCACGGATGGACAGCGACAGCATCATGCCTGCGCCAATATCATAGGAACAAAACAAGAACAACAGATTCTTCGTAAATTGGCTTGCGCCCGCGGCCGGCATGTTTTCATCTGCCCCGGCAGACTGCGGAGGGGAGCCGGGTGACCGTCAGGGGCATCAGCCTGAAAGCGCTGAAATGGATCGGCCTCACACTCGGCGCCATTCTGATCGCCGGCTTCTGGTATGCCGGCGCCGCCTGGCTGTCTGGCCTGTTCCCGCTGCCGGGCAAGGCGGCCGGCGTGCCGCCCGCGCGCCCGGCCGCCTATCTGTGCGAGGCCGCCTTCCACACCGACATCGCCCTGCCGCTCGACGGCGAGGTGATCAACTGGCGCAGGGAGCTGCGCGGCCACCTGCCGGACTACCTGCCACGCGATACCTATCTGCTCTTCGGCTGGGGCGACTCGGTCTTCTTTACCAGCGTGCTGCATCCGGATGATCTCACCGCCGGCCGTGCCCTCTCCGCGCTGGCGGGCATGAACCCGGTCGCCATGCGCATCGTGCCCGTCTATGGCTCGGATGTGCGCAGCGTCTGCGACCCCCTGCCGGGCGGGCAGGCGGCCAAGGCCGTCCTGATCTCCGAAATCCTCCGCAGCCTGAGGAAGGATGCCGGGGGCAACTATATCCGGATCGACACGCCGGTCTTCGGCGAACTGCTGCTCTCCGCGCATGGCCGCTACAGTCCGTTCACCACCTGCAACCAGTGGACCGCCAATGCCCTCGGCAGGGCCGGCCTGCCGCGCGCGGTCTTTGCCCCCTTCACCTGGAACGTCACGCGGCCGCTGCACCGCGCGGGCACTCCCGGCGCAGAAAGCCCCCCCGCCGATGGCTGACACCGCCCCCGCCCGCCCCTGCCCGGACTGGTTCGCCCGGCCCCAGCTCGGCATCTTCATCCATTGGGGCATCTTCACCGTCCCCGCCTGGGCCCCGCGCGGGCGGGCCATCCACGAGCTGATGGGAGAGGATTTCGACCGCAGCGCCGTGCTGACACCCTATTCGGAATGGTATGACAACGCCCTGCGCGTCGATGGCAGCCCGACCGCCGAGCGCCACCGGACGCTTTACGGGCATATGCCGTATACGGACTTCCGGGCGGAGTTCGACGCCGCTGCCAGTGCTTTCGACGCCGGCCGCTGGGCAGACTTCTTCGTGGACTGCGGCGCCAGCTATGTCGTCTTCGTCAGCAAGCACCATGATGGCTACTGCCTCTGGCCGACAGGCGTGCCCAATCCCCACCGGCCCGGCTGGAACACGGCGCGCGATTTCGCCGGTGAACTGGGCGATGCCGTCCGCGCCCGCGGCCTGCGCTACGGGCTCTACTATTCCGGCGGGCTCGACTGGACCTTCCGCGCGACGCCCATCGCCAATATCGGCGACATGTTCGCCTGCGTGCCCACCGAAGAGGACTACCGCGCTTACGCCTTCGCCCAGGCGAAGGAACTGATCGACCGCTATAAACCTTCCGTGCTCTGGAACGACATCTGCTGGCCGAACGGCGAAGACGTGCCCCGCCTGCTCGATTATTACTATTCCGTCGTCCCAGATGGCGTCACCAACGACCGCTGGTTCGCCAATGAAGGCTTCTTCAACTCCCTGCGCGATCCCGCTGCCCGCGCCGCCTTCAACGCCATGCTGAAGGCCCGTTCCGGCGAGCCACAGCAGGAGACGCCCACGCCTTACGCCGATTATCGCTGCGTCGAGTTCGGTCTCGGCGTCATCCCGAAGGAGATGAAATGGGAAGCCTGCCGCGGCCTCGGTCTCGGCTTCGGCTACAACCAGGCCGAACTGCCGGAAGACTATCTTACGCCTGATCAGCTGATCGCTCTCTACCGCGAGGTCACTTCCCGGCGCGGCAACCTCCTGATCAATATCGGCCCGAAGGCCGATGGCTCGATACCGGAGATCCAGGCCGCGCCGCTGCGCGCCCTCGGCAGGGTGCTGCGATCATGACCCTTCTCCAGCGCCTCATCCTCGCTTTCATCCCCGCCGCCAGACGCGCCGGAGCCGAAGCCGAAACCCGCGCCTGGCACTATACCTGCGAAGCCTGCGGCCACGCCCGCTCGGTCTGGGGCCTCGGCGGCGTCCGCTGGAAAGCCTCCAGCATTTCCGTCACCCGGACAAGATGCCCCGCCTGCGGAACCACCGGCTTCCACACCCTGAAAAAACACCCCGCCCCGCTCAGCGGCAAAAACCTGTAAAAAGCTGGAATCGCCTGTAACGTCCGGCAAGCCTGTAGGGTGCATTAAGCGAAGCGCAATGCACCGCCTCCAAACGACCACCCCTCCTCACACCCCTGCGCAGGCAGGGGTCCGGTCTCTTGGTGTGCCGGAGACCTGCCGGCGCAGGCATCCCCGGCAGCTTTCCGCGGGCCGGCTTACGCAACAGCAAATCCGGCCAGACGGGAAAAATCCCCCTACGGATCAGGGGGCGGAAAAGAATTTCCCGGAAACGTGTGCAACACCCCCGCGGGCGGGGGTATCGTAGGCCCCATGACCCCGATGCGTGTCCTGCGAGCCAACCCCCACTTCGCGCGCCTGTTCGCGCGGGTGCACCCGCTCTGCTGGCCGATCCTCTGGTGGTCATTGAACCGCCTGCTCGACTGGTACGAGACCTCGGGCTACGCCGAAGTGCTCTACGCGACCAGCCGCTGGGGCTTGATCCGCATCGTTTATTATGGCGACCGGCTCCCCGATCCTTCCGCTCCCAGACCCTATGTCCTGACCCGGCCCCGCTGGGACGATCCGGTGTGGCGCACGAATGTGCCCACTTGTCTGCTGGACATCGCCGCATGCGAAACGCTCCGGCTCCATCCCCATCCTCCCCCGCGTGACGGGGCAGGCTGCGAAGGATTAGCGATTGGCCTGCAATCGCCCGGAGCAGGCGCGCTGCGCGCGCGGACGGAGGGGGCCTCTGCCCTCTCCGGCCCCGACACGTCCTAGATCCCCCCACAGATAAAAGCTCAGACCAGACCTCACCGGCCGGGACACCCCCCGCGTCCGGATACAGGCGCTGGGCGCAGTCAGATCCTTGCGCAAGCCGCCTTCAGCCATTCGCGCACCTCGCCATCAAGCTTCCGGCTCAGCAGTTTCCAGACGCGCCTGTGATAGTCGTTGACGTACTTGCGTTCCTCTTTCGAGAGCAGCTTCACATCGATCAGCCCGCGCGCCAGCGGCGCGAAGGTCAGGCATTCGAAGCCGAGCATCGGGATTTCCCCGCCCGGGATATCCTTCGCAGGCGTCACATATTGCAGGTTCTCGATGCGGATGCCGTAAGCGCCCGCCTTGTAGAATCCGGGCTCGTTCGAGACGATCATGCCCGGCATCAGCGGCACCGGATTCCACGGCTTCGCAATACGGTGCGGGCCTTCATGCACGCCGAGATAAACCCCGACGCCGTGGCCCGTTCCATGCTGGTAATCGAGCCCCGCCTGCCACAGCGCATGGCGCGCCAGGACATCCAGATGCGTCCCCGTCGTGCCCGCCGGAAAGCGAACCGTGGCGAGCGCAATATGGCCCTTCAGCACCAGCGTATAGTGCCGGATCATGTCTTCCGTAGGCTGACCGATCGGCACGGTGCGGGTCACATCCGTCGTGCCATCGAGATATTGCCCGCCGCTGTCGATCAGGAACAGCGAGCCGCGCTCCAGCTTGCGGTTGGAGGCGGTCGAGACCCGGTAATGTGGCAACGCCCCGTTCGGCCCCGCGCCGGAGATCGACGGGAAGGAGAGATCGTTGAGATTGCCCAGTTCCTCGCGGAAGGCTTCGAGTTTCATCACCGTTTCGATTTCGGTCACCTCGCCTGACTGTGCCTCGGTGTCGAGCCAGTGCAGGAAGCGGGTCAGGGCCACGCCGTCGCGGATATGTGCGGCCGTTGTGCCCCTGATCTCGGCGGCATTCTTGCAGGCGCGCGGGATCGCCACCGGGTCGCGCTGGCGCAGGATAGTGGCGCCGGCGCCGGCGAGCCGGTCGAAGAACCAGGCCGATGCGACATCCGGATCCAGGCTCACCGTCTTGCCGGCAAGCCCCGAAAGCCCCTCCTCCAGTTTCGCCAGCGGGCGCAGCGTCACCTTGTTGCCAAGATGCCGGCGCAGCGCGCCATCGGTCTTGGCCTCGTCGATGAACAGCTCTGCCGAACCGTCTGCATACAGAATGGCCCGGCCGAGCGGCAGCGGCGTGCAGCTGACATCGCCGCCGCGGATATTGAACGCCCAGGCAATCGAGGCCGGCGAAGTCAGCACCGCCGCATCCGCACCCTCGCGCTTCAGCTGCGCGCCCAGCGCTTCCAGCTTGTCCGTATGCGCCACGCCGGCATGCTTCACCGGGTGCGGCACAACCTTTGCCATGGGCTGCGGCGGGCGGCCCTTCCAGGCCTTGTCGATCGGGTTCTCGGACACGGCAACGAGTTCGCAGCCCGCCTTGGCCGCTGCTGCGGCAAGCGCCGCCACATCGTTCGGGCTCATCAGGCGCGGATCATAGCCGACGCGCCTGCCCTTCAGATTCTGCTGTGCCAGCCAGCCGAATGCGCCGGGGTCCGGAATGCCCTGCACATCAATCAGGCTGGCATCCGTCTGATCCGCCGCCTGAAGTGTGTAGCGCCCATCGGCGAACAGCACCGCCTTGTCGGAGAAGACGAAGGCCGAGCCGAACGAGCCGGTAAACCCGGTGACCCAGGCGAGGCGTTCGTTTGCGTCCGGCAGGTATTCGTTCTGGTATTCATCGTCGTGCGGCACATACAGGCCATCGAGGCCCTGAGCGGCGAGTTCACGGCGAAGCAGCGGAAGATGGGCCCGGCCGTCCTGCGGCCCGCCCTTGATGTCGAAAGTCTGTCTCATGGGTCTGTCTTACCCCGGGGCGGCGGGCCCGGAAAGCAAATGAGGTATGCGAATTATCATGAGAAAACCCGACTCTCCATACTGTTTTGTTTGCCGGGCGCCCTATATCAGCGGCACGCGAAAAGATGCTGCACCGCAACAATCCAAAGTAAACAGAGAGTTAACATGAAATTCGAGTTCAACTTCCGGCCTGCCGCTGAAATCCCGGCGGTGGAAGCCCTTCGCCCGGTCCAGGTCAATGAAGTGACCGGCCCGATGCCTGCGCCTCGCCGCACCGAGACCGGGTTCGCGCCCGAGCGCCTGAACCTGCTGGCCCGCCGCCAGGCGCGCCACAACCGCCGCGCCGCCCGCTGACCTTCCCCGATGGCCGGACCGGACTCCCCCGGCCCGGCCCGTCTGATCGCAGAGCCGCCCGCGCGTCCCCTCCCACCCGTGCGCGGCCGCGATCCCCTCGCCGCCCATCCCTACTCCGGGATGCGGCGGGGAGGGACAAGCTTCCAGTGAAATGAAGGTAGAATTCAGCCCGCCTTCCGGAACACCAGGCTCGACCAGCCATCGCGCTTGATGCGCTTCTGGAAGAGCAGCCCGTGCCCCTCGAACGCCGCGCGGACAGGGGCGGCCTGATGGTGAAGAAGCCCGGACAGGATGATCACCGCGCCGGGCGCCGAAAGGCGTTCGATGTCCTTCGCAAGGCCGATCAGCGGCTTCATCAGGATGTTGGCGAACACCGTATCATATGGCGCCATCGCCCGGATCGCGGCGGCATTTGCCCCGCGCACATGGTGAACGAAGAAACGGCTGACACGGTTCTTCCGGCCATTCTCGCGCGCCACGAACACGGAGTCGCGGTCGATATCCGTGCCGACCGCAAGCTCCGCGCCGACTTTCAGCGCCGCAATCGCCAGCACGCCTGACCCGGTGCCGAGGTCAAGCACCCGGCCCGGCTTGCGGTAACGCCGCGCTTCGGCCAGCGCGAGCAGGCAGCCGAGCGTCGTGCCATGATGGCCGGTGCCGAAGGCCGGCCCCGCTTCGATCAGAACGGAAATCTTGCCCGGCGAGGATTGGGCCAGCGCATGACTGCCGGCGACCACGAACGGCCCGGCATG
Source organism: Hyphomonas sp. (assembly GCA_046293935.1). Taxonomy (GTDB): domain Bacteria; phylum Pseudomonadota; class Alphaproteobacteria; order Caulobacterales; family Hyphomonadaceae; genus Hyphomonas. The sequence continues at coordinate 19,925 of JBKBJF010000011.1, forward strand.
CACGGGCGGCAGGCCTTCCAGCGACAGCGTCACCCAGTCGCGCTCGGCAATCTCCTCGATCCGGGCGGTCAGTTCCGGTGCGGAGTCTTGGATGATCACGACGCATTCTTCGGCCTCTTCCAGCGTCTCGGCAAAGGCATCGAGCCGCCAGGCGCCGCGCGCGTCCTCCTTCGCGTCGACCGCCCCTGCCGGCGACGGGTCCGCCCAGGCAAGCGCCTCCCATGCAATCTCGATCGGCCCGCGCGGGCCCTTGGCCGTGATCTGGTACATGGCCGTGCCCGTTAGCCCGCAAACGCCGCCCACGCAATCCAGACAGATGAGGCCGCGCCGAAGGCGCCGAGCAGGCGGGCGGTCCAGCGCAGCTCCGGCCGAGGGAGCGATCCGGAGAACCGGATCAGGGCGAGCGCGCAGAGGGCGTAGATCAGCAGGGTCAGGTAGACGGTGAAATCGGCAATCATGCTGAACTGTTTCACGAGGTCCGGCGTCAGCGTCAGCAGGGCGACGAGGCTCATCAGCACGCCCATCACGATCAGGTCGCGCACCGGCGCAGCGTCCGGCGCGGTGCTGGAGAGCGCTTTCGGCAGGAAGCCCTGCCGCCCACCCGCCTGCCCCGTCTCGCCGGCAACGAGGATCCAGCTGGCCGTGCAGCCGAAGGTGCGCGCAAAGGCAGCGATGGCGACGAGACTGCCGGCGATGGGCCCTGCGGCCAGGCCAGTTACATCCGCAAAGGGCGCCTCAGATTTCGCCAGCGTCTCTGCCGGTACAAGGCCGAACAGCGCGGTCGTTGCCAGCGCGTATATCACCGCGGCCATCGCAACACCGCCGGCCGCCGCGATGGCAATGTTGCGTTTCGGATGGCGCACCCGCGCGGCGATCGCGTTCGCGCTTTCAAGCCCGAGAAAAGCCCAGAAGATGGAGATCAGCACCGGTGGCAGCGCGGCACTGAGCGGTGCGCCCGTAACATTCCATGAGGCAGCAAACACATCCGCGTTGAAATTGGCGAAACCGATCAGGATCGCCGCTGCTATCGGCAACAGGCCAATCAGCAATGTGGCTGACGAGATGCGCCCGACAAAGCGCGGCCCGAGAAAGGCGCAGCCGACGAGCGACCAGAGTGCCGCGAGGATCGCGATCAGACGCTCACCTGGCTCAAGCGTCACGCCGAAGATCGCCGCACCATAGCCGACCGCGACCAGCACAATGCCAACGATGCCGATGAAACAGGTGGCCCAGTAGGCCGCCCAGGCGATGAAGCTGAACGCAGGATGAAACGCCGTACCCGGATATTCCGTCAGTGTCTCGGTTCCCTCGCGCATCGCGCCAAGAAAGGCGAAGACGAGTGCCAGTGCAATCGCGATCACCGCCGCGACGCCCCAGGCGATCAGGCTGGCCGAGCCGGCAGAGGCGAGCACGGCCGGCAACATGAATACGCCCGAGCCGATCATGTTGCCGGCAACGATCGCCGTTGCCAAAGCAGGCCCGATCTGTCGGGCCTCGCCCTTCAAGCGGGATAGCCCGCGTCGCGTCTGAGCCGAGCCTGAAACCAGGCCACGGCGCCCTCATGCCGGGGCGAAAGCGGCCCGGCGCGATAGATGCCGCCCGTGATGTTGCGGTGCACGGCCTCGCACATGCGCAGGTCTTCCTCCGTCACGGCATCGGAGAGTTTCATCATCGCGGCCAGTTCGTCTGTCTGTTGCGGATCGAAGAAATAGAGATAGTCGAGCCGCGTTTCCTCCGGCCCGACTGGTGAGATGCGCTCCATCATCAGCCCGTGCTCATAGACATTGATGCCCAGCCACGGCCAGGCCCAGGCCCAGTAGCCGGAATAGACATTGCCGGCCTTGCGCGAGGGGGCGCGGTGCACGGCAATCTCGCCTTCCATGTGCACGGTGTACTTCGCCGAATCGATCTCGGCATCGAGGCCGGGATGGATGAGCGGCACATGATAGCCTTCGAGATAGTTCTCGACATAGACTTTCCAGTCGCAGCGGATGGTGTGCGAGCGGCGCAGAGCGAAGGGTTGCACGTTTTCATCCGCCCACGACGCATCCACCGGACGCATCATCTCGCGGATGGGCGGTGCCTCGCCCGAAAGTGTTGCGAACAGGAAACCGCGCCAGGTCTCGAGGCGTACCGGGACAAGGCCATGCTCGCGCGGATCAAAGCCCGCGGCCGCGCCGAAATCGCGCGCCGATTGCAGCCGCCCCTCGAAGGTGAACCGCCAGCCATGATAGCGGCAGGTGATCGCGCCTTCGCAATGCCCCTGAGCGGCTTCCGCGAGTGGCCCCGCGCGGTGAGGGCAGACATTGTGGAAGGCACGCACCGCGGCGTCCTTTCCCCGCACAGCGAGGACCGAGCCTCCGGCGAGATCGTCCGTGAGGAAGTCACCGGCCTGCGGCAGCATGGACTCGTGCCCGATCAGCCGCCAGGATCTTGCGAAGACATTCGCGCGTTCCAGCGCGAAAATATCGGATCGTCCGTAGAGCGACGGATCGAGCGCCCGCTGCGGGCCGTTGCCGGGACCATCCGCCATCAGGGCACGATCCCTTCCACAATCATCAGGCGCGAGTCGGTATTGTCCGTACGCAGATGGGCGATCGCCTTGTACTGCGGCGAGTCGAGGAAGGCCTTCGCCGCCTCGAAACTCGGGTATTCGAGAACCACCACGCGCCCGGCCGGCGGGGTGCCTTCCCGTCCCTCTGCCTTGCCGCCGCGCACGAGATAGCGCCCGCCCGCTTCGGCCACCATCGGCGCAACGGCCGCCCTGTAACCCTCATAGCCCTCCGGATCGGTGACGTTGATCTCGACGATCACATAACCCTTCGGCGCAGCCGGGCCTGCCGGCGCGGCGTCTGGCGTGCCTGCGCAGCCCGCCAGAAGCGCGAGCGCCGCCATCAATGCCATACCTGTCTTCACAAGGGTGTCCTCCCGTCTGCCAGCAGGCCTCATTCCGCACTCCGGCGCAAGCCCGCAAGGACCTTCCAAACTTTGCCCTTTAAAATGGGGGACGGAAAGACTATCTGTTTATCGATAAATCCCGAAAGCCCCGCGAGGCCGGAATGTACACGACCGAAGACATGATCCTGATCGAGAGCCGCGTCGCCAACGAGAAGAAGAGCGCCGGCGCCGCCTATCTGCTCTGGTTCTTCCTCGGCTGGATTTCGGCGCACCGCTTCTACCTCGGCAAGCCGGTGACGGCCATGCTGCAGATTCTCTCGTATTTCATCCTGGTCGGCTTCCTCTGGTGGCTGCTCGACCTCGTGCTGATTCCTTCGATCATCCGGGACAAGATGGACGAGACGCGCCGGCGTGCCTCTATGGAGGTCCGCTACGGCCGCCACCCGCGCTACGCCTGAGTGACAGCCCTTCTGACTGACTACCCGTCAGACGGTCTGAAGACCTGCCGCTTGACTCATTACTTTCTTTTTCGTAGAAATATTATCTGACAGAGAAAGGAATGATCATGTCTGACTATGCCAAGCCGAAGGGCTTCTCGAGCGCGATCTGCTATATCGATCCCAACGCCGCTTTCCGCTGGCTGGAAGAGGCGTTCGGGTTCGAGCCGCTGATGGTCATTCTCGACGAGAACGACCGCATCGCGCATTCGGAAATGAAGTATGGCGACGGGATCATCATGGTCGGCAGCGAATGGTCGGGTGATCATCGCAGCCCGAGGAATATCGGCGGCAAGAACACCCAGACCGTGCATGTGCAGCTTGCCCCCGGAGAGGACATAGACGCGCATTGCGCACACGCCCGGCGCGCCGGCGCCGAAATCCTCCAGGAGCCGGATACCCAGTTCTACGGCGACCGCACCTACCGCGCCCGCGACCCGGAGGGCCATATCTGGACCTTCGGTGTGACAGTGAAAACCCTGTCGCCCGCCGAATGGGACAAGGCTTCCGGCGGGACGTTGAGGACACAGGCCCGCCTGTGAGCAAGGCCGGCGAAAAACTCGACGCCAAGCTGGCGGCGCTGGCTGACCCCGACCGCCGCCGTGCGGTGGAACTTCTCGGCAAGCGGCCGCACAGCGCGGGCGAACTCGCCGCTGCGCTCGGCCTTGCCGCGCCCGCGATGAGCCGCCACCTGCGCGCCCTGAAACAGGCCGGCCTTGCCGAGGAAACCCATCCCGAGTTCGATGCGCGCGTGCGCATCTATTCGCTGAAGGAGGGCGCGATGACCGACCTGAAGCTCTGGCTGGCCGAGACCGAGAGGATGTGGGCCGCGCAATTGACTGCCTTCAGGGCGCATATGGAGAAGAGGCGAAAGTGAGCGCCGTTCTCGTGGCCCTGCGCGTGCCGGCCACACCGGAACAGGCGTTCGATGCGTTCACGCAGGAGATCGGCCTCTGGTGGCAGCCGGGCGCGCTGTTCCAGATCACCCCGCGCGGGGATGGCACCCTGTCCTTCGAAAATCGCGAGCGGCTGATCACCACCCTGCCGGATGGCAAGGTGTTCGAGATCGGCCGCGTCACCGCCTGGGACCGCCCTTCCCGCCTTGCCTTCACCTGGCGGCAGGCAACGTTTGCGCCGGATCAGATGACCACGGTTGAGGTTGTGTTCGAGGCGGTGGGCGGGGAAACCCGGGTTACGGTCACGCATCGCGCGTGGGATACGATCCCGCAGCAGCATGTGGCCCGGCACGGCTTTCCTCTGCAGGCGACGCAGATGCGCCTGGCCGAACACTGGCGTGCGCAGCTGGCTGCCCTGCGCCGTCAGCTTACGGATAAATCTCGCTGAAGCGCTGCCAGAGCGCGGCGCGGGTGGTTGTGAAGGCTTCCACCAGCAGCGCATCGTCAGCCGCGACCGCATCGGCGGCGGCTTCCTCGATGAAGATATGCGAAGTGGGAACGGCCCAGCCGCTGTCGTCCAGCGTGCCCGCGCAGAGGATCACGAGGTCGGGCGCGACATCCGGCAGGTGCCACATCCGCGCGCCGCAGGCACGGCAGCGCAGGATCGAGATCTGGTTGCCGCTGCCCCCGGTGCGGCGGAACAGATCGAACTGGCCGGAGCGGATGTCGAGCGTGTCTTTCGGCACATGCAGGTACAGCCCGAACGGACCACCGGCGAGACGCTTGCAGTCGCCGCAATGGCAGGCATTCACGGCCATCGGCCGCGCCATGATCCGGTAGCGGACAGCGCCGCAATGGCATCCGCCCTCAATCGGGAAAGCCGGCAGCTGAGGACGGGGAAAGGCGAGGCGTTGCATGGCCATGATTCTGCCCGGAGGCCTTCGTTTGCACAAGTTGCGCCTATGCATGCCTCAATTGCGCCCGGATACTTTGCCAGCCTTTGCTGCTTGTCAGCGGGAGACGCACATGGACAAGCCCGAACCCCGATCGTTCACCGAACGCTTCGCGAGGCCCGGATCAAAGCTCCGCAGCCATGCCGATGAACTGATCGCCCAGAATGGCCACCTCGTGCACAAGCTGAAAGCCAAGGACACGACCGGGCGCTGGGCCTACTATTTTGTCTATGTCGAACGGGCGAAAGAGACCGCCTTCCTCGCGGCCATAAAAGGCGACGGCATCATCCACCTTGAAGACTATGGCCGAGTCATCGCTTCCTGTTACGGGGAACAGCCGGACGAAAGAACCCGGGCCCTGCTGAAGGAGAAATACGGCTTCGAGGCCTGAGGCGCCATTGACGCCGCCCGGTACCTCGCTGAAGCATGGGCGCATGACCCGCGCCCTCCTCCTCTCCGCCCTTGCCCTTGCCGCCTGCGCCAACGCGCCGGAACCTCTGCCCGATATCGCGGCGGCTGCAGCAGCCGCGCCGGCGTGGCGTGCCGTTGACCCGGAGAACCTGATCCTTCTCGAGCTCGCGACCGGCACGGCCTATATCGAGCTCTTCCCGGAAGCGGCGCCCGCGCATGCGGCGCAGGTGCGCCAGCTTGTGCGTGATGGCTTCTATGATGGCGAGGCCTTCTACCGGGTGATCGAGGGCCATGTCGCGCAGGCCGGCCGCGAGTTCGAGCCCCTGATTGCCGGCATCCCGGCCCTGCCCTTCGAGGCGGAACGTGCGGTTTCCGCAGACGGCTTCACCCCGCTCGGCAATGCCGACCTGTTTGCGCCGGTGGCCGGCCACCGGATGGGCTTTGCCGTGGGCCGCGAGGGCGGGCAGGAATGGCTGCTGAACTGCCCCGGTGCGCTCGGCATGGCGCGGGATACGCCGCCGGAGTCGGGCTCGACCGAGATTTTCATCCCGCTGCAATCGCGGCGCTACCTCGACAGAAACTATACCATCTTCGGCCGTGTGATCGCCGGCATGGAGCATGTCCACCGCCTGCCCCGCGTTGATCCGGCCACGGAGGAAGAGGCGGCGGCGCTGTACGGCGGCGACCCGGAACTTGCTTACCAGCTTTCCCAATGGCGGCGCGCAAAGCTCGATGCCAACATCATCACCTCGGCGAAAATCGCCGCGGACGTGCCGGAGGACGAGCGCCCGGTCTTCGAAGTGATGAACACGGCCTCCGCCGAATGGGCCGCGCTGAAGGAGTCCAAGCGCGACTATTCTGCGATTGAGGCCTTCGTCTCCACGCCGCCCAGGGTGCTGGACATCTGCACGCTGCCCGTGCCGGCGCGGCGCCCCGGCGAATAATCCTCCCGGTTCCGGGCCAACCTTACGCATTTATAATCTGTCCTATTTCCTACAGGATTCAGGGTACTAGGCGTCTTGCGCCGTCCCGGCCCGAGAAACCGGCCGCGCCCCGGCTTGCCAGCCCAAGGACGCCATTGTTTCGTCAGGGCGGGCTGGTTGTGTGGATGGGCGCGCCGGCGAGAGAGGCGACGGGGCATTGGGTATGGCGTTCGAAGGCAAGGCACAGGTTGCGGAAAAACCCGCGGAATTCGAGGCCCGCCAGACCGGGCGGCGATGCTTCGTGATCCTGCCTTACGCCACGCCGAATGAAGGCCAGGGCCCGCAGATTGACTTCGATTCCGTGTTCCACGAGCTGATCCAGCCGGTGGCCGAGGATCTCGACCTCGACTGCATCCGCTCCGACCGGGTCAGCCGCTCCGGCCTCATCCACCGCGAGATGGTAGAGAACATCATCGATGCCGATGTGGTGATCGCAGATATCACGCTCGGCTCGCCCGACATCTTCTTCGAACTCGGCATCCGACAGGCCGCGCGGCGCGCCGGCACAGTGGTGATGTGCCATCAGGGCTCGGGAGACGAATACAACATCACCGGCGTGCGCGCGCTGGACTACGAGCTTCCGCCGGAAGGCGCCCCGGGCCGCGCGCAGATCATTGCCGACTGCCGCGCCCTGCTGCGCACCCATATCAAGAACAGCCTCGATAACCGGGCGACCGATTCGATCGTGCATTCGCTGATCCCCGGCATCTCCATCCGCCTGCCCGACCGCCCCCTGCCCGAGCGGCGCTATCACATTTACAAGATCGGCCTGGCGGGGATGACCGGCCCGAAGGCGGCGCGCCAGATCGAGATCGTCACCGGCGACATCGGCGACATCGACGACATCGATGTCTGGGTAAACCCCGAAAATACGCGGATGGAACTGGCGCGGCTGCATGATGCCTCGGTCTCCGCCACGATCCGCTATCTCGGTTCGCGCCGCGACCGGCATGGCTTTGTCCGCGACGATGCGATCACGCGCCTCCTGCGCAACAAGGTTGGCCGCCATCACCGCACGGGCATCGAGCCCGCAACGACGATGCTGACAAAAGCCGGGGCGCTGGCGAAAACCAACAAGGTGAAACTGCTGGTGCATGTGGCCGCCCACCAGGGCGAGCCGGGGCGCGGCTATCAGCTGATCGGCGCCTACCGCAAATGTGTCACCAACGCACTGGCCGCGGTGGACCAGTACAACACCCGGCTGGGCGCGCGGATGAACACCAAGTCGGTGCTGAAATCTGTGCTGATCCCCCTGTTCGGCAGCCGCGCGCCGGGGGAGAGTCCGCACGAGCGCGTGCAGGGGCTGATCCATGCGGCCAACCAGTTCCTGCTCCACTCCGCAGACACGCGGATCGAGCGGGTTGCATTCCTTGCCTGGACGCAGGTGGACCTGGAACTCTGCCAGGCCGCGCTCCACCGCCTCGGCCTGAAGCCCGCCGGTGCGCCGCGGGGTCCGGGAAAGGCCTGATACAGGCTTCCACAGACCCTGCTATCCTGTGCAATTCAGACCGCACATCTTGCGGTGTTAACACATTTTAAGCACAATATATGGTGTTTTGATCCCATATCCTGAGACCTGCCCCAAGGAGCCCCATCATGGCTGACGGAAACCTGAACCTGCCCGGCCTGCTCACCCCGAGCCATGCCTACAAGCCGTTCCGCTATCCGTGGGCTTATGACTTCTGGAAAAAACAGCAGCAGGTTCACTGGATGCCGGAGGAAGTGCCCCTCGGTGAGGACTGCAAGGACTGGGCAGTCAAGCTGACCGAAGCCGAGCGCAACCTGCTGACGCAGATTTTCCGCTTCTTCACGCAGTCGGATGTCGAGGTCGGCGCCAACTACATGAAGAACTACATGCCGCTGTTCCGGCCGGTGGAAGTCTCGATGATGCTGTCGGCCTTCTCCAACATGGAGACGATCCATATCGCGGCCTATGCCCTGCTGCTCGAGACGATCGGGATGCCGGATTCGGAATTCTCCGCCTTCATGGAATACCAGGAAATGGCGGCCAAGCACGACTATCTCGGCCAGTTCGGCACCGACACGAACGAGGACATTGCTGTGTCGATGGCCGTGTTCGGCGCCTTCACGGAAGGCCTGCAGCTGTTCGCCAGCTTCGCCATGCTGATGAACTTCCCGCGCTTCAACAAGATGAAGGGCATGGGCCAGATCGTCACCTGGTCGATCCGTGACGAGAGCCTGCACTGCGAAGGCATGATCAAGCTGTTCCACACCTTCTGCGCCGAAACCGGCGTGATGACCGACGCCCTGCGCGAGCGCATCCGCGAGTGCTGCCGCACCGTGGTGGCGCTGGAGGACAAGTTCATCGAGCTCGCCTTCCAGATGGGCCCGGTCGAAGGCATGACCGCCGATGATATCAAGCAATACATCCGCTACATCGCCGACTGGCGACTCAACCAGCTGAAGCTGGAGCCGATCTTCGGCATCACCAAACACCCCCTGCCCTGGCTGACCGAAATCCTGAACGGCGTCGAGCACGCCAACTTCTTCGAGCAGCGCGCCACGGAATATTCCAAGGGCGCCACCCGCGGCGAATGGCACGGTGATGACGGCGTCTGGACCCGCTTCGACGAGCGCCGGAAGAAGATGGAGAGCCTGCCGGCGGAGTAGGCCCGCCCCCCCTCTGTCAGCCCGGCCGGCCGTCCACAGGGCGGCGTGTGCCGGGAAGACAGCTGAGGCTGAACTCCCATTTGCCCCGCCGCCCTTCCCCCGCTAGTGTCCGGCGCGACATGAGCGCTGACGATTCCCTGTTCGGAGACGAGGCTGGCGGCGCCTATCAGGTGCTCGCCCGCAAATACCGCCCGCGCCGTTTCGAGGACCTTATCGGCCAGGAAGCGATGGTGCGCACGCTCTCGAACGCGTTCGAGACCGGGCGCATCGCCCACGGCTTCATGCTGACCGGGGTGCGGGGCGTCGGCAAGACGACCACGGCGCGCCTCCTCGCCCGGGCACTGAACTACGAGCCGAAAGCGGGCGGCAAGGGCAGGAAGGGGAAGTCCGAATCCGGGCCGTCCATCCATCTCGACCCGCCGGGCGAGCATTGCGAGGCGATCATGGCGAGCCGGCACCCGGATGTGCTGGAGCTCGATGCGGCCTCGCGCACCGGTGTCGCCGATATGCGCGACCTGCTCGATTCGTCCCGGTACGGACCTGTTTCGGCGCGCTACAAGGTCTACATCATCGACGAAGTGCACATGCTGTCGACAGCGAGCTTCAACGCGCTGCTGAAGACGCTGGAAGAGCCGCCGCCGCACCTCAAGTTCATCTTCGCCACGACCGAGATCCGCAAGGTTCCCGTCACCGTCCTTTCCCGCTGCCAGCGCTTTGATCTGAAGCGGCTGGATGCCGGATTGCTGGCCCGGCATCTCGGCCATGTCGCGGCGCAGGAGAAGGCGAAGGTTTCCGAAGAAGCCCTCGCCCTGATTGCGCGCGCGGCCGAGGGTTCGGTCCGCGATGGCCTGTCCCTGCTCGACCAGGCGATTGTTCAGACCACGGATGGGGAAGTCACAGGCACTGCAGTTCGCGACATGCTCGGCCTCGGCGATCGCTCGCGGCTCTATGATGTCCTCGAGCGCGCGGTCGCCGCAGACGCCAGAGGGGCGCTCGCCGAAGTCAAGGAACAGGTAGCGGCCGGCGCTGACCCGGCCGTGATCCTGAAGGACCTGATGGATATCGCTGCCGATGTGTCGGTGGCCCAGGCCACGGGTGAGGGCTGGGCGCCCGCCGGGCCCGCCGAATGGGCGCGCCGCACGCAGGCTCTCGCCCAGCGCCTGACGCCCGCGCAGGCCGCCCGCAACTGGCAGATGCTGCTGTCCGGATATGGCGACCTGCAGCTGGCGCCTGATCCTGCGACCGCACTGAACATGATCATCCTGCGCCTGGCCGCAGCCTCTGGTCTTCCGTCTCCGGAGGAAGCAGCCCGCATGATCGCGGAGGGTTCCCACCCGCCGGGAAAGGACGCAGCGCCCCTTGAGACACCGCCGCAAGCGCCCGGCGGCCTGAGCACCTTTGCTGATATCGTCCGTGCGCTGACCGAAGCGCGCGAGGTTGCCCTTCAGGTAGACACCGAACGCTTCATCCGCCCCGCCGCCGTGCGCGAAGGCTACCTTGCCTATGCCCTCGCCCCCGGCGCCCCGTCAGGCCTTCCCGGCCGGCTGAAGGCCTTCCTGGATGCCGGGACCGGTATTGACTGGACGGTCGAGCAGACCGGCACAGGATCGGAATCGATCCGCGAGCGGGAGCGCCGCGAACGCGCCGAGCGGATTGCCGAGGCCGCGCGTCATCCGCTGATTGCGGCGACCCTCCAGGCGATCCCGGGTGCTGAAATCATCGATGTCGAGATACCCGGGCCGCTTGAAAACGAAGGCGAAGGGGGCAATGTCATCCCCTTCAAGACACGCCGCCCGGCCTGACGGAGACCGACGATGAAAGACCTCGCCCAGATCATGCAGCAGGCCCAGGCCATGCAGGCCAAGATGGCAGAGGTGCAGGCCAGGATCGAAGCAACCGAAGCCGATGGTGTCGCCGGTGCAGGGCTGGTGCGCGTCAGGCTGAAAGGCAAGGGCGAGCTGGTCTCCATCCACATCGACAGCAGCCTGATGGGCGGCGATCCGGAAATCCTGGAGGACCTGATCAAAGCCGCCCATGCCGACGCAAAACGCCGCCTGGATCAGGCGATGGAAGACGCCATGCGCGCCGCGACCGCTGGCTTCAGCGGCCTGATGCCCGGCTTCAAGCTGCCGTTCTAAGATTTCTCGGCAGCTGTCCGCGTGGACTATCTTTTACCTCTTGTTCGGACTGTTAGCCGGATTGTAGCGGGCCAAGAGGAGCTCTCATCCTGTTTCGGAATTTTCAAGCCAATTGCACGGGCGAGGACCCGAAATGTAGCGCCTTCATCAAAGTGAGCGAACTCCTTCTCTACGAACACTTCGATCAGAAGAAACTCGAATGCGGAAATCTCGACATTCAGTGGAGCTGACTTGGCAAATACCAACCCATTTGGTGACTCATTTTCATAAGCCCCTTCGAATGTAGGACTCTCGATCCAAGCCTGCATTGTGTACTTGCCGGGCGCGAGTGAGACCTCAACCGTCTCTCCCCGTCCAACAAAAACTGATTGCGAAGCCGGATCGATATATATCTGCACTCCGTACGTCTTATGCTCGACCAATGTAAAGCGAACAGAACCATCTGGTGGGGCCACAAGAGTCGGGACAGCAACGCCCACCCCTTCAAACATTTTCAAGTAGTTCAGCTCTGCATTGACGCCGAAAAGATCAAGCAGGTGCATTTTGCTTAAATGCGAGTTGCAGTAATTCAGGTCAGGAATCCTGCAATCTTCGAGACGCACGGGGATGAATTTAGGAGGGCGCCTTCTTCCAAGCCTCGCGCTTATCTTAGTCTGCTCATCCAAAAACACCCTAGGTCCAGAGTTCGCATGGTCCGAAAAGAAAGAAATGACGTGAGTTGCTTTTTCAAGTGCCGTCTCAAAGCTTTCTGCCCAATGCGCACCGGGGCTTGTGGAGCGTTTGTCCATCCAGACCTCGACGCCATTCGCGTTTAGATTCTCGAAGGTCTTGCCAATGAATACCGAGTTCTCATTCAAGTAGGATAGCAGGACAAACTGATCCTTACCCCGAGCTTTCCAAAACGCCGACAGCCACTTCACTGAGATCTCTCCGACCCAATCCAAAGTTTGTATGCCAGACTTGGTTCAACTCCAGCAATAATCTATCTCCCACTCTCTAAGCATGACAAATGGTAGTGACTGAGGCAGAAGGCACCCATGTCCCAACGCTCCGCCGGCCCTGAACTCCTGCGCCTGATCGACCTGATCGCGAAGCTGCCCGGCCTGGGTCCGCGCTCGGCGCGGCGCGTGGCGCTGCACCTGCTCAAGCGCAATGACCAGCTGCTGAAGCCGCTCGCCGAGGCGATGGCGGAGGCGGCAGCGAAGATCCGCAAGTGCCAGGTGTGCGGCAACTATGACACCGTGCAGCCCTGCGCCGTGTGCCAGCTTCCGGGCCGCGATGACGGCGTGCTGTGTGTCGTCGAGGATGTGCCGGACCTCTGGGCGCTGGAACGCGGCGGCGCGTATCGCGGGCGCTATCATGTGCTCGGCGGCGTGCTCTCCGCCATCGACGGCATCGGCCCGGATGATCTTGGCATCGCGTCACTGATCCGGCGCGTGGAAGCAGGCGGCGTGCGCGAAGTGATCCTCGGCCTTAACGCCACCGTCGATGGTCAGACCACGGCGCATTACATTGCGGACCTCTTGCATGGTAAAGGCGTGGACGTCACCCGCCTCGCCCACGGCGTGCCGGTCGGCGGCGAGCTGGATCATCTGGATGACGGCACGCTGGCGGCCGCGCTGAGGGCACGGCGGGGACTCTAGCGCGCGTTGTCGTCCAGCCGCCATCCATGGTGCACGGGCCCGTGGCCCTTGCCGAAGCCCCTGGCCGCCTTGATTGCGCCCATCAGATAGTCCCTGCCCTCTTCCACCGCTTCCGGCACGCTGCGCCCCTGCGCCAGCAGCGCGGCGATGGCGGAGGCGAGCGTGCAGCCGGTTCCATGCGTTGAGGTCGTCTCGATGCGCGGGCTTTCGAAAATCCATTCGCCGGTGGTCGTCTGCAGCACATCGTGGATCACGCGGCCCGGAATATGCCCGCCTTTCACCAGCGCGCCATTGGCGCCAAGCTCCAGCAGCCGCTCCGCAGCGCGCCGCTGGCCGTCCAGCGTTTCCACTGCCTTGCCTGTCAGAACCTCCGCCTCCGGCGCATTCGGCGTCACGAGCCGCGCGCGCGGAATAAGCTCGGTGCGGATCGCGCCGACCGCCTTCTCGTCCACCAGCCGGTCGCCGGAGGTGGCCACCATCACGGGATCAATCACGCGGGGTATCATGCCCGCATGGGCGTGCAGCGTCTCCGCCACCGCCTCGACCAGCGCCGCCGTGCCGAGCATGCCGGTCTTGACCGCATCGGCGCCAATATCAGCGAGCGTCACTTTCATCTGATCCGTCACAACGCCGACCGGCGCGGGCCAAACGCCGTGCACGCCGCGCGTATCCTGCACGGTCAGCGCCGTGATCGCGGTCATCGCATACCCGCCAAGCATGGTGACCGACTTGATGTCCGCCTGGATTCCAGCCCCGCCGCCGGAATCGGAACCGGCAATGATCAGGACACGGCCTTGGGGTGTGGTCATCCTCAGAGCTTCCTCTGCCTGCCGGTCTTCATGACGACCCGCACAAACCTGCCCTCCGGACTGCCGCTCACGGTTTCCGGGATGGCAGGGCTGCGGACTAAACCTTGATCCCCGCCTTCCTGGCATCCGCGAGGAAGGCTTCGAGGCCTTTGTCCGTCAGCGGATGGTTGACAAGGCTGCGGATCACCGCAGCCGGGGCCGTCATCACGTCCGCGCCGGCGAGCGCTGCCAGCTTCACATGGTTGGGCGAGCGGATGGAGGCGGCAAGGATTTCGGTATCAAACAGGTAGTTGTCATAGATCTGCCGGATCTCGTGGATCAGCTCCATGCCATCGATATGGATGTCATCGAGGCGCCCGATGAAGGGCGAGATGAAGGTCGCGCCGGCCTTGGCGGCCAGCAGCGCCTGGTTGGCCGAGAAGCAGAGCGTCACGTTGACCTGGATGCCCTCTCCCGTCAGCGCCTTGCACGCCTTCAGCCCGTCCAGGGTCAGCGGCAGCTTCACCGCGACATTGGAGGCGATCTTCGCGAGGGTCTTTCCCTCCTTCATCATGCCGGCATAATCGGTGGCGACCACTTCGGCGCTGACCGGGCCGGGCGTGAGCTCGCAGATTTCCGCGATCACCTCAGCAAACGGACGGCCGGATTTCGCGATCAGCGAGGGATTGGTCGTCACGCCGTCGATCAGGCCATAGGAGGCCAGTTCGGCGATATCTTTCGTGTCAGCAGTGTCGGCGAAGAATTTCATGGCCTGGGTCCGGTCGGTTAAGCGAATCTTGCGGGAAACAGCGCCTGCATACCCAATCGGGCCCGCCGATCCAAGTGGAGCGCCAGCAAAACGCCCCTTCCGGAGGCCGGAAGGGGCGCGGGAGCAGCAACAGGGCCGGGAGATCAGACCGCCGGCCGGCCGATCGATGTATAGGCAAACCCGTGCCGGGCCATGTCGTCCGGCGAATAGATATTGCGCAAGTCGACCACGACATTGCCCCTCATCGAGCCCTTGATGCGGTCAAGGTCGAGCGCGCGGAACTGGTCCCATTCGGTGATGATGACCATGGCATCCGCCCCTTCGACCGCCTTGTAGGCGTTATCGGCATAGCTGATGTCTTTCAGCAGGTGGGCAGCCTCTTTCATGGCTTCCGGATCGAAGGCCACGACTCTGGCGCCGGCCGCTGTCAGGGCCGGCAGGATGTCGAGCGAAGGCGCATCGCGCATGTCATCGGTATTCTGCTTGAAGGCCAGGCCAAGCACACCGATGGTCTTACCCTTCACGTCGCCGCCCATCGCTTCGATGACCTTCTTCGCCATAGCCTTCTTGCGGGCTGCGTTGACCTCCACCACCGTATCGACAATGCGCACGGGGCTCTGGTAGTCATTCGCCGTCTTGGTCAGCGCGAGCGTGTCTTTCGGGAAGCACGAGCCGCCATAGCCGGGGCCGGCATTCAGGAATTTCGAGCCGATACGTCCATCAAGGCCAATGCCGCGCGACACTTCCTGCACGTTCGCGCCGACCTTCTCGCACAGGTCCGCCATCTCGTTGATGAAGGTGATCTTGACGGCGAGGAAGGCATTGGCGGCATACTTGATCAGTTCCGAAGTGCGCCGGGCTGTGAACAGGATCGGCGTCTCGTTGAGGAACAGAGGACGGTAGAGTTCCTTCATCACCTGGCGGGCACGCTCATCATCGGTGCCGACGACCACGCGGTCGGGAATCTTGAAGTCCTTGATGGCCGCGCCTTCACGCAGGAATTCGGGGTTGGAGACGACGGCGAAATCGCCATCGGGCCGCACCTTGCGGATGATCGCCTCCACTTCGTCGCCGGTGCCGACCGGTACGGTCGATTTCGTGACGATCACGGTAAACCCGTTCATCAGCTGGCCGATCTCTTCGGCCGCCGCATAGACATATGACAGGTCTGCATGGCCATCGCCGCGGCGCGACGGCGTGCCGACAGCGATGAACACCGCATCGGCATCCTTCACCGCTTCAGCGGCATCCGTCGTGAAGTAGAGGCGCTCCTCCCTGACGTTCTTCGCAACCAGCGTGTCGAGGCCGGGCTCGTAGATCGGCATGATGCCGGCCTTCAGTTTCTCGATCTTGGACACGTCCTTGTCGACGCAGGTCACGATATGGCCGAAATCGGCGAAACAGGCCCCGGACACGAGGCCGACATAGCCCGTTCCGATAATTGCGACACGCATGGGAATTCCCTCAGATAGGTACAAAGCGGGGGTAACCGCGTGCGGGGTGCAATTTTTGTGCGAGAGGGTCAAGGGGCGATTGACGCCGCGGGAAGAAGGTTGACGGACGCAAACGCCGCATCTAGAACAAAAAGTGAACTTTTTCTTTGGGGGGTAAGGCCAGATGAGCCTCATCTTTTATTCAAACCCGATGTCGCGCGGGCGTATTGCTCACTGGATGCTGGAAGAAACGGGCGCAGCGTTTGAAACGCGCTGGCTGCGCTACGGGCCTGAGATGACGACACCCGGGTACGCAGCCATCAATCCGATGCGGAAAGTACCGGCCATCGTGCATGACGGGCATGTGGTGACAGAAGCTGCTGCCATCTGCCTTTACCTTGCTGATGCCTTTCCCGGGGCCGACCTGGCCCCCTTGCCGGACCAGCGCGCAGCCTATTACCGCGCGATCCTGTTTGCCGCCGGCCCCTGGGAACAGGCCACCACCCTGCGCGCGCTCGGCATGGAGGTGCCCCCGGAGAAATCCGGCATGGCCGGCTTCGGCGATTTCGAACGCACCCTCAATACGCTGCTCGGCCTCGTGCCACCGGAAGGCTATATCGCCGGGCCGAAGTTCACGGCGGCCGATGTCTATGCCGGGGCGCAGATCGGCTGGGGCGTGCAGTTCGGCTCCATCCCCAAAACCGCGGCGGTGGAGTCCTACCTGTCGCGTATCCAGTCACGGCGCGGCTTCATCCGGTCCAGCGAGATCAACAATGCAGCGTCGGCACAGTACGGGCCTGGCTGATCCTCAGCCCCTGCGCCGGCGGTAGACCACCGTGTCGCCGGCCCTGGCGGCCGGCTCCAGCCAGGAAGGCACATCGCCGGCGGCGATGCGCCCGATCAGTCCCTCCGGTGCCTGCCGCGCGAAAAAGCGGATGTCCGGATCCGCCGGGCAGACAAGGAGGTAGCTGAGGCGCGCCTCGGCAAAGCGCTGGCGCGCCTCAGCTGGCGGGGCGATGAACAGCGCAATGGCGGCATCTATGCCGTCGGCGTTGCGGTGATAATGGCCATGCAGCGCGCTGTGCGGCGTGTCCAGCAGCAGGCGTGGCGTGTCTGTCGGCGGGGCCAGGATGCGCCCCGGCGGCAGGCGCGACAGGATGACCGCCGCTTCCGGGGTCAGGCAACTGGCTGCAGCTTCGGCAGACGGTCTCGCCACGGCCGGGGCCAGCGCCAGACCGGCTGCCGCCCACATCATCGGCACGCCGGCCAGCAGCACGAACAGGAAGGTGGGGCGCGGCAGACCGGGGCCGATTTCGCGGCCCTGCAGTTTCTCCACAAGCGCCGCCAGCGGCAGCACGGCAAACAGCTGGCCGAACACGTAGAACCGCGTCTGGTAGAGCGCCAGGATCAGCGAGACCGTCAGCAGCAGGACGAACAGCATCATCGCCCGTGTGTGCATCCCTTTCCAGGCCAGATAGCCCGCCGCGGCCAGCCCGAGCCCGGCGGTGCCCAGCCGGAACAGAACCTCATCCGGCTGCGCCGCCCAGAGCGCAAAGGTCGGGCGGGCCTCATCCACACGGTCCAGCCACAAAGCCCTGGCCTCCGGGGACAGTGTGCTCAGCGGGTTGGACAGGCATTGCGGCGCCAGGATCACCACCAGCCCGCCGCACATCAGCCCGACAAGACCGAGCGACGCGAGGCGCACCTCACGGCTTCGCCGGGAAGTCAGCTGTGCCGCCAGCGCGAACCCGGCGCCCCCGCCGAGACCTGCCAGCAACGAGACGAGCGAGAGCGCATCGCACCAGACCGCGCCATAGTCGAGCGGGTTGACCGTGGCGAGGAAGGCGGCCGTCAGGGTGGCAGCGAAGGATGCGCCAAAGACGACCGCGCTCCGCTGGGCGGGTGTACCCGCAATCGCCCAGTCGAGGGCGGCGAAGCCCGCGATGGCTGCCACAAAGACATAGACCTCTCCCCCGATCGCAGCCGCCAGAGCCAGCGCCGCGCCAGAAAGGGCGGCAAGACCCGGCGGGCGCGGCGAAGGCAGCAGGCAGGCTGCGGCCAGCAGGGTCAGGCCAAGCTGCAGGTTGTGATGGTCAATGGCACCGGGCAGGAAACGGAAATGCCGGAACAGGACTGCAAATCCCAGAACACAGGCAAACAGCAGAAGTCTGCGTCCGCCCAGTGCCCGCGCCCCAGCTATCAGCCCGCATGTCACGATCAGTACACTGAGCACCGGCCAGGCCGTAATCGCCGCATTCAGCGCCTGTTCGCGGCCAAGCAGCGGTGACATCAGCATGGCAAGTGCCGCAATCGGCAGGTCCACGAGGCGCGACCAGTGCATCAGGGTACCGCTGCCAGGCCCGAGCCGCGTCTGCGTCAGGTCGAACCAGCCCTTGCCATCCAGCAGTTCGCGCACCTGCACCAGGCGCATGACATCATCGCCGTCAGGCCCGATCTGCCCGAAATGACCGCTCTGCAGGCTGACGGTCATCAGGCTGGCAACGACTGCGGCAGACAGCAGCAGGCCTGCATGCTGGGTGGCCAGGTCGGACAGGCGGGCGGGCGCCATCATCGGGAATCCGCTTCGGGGCAAGGCAAACTTAACGAGTGGCGTCTATGACAGATAAAATTCACCAAAGGCTGAACGCCCGATGAGCCCAGAGACCCAACGCTACAGCATCGCCGTCCTGCTGCCCTGCTACAATGAGGGTCTGTCGATTGCCTCCTGCGTGATCGGCTTCCGGAAGGCACTGCCAGGCGCCCGCATCTACGTCTACGACAACAACTCCACTGACGACACGGCCCAGCAGGCTGCCATTGCCGGCGCCACCGTCATCACCTGCCGGCGCCAGGGCAAAGGCAATGTCGTGCGCCAGATGTTCGCTGATATCGAAGCCGACATCTATGTCATGGCGGATGGCGATGGCACTTATGATGCCACGGCTGCGCCTCAGATGATCGATACCCTCCTGCGCGACCGGGCCGACATGGTCGTCGGCACACGCCGGAACATCACCGAGGATGCCGGCCGGCGCGGGCATGCGTTTGGCAACACTCTGTTCAATCTTGTCTACCGCGCCCTGTTCGGCCGGGATTTTACCGACATCTTCTCGGGCTACCGCGTATTCACGCGCCGCTTCGCCAAGAGTTTCCCGGCTCATTCGGCCGGATTCGAGATCGAGACGGAAATGTCCGTACACGCCTCGACCCTGCGTTTGCCCGTCACCGAGATGGAGCTTGACTATGGCCGCCGCGTGGAAGGCTCGAAAAGCAAGCTGTCCACGTTCCGGGATGGCTTGCGTATCCTTACCATGATGGCCATGCTGCTGAAGGAGACGAAGCCCTTCGTCTTCTTCGGTCTCATTGCCTGTGCCTTGTTTGCCTCTTCCTGCGGATTCATGCTGCCTGTGCTGGCGGAATACTTCAGTACCGGCCTGGTGCAGAAAATGCCGACCTTCGTCCTGTCGATGACGCTCCTGCTGGGCGGGATGCTGGCGCTGGCCAGCGGGGTGATCCTCGACTCGGTCTCGCGGGGACGGATCGAGCAGAAGCGCATCTTCTACCTCTCTCAGGCCCCCGCCCGGGGCGAGCGCGCACTGTTCGGCGCAGCGCCCCTGGATGAGCGCGATGCCGCCTCAACCGCCGCGCCACGGGAGCTGCGCGCATGATCAAATCGATCCCTGCACATGTCCTTGGGCTGATGATCCTGACACCGGCACTTGTTGCTTTCGGTCAGGTCCTGTTCAAGATGTCCGGGCAACGCCTGGCCGCCTATCCCGGCAGCGGGTTTCGCGAACTCGTGCTTGATCCGGTTTTCATCTCGGCGATGGCGCTTTACGCCGGAGCCACCTTCCTCTGGGTGTATGTGCTGAAGGCCGTGCCGCTGTCGTATGCCTACAGCTTTATGGCCGTGACCTACCTGCTTGTTCCGCTGTTTGCCGTTCTGTGGCTTGGCGAAACGCTCAGCCTGAAATACTTCCTCGGTCTCGGCCTGGTGCTGGCGGGCCTGTTCACACTCTGGTCTTAGTGCGTCAGATTTCCTGGTTGTAGGCGCCAACTTCCGGGTGCCGTCCAAGGCGCGGCTTCACTTCCTTGTGGAACAGGTCCTTCATGTCTGTCTCGCTCGCCATCGACTCGACCACAACCACCAGCTCCGGCTTGTTGGATGAGGCGCGCACCAGAACCCAGGAACCATCCTCCAGCGTCACGCGCGCGCCGTTGACCGTGTTCACGTCGATGACCTTCCGCCCAAGGATCATCGTTCCTTTCAAGCCCTGATACTCGGCGACGATCTTTTCGACGACGCCATATTTCACCTCGTCCCCGCAATGCGGCGACATGGTGAGTGAGGTCCACGCTACGCCCAGTTCACCTTTCAGGTCGGCCATGGTCTTGCCAGGATTGCGGTCAAGCATCTCGAGAACAGCTTTCGCCGCCACAAGCCCATCGTCATAGCCAAGACCGATCGGCGGCCGGAAGAAGAAGTGGCCGGATTTCTCGAAGCCCGCCAGTGCGCCCAGCTCGGTCGTGCGCCGCTTGATGTAGGAATGGCCGGTCTTGAAATAGTCTACTGTCGCGCCGTTCGCCTTCAGTACCGGATCGGTCTTGTAGAGGCCGGTCGACTTCACATCGACCACGAATGTCGCATTCGGATAGTGCCGGGAAAGATCGCGCGCCAGCATCAGGCCGATCTTGTCTGCAAAGATCTCCTCACCGGTATTGTCCACCACGCCGCAACGGTCGCCGTCGCCATCAAAGCCGAGTACGACATCGGCGCCATGCTGTTTCGCCGCAAGAGACATCTCGTGCAGCATCTCATGATCTTCCGGGTTCGGATTATATTTCGGGAAGGTCATGTCGAGATTGCAGTCCATCTCGACCACTTCTGCGCCCAGCCCGCGCAGCACATCACCGGCAAAGGCGCCGGCCGTCCCATTGCCGCACGCAGCGACGACTTTCAGCTTCCGGGTCAGCTTCGTGCCGCCAATGATGGATTGGATGTACTTTTCGCGGATGCCGTCGACACGCGTGTGCCGGCCGCCCTCACGCACGGCGAACTTGCCGCCCATCACGATGTCTTTCAGGCGGCCCATCTCGTCCGGCCCGAAAGTCAGCGGGCGGTTTGCGCCCATCTTCACGCCGGTCCAGCCATTCTCGTTATGGCTCGCCGTCACCATCGCGCAGCAGTCGGCATTTAGTTCGAACTGGCTCCAGTAAACCATCGGAGAGAGCGCCAGACCCACGTCCAGCACCTCGCAGCCACCCGCCACAAGGCCGAGCGTCAGCGCGTGCTTGATCGGCTGGCTGATCGAGCGGAAGTCATGTCCCGTCACCACTCTCGGCTTGACGCCCAGTTCGTGGAACAGCGTGGCCATGCCGAGGCCAAGCGCCTGTACGCCCGTCAGGTTCAGCTCCGGTGCCTTGGCATGGCCGATGCCGTTGAACCACCAGCGCGCATCGTATTCGCGGAAACCCGTCGGCTTCACCAGCGGCAGGATCTCGAACTCGAGCGTGTTCGGGGCAATGTCGGCGCGCGGCTTCGGCAGCATCTGTCTCTCCGTGAAACGGTGGGCGCGCGCTCCCGGCCGGGGCGCGGCGTCTGCCGCTCCCTTTTGCAGTTTTCGCGCCACAGGGGAAGCAGCGCTTCCCGCTGCCGGCTCACGAAAAGTTCAACAATGCTTAATTTGCCGGTCTCTCCCGCTGCTCTAGCTGGCCATCCGGAGCGGCCTTCCACCGGGCCATGCCTCCCCTCCCCGTTCAGACTTGCAGGAGACTTCAGAATGAAACTACGCGCAGCTTTGCTGGCCCTCGGCACCGGCACGTTCTTGGGGGCGATGCCCGCCTGTGCGCAGGAATGGTATGTCAGCGGCTCCGTCGGCTACCTGATGCAGAATGACAGCTCGAACGCCGGAACCACGGGCGCCTTCACCACCGGTAACGGCGCGCCCGCCCTGCCTTTCGGCACGCCCATCGCCGCCGGCACGCCTTATGGCTGGGAAACGGAATTCGACACGGGCTACACTCTGGCCGGCGAGTTCGGCACGGTCTATGGCAATGGCTTCCGCTCCGGCATCGAACTGGTCTACAGCAAGGCGGATGTTGATACGCACCGCCGGGTGAATGTTGCCGGCACGGTCATCGACGGCGTCGACGCCGCCGTGCTCACCGGTTCACCGGCTCAACTCGGCGTGACGGTCGGTCAGGTTGTCGCCGCGCCGGATGGCGACAAGCTCGAATCGACCAGCCTGTTTGCGAACCTGTATTACGACTTCAACCGTAACGGCATGATCAGCCCGTATTTCGGCGCGGGGATCGGTTATTCCGATGTGCAGGTGACCTACCGGCCGTCCGGTGTCGGCATCATTGACGACAGTGAAGGCAAGCTCGCCTATCAGCTGAAGGCAGGGGCCACATGGTCTGTCAGTGACCGGATCGATCTGTTCGGCGAAGCTGCCTATCGCGCCACCGGCGACATCAGCGTCCGTAACGATCTGTTCCCGGGTTCACTGGATGTCGAGAACACGCAGACCGTGCTCAGCCTCGGCGCGCGCTACCGCTTCGGCGGATAGAGGGGCCGGGCCGTCAGGCCGCATGCCGGCGCAGGAAAGCGACAATCCAGCCGGCCAGCAGGCGGCGGTCGCAGTCTCCCGTAAGGGATGCGATCGCCGCATCGGCCTCTGCTTCCGGCAAGGATTTGCCCCGGCGCGCGCGATAAAGGGCCGCCGCATAATCCGGCTCGAATTCCGGATGGCACTGGAAGCTGATGGCCGGGAAGCCGCGATAGTCGA
>JBKBJF010000012.1:0-42476 GCA_046293935.1 Hyphomonas sp.
TTTACGCTGACCGGCGGGGCAGCTACGGAAGGCGTTCTGTTCGACATGCTGATCAAGTCCGGCGTTGGCTATATTGTGGCCCTGTTTGCAGGCGGGCTCGTCTATCTGCTGGTGGCAAATTCGTGGGAATGCTGGATCCATTCCACACTTGACCGGCCGATTCCTCTCTTCTGGGTCATCCTGCAATGGTGTTCGACAGCCTTTCTCTGGTCGCAATGGCTGATCCAGGACCTTGCCAACATCTTCGTGTTCCTGCCGCGCCAGACTGTGCAGAACGGCACAGGTACCCAAGTTTATTTTGATCCGTGGCTGCTGGTCTTCGCAACGTTGGTGATGCTGATTCTGCATGCCTGGATCTTCGCCACGCGCGGCGGTGAAATCCAGAAGATCGTCAATTCAAAGACCAATATCACCGACATACGGGCCGCCACACTGGTCGATTTCATCTATGGCCTGATCCTTGTCCTGTTCAAGGAGCTGAACGACGTGCCGATGTCGACGACATGGGTGTTCCTCGGACTGCTGGCCGGGCGTGAGATTGCCATCTCCTACATGTCCGGGCTGCGGTCGCGCCGTGCAGCTGCGTTTGACGTCGCCACCGATGTCGCGCGGGCCGGCCTTGGCCTTGTCGTTTCCGTGGCCCTCGCCATCGGCCTGCCCTGGGCGGCGACCGGCAGCTTCCCGAAATTCTGACATCAAAAAACCCCGGCACGTTCTGTGCCGGGGTTTCCCGATGGATCCGTGTCCGGAAATCAGAACCGGAAAACGCCGCCGATGGAGAATACATCAGCTTCGGCATCATCGCCTTCATAGCGCGACGCATCGGCACGGATGCCGAAATTGTCGGTGATGAAGAACTTGCCGCCGACACCGTAGGCGAGGCCATCGACGTCAGCCGAGGCGCTGCCCAGACCGGGGGCGCTGGCGCTGAACGATGTGCTGGCATAACCGACCCGGCCGAACAGTTCGAAACGGTCGGAAACCGGAGCCCGCAGGACACCAAAGCCGCCGAAAGAGTTGTCGAGTTCAACAGTCGCCGGACCGACATTCGTGTCATCGATACCGAACGAGGCTTCTGCTTCCGCACCGAGATAACGGTTGAAGAAGTAGGTGCCGCGGGCGGTGATCGCACCGAGATCGCCGGCTTCACCATCGACGTGGGAGTAACCGCCGCTCAGTTCGAGGTTGCCTTGGGCAACAGCGACCGGAGCGACAGCGGCGATGGCGAGAATGGAAGCGAGGGCAAGTTTCATTGTTATTTCTCCGTACTCTGCGCAACAGCGCGCCGCTCAGGTAGCGTCAGAAATCGCCGCCGCCAGCTTGCGATGCAGTAATGTTCCGGGATTGGTGCGCCTGTGTGACCGTCTGGCCACAGATTATGAATGCGATTTAATCTTGGAGTACAGAGCCTGTTTCTCCATGGCAAGGGCGGCGCCAGATTGTGACTTTTGTAAGGAAAGCCAGCGTTTGACCTTCCTTAACAAACCCCTGACGCTCGAGCTCTTCAGGAAGGTTCCAGGAAAGGTAACCGTTGTAATAAGGTTCATGGAATCCGTGCGGGAAATACTCCAGCAGACCGTCCAGCGCAGGATAATCGCCGAACTGGACACTGTCAGCAAGAATGAACAACCCGCCAGGCTTCAGTATACGGAATATCTCTGCCAGCACACGCGGGCGCACGTCCGGCGGCAATTCGTGGAACAGGTAGATCGAGACGGCAATGTCCTGAGAAGCTGACGCCACAGGCATCGCTTCCGCCGCTTCATGCAGGATCCCGGCATTACGCCACGGAGCGAGCCGTTTGCGTGCAGCATCGGTGTAAGCGGGGGAAAGGTCGAGGCCGGTGACGTTCAGCTTCGGCCAGACGCCCAGCACGGTCTCCAGAAAGCGCCCGTTGCCACAGGCGACATCCAGAAGATGCTGGGTGCGCTGGTCGCGGCCTTTCATCTCGCGGGCAATTTCGGCCAGCGCCGCG
Source organism: Hyphomonas sp. (assembly GCA_046293935.1). Lineage (GTDB taxonomy): Bacteria > Pseudomonadota > Alphaproteobacteria > Caulobacterales > Hyphomonadaceae > Hyphomonas. Next base: position 1,976 of record JBKBJF010000012.1, read on the forward strand.
CGACGCATGGCATCGGCGGTGCCGGAAAACAGGGCCTCGACCTGGGTATCGTAGAGTTCGGCGCTTTCCCCGGTGAACCAGCCCCCGGTCTGGTAGTGAAAATTCTGGAGATAATAATCCGGGTAGCGGTTCGTGCTTTCCGGTACCAGTGTACGGACTTCGGAGGCTTCGCGGGCAAGCCGGCGCCGGTTGACCTCGGCGGCATCCTGCAGAAAGGCCCGAGCGGAGCGCAGCGCCCGCGGCAATTGCCCAAGCCGAAGGTCTCCTGGTGGTGGATAAAGGCCCGCTTCAACGTTTGCCCGGTCCTGCCGGAACAAACGGAAATAGGCGCGCCGCAGCTCGGTTAGGTCAGGGCGGCCACGCTGGGGACGGAAGTCCGGTTCGCCGGGACGCGTCAGGTCGCCGGCCGCGCGCCGGGCAGCCTGGAACTGGGCTGTATACCAGGCAGAACGCAAGCCTTGCCTGGCCGCGTGGCGCGCCCGTCCTGCCGTCCTTGCCGCCTTCTCCAACAATCCCATGACCTATATATGAGCAGCACTGGGCTGCGGGTCCAGCCTTCAGGCTCCGTTCAGGTTGGCCGCGTCACTGTCAGCTCAGATGATGGCAGACTTACGGGTTCTGCCGAAGGAGACATGGTGATGCTGAAGACAACCATTGCAGCCGGCAGCCTTGGCCTTCTGGCCCTGACCCTGCCGATGGAAGCGCAGGCGCAATACGGCGCTTATCCCTATGGCGCCCCGCCGGTGCGTAACACGGCCTGCGAGCGCCAGCGCTCGGATGATGCCGCAGCCGGCACCGTGGTTGGCGCGCTGGCCGGGGCCCTGATCGGCGGCGCCATTGGTAACAATCTCGAGAATGACCGCCACTATACCCGGTACAACCGTTGGGGCCGCCCGGTGGGCCACTACACCGAAGGCCGCAGCGAATCCGGCAATGTCGCCGTAGGCGCGGTGCTGGGCGCTCTGGTCGGCGGCGTCGCCGGAAACTCGATCGCCAAGGACACCAGTCCGAACTGCATGGTGGCGTATTCCCCGCAGGCTTACAGCGCCTATCCGCAGGGCTCAATCCCGCGGACAACCGAAGGTCTGTATGGTGGGCCGGAAGTCATGCGTGGGCACGCGCCAGCGCCCTATCCGTCACCGGCACCGGTGTATGATCCGTATCCGGATTATCGCAGCGAGCCCGCCTACCGCGAGCCGGTGCGCGACTGCCGTATCATCCACCGGGAAACGCGGATGCCGGATGGCAAGGTCCAGACCGACCCGGTGACGGCCTGCTGGAATGAATATGCACGCGAATGGCGTGTCCAGGACGGTTACTCGGACGACCTCTACGGCGGTTACTGATCACCCCTCCCGGCGTGCCGGGACCAGCCATTCCCGGTTTCCATCCCCTCCGGCAATCGGGCTTGGAATGGGTGTGCCCGGCACCCATCCTGCACCCCTCAGGAAAGTCAGGAAAGCCAGGAGCGCATCCTGTGTTGCGGCTTCATCGGCGACGATCCCTCCTTTCCCGACATGTGCCGGGCCGACTTCGAACTGCGGCTTGAACAGCACGATGAGCCTCGCCTGAGGCGCGGCCAGGGAAAGCGGCACACCGAGCACTTTCGAGACGGAGACAAAACTCAGATCACTGACGATCAGTTGCGGGGGGGCAGGCAGCTGCGCGGGTGTAAGGTCGCGCGCATTGGTGCGCTCCAGCGTGGTCACGCGCGGGTCGGCAGCGATCCTGGGGTGGAGCTGGCCGTGGCCGACATCGACCGCGATGACCCGGGCTGCGCCGCGCCGGAGCAGGACATCCGTAAACCCGCCGGTGGAGGCCCCGAGGTCGAGACAGGTCAACCCGGCCGGATCGATGACGAAGGCGTCCAGCGCATGGGCGAGTTTCAGGCCGCCGCGGGAGACGTAGGGGTGCGGGACTTTGGCGGTAATGGCAGCGTCGCGGGAGAGCTGCTCGGCGGGGCGCGCAACCGTCTTTCCATCTGCCGTCACCAGGCCTGCGGCGATGGCGGCCTGCGCCGCGGCACGGCTGCTGAAATGGCCGAGGGCAACGAGCATCCGGTCGGCACGGTCTTTTTCTGGCATATCAGGGTCTGACATGGCGCCAGACTGCCCTATAGTCAGATAGGAATCGACAGGAGACCTGACATGATCCGCGTGTTTCTCGCCGCAGCCAGCACGATTGCCCTCAGCGCCTGCACCCATATGCGGCCTCATGACCATTCCGGTCACCATGGCATCGAGGGGCACAGCGGCCACATGATGCATGTGCCTGCAGATGGCCCGTCCGATCATTTACCGGAGCCGGCTACAGCGCAGGCGACCATTCTCGGCGCGGACGGCATCGAGATCGGCTGGGCGAAGTTCGAACAGGGACCTACCGGGGTGCTGATCCGCATGGAGATCGGCGCCGGTGGGCTGACACCGGGCTGGCATGGCCTGCACCTGCACGAAGTGGGCGATTGTTCGGATGTCGGTGCCTACCAGCTGTCCGGAGGGCATCATGGCAAGGAAGCCGGGGCGCACGGCCTGATGAACCCCGACCGCGGCCCTGAGCCCGGAGACCTTCCCAACGCCTGGGCGGCCGCAGACGGGTCTGCCGGGTATGAGGCCTTCACGATGCTGACCGAACTGGCGCCTGCCCTCGGCGGGGATGGGCTGTCAGTCATTATTCACGCGAATGAGGACGACCACCGCTCGCAGCCCATCGGCGGAGCGGGCGCGCGGGTCGCCTGCGGCGTGGTGAAGCGCACCGGGCCGTAGACACCCTTGCGCGGGGCGCGCTGGGGCGCCACTCTCGCCCGAGAGATGATACGGGGAGGACCTGAATGCAAACCCTGTCACGCCGCGCTATGCTGGCCGTAAGCACCGCTGCAGTTACACTTGCCGCTTGCTCGCCGCGGGCATCGAAACATGCGCCTGCACCTGTGGCCGCTCCGGAATTCATGGATGGCACAGCGATGGCGGCGGCCATTGCTGCGGGTGAGACGACCGCGCGGGAACAGGTGGAAGCCGCCATAGCGCGGGCTCAGGCGCTCGAGCCGCAGATCAACGGAATCGTGACGGAGACCTTCGAGTCGGCACGGTCAGACGCATCAGGACTGCTGACCGGAGCGTTTGCTGGCGTGCCCAGCTTCATCAAGGACCTGATCGACTGGCGCGGTGCACCGACGCTGGCCGGCAGCCGCGGGCTCGCTGGCCATGTCGCGGCCAGCGACAGCGTGTTTGCGCAGAAATGGCGACAGGCCGGCATTGTGTCACTCGGCAAATCCGCAACGCCAGAAGCCGGATTGATTTCTTCGACGGAGCCGCTGTCGAACGGGCCGACACGCAATCCTTGGGACCTGTCACGAATACCAGGCGGTTCCTCCGGCGGGGCCGCTGCGCTGGTGGCGGCGCGCGTCGTGCCCTTTGCACATGCCAGTGATGGCGGCGGATCGATCCGGATTCCGGCCTCGACATGCGGCGTCTTTGGTCTGAAACCGTCACGCGATCGCCTGCCCTATACCGAGCCTGGTGCAGCCGCCCCGCCGATCCAGATTTCGGTGAACCATGCCCTGACAATCAGCGTTCGGGATTCCATCGCCCTTTTCCGGGCCGCAGAAGCGAACAACCCTGACTATCCGCGGCTGGGGGAGATCCAGCCGCTGAAGCGGCGCCTGAAGATCGGCTTTGCGCCGGAACCGATAGGGGGCACGCCGCTGCATCCGGATACGCGCGCAGCGATCGAGGAGGTTGCCCAGTTCTGCCGTGACCTTGGCCATACGGTGATCGACTATAAGATACCGATGGACGGTCAGACGTTCATGAACAGCTTCATCCTCTACTGGGCCTCAGGGGCGGCAATGTTCGCGCAGGAAGTCGCGGCCTTTTCACAAAAGCCGGTCGGGCCAGACATCGTCGAGCCTTGGACTCTCGGCCTTGCCGGGCTGGCCCAGGAGAGACAGGGCGAGATCCCCGGCGCCATCGCATTCCTGAAGGCCTTCGAGGCGCAGTATGCCGCCTTCTTTGATACGATCGACGTCATCCTGACACCGGTGACGGGCAGCCCGGCCGTGCCCGTTGGAGATCAGGCACCGGACGGAGACTTTGGCACGGTAATGGACCGCGTGCTCACCTTCGTGGCTTACACCGCGCCGATGAATGCCGCCGGGGCCGCTTCAATGAGTGTACCGCTGGCCTGGTCCCCCTCCGGCCTGCCTATCGGGGCGATGTTCTCGGCCCGCAAAGGTGATGATGCGTTGCTGTTCGAACTGGCGCTGGAACTGGAGGCGGCGCGGCCTTGGGCCAGGCGTGTGCCTCCGGTCGCTGCCATCTGACGCTGCGGAAACCTACGTCTCTGAAGCGAAACCCACTGGCGCGTTAACCACTCTCCACGGCGCGTTCGCCGGATATAAAGGGCTGATCCGTTAAATATTGCGGGCGCGAAAGATGACTCTCGCGTCACTTGCACCTATGTTACGTCCGCCCTCCCAGGAAAGACCCCGCCCGTGAACCGCTCCATCAAGATTGCAGCCGCCATTCTTGCGGCCATCATCCTGTATTTCGGCATACGAAGCTTCATGCGCGGCAGCATCAGCTCGGAAGTGCCACCGCCTCCGGCCGCCAGCGCCGCGCCGGTAGCCGATGCGGTTGTGCTGACCGCCAACGCGCAGATGCACGAACTGCGCATCACCGCGAAAGGGCGGACAGCGCCGGACAAGTCCGTGACGGTCAAGTCCGGCACGGCTGGCACGGTGGTGTCGACACCGGTGAGGGAAGGCAGTTTCGTCAGACAGGGCACCCTGCTCTGCGCCCTGGATATCGAGGCCCGCAGCGCGCGCGTGCGCGAAGCAGAAGCCGCGCGCGACGCGGCCAGGGTGGATTACGAGGCAGCCGTTGCCCTTGCTGCGAAAGGGCTTGCGCCTGCCAACCGCGAAGCCGCAGCGAAAGCGCAACTCGACTCCGCAGAGGCTGCGGTGAACTCCGCCAAGGTCGAACTGGGCCGGACGCAGATCCGTGCCCCGTTCGATGGCGTCTTCGAAAAGCGGCTGGCAGAAGCTGGTGACTATCTCGGTCCTGGCTCAGCCTGCGGCCTTCTGGTGGACCTGAACCCCGTGATCGTTGCGGCTGAGGTCACCGAAGCCCAGGCCGGGCTGCTGAAAACCGGCATGCCGGCAACCGCATTGCTGGCTGATGGCCGTTCTTTCCCAGCCAGGGTGCGCTATGTGGCCCGCACAGCCAGTGCCCAGACGCGGACCTTCCCGATCGAGGCCGAACTTGAAACGGGCGATGCTCTCGTGGCGGCGGGTGTGACCGCTACTTTGACCGTTCCCGCCGGGGAAATGCCAGCGACGCTGATCGCCCGCTCTCTGCTGACCCTGTCGGACCGAGGCGAGCTCGGCGTTCGGCATATACTGGCTGACAATACCGTCCAGTTCACCTCCGTGCGCGTCATCGACGAGACACCTGAGGGCGCGTGGGTAGCCGGCCTGCCCGAGCGGGTCACGCTTGTAGCGATCGGGCAGGATTATCTTGCGGAAGGTGTTAAGGTGCGGCCGGTGATGCAAGGCGGGGCACGCCCATGAATGCGCTGATCGATGGTGCCATAGGCCGTGCAAGGATGGTGATTGCCATCCTGATCTGCGCTGTTCTGGCCGGCACGGTGACCTATATCAGACTGCCAAAGGAAGCCGACCCGGACATTCCGATCCCGTTTGTGGCGATCACTGTTCCGCTGGCGGGCGTGACGCCAGAGGATGCTGAGCGGCTGCTCGTACGGCCAATCGAGCAGGAGATTCAGTCTCTGGAAGGGCTTAAAACCTTCCGCTCGTTCGGCGCGGAAGGCGCTGCGCAGCTGCTGCTGGAATTCGAGATCGATGTCGATGTCGACCAGGCCGTTCTGGACGTCAAGGACAAGGTCGACATGGCCAAGCGCTACTTCCCTCAGGATGCGCGCGAGCCGATCGTGACTGAGTTTAACGCCGCACAGTTCCCGGTGATGGTGGTGAACATCTATGGTGATGTCCCGGAGCGGGGCCTCGCCCGGATCGCAGAAGACCTGAGGGAACGTCTGGAAGCGGACCCCGGTATCCTGGAAGCGCGGGTGCAGGGCAAGCGCGAGGACCTGCTTGAGATCGTCATCGATCCGGTGAAGCTTGAGACCTATAATATCTCTTACCAGGAAATCTACGCGGCCGTTTCCTCCAACAACCAGCTGGTGCCCGCCGGTCAGATCGATACCGGACAGGGCAGTTTCGCCGTCAAGGTGCCCGGCATCATCAGAACAGGCGAAGATGCGCTCAGCCTGCCGATCAAGCGGACGGCAGATGCCGTCGTAACGCTGGCGGACGTGGCCGACGTGCGCCGCACGTTCAAAGACCCGACCGGCTTTGCGACCTTCAACGGCGAGAAGGCCCTACTGATCGAAGTGGTCAAGCGCACGGGTGCCAACATTCTCGACACCGCGAATAACGTGCGTGCCATAGTGGCCGATGAAAGCCAGAAATGGCCGGCCACGGTGCGCGCTGAAATCACCTCCGACCTGTCCGAGATGATTGGTTCGCAACTTGGCACGCTGCAAAGCTCGATCATGACGGCCATCGTGCTGGTGATGATCGTGGTCGTCGCCGCGCTCGGCCTGCGATCGGCCACATTGGTCGGCATCGCGATCCCGTCCTCGTTCGTCATTGCCTTCCTGTTCCTCGGCGCGTTTGGATACACGATCAACATGATGGTCATGTTCGGCATGGTCATCGCTGTAGGCATCCTCGTTGATGGCGGGATCGTCGTCACCGAATATGCCGACCGGAAGATGGCCGAGGGGCTGAGCCGGAAGGAAGCCTATGCCCTGTCGGCCAAACGGATGTTCTGGCCGGTCGTTTCCTCGACCCTGACGACACTGGCGGCCTTCCTGCCTTTCCTGTTCTGGAACTCGATGCCCGGCAAGTTCATGGCCTACCTGCCCCTGACACTGATCTTCGTGCTCACGTCCTCACTGGTCGTAGCGCTGATTTTCCTGCCTGTGCTGGGCACAGTAATCGGCGGTCGCGCGGGCGGTACGGACGAGAACCTCGCCGCGCTTGCAGCAGATGGCGACCCGCGCAAGGCTAGGGGTTGGATCGGCGCGTATGTGAAAGTGGTGACGGAAACCGTGAAGCGGCCACTGATCACTACCGCCGCCGTATTTGCCACTGTCATCGCCATCTTTATCTGGTTCGGCTCAGAACAGCACAAGACCGAGTTCTTCCTCGACGTGGAGCCGGAACAGGCCTTCGTCTATGTTCAGGCGCAGGGCGCGCTCTCCGCTGCGGAGAAGGCTGCGCTGGTGAAATCCGCCGAAGATGCAATTTCAGACGTCTACGGACTGTCAGCGATTTCTACCCGCAGCGGCAGCGGCTCTACCAGCTCACGCTTTGAGGGCGGCGGGGCTGCGCCCCAGGATACGATCGGTCAGATCCTGCTGGACATAAACACTACCTCGGATGGTCCGTTCGATGCCCGCAAGACTCTTGAAGATGTCCGTGCCCGCCTGTCGGCGATTCCAGCTTTGCGATTCGAAATCCAGGCTCGTGAGCAGGGACCTCCCGGCGGCAAGGACATCCAGGTCGCCCTGCTCAGCAACAATTCCGCCGACCTTGACCGGGCTGCAACGCTGGTGCGTGGCTGGCTGGAGGCGCGGGAGGATGTGATCGAGATCGACGACTCGCGGCCCCTTCCCGGTGTGGAATACCAGCTGACTGTGGACCGCGCCGAGGCCGGCAAGTTCGGAGTGGATGTGTCGCAGATCGGGGCCGCTGTCCAACTTGTCACCAATGGCGTGCTGGTCGGCCGCTACCGCCCGGACGATGCCAACGAGGAAGTCGATATCCGGGTGCGCTTCCCCGAGAATGACCGGTCAGCTTCGGCCATCGACGCGCTTAAGATCGCAACACCGCAGGGCAATGTGCCCTTGTCGCTGTTCGTGACGCGCGAGCCGGCACCTCGCATCAGCTCGATCGAGCGGCGCGATGGCCGGCGTGTGATCGATGTGCGGGCCAACGCGAAGGAACAAGGCACGGGCGCAGCCATCGTCGCAGAGCTGAAAGCCTTCATCGCCTCGCAGGACCTGCCATCCAGCCTCGAAGTGCGCTTCGAAGGCGCCGATGAAGACACAGCCGAAGCGGGCGCCTTCTTTGCCGGGGCGGCGATGGCAGCCCTGTTCATGATGGCCGTGATCCTGCTGTGGCAGTTCAACAATTTCTGGCAGGTGGCCCTGACGCTGTCGGCCGTGATCATCTCTACGGCCGGAGTTCTGGTCGGCGTCAACCTGATCCTGCCCTATGTCAGTATCCTGATGCTCGGCACCGGGATCGTCGCGCTGGCGGGGATCGTGGTGAACAACAACATCATCCTGATCGATACGTTCAACCGGCTGAAAGAGGATGGCCGCTCGTCGGAAGATGCCGCCATCGCCACGGCAGCCCAGCGTATCCGCCCGATCCTGCTGACCACGTTCACAACCGTCTGCGGCCTGTTGCCGATGATCATCCAGATGAACGTGAACTTCCGCGAAGGCGCGATCAACTTCGGCGGCGCAAGCTCCGAATGGTGGGTGCAGCTGGCGACGGCCGTGGTGTTCGGTCTCGCCTTCTCGACCATCATCATTCTGCTGGTGACGCCGACCTGGCTGCTGGTGCCCGACCGGTTCAACCGCATCTCGAAACGGCTCTGGAACAGGCTGCGCCCGGGGCAACCCGCCGCCCAAGCCACCGATGCTCCCTATGTGGCGAACGATCCGGCTCCGGCAAAGCGCACCCTGCCGCCGGCAGCGGAATAGGCTCTACCAAGGCAAGGTATTGCCCTGCCAGTCGAGAAAGCGCAGTTCCTTATCAGGTCCTGCCCCGGTGATCACCCGGTAGAGACCCGCCGCGCTGTCGGCCGGCTCCACTGGCGCGCTCTCCCCGCCCATGTCGGTCTTCACCCAGCCCGGATGCAGGGCGAGCAGGGTGATGCCGTGTTCGGCCAGCGTATGGGCCGCCGCGCGCAGGCCCATGTTGAGGCCGGCCTTCGACACACGGTAGGCGAGGCCGAAAGCCATGTTGGTATTCTGGATCGACCCCAGCTGGCTGGAGAGGGCAGCCGCGACCTTCGCGTTTCCAGCTGCGAGGTTCGGGGTGAGGGCATCCAGAACACGGATCGGCGCGATCGTGTTGACACGCAGGATGTCTTCGAACCGGTCATAGTCGAGCCGGGGCAGGTCCGCCCGATCGCCCAGGCCGGCATTGTTGATGAGGTAGTCGATGGCGCGGCCCTTCAGCCTTGTAGCCAGTGCCTTCACCGAAGCGGGGTCTGACACGTCAAGGGCGTGCAGTTCGGCACCAGTCGCCTGCAGGGTTTCTGCCGCAGAAGGATCGCGAGCAGTGGCGATGACGGTGTGACCGTTCTTCTGGAATTCGCGGACGAGGGCGAGGCCGATGCCGCGATTGGCACCGGTGATGAGGGTTGTCGGCATGTTGGCTCCGGAACAGGCTTCCGCCAGACATTAGGCGCGCGGCGTGATCCGGTAAACCGCCGTCGCCGTCATCACCGTCCTGTCCGCAGTCTGCGCAGCACCGCCGGTGAACAGGATGGTGCGCGTCTTGCGATCGATTCGGGGGGTAAATTGCAGGCTCGCCGGTTCGGCCGCGCTTGCGGAAACATCGAAGGTGACGGACACCAGATCGACCGAGTCCGGGGCGCAGGCGCGCTCGGCGTCGGCCCGGATGGCCTGCATCAGGCGCAGGGCGATGGTCTCGTCGGGCCGGGTGACCAGGATGTCGTTCATGTCTGTCTCCAAGCGAGGGCAGACGCGCTCTAGCGGCATGGTAGCGAAAAGAAAAGGGCCGCCCTGTGGGCGGCCCGGGATTTCTGAAACGGCACGATGACCCATGGGGTCCGGATTGACAGTGCCGGATCGGTTCGCGGGACCAGCGCGTCAGGCGGCGCGCACCTCCTTCCCGCGGGCCGGCGTTCCCGCGTGGCTCATCAGGTCGCCCAGATGGCCAATATCATTCATGCCGTATACGGACTGCATCCAGCTGCCGATGGACGGCAGGAGCGTGCCGATCGCCTTATGGTCAAGGCCGGCTTCCTGGAGTGCGGAAATCATCGAAACGTTGACATACCGGCGTCCGCCGGGAGTCTGTTCTATCAGGCGTGCGATCTCGCCCGTAGGGGCGCCGATCTCGTCACCCGTGCGCGCGGCCAGAGTGCGCGCACCGGGAACAATCCGGAAGAGGATTTCAGCGAGCGGACTGTCCTGGCGCTCCGCGCTGTTCAGGACTATTCCAAGTGCACGCTGGGCAACGGGTTGCGCGAGGCCATTGCTGCTGGCGATGTGCACGATCAGATCATTCATCATTGGCAACTGCACTCCTGAGGTCAATGGCCTCGCGACAGGGCAACTCTTCGCCGCGCGTGGTTTCCGGAAAGTTACCCCGGTGAACTTTTTTACACGCCTGATGAAGAAACGAATTAATGCGGGTTAGGGTACGGTAAACAGGCAGGGCGAATTTGTTTACGCTTGCCGTAATGTTGAGGGAGAGGATAGCCGGATGAGGATTTCAGCATGATCCGGATCGGCATACTGGGCGCAGCGAAAATTGCCCCGAAGGCGGTGATCCAGCCGGCCAGCCGGCGTTCGGACTGCAAGGTCGTCTGTGTGGCGTCGCGCGATGACGAAAGAGCAAAGGCTTATGCCGGCGAACATGGCATTCCCGAATGGGAGGCAAGCTATGGAGCGCTGATCGCTCGGGATGACATCGACCTCATCTACAATGCCCTGCCGCCGCACCGGCACATGGACCTGACTATCGCTGCGCTCGAAGCGGGCAAGGCCGTGCTGTGTGAGAAACCCTTCGCCGTGAATGCGCGTGAGGCACGTGCCATGACGGAGGTGGCGGAGCGCACCGGCCGTCCGCTGATCGAGGGTTTTCACTACCGGTATCATCCGATGTTTGCCGATATCCTTGATCAGGTGCACGGCGGGGTCATCGGGAAACTGTGCGCGATCCGCGCGGAGTTTTCAGTAGCCATCAGATACCGGCCGGGGGAATTGCGTCACGACCCTGCGCTCGGCGGCGGCGCGCTGATGGATCTCGGATGCTACGCCCTGCACTGGGCGCGAACCGTGGCGGGAAGCGAGCCGCGTGTCGTGTCTGCAAGCGCCAGCCTCAGCCCGCAGGGTGTTGATCTGACCACAACAGCCAGCCTGGCTTTTGACGGTGGCATTACGGCCCTGGTTCGCAGTTCGATGGCAGAGGGGCAGCGTTACAAGGCGCTGCTCGCGATCCAGGGCTCGGAAGGTACGCTGGTGGCGCGCAACCCGCTTCACCCCTCGCTCGGCCATTCGATCACCTTGCGGCAGGGCAGATCAATCCGGCGCTATTCGGTGCCCGGCGAAACGACCTTCGATCACCAGCTCGCGCATGTCGTCAGCGTTCTGAACGAAAATGCCCCGCCTCTGACAGGCGGGGCAGATGCAGTCGCAAATATGGCGCTGATCGATGCCATGTATGCAGCCGCGGGCGTGGTGAGACCTGCCTGACTCAGGCCGCCTCCTGCGCCATCCCGATCCACTCTTCCACTTCGTCTTCGTGCAGCACCTGGTCATCGCGCAGCACGCGCCCCCCTTCCGGGGTCGCGAGAAACTCCATCGCCAGTTCAAAGACGGTTCGCGCAGACGCGTTCGCAAGGTCCTCCCGGCTGGTGATGCCTGCACCAACCAATAGCTGGACATCATGCACGCGCAGGCCGGGCACTTCGAGCATCAGCTGGGTCTGGGCCTGCCAAGTACGGATGGAATCTGATGTGATGTGGCGGACATTCAGTTCGAGTTCGACCATCTCCGGATCGCAGCCGAGCAGATCGCCGATCGTGGTGATACCGGCTCGGGCAAGCTGCTTGGCCGTCTTGCGTCCGATGGAAGGGGCATCAACAACCGGACTGTCCAGATCAAATGCGGCCATGCGGCGCGGCCCAGATGCATTCTCCAGATCTTGAGCTGGCTGCTCGGCCGTTGCGGCATGAGGCGTGCAGGGCGCCTCAGGTCCGGCCTGTGTTTGCGTCTCCTCCGGCTCTTCTGGCGCCCTGCGCTTACGGGTGCCAAACAGGCCCCGAACAGGGACTGCCGAGGAGTCGCGGCGGGCGAGTTCGGCAAGCTCCGTAGGCGGCACATCATCCGGCATGGCAACCGTATCGGCTGCTGTCAGCTCCAGCTCCGGCTCTTCCGGAGGGCGGTTTTCATTCAGGGTCCCGATAGGGGCTGGCACTTCCGCATCAAGCTGTTTCAGCGGGATGCGGCGCACTTCCCGGGCGTGCAGTGCGCGGATAGCCTTGTCGTCAGCCGGAAGGGTCCTGATGACCTTCCCCGTCTTCTGATATTCCGCATACATCCGCTCGACGGTGCGCTGGTCGGCGGCCGTCTCGAGTTTCGCGGCGATCCAGCGCAGCGGAATGTCGAGTGTTTCGATGAAGCCTTGCAGCGTCAGGTTCACTTTCGGCGGTGAGACGGCCGCCTCCTTTGCCGCCCGCGTCAGGATCGCGGCAAATCCGGCGGTCGCATACGCGATCAGATCCGAGATCGCCGCCAGCATGGTCTCATCGAGGCCCGAGGGCGGATCGGCAACGCCGGCATCAATATCGTAATGGTCGATGAAGGTCTGATAGTGCACATGGCTGCGCTCAGCGCCCGCGCGCACCATGTCTGAGACAAAGCCGGGGCCTTCCGGAATCTCGATTGCGGGATAACCGTTAGCCTCGATGCGTGCATCGATCTCGCCGCGCGATTTCGCGATGCTCCATTCTACCGCGCGATGGATTATTCCTTCGGCTTCCGTCTGTCCCGTGTGGAATGGCTGGATGGGATCGGCATAGTAATGGCTCAGCACGCCAAGCGCATACGCCGCCTCGCTCCAGCGTTTGCGCCGCAACAGATCCACCGAGCGGGCATACCATTCCGTCGCCGCCGCCCGGGCCCCACCCCATTCACCTTCGCGGACATGCAGGACGTGGTTCTTGAAATCCTTGAACTTCGCATCCGGTGCCTTGGCGCCTGCCAGCAGGTGTTCATGGTGCACCAGGAACAGGGATTTCCAGGCCTCCCCCTCCTCACCACCGATCAGCGACAGCGCGTCGAAGGCGATGTAGTGGTGCGTCGAGCGGCAGCGATGTGTGCGGATCACGCGTTCAAGCAGCGTCATGGTGAAGATCCTGGGTTGCCAAGTCAGACTTCCGGAAAGTCCCCGAAGATGGTGAACGCGCTGTTAACCCCGCCGCTTGGCAGGCCGGGGCGGCACATGATATCTGCCCGGGTGCAACAGGCGCTGAGCGCGGTCTCTTCATGCAGATGAGGCAACCGCGGCGCAGAAGAGGTCCTGTGTGCGCGCCGGCAGGCCCTCCGGGACACCAGCAAGCGAGGACCGTGCCACTCATGAAAACCATCATCGAACCGTTCCGGATCAAGTCCGTCGAGCCCATCCGGATGACCACGCGCGAGGAGCGCGAACGCCTGCTCAAGGCGGCAGGTTACAATTTATTCAGGCTGCATTCGGACGATGTTATCATCGATCTTCTTACCGACAGCGGCACCTCGGCGATGAGCAGCGCGCAGTGGGGCGCACTGATGACCGGTGACGAGAGCTATGCCGGCGCGCCAAGCTTCTACCGCTTCGAGGCGGCAGTGAAGGACCTGATGGATTTCCGCCACATCATCCCGGCGCATCAGGGCCGCGCGGCGGAGCATTTGCTGTTCACGCTGGTTGCGAAGAAGGGCGACCTGATCCCTTCCAATACCCATTTCGACACGACGCGTGGCAATATCGAGGCCATAGGCGCCGAGGCGCTGGACCTTCCGATTGCGGAGGGACGCATCCCTTCGCTCGATCATCCGTTCAAGGGCAACATGGACCTTGGCGCATTGGAACGTGTGCTGAAGGCCGATGGCCACCGCATTCCGGCCGTGATGATGACCATCACCAACAATGCCGGCGGCGGCCAGCCTGTCAGCCTCGAGAACATCCGCGGGGCGGCAGCGCTCGCCAAGGCGCATGGCAAGCCCTTCTATATTGATGGCTGCCGGTTTGCGGAGAATGCCTGGTTCATCAAACTGCGTGAGGAAGGCCAGAAGGATCGCACCATCAAGGACATCGTGCGCGATTGCTTCGCGGTGGCTGATGGCATGACGATGAGCGCCAAGAAGGATGCCTTCGCCAATATCGGCGGCTGGCTGGCACTGAACGATGATGCGCTTGCAGAACGGGCCCGCACGCTGCTGATCCAGACCGAGGGCTTTCCCACCTATGGCGGGCTTGCGGGGCGCGACCTGGACGCGATTGCGCAGGGCCTGAAGGAAATCATCGACGAGGATTACCTGCGTTACCGTGTACGGACGAACGCCTATATCGCCGAACGTCTGGATGTCCTCGGCATTCCTGTGGTCAAGCCTGCGGGCGGACATGCGGTGTTCATCGATGCGCGCGCCTTCCTGCCGCACATTCCGCCGCTGGAATATCCCGGCCAGGCCCTCACCTGCGCGATGTATGAGGCCGGCGGCATCCGCGCCTGCGAGATCGGCACGGTGATGTTCGGCCGCCGGCCCGATGGCACCGAGGCGCCTGCCGCCATGGACCTCGTCCGCCTTGCCATGCCGCGGCGCGTCTATACGCAGAGCCATGCGGACTATGTTGTGGAAGTGCTGGAGGAAGTGGCCGCAAACAAGGAGCGCCTGAAGGGCCTGCGCATCGTGAAGGAGCCGCCGATGATGCGGCACTTCACGGCGGCGTTTGAGCGGCTTTAGGTGGTTGACCAAAATATAGGTTTATACTTATATAAGCCTAGAATTAAATGGAGCGCACCCACCATGACCCATGATATTACTGCCGCCATTGGCGCCACCACGCGTATTGTCCGCAAGCGCGAGCGAGACGGAAAGCCCGCAGAGGCGGTGATTGCCGAGCGCAGCTATCAAACCGATATCAAAGACCTCTGGGATGCGTTGACCAATCCTGATCGGCTGCCACGCTGGTTTTCGCCGGTCACCGGCGACCTGAAGCTCGGCGGGCGTTATCAGGTGGAGGGCAATGCCGGTGGCACAGTCCTCACCTGTGACCCGCCGAACAGCTTCACGTTGACCTGGGAATTTTCTGGCAATGTCAGCTGGTTGGAGGTGCATCTCACATCCGTCTCGCAAGACGAGACGCACCTTCAGCTCGTGCATGAGGCGCATATAGATCCGGAATGGGCGGCGAAGTATGGTCCTGGAGCTACCGGCGTCGGCTGGGACCTCGGCCTACTCGGATTGCAAACGCACATCGCCTCGGGCTGGTCGAAACCTCCGGAAGCGGACACCGAATGGGTTCAGACGGAGGAATACAAATCCTTTGTTCGGCGTAGCAGCGAAGGCTGGCGTGAAGCTTCTGTTGCCGCGGGCAATAACCCCTCCATTGCAGGCCCTGCCGCAGCGAACACGACTGCCTTCTATCTCGGCGAAGCGCTGCCCGGAGACAGCTGATGCACGCATTTGACGTTCTCGGCGATCCAGTACGGCGGCGCATTCTCGAACTGCTGGCTGCGCATTCACATGCTTCAGGCGAAGTCGTCGAAGTCATCCGCGCCGAGTTTGGCATCTCGCAGGCCGCAGTCTCCCAGCATCTGAAAGTGCTGCGGGAAAGCGGCTTTGCGACGGTCGCAATCGACGGCGCCCGGCGTATCTATACGCTGGATGCATCACCGATGCGGCAGGTGGACGACTGGCTCAGCAACTTCCGCGGCTTCTGGACTCACAAGTTGGAATCGCTGGCCACGGAGGTCAGGCGGGGCAAGAAAAAGCCCTGCTGACCTTCTGCAACTCAGGATCACCGCACGGCAAAATCCGTCGGCTCGGTACTCTTGCCCTTGGCGTCGGTTTCGCCCTTGGGCTGGCCATGCTTGCCGGGACCCATGAAGCCGAACAGGTGGCCCGCCACTTTCCGGATCTGGATTTCCTCGGAGCCTTCGGTGATCCGGTAGCGGCGGTGGTGGCGGTAGATGTGCTCGAAAGGCTTGTGGCGCGAATAGCCAATGCCGCCATGCACCTGCATCGCCCGGTCGGCCGCTTCGCAGACCAGGCGGTTGGCGTAGTAGTTGCACATCGACACCTTGTCGGAAAGCTTGATGGCCACTTCCGGCTTGGACATCTGGTCCATTTCCCAGGCCGTCTTGAAGATCAGCAGGCGGAGCATCTCGGCCTGCGTCGCCAGCTCGACCAGCGGGAACTGGATCGCCTGGTTGGTGGCCAGCGGCTTGCCGAAGGGCTTGCGCTCCTTGGCATATTTCACGCTCTCCTCGATACAGTAAATCGCCGCGCCGCAGGAGGACGCCGCCTGGCGGATGCGGTTCTCGTGCACGAAATGCTGGGCGAGCGCGAGGCCGCCTTCGGGCGGGCCAAACACGGCATCTTCCGGCACCCACACATCCCTGATGGTCAGCCGCGGATGATCGGTCGGCATGTTGAAGGTCCACATGTACTCCTCAATGATGATGCCGGGGTCGCGCGCGGGCACGATCAGGCAGGTGATGCCCTTCGCATCGCCATCCTGCCCGCTGGTGCGGCAGAACAGCATGATGTGCGTGGCGACATGCATGCCGGTGATCCACATCTTCTCGCCATTGATCAGCCAGCCATCCTTGCCATCCTTCTTGTGCCGCACGGCACGCGTTTCCATGTGGGTCGCGTCAGAGCCGTGATTGGGCTCGGTCAGGCCGAAACAGGCGATGAACTTGCCCTCGAGCGCCGCGTGGGCGAGATGTTTCTGGTCTGGCCGGGCAAAGTCACGCAGCATCAGGATCTGCGGGAAGTTTCCGACGATCGAATGCTCGTTCTGAAGGTCATTGTGCAGGCCGAGGCCCTTGCGCGCGAAATGCTCGCGGATGATCGCCATGCCGAGATTGGTGCCGTCCTGGCCACCGAACTCCTTAGGGAGGGCATAGCGCAGATGGCCGGCCTTGTCGGCGCGGCGCTTGGCTTCGCGCAGCAGCGCTTCCCATTCCGGGCGCGGCAAGCCGCCCTTCTCGAAATCAGTGCGGGCCCATTCGCGGCGATGATCAAAGAATCGCTCGTTGTCGTCCTGCGCCTGCAGCGGCTTGATCTCGTCCTCGATGAACTTGTCGAGCACGACCAGATAGTCGGCGATGTCCTTCGGAATGTTGAAATCCATGTCTTGCTCCCTTGCCACATGGGCCTTTGCCCACCATACGCCCCTCGGGCGAGGCGGCAATTTGTGCCGCCGGGGCAAGCCTTCGCCGGGGCGCCTGGCAATCGGAACGAACCGTTCTCCAATAATTCTGAATTTCGCACTCTGAACGCTTGACCAATTATTCAGCGTTCTATACTCATGAATGCAGGCCTAAAAGCCTGACCACCAAAGCAGCTTCAACCCCGAACGATAAGGCACCCTCCCATGCTCCGTTCTGTCATCGCCGCCGCAGCCTTCGCGGCCCTCGCCGTCCCGGCGTTCGCCAGCAATTCCTACACCTTCGAGACCGCCACCCCGGTGGCGTCGAAGCGCATCGTCGCTGAAAGCGTCGTGTGGACCTGTGAAGGCACCAGGTGCTCGGCTGAACTCGACCGCAAAGCCCCGACCGTTCGCATCTGCAAAAAGATTGCGAAACAGGTCGGTGAGCTGACCGCCCTCCGCAACACCAAGTCGGAGCTCACGGCTGAAGAACTGGCCGAATGCAACACCGCCGCCAAGAAATAAGGCTCGATCTCTCCAAGCCTCTCCTCCGGCCGCTGCAGGTACACTGCAGCGGCCGTTTTTGTTGTGTAATTGACTGACTCCGAACACCACCGGCCCAACCGGAGAGCGCAGATGACCGACCGAAGACCTGAAGCCGGCTGCGGCGCCGCGATCGTCAACCAGGAAGGCCAGATCCTTCTCATTCAGCGTCTGCGCCAGCCGGAAGCCGGGGCCTGGGGGCTGCCCGGCGGCAAGATCGACTTCGGCGAGCCCGCTGCGCAAACGGCACGGCGGGAAATCCTGGAAGAACTTGGAATAGGAATCGAAATCCTGGGTCTGGCCTGCATTGCCGAAACGATTGACGCCGGTGACGGCCGCCACTGGGTGGCGCCGGTCTATGATGCCCGCATCATTTCCGGCACGCCTTCCATCCAGGAGCCTGAAAAGCATGGCGGCTGGGGATGGTTTGCCCTGAACGCTCTGCCCGCCCCCTTGACCGAAGCCTCACGCTGCTGGATCCGCGTCAGGACATCCCGGTAACGGCACCAAGCGCTCGGTGCACCGTTCCTGGCCTCACTGCCCCAGATTTGGACATCAGGTCATCAAAACTCTGGGGCCGGGCGGTTTCTTATCGCTATCCGGGAATGACAACGAAGTACAAATCCGGCGGACGAAGGTATGAACCGGTTAATGCTGCATCGCAGCCAAAGTTGCGTGGGCATGCTTGTTGCAAATCCGTCTTGCAGCGCGCTAATGGGCGCAAGGTGATGAGGCCGGGGGCGGCCGAATGTTCGCTGTCAAAGAGGGTAAAATGAGCGACACAGTAGCAATCCTGGCCGAGCTGGGCGTGCAGCCAAAATCCGTCCGGAAGAACTGGAATGAAGCGCGCCTGTACGAAACGGCCGTGGCGTCCGGCGAAGCCCGTGTGGCGAAGGGTGGCGCGCTTGTCGTCGAAACCGGGCAGCACACCGGCCGGTCCGCGAAAGACAAGTTCACGGTGCGCGACGCTCTCACAGAAAACACCGTCTGGTGGGATAACAATGCCGCAATGACGCCAGCGCACTTCGATGCTCTGTGGGCGGATTTCAAGGCGCATATTGCCAAACAGGACATGTTCTCGCAGGACCTGTTCGGTGGTGCCGACCTCGATTATCGCCTGCCGGTCACCGTGGTGACGGAATACGCCTGGCACTCGCTGTTCATCCGCCACCTTCTGCGACTGCCCACTGCAGATGAACTCGCCGGCTTCAAGACCGAGTTCACCATCATCAACTGCCCGAGCTTCCGCGCTGATCCCGCCCGGCACGGCACCCGGTCGGAAACCGTGATCGCCGTCAACTTCACCAAGCGCCTCGTGCTGATCGGCGGCACGTCCTATGCCGGTGAGACGAAGAAGTCTGTCTTCACCATCCTCAACTACCTTCTGCCCAATCAGGGCGTGATGCCGATGCACTGCTCGGTCAACACGCATGAGAAGGACGGCGCTGCCATCTTCTTCGGCCTGTCGGGCACGGGCAAAACCACCCTTTCCGCCGATGCCTCGCGCACACTGATCGGGGATGACGAGCACGGCTGGTCAGAAAACGGCCTCTTCAACTTCGAAGGCGGCTGCTATGCCAAGATGATCAAGCTTTCGGCCGAGGCTGAACCGGAAATCTACGCGACCACGAAACAGTGGGGCACGGTGCTTGAGAATGTCGTGATGGATCCGGTCACGCGCGAGCTGGACCTCGACTCGGCCGCGCTGGCAGAGAACTCGCGCGGCGCTTATCCGATCGAAGCCATTCCGAACGCCTCACTCTCCGGCCGCTGCGGCCAGCCGAAGAATCTGATCATGCTGACAGCCGATGCTTATGGCATTATGCCGCCGATCGCCAAGCTGACCCCGGCACAGGCGATGTATCACTTCCTGTCCGGCTACACCGCGCGTGTTGCGGGTACGGAAAAAGGCGTGACCGAGCCTTCAGCCACCTTCTCTACCTGCTTCGGCGGGCCGTTCATGCCGCGCCATCCGTCCGAGTACGGAAATCTCCTGCGCGAGCTGATTGCCCGTTATAATGTTGACTGCTGGCTGGTCTCCACCGGCTGGACCGGCGGGCCCTATGGCCAGGGCTACCGGATGCCGATCAAGGCGACCCGTGCTCTGCTCAACGCCGCGCTCGACGGCTCTCTCAACAATGTCCAGTTCCGCAAGGACGAAACCTTTGGCTTCCTTGTCCCGACGGCTGTGCCCGGCGTGGATGCGAAAATCCTCGATCCGCGTTCGACCTGGGCAGACCCGGCCGCCTATGACGCGCAAGCGGCAAAACTCGCCGATGAGTTCGTCGCGAACTTCCGGAAGTTCGAGGCGTATGTGGATGACGCTGTGAAGGCCGCCGCGCCGAAGGCCCGGGTCTCCGTCTAGGTTTCAGGCCGCAACTGCGTGATTTCCCAACCCGCCCGGTTTCCGCCGGGCGGGTTTTTTCGTCGCGGCGCCCGACTTGACGTTAAGGGAAGTCTGGCGCCCTCCGTCTGTGCCCGTTAGGGTGCGCCGCAACAAGACGCCAGCCATTCCGGAGGAAGCCCATGCGTGAAGCCGTCATCGTATCCTATGCCCGCACCGGTCTGACGAAGACCCATCGCGGCGGGCTGAACGACACCCACCCGATCGTCATGGGCGCCCATGTCACGAAGGCCGCCCTTGATCGCGCCGGGGTTGAGGCTGCAGCCGTTGAAGACGTGTTCTTCGGCTCGGCCCAGCCGGAAGGTGCCTCCGGCATGAACGTTGCGCGCAATATTGCCCTGGCTGCTGGCTGTCCCTCCTCGACCGCGGGCGCCACGATCAACCGCTTCTGTTCCTCAGGCCTGCAGGCCATTGCCAACGCCGCGCACACGGTGGTGCATGAAGGCGCCCCGGTGGCCATAGGTGGCGGCGTGGAAAGCCTGTCGCTGGTCGCCCATTCCGGCAAAACCAACCGGCACCGCATCATCGAGGAAGGTCTGTTCCAGAAATGGCCGGCGATCTGGATGACGATGATCGAAACTGCCGAAATCGTCGCTGAACGCTACAAGGTCAGCCGCGAATACCAGGATGAATATTCAGTGGAGAGCCAGCGCCGGACTGCCGAGTTCCAGCAGAAGGGCTACATGGCGCAGGAAATCGTGCCGCTGAAGGCGAAGATGAAACTCGTCAACAAGGAAACCGGCGAAGAGACCTTCCAGGAAGTGCTGGTTGACCGCGATGACTGTAACCGTCCGGGTACGACCTATGAGAACCTCGCTGGCCTGAAGCCCGTTTTCTCCGGCGGCATGGTCGTGAAAGAAGGCAAGTATGTCACAGCCGGCAATGCCTCTCAGCTGTCGGACGGCGCCGCCGCCGTCGTGGTGATGGAAGCCAAGGAAGCTGCCAGGCGCGGCCTGAAGCCCCTCGGCCGCTTCGTCGGCTTCAACGTCGCCGGCTGCGATCCGGATGAGATGGGTATCGGCCCCGTCTTCGCCGTCCCGCGCCTGCTGGAGCGTCATGGCCTGAAGGTCGACGATATCGACCTCTGGGAACTCAACGAGGCTTTCGCCTCGCAATGCCTTTACTCGCGCGACCGCCTCGGCATCGACCCGGCGAAATACAACGTCAATGGCGGCTCGATCTCCATCGGTCACCCGTTTGGAATGACCGGCGCGCGCTGCACCGGCTCCATCCTGATGGAAGGCCAGCGCCGCAAGGCGAAATGGGGCGTCGTTACCATGTGCATCGGCGGCGGCCAGGGCGCAGCCGGACTGTTCGAAATCTACCACTGAGCCGCGGGTTCAGGGGTATAAGTGTGAAGGGCGGCCTGCAATGGCCGCCCTTTTCTCATGTCAGCATGCAGATTGACTGCCTTCTTCACGCCGCAGGGTCATGGCAATCAGACCGGCAAAACGAGGAGATGCGCCCATGAAACAGCCTCTGTCCCTTCTGGCCACCCTTGCAATCCTGGCCGCATGCAGCGCGCCGCAACAAGAGGCCGGAAGCCCGGCGGCGGAGAGCACAGCGCCTGAGACGGCAACAACGCCTGCAGAGGCAACCGGCTTCTACACTGAAAACCTCGCTGCCCCGGAGGGCGCTGCCGACAAGGGCGACGGGGTCCCGCGCGATGCCAATGACCGGCCCTTCCATTACGCCCTGCTCGGCCAGAAGCTGCCCGCCTTCACCGCACCGGTCACGGATGGCAGCATGTTCGACTCGACGCAGCTCAACCGCTGGACGGTGATCGATGTCTGGGGCGTGTGGTGCGGGGACTGTGTGCGGGATGGGCCTTATGTCGCCGCGCTCGAGCGCGCGATCGCGCAGGACCCGGATCTCGATTTCGTCTCCCTGCATGTGCCGGCCAGCCCGGCACGCACCTCGCCGGAAGAACTCTTCAAGAAATACGGTTCCCTCGAAGCATATTTTGAATCGGCCGGCTACAGTTTCCCGGTCGTGCTGGATAATGATGCCAGCATCCGGCAAGCGCTGCAGATCAGCTGGACGCCGACCTACCTGCTCGTCTCCCCGGACGGGGTGGTGCGCGGTTTCCGCACGGACCTTTCCGTGGATCAGGACCAGCCGGTGAAGACCTTCCTCCGGAATGTCGCCGAGGTGCGCGGGAAGGTCAGAGAGCTTCTCGCCACTGACCCAGATATCATAGAATAGGGGCATGAAGGCCACCCTGATCCTTTCGGCTGCTGTGCTGACAGCCTGCTGCACCCAGCCCGCCCCCGCTCCTGCTCCGGAAGAACCGGCCAGAATGCCCAGCGTGCTGATTGGCACAGAGGGGCTGGAAGGCCTCAGCGGTCAGGTGCCCTTCACCCTACCCGTCATCGAACACACCTTCCCCGGCTTCGACATCGTCACAGCCGCCGGTTCCGCGGAGCCTGCCTTCCATGTCCGTGAGCCGGGCCAGGCGCAGGCGCTGTTCATCGTCACCCCTGACTGGTCGCGCGGCTATATCGGCCAGATCGCAACGCGTCTGCCAGAGCAGAACATTGACCTGGTGGCCGGCACGACACGCTTCTCAGACCTGCCCGAAACTGTTGCCCGGACTTGTAGCGGGAACCCTGATGCGGGAGGGCCGCAGGTCACCTGTGACATTTCCCTGCCGCAAGGCGCTTTAACCCTCAGATTTCAGGCAGGCCGGGACGATCCCCTGCTCGAATCGGTGGCGTATACCCCCGCCCGGCCGGGCCGCTGAGACACCCGCCAGCCCTTCCGTCACAAGGCGGCTTCAATGGTTTGAATATTGCAACCGGGCAAGCTAACCTGACACGGTTGCCAAACTGGTCTTCCACAAGGAAAGCACGCCGCAATGCTGCACCCCTCCACCAAACGCCTCATCGACAAGTTGAGCGAGATGACCCGCAAGCAGCGCGTCGCCTGGACCGAAGGGGAAAACGGCACCGTCATCCATGATACGGAAGGGTACCGCGTGGTGCTCACGCCCGAACCGCATGCCCTTCTTCTGACGGACGGGATGGGCCGCGAGATCGAAACCTGCCGGCCGGAAGAATTTGCCGACGAGGTGGATGCACAGGGCAGGCCGTATGCAAAATTCGTCGGCGAGCTTTACCGCGAGGCCCACCGGCATGCCCGCGGGGCTGAGAAGGCCATCCGCACGCTGCTCGCCGGCCTCGATGCCACAGAGGCCGAACTAGCCCCAGCGCCCATGCTGCCGGAGCCCCCTGCTATCATCCCGGTGCTGACCGCCGATGTGCCCGATGCGACCACTGATGAAACCGCACCGCTGGCAGGCGAAAGTGAAACCGAAATCACGCATGCCGTCGCCAGCCTGGCGAACCAGATCAACAGCGTGCCGCAAACGCCCATTGAAGTTCAGCCTGCGGTGACCGCCGCCGAAGCACCCGTTCTGGATGTGCAGACCGCGCCGGCTCCGCCTGAACCCGAACCCCTGTCCGCAGCGGCATTGCCCGAACCCGAGACCGTGCTGCAAGCCGCAACGGCGCCACAGCCCGAGCCCATGATCGAACCGGCACCCGCACAGGTGCCTGAGCCGGACGTAAAGGTGGCCGCGGAACCCGTGGAAGAGGAATGGATCGTCAAAGGCGCTGCGCCGGAGCCGATGCCCGCCCCGGCAGAAGAGCCCGGTGCCTTCGGCACCTTCGCGGCCTTCCAGCCGGCCACGCCCGAACCGGAGCCCGCGGCAGTCGCTGCCACTGAGCTGGCCGCTGAGCCGGAGCCTGAGCCCCTCCCTGCTGCCCCTACTCTTGCCCAGCCGATTTCACTTTCATCAATCCCGATGGGGTTCGGCCTCGGCGCGGCCCAGCGCCTACCCACACCGCCGTCCCCGCGCCCGCTCGCTGAGCCGGAGCCGGGACCTGTCGCGGCTGAAGCCCCCCGGCGGATCATCATTGACGGCACGCTCGACCTGCCACCCTTGCCGCAGGACGCCTTTCCGTACCTGCCCGGCAACGATCCCTATCCGCCTTCGGCCCCGGAAGCGCGTCCGGGCGATGTTCCCAGTGAGGAAACACCGGCAAAGCCGGACGCAGGTTCAGTGAGGCGGTTCAATCCCTGGAACTGAGCGGCAGCCGGTCATCCCTGTACGGAGCAACAGGATCGCCAATCCTCAGCTCATCGCCACCATGCGTGCACAGGGCTGGGGCGCCAGCGTCATCATGGCGGCCATCGCGCCGGTATCGTGATAGAATTCGAGGCGCAGAATGATATCGTGCTCGTCGAGGAAAGACTTGATGTAGCCTTCGCAGGCCATGCGGTTGATTTCGACCCGGCGGCGGTCGAGCATCATCGTAGGCTCTACGCGGATCTTGAGGGTCACCCTCATGGCGTCTTCTGAGATCATGATCGTCGGCGTATTGGCGGCGTAATACAGCGGCAGCTCAGCTTTCCGGGCAGCATTCAGGGCCTGGCGCTCGGAAAAGGCCAATCGCTTTTCGGCGCTGGCGCGCTCGAACTGAAAGCCTGCATCATGGGTCAGGTAAAGGAAGACGCCCACGATCAGGAGAATGGGGACAGCAAGTTTCTCCATGCGCGAACCCTATCGCAGCATGGCTAATTTTGCGTATTCAGAAAAACGGCCGAGTTCAGGCCCAGCAGCAAGAAACCATTAACGGATCAGACTGGCGATATGTCCGTCACCTTGTAGGTCAGCGCCTCGCGGCCAGGATGGTCGATGGTGACATACTCGCCTTCGCGGAACGTGTGTGCGCCGAACCGGAAGGCAGCCTCGTCCTCGCCTTCGGCCTCTTCATCATAATGGAAGAACCATTTCTCGCCACG
This sequence comes from Hyphomonas sp., assembly GCA_046293935.1. Classification (GTDB taxonomy): domain Bacteria; phylum Pseudomonadota; class Alphaproteobacteria; order Caulobacterales; family Hyphomonadaceae; genus Hyphomonas. The sequence continues at coordinate 26,938 of JBKBJF010000012.1, forward strand.
ATGTGTCAGCCAGCCGTCTGCCTTCTCGGCAGGGTCGGGATGGAAACGGTAGACGCGGCAGGCCTTGCGGTTCTGGCGCCAGCCTTCAAGGTCGAGCTGACCCTCGGGGGTCAGGGGGGCAATGATCATGTACCCCTGCTGCGGATCGCCGGCAGGCAGGCCGGGATTGCGGGCAAGTTGCAACGTAATGCGTCTCAGGCTCATCATCCGTCTCCGGGAGGTTCAGCGGGCAAGCGCCAGCGCGGGCGCATCAGCCACTTCAAGCAGACGGCGGCTGGTGCCGCCAAACAGGCGCTCACCCAGTCGGGAGTGCCCATACGCGCCTGCGACGATCAGGGTGGCTCCGACTCCCGCGGCAAGGGCCAGCAGCGCAGTGGCAACCTCACCCTCGAGATTTTCCGACCGGGCATTCACGCCCTTTCGTTTCAGCCAGTCTTCCAGCGAGCCCGGCGCGATGCCCGGCCGCGCACCATCACGCTCGGCATCCTTGCGGTTCTGCGCAATCACCACTTCGCCAAAGGCACCGATGAGGTGCGCGTGGAAGCGTACGGCCCGCGAGGCCCCGTTCGAGCCGTCCCAGCCGATGATCACCGGTCCCGGCTCCAGTGCCTGGCTGCCGGAAAGCACGACCGGAAGGCGGGCATCCATCAGCACATGGTCGAAGGCCAGAGACAGCGGTTCACCGGATCTGGCCGCGCTGCGGGGGAACACGATAGCCTCCGACAAGGTGGCGGCACTTGCGGCGGCATATTCGGCAATGCCGACCTGATGCACGAAGCTGCAGTCGAGCCCGTGCGCCCCGGCGGTGACGACATCGCGGAAAGCCTGCTCGGCCTTCTCCAGAAGTTCCCTTTGCATCTCGATGATATTGGTGGCCGCGATCGCCGACATGCCGGCCGATTCAGGGGTTGCGACGACCATCAGCGCCGATTGGGGGTCCGGCAAGGCACACAGCCCGGTGAGCGGCAGATTCAGCCGCCGGGCAATGGCGAGCGCAGACTGTGTTGTCAGCGTATCGGCTTCAGGAGTTCCCTGCAGCATGGCGATGATGGACATGGGCTGGCCTCCTCACCGGCCGGTTGCGGCCGTTGCAGCAGCCATAACACTGCCCGCACGGGGCCGGACTAGGTAAGACTACCTAGCCTTGCGGGCTGCGGCAATACGTGCCCGGGCAATGCAGTCGGCCACATAGTTCGTAGGCTGATGGGTCTGAAGCGCTTCGTCCAGCACTTCGCCCAAGGTCCGGATCAGTTCCGCCAGCTTGGCATCCACCCATTCGCGCGAATAGCTGCCGGAGATTTCGGCAGCGACATTAATGATACCCCCGCCATTGATCACATAGTCCGGCGCATAGAGTATACCCTTCCGGCGCAGGAACTCGCCCATCTCCGGCACGACCAGCTGGTTGTTCGCCCCTCCGGCGATTCCTTTCACGCGCAGGCGCGCCAGTGTCTTTTCGTTGATCACGGCACCCAGCGCATTGGGAGAGAAGATATCGGCTTCAGCGTCATAGATTTCGTTTGGCGTCACGACTGCCGCGCCCGTCCTGGCAGCCACGGCCGACAGAGCCTCCGCATCGATATCGGTGATGATGAGCCTGGCACCTGCTCTGGCGAGGTGATCGCAGGTGTAGCCGCCAACCGAGCCAACCCCCTGCACCGCAATCGTGCGGCCGGACAGGTCATCCGTGCCGAACAGGCGCTTGGCCACTTCGCGGATGCCGAGATAAACGCCCATGGCCGTCACCGGCGACGGATCGCCGCTTGCGGCTGCGCCTTCATCCAGGCCAGCGACATATTTTGTCTGCCGCCTTACGATGGCCATGTCGGTGACATCCACGCCCACATCCTCGGCGGTGTAATATGTGCCGTTAAGGCTTTGCACGGCCCGTCCGAAGGCCTCGAACAGGGCTTCGGACTTGCCGGATTTCGGGTCGCCCCAGATCACGGCTTTGCCCCCGCCCAGCGGAATGCCCGCCATCGCATTCTTGTAGCTCATCCCCTGTGACAGGCGCAGCACATCGGTCAGCATCGCCTCGCCCGTCGGATAGTTCCACATCCGGCATCCGCCGGCCGCCGGGCCAAGCGCCGTGGAATGCACGGCGATCACGCATTTCAGGCCCGTCGCCGCATCGTGGAAGGCGTGCACGCCCTCATGACCATCATACGAGGGATTGTCGAACATGGTGGGACCGTCCGGAAAAAGCGTTTCAAATGAAACTATTTGGCCGCTCTAGCCGCCGGGGTGGCGCTGCGTCAACCACGCCCGGCATGGGCTCTGCATCGCATTGACATCTTTGCAGGAATTCGGGCGTAAGGTGCCTGCCGCATGCAGCTTCGCCCTGTCATCCTGGCTCTCGGCCTACTGACCGTCCTGCTTGCGGTGGCGATGCTGCCCTGCGCCCTGATCGACCTCGCCGACGGCCATGAGCAGGCGCATGTCTTTGTTGCCGCCTCGTCCATTTCAGCCCTGCTGGGCGGCCTGTGCTGGGTGCTGGCGAGGGGCGGCGATATGCGGATGGGCCAGCGCGAAGCCTTCCTGCTGACGGTGATCGTCTGGGTATTCCTGCCTGCCATCGCCGCGGTGCCCTTCGTGGTCTCCGGCCATTCGATCACCGATTCCGTTTTCGAAAGCGTGTCCGGCGTGACCACCACCGGCGCGACGGTCTTCACGGGGCTCGATACCATGCCCCGCGGCCTGCTGCTGTGGCGCTCCATCCTGCAATGGATCGGCGGCATCGGCATCATCGTTACCGCGGTGGCCATCCTGCCGCAGCTGCGCGTCGGCGGGATGCAGCTGTTTTCGCTGGAAAGTTCGGACATGACCGGCAAATTCCTGCCGCGTGTTTCCGACATCGCCGCCTATATCGGCTATGCCTATCTCATCCTGTCGGCCATCTGCGCGCTGCTCTATGGTATGAGTGGCATGAACTGGTTTGATGCCATCAACCATTCCATGACCACTTTGTCCGCAGGCGGATTTTCGACCTACGATGCCTCCTTCGGGAAGTTCAACGGCACGCCGGCAGTGTTTGTCGCCATAGTCTTCATGGCGATTGCCGCCATGCCGATCAGCCTGTTCGCCATCCTGATTCTGCAGGGACGCATCCTGCCTCTGCTGCGCGATCCGCAGCCCCGGCTGTTCCTCGTCCTTGCGCTGGGCTTTGCGCTCGTGATCGTTCTCTATCACGAGCTTCACCTTGAGAAATCGGCCTTTGAGTCGCCCCTGCATGCGGCCGTGCAGGCCACATTCAACGTTATCTCGGTAATCTCAGGTACAGGATATGCCACCGCGGCCTATGATGGCTGGGGCCATCCAGTCGTGGCCATCTTCCTGATTGCTACCTTCCTTGGCGGGTGTGCGGGATCGGCCTCCTGCGGTATAAAGATGTTCCGTGTCGAGATCACCGCCAAGGCGCTCGTCGCCTGGTCGCAGCGCATGGTTCAGCCGCACCGCCGGGCGCCGATAAGATATGCCGGAAAGGTGGTGGACGAAGAAACCCTGCAGTCGGTGATGGTGTTCCTGTTCCTCTACCTTGTCACCTTCATGACCGCCGCCGCCGCGCTGTCCTTCACCGGGCTTGATCCTCTGGCGGCGATCTCCGCCTCTGCCACCAGCGTCTCCAACGTGGGCCCCGGCCTCGGCACAGAAGTCGGCCCCTCCACCACTTTCGCCAGCCTGACCGATGCCGGCAAATGGATCTGCTCCATAGCCATGCTGCTGGGGCGGCTGGAATTCGTGGCCGTATTTGTGGTGCTCACCCCGCGCTTCTGGCGCGGCTGAACTCAAAGCCCCAGAGCCTGCCAGACCATGCGGGCGGCCACCACTGCCAGCAGCAGGCCGAACAGGCGGCGCAGGCGGGTGGCATCCAGCTTGTGCGCCAGGGCCGCCCCGGCCGGTGCCATCACCAGGGTGGCCAGCGCAATCAGGGCAAAGGCCGGAAGATTGACGAACCCGGCCGAGAAGGGCGGCAGGCCCTTCCGCCCCCAGCCGACGATGATCGCGGCGATGGCCCCCGGCAGGCCGACGGCGACGCCCCATCCGGACGCGGTGCCGACGGCGCGGTGGATGGATGTTCCGCATACGGTCATCAGGGTCACGCCAATGGTGCCGCCGCCGATGCCCATGATCGAGGAAACTGCCCCGGCAAGGCTCGCAAGCCCCGCCCGTGGCAGGCCTTTCGGCATGTCCTCCGCCAGCTTCCAGCTGGGCCGGCCGAAATAGAACTGCGCCGCAAACAGGATCAGGATCGTGCCGAACACGCCCAGCATCACCTGCTTCGACATGAAACCCGCAGCGAGGATTCCCGCGACTGAGCCGGCCATGATCCACGGCGCCCAACCCCGGATGATCGCCCAGTCAACCGCGCCGTGCCGGTGATGCGCCATGGCGCTCTGGATCGAGGTGACGACGATGGTGGCGAGCGATGTGGACACCGCCACATGCATCGCGGTTTCCGGATAGCCGAGGGTCGAAAACAGGAAGAACAGCGTGGGCACAATCACCACGCCGCCGCCGATGCCGAACAGGCCGGCAACGAGGCCCGCGAACAGGCCCGCTGCGCCAAGGGCGAGCAGCAGGCCGCCATACTGGCTGAGGAACTCCGTCATGGGCCTGCCCGCGCGCTGCCAGCTGGCGGCGGCTCAATGGTGATGGTGGTGATGCGGTTCGGTATTGATCTTCCCGCACTTGCCGCATCTGACGACCACGCCGTGGGCGTCGCGGTGGGCCACGTTCACCAGCAGTTTCGTCTTGCACCCCCCGCAGCGATAGGTCTCGTCCCCGCCCCCCTCTCGCACCGGGGTGCCGGCCGTGTGCTGCAGCACCTCAGCGCCTTCGGCTTCCTGCGGAGTGAGGAGGATCATGTCGAACTGGGGCATGGGGAAAGGTCCGGAAAAAGAGTGAAGGGTCCGGCGCTGTGTCTACCAGACGCCCGCATCTTTCAAGGCGGCATCGAGATTTGCCGGGATGTCGACCGCCCCTTCCCCGGTCTTCAGGTCGCGGGGCGCCTCGCCCGGGGTCAGGTAGCGCCAGCCCTGGAAAGGGCGTTTGGGATGGGCATACGTGCGGATCAGCTCGGGATCGAACACTAGTTCGCAGAGCTCCTTGCCGTCTTCATCCTTCACCGTGCGGATGTCGACGATGCGCTGGCGGACCCGGATGGCCCGCTTGATCACCCAGTAGATCGAACCGCCTTGAAGCAGTTCTTCGGCACGTTTCGGCATCATCCGGGTATGGTGCACAGGGCACGGCAGCTTTTTCATCTGCCGTTTCTGCCAGGAGGCGAGATCGTCGATATCGTCTGCGCCGACACAGAGCTTGACCAGATGAATCGTCATATCGGGGAGTCTAGCGCCCCGGAGCTCCAAATCCAGACACCATCTGGAGCCGGGCCTGGCGCTGGCTGTCAAAGGCCTGCTCCGCCGCCTGGCTGGCAAAGAAGAAGCTGACATCCGTGACCCGGGCCTCGTAATGGCGCTCGATCTTCTTGAACGAGGCGCGGGCCTCCAGGTCGATGGTGAAACCCGAGACATAAGAGAAGCCCCAGCGCGGCTCGGTCTTCAGGTGATAGCTTTGCTCGTAGCGGATCAGCCGGCCACCGGAGGGGCCCTTTACGGGTTTTGGCAGCACATAATGGATGCGCTGGAAGCGCTCGGTGATCGGGTCGAGCCAGGCGGTGGCACTGAGGCGCTCGGCCGCCCAGACATCGAATTCGGTGTCGTTGTGATTGGGATGGTGGCGGAACTTCAGCTGCCAGAAGGCGCCGTCCATGCTGACTTCAACGGTCGGTCCAAGACTGGCGCGCAGGTCGTCCGGGAACAGGCGGCCATCCGGGGCGGATTCGGCGCCCCAGCTGGCGGCAACCTGTTCCAGTTCCGGGTCCTGGCCACGCTGGCTGATCTTCTGCCAGCGCTCGGCCGGGCTCTTCCGGGGGTCGAAACCGTAGGTGTAGCGGGCAGCGTTGGATTCCAGCTCCACCACGAAGGCGGCGCGCAGGGTTTCCGGGGCCTCGGTCGCCTCGAGGGCCGCATGCATCGGGCCGGAACCTGTAGCCATTGCGATGGAAATCAGGAACGCGATCAACATGACCCTGCCGGACCGGACTGCTGTGGAGAGGCCGAAACCTGCGGCGGCAAAGATTTACCGGAGTTGAACAGAAGTTCATCCGGCGCAGATTCTCGCCTTAAGTTCATGTAATCTTTCCTGACGGTTCCAACGGATTCCAGCTTTCTCCAGCTTTCTCCCTCAATGCTTATAAGCCAGAGGACGCTCGCTCTCGTCGAGGCTGAGATAGCGGTCGCGCAGCTTCGTCTGTCGGCTTTCCATCGGCTGGGCCTCTCCGTCGATGTAAACTGCGGTCGGGGCCGAGGTCACTTCCAGCGGGTCGCCGTCCCAGGCGATGACATCCGCCCGGTTGCCGGGAGCGAGGCTGCCCAGCCCGGTCAGGCCGAAGATCCGGGCCGGGGTGACAGTCAGCGCTGCCAGCGCGGCATCATAGTCCATGCCACTGGCGACGGCATTGCCGGCCACCTGGGTGGCGAGGCGGGCCTGGTGGCCGGGACTGTCGAGATGGGCAATAGCGACCGTGACCCCCGCCTCGGTCAGACGGCGGGCATTCTCGCCGGTGGAGGCAAGCTGCTGGAAACTGCCGGGCAGGTTCGAGAAGGCATCGACGATGACCGGGACACCGGCTTCGGCCAGACTGCGCGACACCCGCCAGGCTTCATCTGCCCCGACGATGGCGATCTTCAGCGAGGGGTTCTGTTCCTTGAAGTCGAGGATGGCTTCGATGTCGCTGGCCTTGCTGGCCTGGAAAAGGATCATCTGATCGCCGCGCACTGCCGGCATAAGGGCCTGGGCATCCATTCGGGTCAGCACATTGCCTTCATTGTGCGCCATGAACCGGGCCCCGAAGAAGCGCACGTCATCGAAGGCGCCGCGGATAGCTGCCCAGGCCGCCGTGCGCGAGCCGCCGGAACGGTTGGCGCCTTCTTCGCCGAGCACGACGAAAGCGAAGGCCTTGGGCTTGAAGATGCTGCCCGGCAAGCCGGTGGTATCCGCGACGAAGCCCTGCCCGCCGAACAGTTTCGAGCGGGCTTCCGGCGCAACGACAATGCGCGTGAACCCTTCCAGCCGGGTAACCGGCACAGAGGAGGCATCGGGGTTGAAACCATCGGCCGCGTCGAGCGCCGCCGAGAAGGCCGAGTTGGCCGCCCCGCCATCATTGGTGGGTGCCACGCCGCTGACTTCGGACAAGCCGACACGGGAGAATGCTGCGATCAGGCCCGGCGTCACCCATTTGGCCCGCACTTCCGTTGCGCCCGCCGGCACAGGGCTGCCTTCCGGGCCGACCGAGACGATGCGGCCATTGTTCACGATCACGACCCCATTGGTGAGCGTGCCCTGGCTGGTGCCGGTCCAGACCGTCTCGCCGTGAATGGCGACCGGCTGGGCTGCGGCGGCGGGGGCGGCGGCGAGCACCGCGAGGCTGAGAAGCAGGCGGCGGATCATTTGCGGTCTCCTTCTCCGGGATGGCCAAGTTCGAAATCCATGACCGGCAGGTAGGCCGGGTCTGCGCGGTCATACATCAGCGCGCCGTCGATATAGACCTGATCGGCCCTGGTGTAGCTGCTGAACGGGTTGCCAGACCAGACGACGACATCTGCCATCTTGCCGGGCTCCAGCGTGCCGGTCTTGCTGTCGATGCCGAGCGACCTGGCCGGGTTCAGGGAGAGCCATTGCCAGGCCACCTCTATCGGCACGTCGATACCCGCGCGCCGGCCATCCGACCATGCCTTGGCTGCTTCCTGGTTCAGGCGCTGGATGCCGATCTCGCTGTCCGAATGGACGATGGCGCAGGCGCCGGCGGCATGGACCATGGGGATGTTCTCGCGGATGCCGTCATAGGCTTCCATCTTGAAGCCCCACCAGTCCGCCCACATCGACGAGCAGGCGCCATACTCGGCGAGCTTGTCGGCGATCTTGTAAGACTCGACCGCATGGTGGAAGGCCGCCACCTTGTAGCCGAACTCCTTCGACAGATCGAGGATCAGGGCCATCTCGTCGGCGCGGTAACAGTGCATGTGCACGAGGATGTCGCCGGAGAGCGCCCCGGCCAGTGTCTCGAGTTCGAGATCACGTTTCGGCGGATCACCGCCATTCTTGGCGGCCTTCTCGAGCTGTTTCTTGTAGTCGGCCGCCTTGATCCAGGCATCGCGGTAGCCCGCCATGTTGCCCATACGCGAGTAAGGCGCGCCACCCGGCGTGGTGCCGCGGCCATAGCCATAGACCCGCTTCGGGTTTTCGCCGCAGGCCATCTTCAAAGTGTAGGGCGCACCGGGGAACTTCATCGCCTGCATTGTGCGGGCCGGCACGTTCTTCAGGATGACCCCGCGCCCGCCGAACAGGTTGGCACTGCCCGGCAGGATCTGCAGGGAGGTGATGCCACCCGCCAGCGCACGGGTGAAGCCAGGATCCTGAGGCCATACCGAATGTTCAACCCAGACCTCGGCCGTCACGGGGCCCGAAATCTCGTTGCCATCGCCATGCGCGTCCACGCCCGGCGAGGGATAGGCTCCGAGGTGGGAGTGGTTGTCGATGATACCGGGCGTGACCCAGCGGCCATTCGCGTCGAGTGTCGCGGCGCCTTCCGGTGCGGCGACATCTGTGCCGACCGCCTTGATCTTGCCGCCCTCGATCAGCACCGAGCCCTTCTCGATCAGCCCGCCCTTGCCGTCGATGACGGTGGCGTTGGTGATCAGGAGGGTTGCCGACGGATAGGGTGTGTACGTCGAAGGATAGGGATCGGCGACCGGCAGTTTCGTGCCTTCGCCCGCCTCGCCAGTTCCCGGCTTCTGGCACCCCGCCAGAAAAGCGGCCATCAGCGCCGCCAGGCACAGTTTCCGGAATGTCATTGCAGCCCCGCAATTGGTTTTACCTGAAACCAACTGTGCGGTGTTCAGCCTGGAAGGCAAGAGGCCGGCGGTTATTCCACCGCCCTGCCCCGCTCGATCACGATCTCGTTCCGTCCGGACTCAGGACTTGTCGCCCAGATGCTGCTTGTCGCGGCCGAACACACCCCGCATCAGCCAGTTGGGGGCCATGCGCTCAAGCCGGGGATGACGTGCCATCACCCCTTCCATCCAGCGCCGGCCCCAGACCGCATTGCGGCCCAGAAGCACGACCCCGACGATCGCCATCGGCAGACCGATCGGGATGAAGGGCGTGGCCATGCCGATCGGGATGGACAGCACGATCATGCCCAGCCCGGTGACGGCCAGAACCTGGCGCACGGCCACATTGACCCCCTGCCGCAGGGCCCGGATGGGGATCGGCGGGGCGAAGGAGGTTTCGGGAGGCGGCTGTCTCAGATCGTCAGGCATGAAAGAGGATATGGGCGTGTTTTCCGTTCCCACCAGAGTAGACCAGAAGATGTGTCGAAAGTCTGGCAACACCGTTACCCGATTGCTACACCTCGGGAAATTTATGTCGAGTAACCGCAAGGGGCGGAATTGCCGGGAATGAAGCTGCAGTCCATCCAGGCCCTGCGCGGCATCGCGGCGCTGCTCGTGGTGATGGTTCATGGCGCCGCTTTCGAACGAATCATCATCGCCGAGAACGGACTGGACGAGGCTGCGCTGATCGGAGGCCTGTTCCTGAACGGCTATGGCGGCGTTGACCTGTTCTTCGTGATCTCGGGATTCATCATGGTGTGGGTGACGCGGCACACCTGGCCGGGACTGACAGCCAGCGCGGATTTCCTGTTTGCCCGCCTGCTGCGCGTCTACCCGATGTGGTGGCTGGCGGCCGGCCTGATGCTGGCCTATGCGCTGAACGTGCAGCTGCTGTCGACACTGGCGACCGGAGAGGTTGCCGAAGATCCGGTGCCGTATTCCGCCGCGTATCTGGTGAAGTCCTTCCTGCTGATTCCACAGTTCGAGTTTCCGGTTCTGGCGGTCGGTTGGACGCTGATCCATGAGGTCTACTTCTATGCCGTGTTTGCTGCCCTGATCCTGCTGCCCCGGGCCTGGCTGCCCTGGGGGCTGCTCGTCTGGGGCGGTATTGTGGTGGCGGCCTCCTTTGCGGGACTGGCCCGGCCAACCGCGGAAAATGTCCTTACACTGGCGGTACATCCGATGACGATGGAGTTCATCTTCGGCGCGATTGCGGGCCTGGTCGTGACCTCGGGCATACATTGGCGGGGCGGCTTCGTGACACTGTTTGCGAGCCTGTGGCTGACCTCATCTTTCTGCCTGCAAGGCCCGCCGGATGAGCATACCCTGATGTGGGGCCGGGTGTTGCTGTTCGGCTTGCCGTGTACGGCCCTGGTCTACGGGGTGGCCGCGCTGGACGCGCGCGAGCGGGCCGTGTGGCTGGTGCCGGCGGCCGCAGGGGCGATTGTTTGCGCGGCGTTGTTCCAGTTCTATGGCATCTCCCCGGACACGCCGGCCGCCGGGCGGGTGCAGGCCGTGATCCTACCGGTGATCATCGGTGCCCTGACGATGGGGATCGTATTGTGGGCGGGATGGCTCGGCGGGCAGAACCTGCCGCAGCAGACACGGGCGACCGGGCGATGGCTGAGCGGCCTCTATCGCGCGGCCGGGCGGACAGGAGACTGGTCGTATTCGGTCTACCTGCTGCACCTGTTCGTGCTGGGCGTGCTGAAATGGCTGTTCACCCGGGAAGACGGCGGACACGGCCTGGCACCGCTGTTCCAGCTCGGCCGGCCCGGAATTGCCGACAATCTCGTTTTCCTGGCCAGCCTGCTTGCGGGGGCACTGGCGGCCGGATGGCTCGGGCATACGCTGGCCGAACGGCCACTGCTGGCCGCTGTCTCCGCTCTCCGCCGGAGAATGTTCCGGCGGGACGCCCGGAAGTCTGTGCTGGCCTGACACGGCCTATTCCGCCGCGATCTTCTCCGGGGACGGAGGAACCCATTTCAGCACCGGCTTGCGGGCGGCGCGGGTTTCGTCGAGGCGCCTGGCCGGAGCGAGATAGGGCGCGCCTTTCAGCGTCTCGTCGCCCTGGGCGGCGCGGCGGGCGATGGACTCGAGCGCATCACAGAAGCGGTCCAACTCGGCCTTCGATTCCGTCTCCGTCGGCTCGATCAGCATGGCGCCATGCACGACGAGCGGGAAATACATCGTCATCGGATGATAGCCCTCGTCGATCAGCGCCTTGGCGATGTCGAGCGTCTCGATCCCGTCGGCGGTGAAGGCATCGGAGAACAGCGCCTCATGCATGCAGTAGCCGTCAAAAGCCGGTGTCATCACATGCTTCAGGCGGGCCTGGATGTAGTTGGCGTTGAGCACCGCATCTTCCGCCGCCTGCTTGAGGCCATCGGCGCCATGGCTGAGCATATAGGTCAGTGCCCGGACGAACATACCCATCTGGCCATGGAAGGCTACCATGCGGCCGAAACTCTCGCTGGCCTCACCCTCGGTATGTTCGACCAGCCGGTAGAGGCCGTCCTCCTCCTTCACCACGAAGGGCACGGGCGCATAAGGCGCAAGCGCCGCCGACAGCACCGTCGGGCCGGAACCGGGACCGCCGCCGCCGTGCGGCGTGGAGAAGGTCTTGTGCAGGTTGATGTGCATCGCATCGACACCGAGATCGCCGGGGCGCACCCGCCCGACGATGGCGTTGAAGTTTGCGCCGTCGCAGTAGAAATAGCCGCCGGCGGCATGCACAAGGTCGGCAATTTCGCGAATGTCTGTTTCAAAAAGCCCGCAGGTATTAGGATTGGTCAACATGATTCCGGCGACATCACCGGATGTCTCCAGCTTGGCCTTGAGGTCAGCCATGTCGACACGGCCGCGCGCATTGGCCTTGATCTCGTCGACGATGAAGCCGCACTGAGCGGCGGTGGCGGGGTTTGTTCCGTGGGCGGATTCCGGAACCAGCATCCGCTTGCGCACATTGCCTTCGCCGCGTGCGATCAGCGCCTGACGGATAGCGAGCAGGCCGCAGAGTTCGCCATGCGCGCCTGCCTTCGGGCTCATGGCGACGGCCGGCATGCCCGTCAGCGTCTTCAGCCAGGTGGCCAGCTCATCGATCAGCTGCAGCGCTCCCTGCACCGTCGCCTGCGGCTGCAACGGATGGATATCGGCGAAGCCCGGCAAGCGCGCCATCTTCTCGTTGAGGCGCGGATTGTGCTTCATCGTGCAGCTGCCCAGCGGGAAGAGGCCGAGATCGATGGCGTAATTGCGCTGCGAGAGGCGCATGTAATGACGCACCGCCTGCGGTTCGGAGAGACCGGCAAGGCCGGTATCCGTCTTGCGGGTGACACCGCCGAGCCGGGATTTGAGCCCCTTCGGTTTTGGCAGATCAACGCCGGTCGTCTCCGGCGTGCCGATCTCGAACAGAAGATCCTCGTGCTGGAGCAGCCCGCGCGAACCGGACACGGTTTCGATGGCGGCAGCGGAGACGAAGGTCGGCGTAGTGGGGCGCCCGGTGGCGTTCATGGACATCACACAATCTCCTTCAGGGCATCGGCATAGGCAGCGATATCGTCTGCTGTCGTGCATTCGGTGGCGGCAACAAGAATGATGTCGCCCATATGATCGCCCGGGAACAGGCGCGAGGCGCGCACGCCGCCGACGACGCCGCGTTCATCCAGCATGGCGAGTACGGCTTCGGCATCCATCGGTGTACGGATGGCAAATTCGTTGAAGAAGCGCGGGGTGAGCACCTCGACGCCCTTCACCTTGCCCAGCGCGTCGGCAAGTTCGATGGCCGCTTCGTGGTTCAGTTCTGCAAGCTGTCTCAGCCCCTTGCCGCCGAGCAGCGTCATGTGCGCCGTGAAGGCAAGCGCGCAGAGGCCGGAATTGGTGCAGATGTTCGAGGTCGCCTTGTCGCGGCGGATATGTTGCTCGCGCGTCGAGAGCGTCAGCACGAAACCGCGCTTGCCGTCGGCGTCCACCGTCTCGCCGCAGAGACGGCCCGGCATCTGGCGCACCAGCTTTTCGCGGCAGGCGAAGAGGCCGACATAGGGTCCGCCGAAATTCAGGCCATTGCCGATGGACTGGCCCTCGCCTGCGGCAATATCCGCGCCCATCTCGCCGGGCGGGGTGACCATGCCGAGGCTGACCGCTTCGGTGAACACCGAGACGAGCAGAGCGCCCTTCTCGTGGGCGGACTTTGCCACGCCGGAAAGATCGGTCACGGTGCCGAAAACGTTCGGGCTCTGGCCGATGACGCAGGCGGTTTCTCCGTCCACGGATTCAGCAAGTGCCGTCTCGCCATCGATGGCGACCGGCAGCTGCACGACCACAAGCCCCTGCGCTTCACAGAGCAGCCGGGTGGCGGCGGCATAGTGCGGATGCAGGCCGCCGGACAGGATGACCTTTTTCCGCTTCGTCACGCGTGCCGCCATCACGGCAGCCTCGGCGCAGGCGGTGGAGCCGTCATACATGGACGCATTGGCGACATCCATCGCAGTCAGCGCGGCGACCTGGGTCTGGAACTCGAACAGCGTCTGCAACGTGCCCTGCGCGATTTCCGGCTGGTAGGGCGTGTAGGTCGTAAGAAATTCCGAGCGCTGGATGATCATGTCGACAGAGGCGGGCACATGGTGCTTGTAGGCACCGGCGCCGACAAAGAACGGGCCGGAAGAGGCCGAGCGGTTCTTCGCGGCGAGCTTGGTCATGTGGCGCTCCACGGCGAGTTCGCCCTGATGGTCCGGAAGGCCGGCAATCCTGCCCTTCAGGCGGGCTTCCTTTGGAACATCCGTGTAGAAATCATCGACCGATTTCGCGCCGATCGTGACCAGCATGCTGGCGCGGTCCTGAGGCGTCAGTGGGAGGTAACGCATGTGTCTCAGAGCCCTTCGCAATAGGCCGTGTAAGCGGCCTTGTCCATCAGGCCGGAAAGCTCGGTCGTGTCGGAAAGCCTGATACGCACGAACCAGGCCTCGCCCTCGGCTGCATCGTTTACCTTTTCCGGCGCCTCGGTGAGCGCTTCGTTCACCTCGACCACCGAACCGGAGACCGGGGCATATACATCCGAGGCCGCCTTGACGCTTTCCACCACGGCAAAATCATCGCCCTTGCCGAACTTCGCGCCTGTCTCCGGCAGCTCGACATACACGACATCACCCAGCTGGCCGGCGGCATAGGCCGTGATGCCGATTGTGCCGGTGTCGCCCTCGACGCGGATCCATTCATGGTCCTTGGTGTAATAGGTGGTCATCAGGGTTTCTCCTTGAACGGACTAACGTTTGTAACGGGCAGGCAGGAAAGGCAGCGCGGCGATCTCGGCAGGCCGTGCCTTGCCGCGCACCATGAGGTCCACCTTCGTGCCGGGTGCAGCGTGGGCCGTCTCGACATAGCCCATCGCCACAGGCGCATCGAGGCTAGGGCCAAAGCCACCGGACGTGACGAGGCCGATGGCCCTGCCGCCGATGAAGACTTCCGTGCCCTCCCGTGCCGGGGCGCGCTCCAGCGGGCGGATACCGACGCGGCGGCGGGCGGCACCTTCCTTCAGCTCACGGAGAATGCGGGCTGCACCCGGAAAATCGCCCGCCTCGCGGCGGCGTTTCTGGATGACCCAGGAAAGGTCTGCCTCCACCGGCGAAATCTCCGGTGACAGGTCGTGCCCGTAGAGGCACAGCCCGGCTTCAAGGCGCAGCGAGTCGCGCGCGCCAAGACCGATCGGGCGAACGGCGGGATCGTCCAGCAGACGGCGCACCAGCGCGGTCCCGGCCGATGCCCTGGCCAGCACTTCGAAACCATCTTCACCGGTATAGCCGCAGCGCGAGATAACATAGACCTCACCGTCCTGAACCACGCGGCGGCTTTCCATGAACTTCAGCTCCGCGCAGACCGGGAAAATCGCAGCGAGCACGGTTTCCGCCTTCGGCCCCTGAAGGGCGAACAGCACCCCGTCATCGGCGCGTGTCAGCACGGCGCGGCCGGCGAGGGCCCGCTCAAAGATGCCCCAGTCCTGATCCTTCATCGCGCCGTTGACGACGATGTAAAGCTCGCCCTGGCGATCCTCCTCATACGGACGGGTGATGATCAGGTCGTCGAGGATGCCGCCCTCTTCATTCAGCAGGACGGTGAGGCGCGCCTGCCCCGGCTTCAGACGGCGGATATCGGACGGCACCAGCGTTTCGATCAGCGCGGCGATTTCCTCATGCGCTGCCGCCCCGGCGCGGGTACCGGAGGCGAGCGTCAGGAAGCACGGACCCATGTGCGAGACGTCGAACAGGCCGGCCTGGGTGCGCGTCCACAGGTGTTCCTCCTTCACGCCGGCAGGGAATTGCACAGGCATTTCATAACCGGCAAACGGCACTAGCCTGGCGCCTTCCTGAACATGCAGGCCGTAGAGCGCGGTGCGGCGCAGGGTTTCTGTCGTTGTGTCAGCCATCGCGCCATCCCGGTAAGCAGACGGGTCGCAGCCGCAGCCGCATGTCCGCCGCCCCCGCTGTCCTTGGCGCCTGAGAGATTCCGCCGGAAAACGCCCGGCTTGCTCCTTCGGCGAGGCGCCCGAAGCACCTCTTTCCAGCGTGTTGATCCTCTTCCGGCCCTTTTGCCTGA
>JBKBJF010000013.1:0-42119 GCA_046293935.1 Hyphomonas sp.
TCTTCTGCCGTCAGCGCGGCGCGAAGGGCCGGGCGCGTCAGGGCGGTGGTGAAGGTGAATCCGGGGGCGAGCTGCGGCGCGCCGGCGGCCTGGCCGCGGGTCAGGTCCATGGGCATGCGGCGGAGGCGGACACGGCCGAGGGGCGAGACCTCAACCCAGTAGGGCACGCCGCGGCCATAGTGCGCGCGCACCCAGAGTTTCAGGGCGGCAAGCTGGGCCCAGATCCACGGCCAGAGGAGGACGTGAAGGAGGGGGATGCCCTTCGGGGGATGGCGCAGCGAATAGTGCATGGGCGGGAGACTAAGCCCGGTGCGGAGCCCACAGGATTCAGTTCCTGTGGAATTCTTTGTTTTGTTTTCCTGGTGGACGGCGGGATACTGCGAGAGGGTTGTTTTGCCTTGCTTTTCCGGGTCCCGGCTTTCGCCGGGATGACAGGGAGAGCGCTGGGGGGATGGGGGGAAAGTGTTGCACAAGCCGGAACGTATGCAACAGCGGCGGGGCCTTGCACGGCTGAGCCCCAACGCCGTCTCCCCCCGCAGGGCGAGGGGCGGGTTTCATTTATATAATCCGTCTACGGACAAAAAGAAACGGCAGCCCAAGAGGCTGCCGTTCCTGTTTTCCGAAACCGCAGAATATCAGGCGGCGGCGTAGCCGATGACGGCCTTGACTTCGAGGAACTCCTCGAAACCGTGCTCGCCCCATTCGCGGCCATTGCCCGACTGGCCGTAGCCGCCGAAGGGGGCGGTGAAGTCCGGACGCGCCCCGTTGACCTGTATCTGGCCGGCGCGGATGCGGTTGGCGATCGCGTTGGCTTCCTTCTCCGGGCCCTGAACATAGCCAGCAAGGCCGTAGACCGTGTCGTTGGCCATCTCCACGGCTTCATCGACCGTGTTGTAGGGCAGGATGCACAGCACCGGGCCGAAGATTTCCTCGCGCGCGATCGTCATGTCGTTGCGCACATTGGCGAACACGGTCGGCCGGGCGAAATAGCCCTTGTTGAAGCCTTCCGGACGCCCCGGGCCGCCGGCCACCAGGGTGGCGCCTTCCTCGATGCCTTTCTGGATCAGATCCTGCACCTTCTGGTACTGGTTGGCGTTCGAGATCGGCCCGATGGCGCCGGGCGGGGCATCGGCCGGCATCGCGACCTTCACGGCCTCGGCGGTGGCCTTGGCGATCGCGACGGCGGCGTCGTGCTGGTCCTTCTGCACGAACATGCGGGACGGCGCGTTGCAGCTCTGGCCGGAGTTGGTCATCATCGACATCACCCCGCTGGAGACGGCCTTCGTCAGGTCGGCAGTCGGCAGCACGATGTTCGGACTCTTGCCACCGAGTTCCTGCGCGACGCGCTTGACCGTCGGCGCGGCGGCCTGCGCCACGAGCACACCGGCGCGGGTCGAGCCGGTGAAGGACACCATGTCGACATCCGGATGCGAGGAAAGGGCCGCGCCGACGCCGGGGCCGTCGCCGTTGACGAGGTTGAACACGCCTTTCGGCACGCCGGCCTCATGCAGGATTTCGGCGAAGATCATCGCATCGAGCGGGGCGATCTCCGATGGCTTCAGCACCATCGTGCAGCCGGCGGCGAGGGCTGGGGCGACCTTGCAGGCGATCTGGTTGAGCGGCCAGTTCCACGGTGTGATGAAACCGCAGACGCCGATCGGCTCCTTGCGCAGCAGGGTCGTGCCTTTCAGCTCTTCCCATTTGTAGGAGCGCAGGATCGCGGCGGTGGTGGCGAAGTGGCCCATGCCGGCCGGCACCTGCGCGGCATTGGCGAGCCACATCGGCGCGCCCATCTCGTCGGAGATGGCTTTCGCCAGTTCCGGCATGCGCTTCTGGATGCCGGCGGCGATCTTGTCGAGCAGGCCGGCGCGGTATTCGACAGAAGTCTGCGAGAAGGACGGGAAGGCGCGCTTGGCTGCGGCGACGGCCTTGTCGACATCGGCGGCCGAGCCGAGCGAGATGACCGCGAAGTTTTCTTCCGTGGCCGGGTTTTCGACTTCCAACCGGCGCGGGGTGACCGGATCGACCCAGGCGCCGTCGATATAGAACTTGAGATACTCTTTCATGGGCGGTGCCTCCCTTGGCATTCACGTTATGGGGCGAGTGCCCTGACTATAGGAGACGCGGGCGCCTTTCGCCACTGGTTACGCTGGGGGAAGGTGGGGCCGGCGCCTCAGCGCTTCGCCTTCGTCCAGCCGCGGCCGGCCATGCAGGTCACGAAGTTGGCTTCGATATTGTAGCTGGTCTGACTGCAGGCGGCGGCGGCCGTGCGGAAGGGCTGGGCGCCGGGCGCGCCGGTCCAGTCTTTTTCCGCAGGGCCGGTGGCGCAGGCGGTGAGGGCGAGGGCGCCGGCGAGAAGGAGGGGGCGCATGGGGATCAGCGTTTCCGTGTTCCGAAGATGCCGCGCAGGACATAGCGGACCACTTCGCGGCTGGCGGCGGAGGCGGCGTTGTTGACGGCGCGCTCGCTGGCGGTCATGCGGCGCGAGCGGGTCGTGGTGGTCTTGCCTTTGGCTTTGGCCTTGGCAGCGGCCTCTTTTTCCCTTGCGGCCTGGGCCGCGAGTTTCTCGGCCTCCTTCGCCGCGACCTCCTCGCGTTTCGACAGGATCTCGTAGGCGGACTCGCGGTCGATCATCTTGTCGTACTTGCCGAAGACCGGGCTCGCTTTGACGATGGCGGCGCGTTCGGCGTCATCGGCCGGGCCGAGACGGGAGGCAGGCGGCCGGATCAGCGTGCGCTGGACCATCGACGGGGCACCCTTGGCCTCGAGCGTGGAGACGAGGGCTTCGCCAACGCCGAGTTCGGTGATCGCAGCCTCGGTCTTGAAGGCGGGGTTCGGGCGGAAGGAGGCGGCGGCGGATTTCACCGCCTTCTGTTCGGTGGGCGTATAGGCGCGCAGGGCGTGCTGCATACGGTTGCCGAGCTGGGCAAGCACGGATTCCGGCAGGTCGCGTGGGTTCTGCGTGACGAAATAGACGCCCACACCCTTCGATCGGATGAGGCGGACGACCTGTTCGATCTTCTGCAGCAGGGCCGGCGGGGCATCGGCGAACAGCAGGTGGGCCTCGTCGAAGAAGAAGACGAGGCGCGGCTTGTCCGGGTCGCCGATTTCGGGGAGTTCCTCGAACAGTTCGGAGAGCAGCCAGAGCAGGAAGGTGGAGTAGAGCTTGGGCGAGTTGATCAGCTTGCGTGCGTCAAGGACGTTGATGTAGCCGCGCCCGTCGCGGGTGGTGCGCATGAAATCGGCCAGTTCCAGCGCCGGTTCGCCGAAGAAGCGTTCGGCGCCGCCGCGTTCGAGCACGAGCAGTTCGCGCTGCACGGCGGACAGCGACGCGGGGGCCACATTGCCATACTTGCGGCTGACCTCGGTGCGCAGCGCATCATCACCAAGGCTGACCAGCAGCTTGCGCAGATCTTTCAGGTCGAGCAGCAGCAGGCCGTTATCGTCCGCATACTGAAAGGCGATGTTGAGCACGCCTTCCTGCACGTCGGTGAGGCCCATCAGCCGGGCCAGCAGCAGGGGACCCATTTCGGTGATGGTGGCGCGGACCGGGTGGCCCGTCTCCCCGAACACATCCCAGAAGATGGTCGGCGCAGCCTCGTATTTCAGCTCGCCCAGGCCGATCTGCAGCGCGCGGGCGGTGAGACTGGCGTGGGCCTTGTGCGTTTCGCTGCCGGGCATGCAGATGCCGGACAGGTCGCCTTTGACATCGGCGGCAAAGACCGGAACGCCGGCTTCGGAGAAGGCCTGCGCCATGACCTGCAGGGTGACGGTCTTGCCCGTTCCGGTGGCGCCGGCGACGAGGCCGTGGCGGTTGGCGACCTTCAGGATCAGCTCCTGCGGGGTGTCGGGGTGGCCTGTGCCCTTTGCATCCGCGCCGCCGAGAAAAATCGTATCCGCCATGTCCGGCCCTTCATTCTGAAACCCGGATGCAGGCTAGTGAATTGGCGGGATTCGGCAAGCGAAAGCCGCTGCCAGAGTCACTTATGCACGGCGCTTGACGGGCCCGGCTGGCCCTTCCAGTTTGCGGCGCTGAGCGCGGAGACGCCCCGGATGGATCGTTCAGCCAAGGTCGGAACCTGGATCATCGCCACCGGCGTGATCATTGCCCTGTTGTATCTGGGACGCGACATCCTCGCGACCTTCGCAATGGCGGTGTTTCTGTACCTGATCATAGAAGGCTTTGCGACGGTGATCGAATCGGCCGGCCGGCGCGCCAATATCCGGCGCTTGGGGATGCGGGCGGCACGCCTGGTGGCGGTGCTGGCCGTCACGGCCGGCTTCGTGGCCTTCATTGCGCTGATGGCCAATGGCTTCGCCGAGTTCGGCCGGCATTCGGACGAGTATGAAGCCAAGATCAACACCCTGATCGCCGATGCCTATCGGGCGGTGGGGCTGGGCAATGCGCCTACTCTGACGCAATTGCTGCTGAACGAAACCGGCCAGCAATTCTTCGCCACGCTGGCCAATGCCGTCAGCGGGCTGTCGGGCGACCTTGTGCTGATCCTCATTTATGTCGCCTTCCTGTTTGCGGCGCAGGCCGGCTGGTCGCGCAAGCTGGATGCGATGTTCCCCGGTGCGGAGCGGCGCGAGCAGGTGCGGGCGATCGGCGAAGAGGCGCGGCTCAGCATCGAGCGGTACCTGTGGGTGCAGACCGTGATCTCGGCGCTGATCACGGTGCTCAGCTACTTCTCGCTGCTGGCCCTTGGCGTGCAGAACGCCCTGTTCCTGTCGGCGCTGATCTTCGTGCTGAACTATATTCCGACCGTTGGTTCGATTGTTGCCGCGCTGGTGCCGCCGCTGTTTGCGCTGGTACAACCGGCCGTTCCCGGATGGGTGCCGGGGATCGCGCCTGAAAACTCGTATATCTATGCGGCTCTCGTGTTTGTGATCGTCAGCTTCTGGCAGTTTTCCATCGGCAATTTCGTGCAGCCCCGGATGATGGGGGATTCGCTGAACCTCTCGGCTCTGGTGGTGCTGCTGGCGCTGGCCCTGTGGGGGCTCATCTGGGGCATTCCGGGCATGTTCCTGTCGGCGCCGCTGACCGTTCTGATGATGATTTTGCTCGCACAATCAGAGCAGACGCGCTGGCTGGCGGTGCTGCTGTCTGCTGATGGCAACCCCAGGGGGAAATCCGTGCCGCTGCGCAGCAGCCCGGCTGACTCAGGGGGTAGATAAGTTCGTCCATTTCGTGTACCGGGCTTGCCGGAAGACATCGGGAGACTACATCTCGATGTCAAATTGTTAACTTTTTTGTAGACAGCATCCGAGTTGAATAACCGGACTGTCGACCCACATCGCAGATCAGGCTTCCGCGTGCGTCCCCCCACCCAGCCTGCGGAAGTTTCTGAAGGGCCCGCTGGACATGTCCCCGTCCGGCGGGCCCGTTTGATTCCGGCGTCCGGATTGCGAATCCAGCCCAAGCGACCTTGAAGGGCGGTATCCGTTTCTGCCCGCCGCCCGATCCTTCATCCTCCGCCCCGCCAAGTTTCTTGAAGCGGTAAGGTGCCGGGAGTAGACCCGGAAGAAATGATTTCCTTTAGGTGAGTCTTTCCATGACCCGTTCTGCCGCCATCACCGGGCCTGAAGGCCAGGTGCTCGACCAGATTCTACAGGAGGCGGCGGGCGAAGACCTGACCGGCCTGACCGAGGCCGATATCCGCACCCTGGCCAAGCGGCTGTGGGACTGGGCCGAGACCGTGCCTGCGGGCCAGCAGGGCGTGCGTATCAGCCCGCGCGCCGACGGTGCGAAAGGCCCGCTCGGGCGCAGCCTGCTGGAAGTGGCCGGGCCGGACATGCCCTTCCTGGTCGATTCGCTGCTGAACGAATGCGCCGCGCAGGGCCACGAGGTGAAGACTCTGTTCCACCCGGTTGTGACGCTGGCCGACGGGCGGCGCATCTCTGTGATCCAGATTCACACCGCCCTGATCACGCCGGGCGAGGCCAAGCTGCTGGAAGCAGGCGTGCGCCACACGCTGGCCGATGTCGGCCGCGCGGTATCCGACCATGCCGCGATGAAGGCGCGGATGCGCGCCGAGATGAAACGCCTTTCGGGCCTGACCCACATTCACCCGGCCGAGCGCGACGAGGCAGTGGCCTTCCTCGAATGGCTGCAGAAGGAGCATTACGTGTTCCTCGGCAGCCGCGAATACGATTTCGAGACGGACGGAGAGGGCCGCGTGCTTCCAGCCGAGCCGGTGACGGTGGAAGGCTCCAACCTGGGGATCCTGCGGGACGACAATCTCAATGTGCTGTCGCGCGACTCCGAACCGCTGGTGATCAACCAGCAGATCGGCGAATTCCTGTCGCATCCCGCGCCGCTGATCATTGCCAAGTCAACCCTGCCAAGCCGGGTGCACCGCCGCGTGCCGTGCGACTATATCGGCGTGAAGAAGTATGACCCGCAGGGCCGGGTGAACGGCGAGGTGCGCTTCCTCGGCCTGTTCACGGCAGAAGCCTATGACGAGACCGCGCGCTCCATCCCGTTCGTGCGCCGGCGTGTGCAGAAGATCATGGCTGCCTCCGGGGCTGCCCCCGGCGGGCACTCGGAGAAGGCGCTGGCCAACCTGATCGAGACCTGGCCGCGCGATGAGCTGTTCCAGACCCGATCGGCGATTCTCGGGCCGATGCTGATGGGGGCGCTGCACCTGATCGGCCGTCCCCGGACGAAGGTGTTCCTGCGCCGCGACGAGTTCGACCGGTTCGTCACGGCGCTCGTCTTCGTGCCGCGTGAATCATATGACACCTCGCTGCGCCAGCGCATCGCTGCCGTGCTGGTGGAAGCCTACAAAGGAGAGCTGCGCTCGTTTCAGCCGTATTTCGATGCCGGGCCAATGGCGCGGGTGCATTTCGAGATCGGCCTGGCGCCCGGCCACCCGGAACCGGATGCGGCCGAGCTGGAGGCGCGGATTGCCGGGCTGGCGCGTACCTGGGACCAGGGCTTCCGCGAACTTCTGATGGGGGCGGATCTTTCCGGCCCCAAGCGGGACGGCGCGCGCGCCTTCATCGGCGCCTTCAATGCGGCTTACCGCGAGGCCTTCCCGCCCGAAGAAGCGCTGACCGATGTGGTCAGCATGGCGCCGCTCTCGGCCGGACGCCCTGTCGTGGCCCGCGCCTACCGTCTGCACACGGACCAGCCCGGTCATGTGCGCGTCAAGATCTATGCCCGCGATGGCGCCATCGCCCTGTCGCGCTGTGTGCCGGTGTTCGAGAATCTCGGCTTCTTCGTGAATTTCGAGACCGGCTATCCCGTGCGCCCGCTGCAGAAGCCGGTGGACGATGCGCCGGACATCTACTGGATCCATGCACTGTACATGCGCTCGGCGGACGGCGCGCCGGTGGACCTTGAAGCGGTGGCCCGTGCCCTGGAGGACGCCTTCATCGCGGTGTGGGGCGGCCGGGCAGAGAATGACGGCTTCAACCGGCTGGTCCTGGCAGCGGGTGCGAGCTGGCGGGAGGCGGCGCTGATCCGCGCGCTGGCCGCCTACCGCCGCCAGAGCGGGATGGACCAGCCGCAGGATGTTCAGGAGGCGGCGCTGGCGCGTTATCCGGCCGTCACCCGCCTGATCCTCGACTATTTTGCCGCGCGGTTTGATCCGCAGGCGCACAAGACGCTCGACTCCCGCCGCAAGGCCTCAGCCCAGCTGGAAGCAAAGTTCGACGAGGCGATGAAGGATGTCGTCGGCCTGGCCGACGATCTGGTGCTGCGCCGGCTGTTCGCGCTGGTGGGCGCCGTGCAGCGCACGAATTTCTACCAGAGTGACGAGAACGGTGAGGCACGCCCGTGGATCAGTTTCAAGGTGGCAAGCCGCGAGCTGGCGGACCTGCCAGAGCCGAGGCCTTTCCGGGAAATCTTCATGTCCAGCCCGAAGGTGGAAGGGGTTCACCTGCGCTTCGGCCCGGTGGCACGCGGCGGCCTGCGCTGGTCGGACCGGCCGTCGGACTACCGCACGGAAGTGCTGGGCCTGGTCAAGGCGCAGCAGGTGAAGAATGCGGTGATCGTGCCGGTCGGCTCGAAGGGTGGGTTCTATCCCAAGCAGCTGCCGGAGCGCTCGGACCCCAACTGGTTCGAGGCGGGCCGTGAGGCCTACAAGGAATTCATCACCGCATTGCTCGGCCTGACGGACAACCTGGTGAAGGGCAAGGTGGTGCACCCGGCCCGAACGGTCGTGTGGGATGGCGAGGACCCCTACCTTGTCGTGGCTGCCGACAAGGGCACGGCGACCTTCTCCGATACGGCCAATGCGATCAGCCTGGAAAAGGGCCACTGGCTGGGTGATGCCTTCGCTTCCGGCGGCTCGGCCGGGTATGACCACAAGAAGATGGGCATCACCGCGCGCGGCGCCTGGGAGGCGGTGAAGCGCCACTTCCGCGAGATGGGCCGCGACATCCAGAAAGAGCCGTTCACGGTGATCGGCGTTGGCGACATGTCGGGCGACGTGTTCGGCAACGGCATGCTGCTGTCCCCGGAGATCCGCCTGATCGCGGCCTTCAACCATATGCACATCTTCCTCGACCCCAATCCGGGCGATGCAAGGAAGAACCTGGCCGAACGCCGGCGCATGTTCGGCCTGCCGCGGTCGACCTGGGCCGACTATGACACCCGGCTGATCTCGAAAGGCGGCGGAGTCTTTTCCCGCTCGGCGAAATCCATCCCGCTGTCGCCGGAAGTCAGGGCGATGACCGGGCTTGCGAAGGAAGCGGTGACTCCGGACGAATTGCTGAATGCATTGCTGAAGACAGAGTGCGACCTGCTCTGGTTCGGCGGCATTGGCACCTATGTGAAATCCTCCGCAGAGGCCAACAGTGACGCCGGCGACCGGGCAAATGATGCGATCCGCGTGAATGGCCGCGATCTGAAGGCCAGGGTGATCGGTGAGGGCGCAAATCTCGGCATGACGCAGGCCGGCCGTATCGAGTTCGCCCTCTCCGGCGGGCGGCTGAATACCGATGCCATCGACAATTCGGCCGGCGTGGATTCATCCGACCACGAAGTGAATATCAAGATCCTCGCAGCCGAAGCGATCCGCCTGGGCGACCTCAAGGACAGCGACCGCAACGCCATGCTGGCGGCAATGACCGATGACGTGGCCCGTCTCGTTCTGGCGCATAACTACGACCAGACGAATGCCCTGACACTGGCCAGCGCGACGGCACTGGAAGACCATGACGCGCTGGAGCGGCTGATGGTCTATCTGGAAGAGCGCGGCGTGCTGAACCGGGCGCTGGAAGGCCTTCCGTCCACGGCGGATATGCAGAAACGTCAGGAGCAGGGCCAGCCGCTGACGCGGCCGGAGCTGGCTGTGCTGCTCGCCTGGTCGAAGATCGTTCTGTTCGACGAGCTGGTCGCCTCCGACCTGCCGGACGATCCCTGGTTCGAGCCGGTACTGAAGGGCTATTTCCCCTCGCCGATCAACGGCTTTGACGAGGCGATGAAGGGCCATCGCCTGAAACGCGAGATCATCGCCACCGTGGTGGCCAACCGCACCCTGGACTTTGGCGGCCCGGTGGCTCTGCTGCGCCTGCGAGAACTGACAGGGGCGGCGCCGGCCGAAGCCGTGCGCGCCTTCGAGGCGGCCCGCGCCGTGCTCGACCTGGCCGGCTTCCGCAAGGAAGTCTTTGCCCTTGACAATAAGGCGCCGGCCGATCTGCAGACGGCCCTGCAACTGGAAGCGGTGCATGCGGCCAGCGAGGCAGCGGCCTGGTTCCATCGGGCGATGCCGGGCGCGAAAGTCGGCGATGCGGTAAAGGCAACACTTGGCCCGCTCAACGAACTGAAGGCAGGTCTGGCACAGGTGCAGACGGCATTCCCCGCGTCGCGCATCGAGCGGGAGGCACGCAGCTTCATCAAGCGTGGCGCGCCCGAAGCGCTGGCGCACTGGGCCGCCGCCATGGCGTATTTCGCGCAGGGTCTGGTAATCGTCGATGTCGCCCGCGAGACAAAGGCGGCTGTTACGGAAGCCGGCGCGGCGTTCTATGCCATCGGCGATGCCTTGCGCCTCGACCGGCTGCGCGCCTCGGCGCGCGAGGGCCTGACCCATGCGCCCTATTGGGATCGCGTGGCGGGCCGGAGGCTGATTGCCGAACTCGTGCGGCTGCAGGCAGCGGCCACCGGCGAGGCCCTGGCGAAGGGCAGCGCGGACGTCTGGATCGAGGAACGGGGCGAGGCACGCAAGCAGCTGCTGGCGACGCTGTCGGCGTTGACCAAGGACCGGTCCTGGTCGTTTGCGAAGTTTGCCCTGTCGGCAGATGCCGTGCGCCAGTTCATGGGGCGGTAGGCGGACTGTTCAGACACCATTCAGATGCCGGAGGAAATTCTCACCGGCATCTGAAGCAGGGGGACGTATGCGGAAGATCCTGTTCCCGGCTGCGGCCATGCTGCTGAGTTCAGCCTGCGTGCTCTCACCGCAGGCTGACCGCCTCGATGTGGCTACGGCCGGGACAGTGCCTCCATCGGCCGAGCGGCTGGAAATGCCATCGATCAAATGGGACAATACCGGACGGGATGGATGGTTCTACCACCATGTCGGCGGTGACTGTGATTACCTGCTGCATGGCCATGGCCGCAACAATGCCTGGGGACTGTGGCGGATGCCGGCGGAGCGTGTTTCCGCGGACGCGGTGGTGCCGGCCGCAGAGGGTGTTGCGGTGGCCTTCACCTGCACGGATGGCAGCGCCTGTATCGAGGCGGGCGCGCTCGACGAGACGCCCGGGCGAGTGCAGACGCACAGCATTCCCTTCCAGACCCGCGAGCGGGCTGACCGTTATCTGCAGGACGTGGCCAGCCTGCGGGCGGCCTGTGCGGCGCGCCGCTGACCGTCAGCGCGCAGCCAGCGCGGCTGCAAAACCCGGAAGGCGTTGCTCAAGCCCGGCCGCACAGAGGCCTGCCCGTTCCAGCCCCTGCGCCAGCCCGCGCTCATAGCCGGGGATCATCGCCGCCTTGCTCTCGAAGAAGGCTTTGGCATCCGCTGCCGCCGGGGCCGAGCAGAGTGCGCCGGAGAAGGCGGCCACCTGCTGCTTGCGAACTTCCGGAAGCTTCGCCACGGTTTCGTCGAAGGACGCCTTGAACGCGGCCCAGACATCATCAGAAGCCGGAACATTCGCAAAGGCGCCGCTGAGCAAGGTAAAGATCTCTGACGGGCTGACCGGCAGGGTTGCCGCTGCGCCGCTGACCAGTTCGGCTGCGATCCGCGGCTCGGCATTGGCCGCCAGCGCGCGCAGGATGGCCCCGCGCTCAGTCTGGCTCTGCGAGGCGAAGGCAAAGGCCAGCGCCGGTTCGATGAACACCCAGCCCTTGTCCTTTGCGGCAATGCCAAAGGCGGCGCTGATCTCGTGCGGCTTCAGGGCCGATCGGTCAGCGGGCCGGCCAAAGCCGATATAGGCCTCCGCACGCTTCACCAGCGCGGCGCGCGCGGCAGGCTGGTTGCCGATCTCGAGCAGCAGGGAAGGCAGCGAGTCGCGCAGCAGGGTTTCCTGCACGCTGAGGCTGGCCGGGCTGGCGGCCTGCAGGCGGTTGGCCAGCGGGCCATAGGTGCGCTCGATCCAGGCTGCGAATGTCTTCTGGCTTTGAGCGTCAAGCCTGTCACGTGTGCTCCGCAGGAAACCGAAGGCGAGGCTGAGGGCTGCCGGTGATCCGTTTACGGAGGCTTCGAGGCCTTTCAGGACAGATTCGGCACTGACCGACCCGGCTCCATAGCCTGCGATCAGGGAGTCGAGAACAACCATCTGCTCGCCGGCGCTGAGGGCACCATAATTACCGGCGAGTTTTGCCGCCGATGTCTCATCGAGTGCGAAGCGCCAATATCCGGTGCCGCCGGCATTCGGCATCACATAGTCCGGGCAGGTGGCGAGCGGCACGGTCTCCGACTGCGCCTTCAGCATCTGTTTGACGAGCGTGCTCTCCCCGCCGGTCACCACACGGGCCGTGAACGGTATCTGCCAGAGGGTGCCGGAACGGTCGATCTCCGAGCCGAGCGGGGCATAGCGGCTCTGCGCCACGCGCAGCTCGCCCTTGCCGCCGGCGCAGCTGACCGACACGTCCAGCATCGGAATGCCGGGCTGCAGGATGAAGGTGCGGAAGCTCGCGCCGATGCTGCTGTCTCCGGAGCCCTGCTCGAGGCTGGACATGAAGTCATCGGCATCGGCCACGCCGTCAGCGAAGCGGCGCATGTGCACGCGGATGCCTTCGCGGAAGCGCTCCTCGCCGAGATAGGTCTCGAACATCGAGAGCACGCTGCCGCCTTTCTGGTAGGTGATCGCGTCAAAGGCGTCGTTGATGTCGCCATTGGTAAGAACGGGGTTGCGCACCTGGCGGGCGGATTTCAGGCTGTCGCTGCCCATCGCGCCCAGACCGCCGGCGATGCGCGCCAGCTGCCATTCGCCGCCGGGATCGATCGCCGCCATCGTCTTGTCTGCCATCCAGCTGGCAAAGGCCTCGTTCAGCCAGATGTCGTCCCACCATTTCGGCGTGACCAGATTGCCGAACCACTGATGCGCCAGTTCGTGCGCATGCGTGGAGTAGATGGCGCGCCGCTGGGCCAGCGAGGTGCGCTCGTCGATCAGCAGGGCGGCTTCGCGGTAGATGATGGCGCCGGCATTCTCCATGGCGCCGTAGGCGAAGTCAGGCGCGGCGATCAGGTCGAGCTTGCCATAGGGATAGGCCGTGGCGAAGTAGTTCTCCTGCCAGATCAGCATGTCGCCGGTGATGGCCAGCGCGTCTTCCAGCTTGGCGCCCTTTCCGGCGGCCGCAAAGCCACGAAGCGGAACATGCGCCTGGCGCAGGCCGGACTGATAGTCGATCCAGCTTAGTTCGCTTTCGTCATACGGGCCGACCGCGAGGGCGAGCAGATAGGACTGGATCGGGCGGGTGGGGGCAAAGACGTGGCGCTCGAAGCCGTCCCCGAGGGGCTCGGCCGCCAAGTGCATGCCATTCGAGACGACCTTCAGCCCTTCCGGGGCTGTTACGGTCAGCACCCACGGTGTCTTGAAGCGCGGCTCGTCGAAACTCGGCACCATGCGGCGCGCATCGATCGCCTGCATCTGGCTGGCGAGATAATCCCGCCCGTCCTGGGTGACCTTGTAGAGCCCGGCCAGGCCGAAATTGTAGGGCGCCTCATAGCTCATCACCAGCGTGGCATTACCCGCGGGAAGGGGCGTTTCGAAGTCGAGGTAGCCGACCCCGCCTTCCGCCTGGTCGCCGGTGAAGGCGGCCGCGACCTCGCGCCCGTCCGGCAGGCGGGCGAAGGCCGTACCGATCTGCGGGCCGAGGGCGTGCAGCCAGATGCGGGCATGGGGCTTGTCCAGGGACACGTCGATTTCGACCTCGCCGGTAAAGCCGGGGGCGGAAGGATCGGTCTTGACCGACAGCCGGTAGACCGTCGGCGTCACGCCTTCGGGCAGCTGCCCGCCGGGGGCCTCCATCAGCCTGACAGGGGCTTCCTTACCTCCCGTGGGCGCGCCGCAGGCGGCAAGGGCGAGGGCAGAGGCGGCGCTCACAAGAAGGGCGGCAAGGCGGGTGCGGATCATGACAAGGCTCCGGAAAGATACGAAATCTGGCGGCTTCCAAAAGCACAGGTGCGGCGTGGAGAAAACCTCGCACACACAGGCGCCGTTCCATGGCAGCATCCCGGCTGGTATCTCTCCCGGCAATGTCACAGGAACATGACACCCGCGAGAACGTGCTGAAACGCCGCGCCCTGGCCCTCGGCTTCGATTCGGCCGGCATTGCCAGGGCCGACGAAGCCTGGGAGGCGGGCACGCGCCTGGAGGCATTTGTCGCGGCTGGACGGCACGGCGCGATGACCTGGATGGAGACAACACTGGCGCGGCGCAAGGCGCCCACCGCGATGTGGCCGCAGGCGCGCAGCGCGCTGGTGGTGGCGATGAATTACGGGCCGGACCACGATCCGCTGGAGACGCTGGCGCGGCGCGGACAGGGCAACATTTCCGTCTATGCACGCGGCCGGGACTATCACGACCTGATGAAGCCGAGGCTGAAGCAGCTCGCCGGAGAGGTCGCACAGATCACCGGCGCCGACGTCAAGGTGTTTGTCGACACCGCTCCGCTGATGGAGAAGCCGCTGGCCCAGAAGGCCGGGCTCGGCTGGCAGGGCAAGCATACGAATCTGGTCAGCCGGCAGCTTGGCAGCTGGTTCTTCCTCGGCACCGTTCTGACATCGGCTGAACTCGAAGCAGACGGGCCTGAGGCGGATCATTGCGGCAGCTGCCGCGCCTGTCTCGATATCTGTCCGACCGCAGCTTTTCCGGCCCCCTACCAGCTGGATGCGCGGCGCTGTATCTCTTATCTGACGATCGAGCATGACGGGCCGGTACCGAGAGCGTTCCGCGCAGCGATGGGTAACCGGATCTATGGTTGCGATGACTGCCTCGCGGTCTGCCCGTGGAACAAGTTTGCCGCTGCTGCCTCCGAAGCCGCCCTGTTCGCGCGCGCGGAACTGAAGGCGCCGGGACTGGATGAGCTTGCAGCGCTGGACGATGCGGCGTTCCGGGATGTGTTCTCGGGTTCGCCGGTCAAGCGCACGGGGCGGGACCGTTTTGTCCGCAATGTCTGCATCGCTATCGGCAACTCCGGTGATCCTGGTCTGGCCGCCAGCCTGCTGCCGCGGCTGCAGGATAAGAGCCCCCTGGTGCGCGGGGCGGCGGTCTGGGCACTGGCGCGCCTTGATCCTGCCAGGTTTGCTGAAGAAAAGACGCTGCGCCGGAGCGCGGAGCAGGATAGCAGCGTACAGGAAGAATGGGATCTCGGAGCATGACGGGGGCCATGCAGGACATACCGCCAAAGCCGAAACGCGCCGTGCCGCTCTGGCGCCGCATTGCCGTGGGTGCAGGTCTTGGCCTGCTTGGCCTCTTGCTGCTGTTCCATCTCTATGCGCTGGCGCTCTCCGTACTGCCGGCACCGGGCACCCTGCTGATGTCGCAGCGCGCCGGGCAGGGGCAGGATGTGCGCCGCGACTGGGTGAGCCTGGAGCAGATTTCGCCGCAGCTGGTGCTGGCAGTGATCGCCGCCGAGGATGCCCGGTTCTGCGAGCATGGCGGCATCGACTGGGATGCGGTGGAGAAGGCGCGGGAGTGGAACCGCAAGAACCCGGACCGCAACCGCCGGGGTGGCTCGACCATCAGCCAGCAGACGGCCAAGAACGTGTTCTTCTGGAACGGCGGCGGCATGGCCCGCAAGGCGGGCGAAGCCTGGATGACCTATGTGATAGAGGCGGTGTGGGGCAAACGCCGGATCATGGAAGTGTACCTCAATGTCGCCGAATGGGGCGACGGCCTCTTCGGGGCAGAAGCGGCCGCGCAGGTGCGCTTCGGCAAGCCTGCCGCCGAACTCACCCCGCGCGAGGCCGCCCTGCTGGCCGCCGTTCTTCCGTCTCCGAACAAATGGCGTGCGGTCAATCCCGGTCCGTATGTGCGCAAGCGGGCTGCCTCCATCCAGGGGCGCATGCAGGTCGTGGCGAACGAAGGGTATGCCGCCTGCGTGCTGGGCGAGGCCTTCCGCGTGACGCCGCCGAAGCCCGAGCCGGGAGCGCCGCCGCGCCCGGCTCCGGTGTTCGAGGACCTGCCTGAAGCCCCTGAGACCGGCGAGGAAGCGCTGGAGACACCACCGGCGCCAGCTGCCGCAGAGCCTGACCCAATCCTTGATGCTGCGGACGAAATCTTCAGCCGCCCGGAAGCCGGTGCCCCAGACGCGCCTTCAGAGCCTGCAGACGATGATCCGCCTGCAGAGGAAACCCCAACGCCTGCCTCCGTTCCGGCCGCGCAGGATGAAGGCGGACCACGGGTGATTACGCCGCAATAGGCAGGGCGCTGATCAGACCGGCTCGTAAGGGAAAACACTGGTCGTGGCGCCCGTGTCGAAGAAATTCGGGCTCATCGCCGGGAAACAATGGCTGATGATCGTCTCCGGTGTCCAGCCTTCGAGACGGGCAAGGGACTTCACCGGGCGGGGCTGGTCAAACAGGATCACTTCATTGCCGCGCACGCCGAAAATTTGCCCGCTGACATGCGCCGCAGTGTCAGCGCACAGGGCGATGGCGAGCTGAGCCACCTGATCGGCGCGCATACCTTGTTTCATGCGCTCGACACGCTGGGCGCTGGCTTCGTCCTTGACCGGAATCGAGGCGATCATCCGTGTCCAGGCAAACGGGGCGATCACGTTGGAGCGCACCTTCTTCGATACCCCTTCCATGGCAAGGATGCGCGAAAGGCCGACGATGCCGAGCTTTGCGGCGGCATAATTTGCCTGGCCGATATTTCCGATCAGGCCGGACGTGGAGGTGAACAGCACATAGCTGCCCTGTTCCTTCTCGCGGAAGTGTTCGATCGAGGCCCGGGCGACGTTGAAGGAGCCGTGCAGATGCACGTCGATGACGGCTTTCCAGTCGGCCTCGCTCATCTTGTGGAACATGCCGTCTCGCAGGATTCCGGCAGGGTTGATCACAGAGTCGAGCCGTCCCCAGGTGTCGAGCGCCTGCGTCACCATGCCGGCGACCGCGTCATAGTTGGTGACGCTTTCGGAGTTGGAGATGGCCTCGCCGCCTGCCGCACGGATCTCGGCGGCCACCGCTTCGGCCGGACCGGCATCGCCCTCGTCGCCGCCCTTCAGGCCGCCGCCAAGATCGTTGACGAGAACCTTCGCGCCCTGCCGCGCCGCCAGAAGCGCGCACTCCTTGCCGATGCCGTTGCCGCCTCCGGTCACCAGTACCACTTTTCCGCTGAGCAAGCCCATGTTTTCCTCCGAAGTGTCTCGCGCCGGGACACTACCGCTGCAGGCGCGGCCTGCAAGGGCGCCCTCGCGGAAAACAGGGTTTGAATTGCCCGGCGTGACGGGCTAGCAAGCGGCCATGTCACGCACCTTCCAAGCCGTCATCTGGGATTTCGGCGGGGTCTTTACCTCGTCGCCCTTCGAAGCCTTCAACCGGTATGAGGCCGCCCGCGGCCTGCCGAAGGATTTCATCCGCTCGGTCAACGCCGTGAATCCGCTCGAGAATGCCTGGGCGAAGCTGGAGCGGTCGGAAGTCGATGCGGAGACGTTCGACCAGCTCTTCCGGGCCGAAGCGAAGACGCTGGGCCATGACGTTCCGGGGCGCGACATTCTCGGCCTCCTGTCTGGCACGCTGCGTCCGCGCGTGGTTCATGCGCTGAAAGTCTGCAAGACCAAAGGCAAGGTCGGCTGCATCACCAACAATGCGCCGGTGGGCAAGGGCGCCTCGATGACCGAGGACGATGCCCGCGCGGCAGAACTCGAGGCAGTGTTCTCCCTGTTCGATCACCTGATCGAAAGCTCGAAACTCGGCATCCGCAAGCCGGATCCGCGTATCTATGCGCTGATGTGCGATGCGCTGGACGTTGATCCCAGAGCCTGCGTCTATCTGGATGATCTGGGGATCAACCTGAAGCCCGCCCGCGACATGGGCATGGCAACGATCAAGGTGACCAGTGAGGACCAGCTGCTCGCTGATCTGGAAGCCGTGACCGGCTATGCGCTGCGCTAGCCTTGCCCTTTTGGCCATAGCAGGTGTGCTGGCCGGCTGTTCGCCGGCCGAGCCGGAAGTGGTCGTGCCGCTGCCGCCGCTGCCGGACGAGCGCCTCGCCCAGCCGCCACAGCCGCCGCCGCCTGTAGAGGTCAGTGAGGCGGCCCTGCGCACGCGCGATGACCTGCTGCGCGAGGCCGGGAAGGGCTCGCTGCGTGGACTGGCCGGCATTGCCGCGCGCAATCCCGACTTCCGCTCGAATGTGGGCGGGCAGGACCACCTGCAGTTCTGGGACCTGCTGCGCCGGACCGGCATCGATCCCAACCGCAAGCTGCGCGAACTGTTGGAGCAGCCGCCGGGCGTGCGCGAGATCGATGGCCAGCGCTGGTATGTCTGGCCGGACCTTGCGGCCCGGGATGCCAGTGACCTTATCCCTGAGAAGCTGTCCTTCGAGGACCGGCGCCGGCTTGAACTCCTGATCCGCGAGGATGGCGTCGCCCGCATCCGGCGCGGCGAAGGCTATCCCGGCATGCGCACGGCCATCGCCGAGGACGGGACATGGATATACTTCGTACTCGGACTGGATGGGGAGGAGTGAGCATGGGCGGAAAGATCGGCGCAGAGGCGGCGCTTAAGGCGCTGAAGGGCTGGGCACGGGCACAAGGCGAGCGCGATGCCATTGCCAAGACCTACCGGTTTTCAGATTTCAAGGCTGCCTTTGCCTTCATGTCGGGTGCGGCGCTGAAGGCCGAACAGATGGACCACCATCCTGAATGGTTCAACGTCTACAACCGGGTCGAGGTGATCCTGACGACGCATGACGCCGAGGGTGTGACACAGAAGGATCTCGAACTCGCCGGCTTCATGGACCAGCTGGCGGCGCGGCTGGGCCAGAGCTAGCGATCTGATGGAATGAGAGCGCCAGCTCCTGTCTTGTGTAGTGTCACAGTTCCGATGCTCAACCGGTACCCACTTGAGCGGAGTTGGCCCTAGGCTTTCCAGCCGCTGCCATAGAGATCGGTGCGCCGGTCATTCAGGTTCTGGACGGTGCCCCGGACGCGGGCTTCGGCAAGGTCTGTGAGGGAGAGGTCGGCGACAATCATGCCTTCGATATTGGGCTCGGCCTCGGCGCGGATGCCGTTCCAGGCAAAGGGCAGGTCACAAGGCGTCAGGATGGCGCCTTGCGCATAGTGCACATCCATGTTGCCGACATTCGGCAGGTTTCCGCAGACGCCGGACAGGACAACATACATCTGGTTCTCGATAGCACGCGCGGCGCAGCAATACCGTACACGGAGATACCCGTTACGATCGTCGGTGCAGAAGGGCACGAACAGGATCTGGGCACCCTGATCGGCCAGGTGACGCACCTGTTCCGGAAATTCGCTGTCATAGCAGATGGCGATGCCGACAGGGCCGCAATCAGTAAAGATGACCGAGTTCTCATCGCCGCCGCTGATACCCCAATAGGTACGCTCTGATGGCGTCGCGTGAATCTTCTCCTGCCGGTGGAGGCGGCCATCGCGCAGGGCGGCGTAGGCGATGTTACGGATGTCCCCGGCAGGGGTGCGGGTGACATGCGTGCCGCCGATGAGATTGATCCGGTGACGGACGGACAGGCTGGTCAGCAGGGCCTCGAAGCGCGATGTGTAGGCGCTCAGCGCATCAATCGCCGCTTCCGGGCCGAGCAGACCGGGGGCGAGGGAGAGTGTCTGCAGGGTATAGAGTTCCGGGAAGACTATGAAGTCGGCGCCATACTCGCCGGCCACGCGCGTGAAATAGGCGATGCGCGCCTCGAAGTCCTCGAGCGCGGAGATCTTCCGCATTTCGAACTGGACCGAGGCGATGCGGACACGGGCGGGCAGGGACGGAGCGTTCATCAGGGTTTCCCTAGCGCGGCTCGTTCGGCACACGCAAGACAGCCCGCAGGCCACCCAGCGGGCTTGGCAGCAGCCGCACATCGCCGCCATGTGCGCGGGCCGTGTCCCGCGCGAGCGTCAGGCCGAGGCCGGAGCCCGGCTGGTTCTGGCTGCGCGCATCATCCAGCCGCGAGAACGGGCGGAAGGCTTCCTCATGCCGTTCGGGCGGGATGCCGGGGCCATCATCGTCCACGACGACTTCCGCCCAGTGCGGGCCATCGACCAGCAGGATTCGGGTGGTGGCGGCGAACTTGACCGCATTGGAGACAAGGTTGGTCACCGCCCGTTTGATCGCCAGCGGCCGTCCGGTGACGATCATCCGTTCGGCGCCGGTCACCGCGACCTGACCGCCAAAACCGGAGGCGACATCGCGCACCATCCCGGCAAGGTCGAACGCGGCGCGCTCGTCGCCCTCCTCGCCGCGGGCAAAGGCGAGGTATTCATCCAGCATCATCGCCATGTCGTCGAGGTCGGCCTTCGCCGCACGGATGTCGCTGGTATCCTCCATCATCGCCAGTGCAAGCTTGAGCCGGGTCAGCGGTGTGCGAAGGTCGTGGCTGACCCCGGCAAGCATGGCGGTGCGCTGTTCGGCGAAGGCAGTCAGGCGTTCTTTCATGCCGATGATGGCGCGCGCCGCGTCACGCACTTCTCTCGCCCCCGAGGGACGGAAATCCGGAAGGTCTTCCCCCCTGCCAAAGGCCCGGGCGGCCTCCGACAGGCGGAGGATGGAGCGCACCTGCTGGTTCAGAAAGCCGATGGCCAGCATCACCATCAGCAGCGAGAAGGCGATCACCCAGACGATGAAGATGTGCGAGTTGATCATGAAGGCACGTTTGCGATCGATAATGATCTCGCCGCTGCCCTGCGACGACGGGAACCGGATATGCATCCGGGAATTGTCACGCTCGATGCCGGCGAAGATGGGTCCGCCGAGGCGCCCTTCCAGTTCTGCGCGGAAGGTCTCGTCATAGGGGAAATCAGTTTTCAGCGTGCTTTCGGGGATCGCATGCGGCGTCAGCCCGCAGGTGAAATAGGTCTCGAGCTGCAGCTGGATTCGGGTGTGGTCGCCTTCGGTATAATCCGGGTTGAGGCAGGCGGCCCGGATCAGGCTGGCATCGCGCGCGATCGCCTGGGCGAGCTTGCGGTTCACCTCGGCGACATGACTCGAATAGTAATACCAGGTCATCAGCGACAGGATCAGCAGCACGGGTACCAGGATGATAAGCAGGCTGCGGGCATACAGCCCGCGCGGCGTGAAATCCCGGAGACGCGGCATCGCCATGTCAGTCGGGCATCAGGCGGTAGCCGATGCCCCGCACCGTCTGGATGTGGATCGGTTCCTTGGGGTTCGGCTCGATCTTGCGGCGCAGGCGGGTGACCTGCACGTCCACGGATCGTTCGAGCCCCGCAGAGGTCAGCACGGCGAGGTCTTCGCGGCTGACCGGCTCGCCGGCATTGCGGGCGAGCACGGTCAGCAACTGCAGTTCTGCATCGGTCAGCCGGATGCGCTGTTCGCCGGATCTGAGTTCGCCCCGCTCAGCATTGAACACCAGGCCAGACATTTCGATCTCCTGAGGCGGCGGCGCGGATTTCTGCGACCGGCGCAGCACCGCCTCGCAGCGCAGCACGAGTTCTTCCGGTTCGAACGGCTTGGCAAGGTAATCATCGGCGCCGCGGCGCAGGCCCTCGATCCGGTCGCTCGTCTGGCCGCGGGCGGTGAGCAGGATCACCGGTGTCTCGCGGGCGGGGCCCTTGCGGATGCCGGCAAGCAGGGAGAAGCCGTCCTCACCCGGCATCATCACGTCGAGAATGGCGAGGTCAAAGGCGATGTTCT
The DNA here is from genome assembly GCA_046293935.1 of Hyphomonas sp. Taxonomy (GTDB): domain Bacteria; phylum Pseudomonadota; class Alphaproteobacteria; order Caulobacterales; family Hyphomonadaceae; genus Hyphomonas. Next base: position 21,243 of record JBKBJF010000013.1, read on the forward strand.
CCATCAGGCGCCGTGCGGTGGCAGCATCTGCCGCAGCACTGACCCGGAACCCCTTCATGGTCAGGAAACGCTTGGTCAGGTCGCGTATCCGGTCGTCATCGTCGACCATCAGGATATGGGCGGGCTCCTTGACCATGGCTATCGCACCAGCGCCTCCAGCAGGGCGCGCGCGCCGGCGACCGCCTCCGGCCCGCTGGCGCGGAAGGCGAGACGCAGGCGCTCTCGCACCTCGATCGCCAGAGGGGTGGTCAGCGTTACGCCGGCATCCGACAGGGTCAGCCTGCGCCGGCGGGCATCGCCGGTTTCACGGCTGCGCTCGATCAGACCACGCTCGTCCAGCCGCCCGATCAGGCGGGCGAATGTTGGCACGGTCATGCCAAGGGCGGTACGCAGTTCGCCCACCGTCTGGCCGGGACGATAGCGCACGGCCATGAGAATCTGCAGCTCTGGCTTGCTGAGGCCGGCCTTCTTGCGGGCGGCTTCGGCAGCCCGGTTCAGCGCTGCGGCGCCGGAAATCAGCAGTCCGGCGCTGCGATCCAGTTCCTGGTCGGTCAGGAACAGGCGGGGATCGAAAGGACGGTTCAGGTTGACGGGCGCGGCCATAAGGCGGAAATGAGCCTGAATACGCAGAAAGTTCAAGCGAGGAGCGTTCCCATGGCTGCCATCCCCTATGATGACCGAGACGGCTACATCTGGATGGACGGCGTGTTTGTACCCTGGCGCGACACCAAGGTGCATGTGCTGACGCATGCCCTGCACTATGCGTCGGCCGTGTTCGAGGGCGAGCGCGCCTATGGCGGGAAGATCTTCCGTTCGCTGGATCATTCCAAACGGCTGCACCGGTCTGCCGGCATCATGGGGTTCGACATTCCGTTCAGCGTCGCCGAGATCGAGAAGGCCAAGGCCGAGGCGGTCGCCAGATCCGGCCTCGACAGCGCCTATGTGCGCGCGATCGCATGGCGCGGTTCGGAGATGATGGGCGTCTCCGCCCAGAATAATACGATCCACCTCGCGATCGCTGTCTGGCACTGGGGCGACTATTTTGCCGACAAGATGAAGGGCATCCGCATGACGCATGCTCAGTGGAAACGTCCGGCCCCGGACACCGCCCCGTGCGAGGCGAAAGCGGCCGGGCTCTATATGATCTGCACTCTGTCGAAACACGCGGCCGAGCGGGCAGGCTATGCCGACGCCCTGATGCTCGACTGGCGCGGTCAGATCGCCGAGGCGACCGGCGCGAACATCTTCTTCGTGCGCGATGGAGTGCTGCATACGCCGACCCCGGACTGTTTCCTGAACGGCCTGACACGGCAGACCACAATCGCGCTGGCCAAAGCGCGCCAGATCGAAGTGGTGGAGCGGGCGATCTTCCCGAGCGAACTGCCGACCTTCTCGGAGTGTTTCATCACAGGGTCGGCCGCCGAAATCACCCCTGTGGCGGAGATCGGTGAGCATCGTTACAAGCCCGGCCATATCACCCTGTCGCTGGCGGAAGATTACTCGGCCCTGTGTAACGGCAAGCTGGAGCTGGCGCTTTAGGAAGCGTTTTCAGGTCAGGATATCGCTGGTCGGGACCCGGGCTTCGCGGCGGCTGATGAAATGGGTTTCGAAGGCGACGACGAGGCAGGCGGCGATGATGATCGCCGCGCCAGCCCAGACGCGCCAGCCCGGGATTTCCTGGAAGAAGGCATAGCCGAGCAGGGCTGACCAGATGAGGCCGGTATACTCGAAGGGCGCCAATGTCTGCGCCCTGGCCCGGCCATAGGCGAGCGTCATCAGCCACCAGATGCCTATGCCGAGGAATGCCACGGCGATCATCGGGCCCCATGAGTCCGTCCGGGGCAGGGGATCGGTGAACAGAAAGAGGAAGGGCAGCAGGAACAGCGCCGGGAAGACATTCATGAATGTCACCAGGGTCAGGCTGTCTTCCTCCTTGGTCCGCAGGCGGAGGAGCACGATGTTGAGGGCATAGAGCACGGCCGAGCCGAGCACGGCAATGGTGCCATAGAGCCGGTTGCCGTCCACAGGCGCACCGGTGGTGTTGGCGGTGGCGGCCAGCGCGGCGCCGCAGAAACCGATCAGTGAGGCGCCGGCGGTGACCGGGCTCATGCGCTCCCCGAGTATGACGCGCGCGATCGGTGCGATCATCAGGGCAGCCGTGAAGCCCAGAACCACGGCCTCAGCCAGCGCGATCTGTGTCAGGGAATAGAAGAAGGCAAAGGCCGAAATCACCTGCGCGACGGAGCGCAGGGCATGGAAGCGTATGGCCGGCAGGCCCGGCAGAGGCTTCCGCAGCCCCAGGAACAAGGCCAGCATGATGACCGAGCCGAGGATGTAGCGCCAGGACGTGGCCGTCAGCACGCTGGTGCCACCCAGCATGACGGCTTTCATCACGGCATCGACCCCGCATCCGAAGATGACGCCGGAGCAGACAAGCAGAATCGGATGGGGCAGGCGCATGGCCGGGCAGGCATGGGGCCGCGGCGCCGCAGGGTCAAGCGCCCGTGCTTCTGGCAAGGCTTCACGTCTGCGCCGAACCGCGCCAGAGATTTGGCCGCCGCTGTCACGGAGATTGCCCCATGGCTGCCCCCCTGATCTTCGAGACCATCCTCGCCGCGCTGGCAACCCCCGTGGTCGTGTTCGACCGGGACCTCTGCTTTGCCTATGCCAACGAGGCCTATTGCCGGTCAGTTCACCGGCGATGGGAGGAGCTTCGGGGACAAAAGCCGGCTGACCTGTTCCCAGAGTCCCCGGAACGCATGGACGCCATGCGTGACCGCATCCGGCGTGCCTTTGAAGGCGAGCCGTCAAGTTCGGATGCCGCGCCCTATCAGATTCCCGGCCCGGACGGGCAAATGCTGGAGCGGTACTGGCGCTCCAGGATCGTGCCGCTCTACGGTCCGGATGGCCGCGTCACGCACGTCATCCAGTCGGGAGAGGATGTCACCGACGAAGTGCTCCTGCGCCGCCAGAAGGACGTCATCGCCTCCGAACTGGAACACCGGGTGCGCAACACGCTCGCCATGGTTGGCTCGCTCGCCGTTGTTACCGGCCAGCATACGCCGAGTGTCGAGGCGTTCGTCGAGACCTTCACCGACCGGCTGGAGGCGATGAGCCGCAACCTGTTCATGATCTCGGACAATCACTGGCGCGGCCTGCCCTTCCGCACGATTGTGGAGGCGGAACTGGCGCAGGTCATCGCCACGGACGATCCGCGCCTCACGCTCGAGGGGCCGGAACTGATCCTGTCCGTGCGCTCGACCAAGTGGGTGGCCCTGCTGACGCATGAACTCGTGACCAATGCGGTCCGCTATGGGTGTTTCTCCGTACCCGGAGGCAGGCTGTCGGTGCGCTGGTCACTCGCAGACGGAGCCTTCACGGTCGATTGGGTCGAAACAGGACGGAAGGGAACCGGCATCCCTGAGCGGCGCGGTTTCGGCAGCCAGATGCTGGACTTGATGCCGAACGTAGTTGCTGAGCGGAACTTCCGCGACGAGGGGCTTGCACTCAAGATTACCGTGACGGGATCGTTCTATGTGCCTTCCGGCCAGGAGGCTAAGGCAGTTTCAGGGAACGGATGAACAGAGCCTGGCCGATCAGGGTACGGACATGAGCCGGCTTGAACGGCTTTGGCACGAGAAAGGCCGGCTCGCCCTCCTGCCCGGTCAGGAAGCGTTCCGGAAAGGCCGTGATGAAGATGACGGGCACGTTGATCTGGCTGCGGATGTCCGCCACTGCATCAGTGCCCTGCGAACCGTCTGCCAGCTGGATGTCCGCGAGGATCAGATCCGGTCTGGCCTTCACGGCAGCGTCAACGGCCTGGCTCCGCGTCGAGGCAATGCCTGCAACCGTGTGCCCCAGCGATGTGACGATCTGTGAAAGGCTGGCAACGATCAGGGGTTCGTCCTCGATGATGAACACGCGGGCCGCCTGCGGCGCGGCAAGATCGTTCCCGGCCGCTTCCAGAAGCCCGGCAATCTCTGCCTCACCGAGGCCCAGGATGCGTGCGGCATCTGCCTCACTGAAACCTTCCAGGGCCGTCAGCAGCCGCGCGCGGCGGCCGGGTGGCGAGATGGCCACCGTTCCAGTCGCCCAGCCTTTCGGAGCGGCGAGCATGCGATCGAGCCACTGGAAGAGGGAGACCCGCGTGACCTCCTCTGGCAAGCTGACGACGAGCGTCTCGAGCATGGCCTCGACAGCGAGATCGCCCTGCGCGGCTGCGCCCGTCACCGCTCGGGCATAGCGGCGCAGATAGGGCAATTGCTGCTCGACTGTTTCGGAAATCCGCATGCCGCCTCCTCGAATCCCGCGAGGTGACGTTTGCACAGAGCCACTAGGGCCGCAACGCGCGTTGGGTTCCCACCAGCCGGTGAGCCGGTCATGCCGACGGTAGTTGCCAGCGGTTCGCCTTTGGAGGCCGCCCTAGACTACACCTTGTCGGGTTGCGGCGTCAGGCGCAGGTAGGGCTTCAGCGTCCGGTAGCCCTTGGGAAACAGGCGCGCGAGCTCATCTGGATCCTGCACAGAGGGTGCAATGATGACTTCATCGCCCGGTGTCCAGTTGACCGGCGTGGCCACCTTGTAGCCATCCGTCAGTTGCAGGGAGTCGAGCAGGCGCAGTACCTCATCGAAGTTTCGCCCGACACTCGGCGGATAGACGATGGAGGCGCGGATCTTCTTCTGCGGGTCGATGATGTAAACGGCCCGGACCGTGAGTTTCGGGTCAGCGCCGGGATGAATCATGTTGTAGAGGGTAGCGATCCGGCGGCCGGGATCTGCGATCATGGGGAAGTTGACCGCCACGCCCTGCGTCTCGGTGATGTCGGCGCTCCAGTCCCGGTGATGACTGAGCGTATCGACGGAGATCACGAGAGCCCGGGCGCCGCGGCGCGCAAATTCGTCCCTGAGCCGCGCAGTATAGCCAAGCTCGGTGGTGCAGACCGGGGTGAAATCAGCCGGATGGGAGAAGAACACGATCCAGTCATTCCCGGCCCAATGGTGGAACCGGATGCGCCCTTCGGTCGTTTCGGCCTCGAAATCAGGCGCGGTATCGCCGATCAAAAGGGTCATTCGCAGGTCCTGTCTCTTGATTTATGCCGCGAAACTAGTGCCTAACGGGCCTCGAACAACCAGAGATGCCTGAAGCCGCCGATGAGAAATCCTCACAGCCGCCGGGAACCGGAGCCTGCATGAAGCGCCTGATCCTGATGCGCCATGCCAAGACCGAACCCTGGACCGAAGGAATCGATGATTTCGGCCGGGCGCTGACGCCGCAGGGTCATGACGACGCGCGCCGCATGGCCGAGGAACTGGTGGCCCAGGGCTGGAGCCCGGGCCTGATCCTGGTCTCCAGTGCCCGCCGCGCACGGGAGACCTGCGCTGAGGTTGCGGCCGTGGTGACCGGCGAGAAGGTGCGCCCGATGGAGTCGCTCTACCTCACCGGGGTGCGGGGCCTGACCGAGGCCGTCCGGCAGAATGACAGGGCTTCGACACTGATGGTGATCGGCCACAACCCCGGCCTTCACGACTTTGCACTCTCTATCCTGAAGGAGGCAGGCTCGACCGATCATCGGGCGGCGGGCCGGCTGCACGAGAAATTCCCGACCAGCTGTGCGGCGCTGTTTGAAGCAGACGAAGAGGGCCCCTTCGTGCCGGCGCAGATGAAACTCACCCGCGTGCTCAGAGCCAAGGATTTCCGCGGCATGGACGCGGATGATGCGCCCTGAAAAAATCCGCCTCCGGGCCTGGCGGGGTCCGGAGGCGGCAGGATCGCGGCGGCGCAGCAGGCCTGGCGCGTGATGGAGAGTGAGATGGCCTCTCCGCCGCCGCAATCTGGGAGACGCGTTCAGCGCCGTTCGGCATGCACGGCAGTGAGATTGTCGTTTCCGATCTTGCGGATGGCCTTGCCCAGCGTGCGCTCGGTGCAGAAGCGCACGGCATAATCTTTCGCGAACTTCATATCTGCATGCTCGGCCTCGCAGCGGTCGACGACCTGGTCGCGGATGCGGCCATATTCGGCGGCGGCGCCGGCCGGGGTGGCGAGCCGGGTGGCGGAATACTGCACCTCCATCTGGAATGCTGACGAGCTGGCGAAGGCGGGCGTGGCGGCCGTTGCGACCGTAGCGAGGGCCAGAGCGGCGACGGTGAGGGGGCGTTTCATGGGCGTTTCCTGATCTTTGTGGGTTGGGAGGAAGAGAAGTACCGCCGGGCCAGGGGCCTCCCGGCGGTACTTCGGAAGCGCTACGAGCGGAGCTCGCGGCGGTGCTGGCGGCGGCGGCGCTGAGCCAGGAGATCGAGGCGTTCACCCGCTCCGATGTCATTTGCCGGCTTGTACCGGGCAGGGGCGGCTCCGGTGTTCAGGCCGAGCGCCGCGACGGGGGCGAAAACCTCTGCTCCGATGTCGCTGAGACGGGCGCGGGGGGACATGATCAATACTCCTTCTTGCTGGTCTGGTTTGTCCGTTTTGTCCTTGGCGGGCTCATCCCGCTGCCGACACGGACTATCTAGTAATAGATTTATTGTTTTTCAATATTAAATTATCGAAAAAAAATAATATCAAATGAAATCAAGGACATAAATTCATCGAAAAACGATAATTCCATGTTCTTCTGCCGGAAGGAATATTTATTGATAGCCGATATGGGCAGTTTACAGGCATGTGCCGCAGCGCGCGGCGACCGGATGCTCAGGACGGACGCGGCGCGTCGAGGTCGAAGGACAGCTGTGCCGGCGGGACTGCCGGGCGGATGATCCGGTCCTTGCGACCGATCCTGAGCGCCGCCACCGGGCGGGGAGGCTGGCCTCTCCGGGTCCGGCTGGCGGCAATCCGGCTGCGGGCCTCGCCGGCGGCCGCCATATGGTCGACGATCCGCATCGGATAGGTCTGACCGAGGATGACACCGGCTTCAGACAGCACCGGTGGCGGTGCCTCCCATGGGGCATGCAGAAGAGCGTCCGGCAGTCGGGCGATTTCCGGCACCCACCGGCGGATGAAGGCACCTTGCGGGTCCTGTTCGCGGGACTGTTTGACGGGGTTGAAAACCCGCAGCTGTCCGGGGGCAGAGCCGCAGGCAAGCGCGTAGTGGACCGCCGGTTCGAAATCGATCAGCCGGGCCGCCAGGCGCCGGGCGGGAAGCCGCCAGTCCAGCCAAAGGTGATCGGCAGCAAAGCCCATGGCCAGGGCGCGCATGCGGCCATCCAGCCAGCCGGTGGCCTTCAGCGCGCGCATCACCGCGTCAAGAAACGGAAAGCCCGTTCGCCCCTCGATCCAGGCGATGAGGCGGGGATCATCCTCCGCCGCTTCCGGCCGCTGACCATCATAAGCCGGCACAAGATTCCGACTCTCGAACGTGGTACGGTGTTCAAGCTTCTGGACAAGCAGGCTGCGGGCATGCAGGCGGGCAAGAAAGCCATTCAGGCGGGCGGCCGTGTCGAGATCACCCGCCGTGACATAGCCTGTCAGGGCGCGGTTTGCGGCCTGCCAGGCTTCCCGGACCGAAACCGTGCCGAAGGCAAGATGGGCCGACAGATGGGACTGTGCGCCCCCCTCTTCGAGAAAGCGGCGCAGCGTGGAGATGCCGGCGGCGCGGCCACCTGTCTGGCGGTGCGGGCAGTCGTCCGGGCCGAGGGCAAAATCCTCTGCCAGAGGCCAGTCGGGCGGCGGAAGGGCAGGCCCGCGCAAGGCTTCCGGTGCACGCTGGCGCGGGGCCTGCTGACACGCTTCCCACTGGCGGGACCAGTCCAGCTGGCTGGAGTGGTCCCGCCCAATCCCCGGCAGGCCCTGTTCCCGCAGCTCGATGCCGGCATTGCGTGCCCAGCGGCGCATCTGCCGGTCGCGGTCAAAGCTCCATTGCGATCCGATGTCCTCATGGAAATGGATTGCGGCGAGGCCGAATTTGCGGTGGAGGCCCGAGAACACTTCTGTGGCAGGGCCTGCGCGCACCATCAGCCGCACACCGCGCGCCTGCAGAGCTGTATCGAGATCCTGCAGTGACTCGATGAGGAAGTCGAAATGCCGGCGCGACCGTTCCGGCTGTGCCCAGTCGCCTGGCTCGAACACGTAAAGCGCAATGACAGGCGCGCCGCTTGCTGCGGCGGCCGCCAGCGCAGCATGGTCGTGAACCCTGAGATCCCGACGGAACCAGACGACATGAATGCCAGACATGGAACAAATATAGAACAATAAGAACTTACCAGCAAGCGCCTTCCACATGCCGCAGGAGCGCTTGCAACCGCTGCGATTATTCCGGTAAAGAAATGAAATTCCACAGGTCTGTCCACAGCCTGTGAGGCGGGGGTGCCGGCATGGCAGCCGATGGGGAAGGCTTTTCGGGAGGTCTTGCCGGGCGAATATCGCCCGGGCTCGCAGAGCCTTTGCAGGATGCGCGTGCTGCGCACCGTGCGGCGTTCGGTTTTGACTTTGCGTTTCCGGGCTGGTCTGCGCGGCGGATATTTCCGGCGGGTCAGCGCCATGGCGCAGCGCCGATATTTGCTGTGGCCGGGATTGTTGCGCTCAGTACGCCCGAGTTTGCGGTCCTTGCTGCGGGCTGGGCCGGGCTTGTTCTGTTTGCGGCAATCCTGTCGTTCCGCGTTGCGCTCTACTTGACCGGGCTCGACAGGCCGGCTGCAGCTCTGGCGGAAGAAGCGGAAATCTGGCCCGTCTACACGCTGCTGATCGCGCTGAAAGACGAAGCGGAAACGGCGCCGCAGCTCGCCTCGGCGATCCGGGCGCTCGATTATCCCGCGCGGCAGCTGGATGTGAAATTGCTGATCGAGGAAGCCGACGCGGCGACGCGCGCGGCGCTGATTGCGCAGGTCTGGCCGGAAGGAACGGAGCTCGTGGTGTTACCGCCCGGCCTGCCGCGAACCAAGCCGCGCGCCCTCAACTATGGGCTGGGCCGGGCAAGAGGTGTATTCGTCGTGGTCTATGATGCCGAAGACCGTCCGCATCCGGATCAGTTGAAATCGGCAGTCCGGGCTTTCCAGGCGGCAGGGGACAGGCTCGCCTGCGTGCAGGCCCCATTGGTGGGGCAGGGCGCAGCAGGCTGGATCGGCGGTCAGTGGGCGCTCGAATATGCCGTGCAGTTCGGCCGGCTCCTGCCGGCTCAGGCGATGCTCGGTCTGCCCGTCATGCTTGGTGGCACGAGCAATCATTTCCGGCGCAGTGCACTGGAGGCGGCTGGAGGCTGGGATGCGTGGAATGTGACGGAGGATGCCGAGCTGGGCCTGCGCCTGGCGCGCTTGGGCTGGCGCGTCGGCATGATCCGGCCGCCGACACTGGAGTCACCGCCGGAGACGCTGACGATCTGGATCAACCAGCGCTCGCGATGGCTGAAGGGGTTCCTCCAGACCTGGCTGGTACTCATGCGCCGGCCGGGCAGGGCACTGCGGGAACTGGGAACCGGCCGGTTTCTGGCCGTGCAACTGACACTCGGGGCGGCTGTCCTTTCCGCGCTGGTGCACGGGCCCTGGGCGCTGTGGCTGGCTCTGGCGCTGATTCATCCGGGCGTCAGCATCGCGCCGGTTTTTCTTGCGCTCGCTGGTTTTTCCTATGCCGCTGCCATGGGCATGGCCGTGCTGGCTCCCGGCAAGCTGACCCTGCGCCGGATGTTTCTGGCGCTGACGCTGCCAGTCTACTGGCCCTTGCAATCCCTCGCGATGCTGCGCGCGCTCTATGGCCTTGCCTGTTGTCCGCATTTCTGGGCCAAGACTCCTCACCGGAAGGCAGCCGAAGAGATTGTTTCGATCTCAAAACGTTCAGGGCCCGTTCCGGTTCTGACGTGACGTGAGCCTTGCGCTGACCTGTGCGGCGCGTAGGGTACAGCCCGCAAGACGACCACTCCGAGGGAGCCCGCGCCATGGCGTATGATGATGCCGAACAACTCGAAGCCTTCCGCGTGGAGACACGCCAATGGCTGGAGGCAAACTGCCCGCCTTCGATGCGCACGCCGATGCCGGATGACGAGGTGGTCTGGGGCGGGCGCAACGCGACATTCAAGAATCCGGACTCGAAAGTCTGGCTTGACCGCATGGGCGAGAAAGGCTGGACCGCGCCGGAATGGCCAAAGCAATATGGCGGCGGCGGCCTCAGCCGGGGTGAGGCCCGCGTGCTGGAGCAGGAGCTGCGCCGTATCAGAGCCCGCCCGCCGCTGTTTTCCTTCGGCCTCTGGATGTTCGGCCCGGCGCTCCTGGAATTCGGCAGTCACGAGCAGAAGCTGCGCTTCATCCCGGATATCGTGAAGGGAAAGATCCGCTGGTGCCAGGGCTATTCAGAGCCGGGGGCAGGCTCTGACCTCGCCGGCCTGCAGACCCGCTGCGAAGACAAGGGCGACCATTACCTGATCAACGGCCAGAAGGTATGGACATCGTATGCCGACAAGGCGGACTGGATCTTCTGCCTCGTGCGCACCGATACGAGCGTGAAGCATGAAGGCATCAGCTTCATCCTGTTCGACATGAAATCGCCGGGCGTGGAGGCCCGCCCGATCCAGCTGATCTCTGGCGAAAGCCCTTTCTGCGAAACCTTCTTCACCGATGTGAAAGTGCCGAAGGACCAGCTCGTGGGGCGTCTCAATGGCGGCTGGGAGATCGCCAAGCGCCTGTTGCAGTTCGAGCGCTCCTCGATCTCGGCCGGCGGCTTTGGTGGTACCGGCGGCTCCGGTATCCTCGGGCCGGAGGATTATGCCAAGCAGCACATCGGCGTCGATGACCAGGGCCGGATCGCAGACGGAGACCTGCGCGGGCGTATCACTGATCACAAGATGTATGCGAAGGCCTTTGCCCTCACCGTGCAGCGCCAGGCCGAGCAGGCGAAAGCCGGGCAGGCGGTCGGCCATACCGCGTCTATCCTGAAATACGGCGCCGCCAAGATGAACCAGGACCGGCACGAACTGCTGATCGAGGCGCTCGGCACTGAAGGGCTCGGCTGGGAAGGCGAGGGCTTCGACAAGAATGCCAAGAAGGTAACGCGCCAGTGGCTGCGTTCGAAAGGCAACTCGATCGAGGGCGGCACCTCGGAGATCAACCTCAACGTCATCGCCAAGCGCGTTCTGGGCCTGAAGGATCATCAGTAGTCAGACTGCTGAACATCCACCCGAGCTCTCAGATTCAACATCAGGAATACCCGACATGAGTTTCGTCCTCACTGAAGACCAGGAAATGCTGCGCGAGACAGCCATGGCGTTCGCGCGCGATGAGCTGCCGCTGACGCACCTGCGGGCGCTCCGCGACAAGGGTGCGAACGGCAAAGACCCGGCCACCCGCAAGAAGCTCGCCGAACTCGGCTTTTTCGGCGTGATCATTCCGGATGAACCCGGCGGGGAGACCTTCGGGCTTACCGGTCTTGGCCAGATCCTTGAAGCGCAGGGGCGCACACTGGCGGCAACCCCGCTGCTGCAGACGGCGCTGATCGCGGCCTCGGCCCTTCAGCTGGGCGGGTCAGCTGTCCAGAAGGCGGAGTGGCTGCCGAAAATTGCGGGCGGCGAGGCGACCTTTGCGTTGGCGCTGGATGAAGGCGCACACTTCGCCCCTTACAATATCGCCACTGAGGCTGAACGTGACGGTCAGGGCTACACGATAAACGGCCTCAAGAAGTATGTGCCCGATGGCCATCATGCCGACATGCTGATCGTTGTGGCCCGCACATTTGGTGAAGCCGGCGACCGGCATGGCCTCAGCCTGTTCCTCGTCCCGTCAAACGCGAAAGGTGTGAGCGTGCAGGAACTGAAGACGGCGGACAGCCATGGTGCTGCCCATGTCACGCTTGAAAATGTACATGTTCCCGATACCGCGCTGCTTGGACCGGCCGATCAGGGTGCGGACATTCTCGATCCTGTTCTTGATCGCGCCGCGATCGGCCAGGCGGCCGAAATGCTCGGCTCGGCGCAGGCTGCCTTTGACATGACACTCGAGTACCTGAACAACCGCAAGCAGTTCGGCCAGCTGATCGGGTCGTTCCAGGCGCTGCAGCACCGCGCCGCGAAAATGTTCGTGGACCTCGAGATGACACGTTCCTGTGTGGCTGCAGCGCTCAGCGCCGTGGATGCAGGCAAGAACGATGTGCCTGAACTTGCGAGCCTCGCAAAAGCGAAGGCGAGCGATCTGGTACATCTTGTCTCGAATGAGTGCGTGCAGATGCATGGCGGCATCGGCATGACCGACGCTGCTGATCCCGGCTTCTACATGAAGCGGGCGCGCGCGCAGGAAGCACTCTACGGCTCGGCCAGTTGGCACCGCGACCGGTATGCGCGGCTGGGTGGCTACTGAGGGTCGTGCATTAATCGCAGCGTGCAACTCCGGTTTCATTTCCCCTTCGGAGTGTTGTGTGGAACTATGCGTCTGCACAACACGAGAGAAGGAGAAACCTCATGGCCATTTCCAGACGCGATGCGAAACCGCTGTGTACGGCAGCAGAATTCCGGCTGGCTAACGAGAGCTATCCGCCCGTTGTGTCGGGCCTCACGGAAAAAGAACTCCGTATACGGATCAGACGCGCACGAAAGCTGCGCGACAAGTAACGCGATCTTGCCAGCAAGCAGGCGCGCGAAATCCGTGGCAAGGCCAAACCGACCCGCCAGAAACAGCCCACCGGAAATGCCGGAACGGTGCTGAAGCGCGATTTCTTTGCCGAGACTCTGGTGCGGTTCGAGGCGAAGCTGGGTATCGTCGAGCGCCGCAACGCGCGCGTGAAGGCTGAGGCCGGGCAGGCCAAGGCCCAGGCCGCTCTCAAAGCCGCGCTCGCGCGCAAGCAGATGTCATCCGCCGCCAAGCCGGCCTCGCGCCCGGCGGGGAAAGGCATGAAGCCGGTGCCGTCGGACAAGCGTGTACAGTTTCCAAACCTTCGCACGATGAAAGGCGCCACGCGGGCGGCACACGCGCGCAGTCAGGCCAAGCGCGACAGCCGCCGCTGAAACGCCTTGCCATCAGGTCTCACCGCTCCGGTTTCCGCAGCGGTGAAGTCCGTCTGCTGATTTCAGCGCTCGATCTGGTAGATCATGCAGACACTCGAGGAGATGGACTGCTTCTTCTCGTCCGAAGGCAGATTGAGGGAGTCAATATCTGCCTGCGTGATGGTCACCATCTTGCCGCCGACCATGCCGGATGCGACCGGCGGGGGTGGCGGGGGCGGCGGCACAGGCTGTGCATAAGCAGGGGCGGCGCGGTAATAGTCATAGTCGCTGCCGGCCATCGACGACCAGGAGCCCAGGCAAGGACCATTGCCTTCCTGAACCACCATCAGCTTGCCAAGCTTTCCGCCGCTTGCCGCTGCAGTGGCCTTCGCCCGGGCAGCGCCATCCTTCACGGCGGCTTCATAGGCGGCGAGATTGAGTTCGGTCGTCCGCTCCAGGTAGGTCGACAGGGCGGACGAATTTTCCGGGCCGAGCGCGAGGGCGCCGGCGCGGGCCATGCCGGCCTTGGTGACATCCTCCACTGTCACTGTCAGCGTCACGCGCGCTTCATAGGCACGGATCTTGTCGGAGCGCTCATTGTCGATGCGGTTGCCGTCCTTGTCCCTGTACTGCTCATACAGGGCCGTGACATTCACCGAGGACTGAACGATGGAGTCCTTGCCCGCTGCTTTCTTGATCGTGTCATAGGCAAGGCGTCCACGCTCGACCGCCAGCTGCATGGCCTTTTTCGAATCCTTGTCAGTCTCGAGATAAGTGACAGAGAAAGACGCGCGGTTTGGTGCGACCTGCATGTCTGCGCGGCCAAGCACTTCGATCACCGGCATGCGCGTCCAGTATGGGGTGACAAAGGCTTCCGTCTGGAAATCCGGCACACCTTGTGCAAAGGCGGGCAGCAGACTGGCGGCAGTCGTGAGGGCGAGCACACCGCAAGCGGCGCGCGACAGGATTGAGCGTTTCAAGGAAGTCCCCTGTATCAAGAAAAACGGCGACGCGGCCCCGCCGCATCGCCGTCACTATCTGCCGCCAATCATGTTTGCACAATGACCAGCTTTGGGTCAGCCAAAGGCAATCTGAAGCCTATTCGTTCGCTTCCGACTGCAGCAGCGTGTAGCGTTCGATACCGATACGTTCGATCAGGGCGAACTGTGTCTCGAGATAGTCGACATGTTCTTCCTCATTGTGAAGAATCTTGCCAAACAGGTCGCGGCTCACATAATCGCGCACCTTCTCGCAATGCTCCATCGCATCGCGCAGGACCGGGATGGCGATATTCTCGAGTTTGAGGTCGCATTCGAGGATTTCCCGTACGCTCTCGCCGATGTGCAGCTTGCCGAGGTCCTGCAGGTTCGGCAGGCCACCGAGGAACAGTACGCGCTCGATCAGCCAGTCGGCATGGCGCATCTCCTCGATTGATTCTTCATACTCTTTCTTGCTGAGCTTCGAGACGCCCCATTCCTTCAGCATACGCGAATGCAGGAAATACTGGTTGATGGCGGTCAGCTCGTTCTTCAGGGCGAGGTTCAGGTATTCGATGACTTTCTTGTCGCCTTGCATGGACGGGTCCTTCGCGTCTGGGAGGGATAAGGAGCAATACGTATCCCTTTAGGCGAGTTTTCCGCGGAGCGCAACAAAAAATCCAATAAAATCAATTGCATATGCAAGTGCGATACAGTTGCAACAGCAGGAACGGCCCGTTCACGGGACGGGATGAAGGGATTGAATTTGCTGGGGTTTAAGGGGGCAGCGCCGGCTTACTCGGCGGCTAGGACCGGCACGGACGGAACGCAGCGGTCCATATGTTCGGCAATCATTTCGCCGATCGACTGAGAACATTTTCCGCAATTGAACTTGCAGCCATGATGGGCCTGCACGGCCTTCGGGCTGCGCGCGCCGGCATCGACAGCCTCGCGCACAGAGCGGCAATTGATGCGATTGCAGACGCAGATGATCATGAGAACCATTTGCAGCGATTGCGAATGAGTGTCAATCTGCATCTTGCGGGCCAGGCTGCGCCCGGCTGCCGCAGGCCGCTCAGGCGCGCCGGGGCGGGCCTTCCCAGCCAAATACCGCTTCAAAATCCGTGTCGGACACCCGGGCAATGCGGAAGGCGCTCTCCAGCGAGGGCGAGTATTTGCCGGGTTCCATGGCGATCACCGCCTGATGGGACACGCCGGTGGCCTGACATCTTCGACGCAGAGTTTTCGCTTCGCTTGACGCCCCCCGGCAGCCCCTCTAGGTCCGCGCCTTAACCCTGATCCAGCCGGAAGAGTCTCCGATGACCGACCTTTCCACCCTTGCCCAATCCGCCAAGGCCTGGCCTTTCGAGCTGGCGCGCGCGCTGGAGAAGCGGGTGGCGGAGCAGGTGAAGGCCGGCGAGCGGGCACCCGATGCGCCGGTGATCTTCGAGACCGGCTACGGCCCCTCGGGCCTGCCGCACATTGGCACGTTCGGCGAAGTGGTGCGCACGACGATGGTGCGCCATGCTTTCGAGGTGCTCACCGCCGGCAAGTATGCGACGCGCCTGATCTGCGTTTCCGACGATATGGACGGCATGCGGAAAATTCCGGACACCGTGCCGAACCCTAAAGCTCTGGAGCCCTACCTCCAGAAGCCGCTGACCGTGGTGCCCGACCCGTTCGGCACGCATGAATCCTATGGCCGGCACATGAATGCGCGCCTCTGCGCCTTTCTCGACCAGTTCGGGTTCAGGTATGAGTTCCTGTCAGCGACGGATTGCTACAGGTCCGGCCGTTTCGACGCGATGCTGCTGCGGGCGGCGGAGAAGTACCAGGCAATCATGGATGTGATGCTGCCGACGCTCGGCGAAGAGCGGCGCGCGACCTATTCGCCTTTCCTGCCGATCAGCCCGAGCACGGGGCGCGTGCTGTATGTGCCGATGAAAAAAGTGGATGCGTCGAGAGGCGAAGTGACGTTCACGGATGAAGACGGCACAGACGTGACGCTGCCCGTCACCGGCGGCGCCGTGAAGATGCAGTGGAAGCCGGATTTCGGCATGCGCTGGGCGGCGCTGGGTGTCGACTTCGAGATGTTCGGCAAGGACCATCAGGCGAATGCACCGATCTACTCGAAGATCTGCCGCATCCTCGGCGCCCGCCCGCCGGAACAGTATGTCTACGAACTGTTCCTGGACGAGAAGGGCGAGAAGATCTCCAAGACCAAGGGCAACGGCATCTCCGTGGAGCAATGGCTCGCCTATGCGCCGGATGAAAGCCTTGCGCTGTTCCAGTTCCAGAAACCGCGGGTGGCCAAGAAGCTCTATTTCGACGTGATCCCGAAAGCGGTGGACGAATACCTGACCTTCCTTGAGAAGTTCCCGCAGGAAGAGGCCGCCGCACAGCTGGAGAATCCCGTCTGGCACATCCATTCCGGCCATCCGCCGCAATGGTCGAGCCCGGTTTCGTTTGCGCTCCTGATGAACCTGGTCGCCGTGGCAAACCCGACCGATGTGTCCCAGCTCTGGGCCTATATCACGCGCTATGCGCCGGACGCCTCGCCGGAAACCCATCCGCTGCTGAACGATCTCGCCGGCTATGCTATGCGCTACTACCGCGACTTCGTGCTGCCCGCGAAAATCTTCCGGGCACCGACGGAGCAGGAACGCGCCGCGATGGCCGACCTTGCTGCCAGGTTCAAAGTCTTCGCAGGCGAGCCTACGGGTGAGAACCTGCAGACGCTCACTTTCGCTGTCGGCAAGGATCACGGCTTCGAGAACCTGCGCGACTGGTTCAAGGCGTTGTATGAAGTGCTGCTTGGTCAGGAACAGGGCCCACGTTTCGGCAGTTTCGCCGCGCTCTACGGCGTGGACGAAACGGCAAAACTGATTGATGACGCGCTGGCGCGTGGCTGAACCGTAAGCAGAAAATCACCCACAAAAGATGTATGTACGGCAAACTGCGAAAGGCCCTTTGCCCATGCGACGTCTGATCCTTGCCGCTCTTGTGTGCGTCCTGCCGCTCGGCGGCTGCCTTGCCTCGAAGATTGTCACGGTGCCGGCCGGTCTTGCCGGCGATGCGCTGGAGGCGACCGGGAAAGGGGCCCTGTATGTTGGTGGCCAGGCTGTCCGGGTGACCGGCGATGCGCTCGACGGACCAGACGAGAGGGTTCGCCTTGAGGTCACCTACCGCAAAGGCAGGACAACGCGCACGGAAACACGCGAGATCAAGGCGAAGCATCTCGAGCGCGAGATCAGCAAGATAAGCGGGAAGGGCCAGGTGATTGACGTTGAAGTCTCGCCGATCCCCTGACGGGTAAGAAAACGCCCCGGCCGCGGGCGGGCGCATGCCGGGGCGTTGAGTGCCCGGGAGGGTGGGGTACCACTCTACTCCGCCGCGGCGATCAGCGTAGCCTTCGCCTTTGGCAGTCTGCCTTCGGGCCAGCCGGCCCAGAGTTCGGATTCGTAAGCCTTTGCTTTCGCCACGGCAGCTTCCTTGACATGCCCGAAGCCGCGAATTTCGTCCGGCACGCGGGCAATCTCGATGGCGAGGGCATGGTTAGCTGCCGTCAGTTCGCCGGCGATGCGCTGCATGTTCGCTAAGTAGTCATCTCGCAGGCCGCGCTCCATCCTGCGTTCCTGCGTGTATCCGAACAGGTCGAGTTTCGTGCCGCGCAGGCCTTTCAGCCTTGCGAGAATCCGGAAGCCCGTCCACATCCAGGCGCCGAAATGCTTCTTGACGAGGTGGCCGTTCGCATCCTTCTTGGCGATGATCGGCGGAGCGAGCCAGAAGCGCAGCTTGCCGCCCTTGAACTGGCTGGCCAATTGCTCGGCAAATTTGCCATCCGTGTACAGACGGGCGACTTCGTACTCATCCTTGTAGGCCATCAGCTTGTAGGCATAAGTGGCGACCGCCCGTGTCAGCGCCTCGCCCAGCCCCAGGCTCTCCTCGGCGGCCCGCACCTTGGCGACGAGGTCGCGGTAGCGGCCGGCATAAGCCGCATTCTGATAGGCGGTGAGCCTGACCGCCCGGTCGCCGATCAGCTGGTCCAGGGTCTTCGGCTCGACATGGCCGCGCGGGTCCTGCTGCGGCGACAGGCGCGCGGGATCGGCAGCGGCAATACGGCCGATATTGAAGGCTGCCATATTGTCCTCGACCTTCGTGCCATTGAGGCGGATGGCGCGGTAGAGGCCGCGAAGTGATACCGGAAGCTTGCCCCTCTGCCAGGCGTAGCCCGCCATGATCATGTTGGTGTAGATCGCGTCGTGCAGATAGCCGACCGCGAGCGCTTCCGCATCAATGGCTTCGAACTCGGCCGCCTGCCGTTTCACGCGTGCGGATAACAGGTCGCTCTCAAACCGTTTTGACCGGTTACGGATGAATTCTGAGGTTGGGGTCACATCGGAATTTGCATAGGCTGCTGTACGGGCCGTATCCATCAGGTTCAGCGCATCCCCGCCGGCGGCCACCACCAGATCGCAGGCGATGATCAGGTCTGCGCTGGCCGGTGGCACGCGCCCGGTCGAGATCGCTTCCGGCTCCCGCGCGAAGCGGATATGCGACAGCACCGGTCCGCCTTTCTGCGCAAGACCCGTCATATCCAGAGAGGAGGCCGCATGGCCATCCACGTGCGCGGCCATCGCCAGCACCGCGGCCACCGTGGTCACACCCGTGCCGCCCACACCGGTGAACAGCACGTTCCAGGGCTGTGCCAGGCTCGGTGTCTCGGGCAGGGGCAAGCCATCCGCATTGAAATCCTGGCGTGGCTGGTCTTCCCATGCGGGCTCGCCGTCCTGGATCGTGACAAAACTCGGGCAGAAGCCCTTGAGGCACGAGAGATCGGTGTTGCAAGTCGACTGGTTGATGCGGCGCTTTCGGCCAAGCTCGGTCTCGACCGGCTCGACCGACAGGCAGTTCGATTTTACCGAACAGTCGCCACAGCCCTCGCACACTTCAGTGTTGATGATCGTGCGGACACGGTCGGGCGCAATCATGCCGCGTTTCGAACGGCGGCGCTTCTCCGTGGCGCACATCTGGTCGTAGATGATGACCGACACGCCCGGCGTGCTGCGCAGCTCGGTCTGCACCTCTTCGAGGTGGTCGCGGTGAAAGATCTTTACGCTGCGGGGCAGGTCCTTGACGCTGGCATATCGTGTCGGATCTTCCGTCACGATACGGATGGTCTTTACGCCTTCGGCTTCGACCTGCCGGGCAATCATCGCCGGCGTCTGGCCGGATTCGACATGCTGGCCGCCCGTCATGGCCACGGCATCGTTATAGAGAATCTTGTAGGTCATGTTCGCGCCGGAGGTGACGGCGGCGCGGATGGCGAGACTGCCGGAATGCGAATAGGTTCCATCACCCAGGTTGACAAAGACATGTTTCTCGTCTGTCGCCCAGTGCTGGCCGACCCAGGCAATACCTTCACCTCCCATCTGGCTGGTCATGTCGGTCTTACGATCCGGCATGAAATTCGCCATGTAATGGCAGCCGATACCCGCAAGTGCGCGGCTGCCTTCCGGTACCACCGTCGATGTATTATGTGGACAGCCGGAGCAGAAGTGCGGTGTACGGACGGTTGGTGAGGCATTCGTGCGCGCGGCCTCTGAGGCGCGGCCGACGCGGTCGAAATAGGCTGCCGCGCGTGTCGTGTCCCAGCCCGACGGCAGAGCGTGCATCAGTGCACGGGCGATCTCCGGAATGGTCAGCGAGGCGATGTCGGACAACAGCGGCGCGCCGTTCGCATCGCGCTTGCCTTCGATGACCGGGCGGCGGCTCTCGGGCAGATCATAGAGCGCCGTTTTCAGCTGGCTTTCGATCAGCGGGCGTTTGTGTTCGATCACGATGATGCGTTCAAGGCCGGCGCAGAAGTCGCGCACGCCTTGCGGCTCCAGCGGCCAGGGCATGGCCACTTTGTATATGGAAAGGCCAAGGCGTCCGGCTTCTTCCGGCGTCAAGCCCAGTGCTGCCAGCGCTTCGAACACATCGCGCGCGGCCTGTCCGGTGACGATCAGGCCGAGGCGCGGGCGCGGCGAAGGCAGGATCACATGGTCCAGACGGTTGGCCCGCACATAAGCCTGTGCAGCCGGCAGCTTCACCTGCCGCAGACGGGCTTCCTTGTTCAGCGGCACATCGCCCCGGCGCATGTGCACGCCGTCTTCCGGTAAGATGAACGACGGGCGCTGGATGGCAAAACGGTTCAGGCTGACATCCACCACAGCGCCGGAGTCCATGGTGTCGGCCAGCGCGACGAGGCCGGTCCAGGCCCCGGAAAAGCGGCTCATCTCCCAGCCGTGGATGCCATAGTCCAGCACGTCCTGGATCGAGGCCGGGTTGAGCACCGGGATCTCGGCATCCATCATCGCGTATTCGGACTGCGACGGCAGGGTCGAGGACTTGCAGTTATGGTCGTCGCCGACCACGGCCAGCACCCCGCCCAGTGCCGAAGTGCCGGCGGCGTTGGCGTGCTTGAACACGTCGCCCGTCCGGTCGACGCCGGGGGCCTTGCCATACCAGATGCCGAACAGGCCCTCGAACCTGGCACCCGGAAACAGGCCCAGCTGCTGGCTGCCCCAGACGGCGGTGGCTCCAAGGTCCTCGTTCAGGCCTTCCCAGAAGCGGATGTCATGCGCGTCCAGCCACTTCTGTGCCGCCCTGAGCTGCTGGTCATACCCGCCGAGGGGCGAGCCGCGATAGCCGGAGATGAAACCGCCGGTCATGTGGCCGGCTGACCGGTCAAGGCGCTTTCGGTCCAGCGGCAGGCGGACCAGCGCCTGAATGCCTGTCATGTAAGCCCGGCCCTCGACAAGATCATATTTGTCGTCCAGCGTAACTTCGCGGTGTTTCATGAACGGCGCATCCTGACCTTGGCCCCGGCAGATTATTGGGCAAATCGTGCGAAATTGCTTGCCTAACTTGCGCGCCTTTTGTTAGTTTGTGGAATAATATTCCACAAAGATGCGGGTTGTTGGTTAGTTGTCCCAAGAATTAGACAGCGTAGATGCGCGAATCCTCGAG
>JBKBJF010000014.1:0-41489 GCA_046293935.1 Hyphomonas sp.
CGGGGCAGGCCCTGCGCCCGCCTCCCCGGATACCGGCCTGCGCCGGTATCTGCGGCAGACGGAAAGCTCAGCGTTCATGACCCAGCCGGCCGGGAAAACCCGCGTCCGGATACAGGGGCTGGGCTTACCTGAAGCGGTAGTCCGCGGGGTTGGGCGCGCGGGTCATCGTCCAGTAATCGATCAGCCGGTAGGGCCAGTTCTGGGCCACACGGCCATGGCTGTTGCGATACCAGGTGTTCGCCGTCGCATAGCCCCAGGGCATCTCCGCATTGGCCGCATCGATCCCGGCATTGAATGTGTCGAACACGTCCTGCTTCACCTCGAGTGCTTTTGCTTTCTGGTCCTGCAGCATCTTCACGCAGCCGACGATGTAATGCGCCTCGCATTCCGAGAAGAAGATGATCGAGCCGTTGACGACAATGTTCGTGTTCGGACCATACATGATGAAGAAGTTCGGAAAACCCGGCAGGGTCAGGCCAAGATAGGCGCGGGCGTCGCCGCCCCAGGTCTCGTGCAGGGATTTGCCGCCGATCCCCCGGACTTCCATGGGCACGAGGAAATCGGAAGCCTTGAACCCCGTGCCGTAGATCAGAACGTCGAAGTCGAGCTGGCGGCCGTCCTTCATCCGGATGCCGCCGGCATTGATCGCCTCGATGGGGGATGTTTCCATCGTCACATTATCGCGCTTCAGCGTCTCGGCCCAGATGCCATTGTCGCGGATCGAGCGCTTGCCGGAGATGTGGAAGTTCGGGGTCAGCGCCGCCGTCAGGTCCGGCCGGCCCGCTGTCTGTTCACGGATATACTGCTCAATGCCCTCGCGCAGCTTGGCGGCTTCAGCATTCGGGGCATAGTCAAGCCGGTCGTATGACGGGTCCTTGACGAGATAGGCCAGCGGACCATCCGCCATCGCGATGAACAGGAAGAAGCGGTACCAGACCTGGTAGAAGGGCACGTCCGCCAGCAGGACATGTTTCCCGTCAGTGATGTAGTCATGATAATCCGGCGTCGGCGCCAGCCAGCCGGCTGTGCGCTGGAACACGGTCGTGTGCGCAGTCTTCGGCGCGATTTCCGGGATGAACTGGATGGCCGAGCAGCCCGTTCCGATCACGCCAACGCGCTTGCCGTTGAGATCGACCGAATGGTCCCACCGTGCCGAATGGAAGGCCGGGCCCTTGAACGTGCCCAGCCCCGGGATGTCGGGCAGCTTCGGCTGGTTCAGCTGTCCCACCGCGCTGACGACGGCGTTGGATGTCAGCTGCTCCTCCCGCCCGTCTTTCGTCCGTACTCGAACTGTCCATGTGCTGGCATCCTCGCTCCAGTCCATGCCCAGAACCTCTGTGTTGAAGCGGATATGACGGTAAAGGTCATGCTTCTTCGCGACGCCCTGGAAATAGGCGAGCAGTTGGTCCTGCGTGGAGAAGTGTTGCGGCCAGGCATGGTCGGCTTCGAAGGAATAGGAATAGAGGTGGTTGGGATTGTCCACACGGCAACCCGGATAGGTGTTGTCATACCAGGTGCCGCCGACCTCGGGATTCTTTTCAAGGATCTCGAAAGGCACGCCCGCTTCCTTCAGTGCGATGCCGATGCACAGGCCGGACATGCCGGCGCCGATGATCAGCACCTTGAAGGCCGAAGCCTGCCGGCGGTCGATCTCGATACCCTTGCCCGGCCGCAGGTTTTCCCGCCCGTCGAGGGCGAGCTCATGCGTGGCGAAGGCCACATACTCATCCGGGATGGGCTGCGTCGCGCAGTAATCCATCATCCGCTTCAGGGTCGCCGCATCCGGCCGCGGCGCCAGTTTGCCGGTGCGCCAGTAGTCGAGCATGGCGCTGTAGACGGCCTCCCTCAGTTCCGCCTTGGCCTCTTCCGGCAGGCCCCCATCCGGGTCGCCGCCGATCGGTTCATAGACGGGCTGGTAGCGCGGCGAGAGGAAGGACGTGTCACCGGTCAGGTGCACCAGCACGAGGGCAAGGGTCGGGTGGTGGGCATGTTCCAGCGCGGCGCGCAGTCGCGCTTCGTCATGTCCGGAATGGGTGTCGGCCATGATCTTATCCTCCCATAAGGCATGTCGTCAGGTTGGGCGGGATCGTCTCATCGGCGTACGCCCTGTCAAGCGCTCGCGCCGGGGCAGGCACGGCGGGTGAGCCGGGCGCTTCCCATTTGCCGGGCTGCGGGGTAGAGAGCCCGCCGCACCGGAAACCAAGCAAGATCAAGAGGTCCCCCATGGCCGGCCACAGCAAATGGGCCAATATCCAGCACCGCAAGGGCAAGCAGGACAAGAAGCGCGCCGTGCTGTTTGCCCGCCTGTCGAAGGAGCTGACCATCGCCGCCAAGATGGGCGGTCCCGACCCGGCGATGAACCCGCGCCTGCGCCTCGCCATCCAGAACGCCAAGGGCGCCTCGGTGCCGAAGGAGAATATCCAGCGGGCCATCGACAAGGGCCAGACCGGCGGCGGTGCCGACTATGCCGACATACGCTACGAAGGCGTCGGCCCCGGCGGCGTCGGCATCATCATCGAGGCCTCCACCGACAACAAGAACCGCACCGCCACCGATGTGCGCTCCGCCTTCACCAAGAGCGGCGGCGCGCTCGGCCAGACGGGATCGGTCTCATTCAATTTCGACCAGCTCGGCGAGATCGAGTATCCGCTCGCCGCCGGCTCGGCCGACGAGGTCATGGAGGCGGCCATTCTGGCCGGTGCGCAGGATGTTGAGACAGACGCGGACGGGCACTGGATCTATACGGCGCGCGAAGACTTCGCCGCCGTATCCGCCGCGCTCGCCGAAACGCTGGGCGCAAAGGCCGAGGCCAGGTCGGCGAAGATCATCTGGAAACCGAAGGTGACCGTGCCGGTGTCCGGCGAGGCAGCCGACCAGCTGATGAAGCTGCTCGATGTGCTCGACGAACTCGACGACGTGCAGAACGTCTATGACAATTCGGAACTCTCCGAAGAGGAAATGGCGCGGCTGGCGGGTTAGCTCCCAAGCCCCAGGCTCTCCAGGATCGTCTCATTGTCCGCACCCGGACGGGGCGGCGGCAGGTCGAGGCTGGCGGGGGTGCCGGCAAAGCGGACCGGATGGCGCATCGTACGGTATCTGCCGATCTCCGGGTGCTCGGACTCGGCGAAGAAACCGGTGGCGGTGAGGTGAGCGTCGGTCAGCACTTCAGCCAAGGTATTGTAGCGCATCGCCGGGATGTTGGCCTTGTCCATCAGCTCCAGCCACTCGTCCGTGGTCCGGGTGGCGGTGACCTGCTCGATCAGGGCATAGAGCGCGCCGGTATTCTCGGTGCGGGCTGCATAGGTAGAGAAGCGCGGGTCCTGGAAAACGCCGGGCATGCCGCCGATCTCGAAGAATTTTTCCCATTGCTGGTCCGAGTACGGAACAAGCCCGATATAGCCATCCTTCGTGGGATAGGGGCGGCGGTTCGGATTGACGGAGCGTGTGTAGGCGAGCTTGCCATTGCCGGGCAGGAAGGTCTCGCCATACAGGTTTTCCACCATGTTGAAAAAGGTGAAGCATTCCAGCATCGGCACCTGGATGAACTGGCCCTTGCCGGTGCGCTGGCGGTGGAACAGCCCGGCGAGCGCAGCATAGGCGGCGAACAGGCCGACGGTCTTGTCCGCGACGAGAGAGGGCGCGTATTCCGGCCGGCCACCCGAGCGGATCGCGTTGAGATCGGCAAAGCCGGAGGCGCCCTGGATCAGGTCGTCATAGGCCTGCCGGTGCTCATAAGGCCCGCCCTGGCCGAAGCCGGCGCAGTGGACATAGACGATGTCCTGCTTCAGTGCCTTCACCTGTTCGTAGCCGAAGCCCAGCCGTTCCATGCCCGCGAGGCGGACATTGTGGAAGAACATGTCAGCGCCCTTCAGCAGTCCGGTCAGCGCGGCCTTGCCTTCGGGCGTTTTGGCATCCAGCGTGAGCGAGCGCTTGTTGCGGTTCAGCGCCATGTAGATCGGCCCGAGATCGCCGGTCGGCGAGGCGCCGGCATAGCGCATCGTGTCGCCCTTTCCGGGCGGCTCGATCTTGATGACTTCGGCGCCGAGATCCGCGAGGATCAGGGTTGCAAACGGTCCCAGCACCACCGTGCTCATATCGACAATGCGGATGCCGGAAAGCGGGCCGCTGCGAGGGCTGTCAGTCATGTGCGAAGACTCCGGGAGTTCGGCGCTTAGTGCCCCGCAGGGCCCGGTTAGATCAAGGCCGCCGTCGGGTCAAAGCCCGAGCGCTCGGCGAGCCTCGTCGATATGATCCGTCTTGGCCGTGAAGGCCGACCAGTCATCAGTGTCCGCAATCGGCGCCCAGAGCGCTTCGACGTCCTCGATCAGCAGGCTGACGGGCGCAGGGCGCTGGAAATAGGGAAGGGCGAGGCGCTCCGGGCGAACTGGAGTACGGGCGAAGAGAGCTTCGCGTACGGGCCTGAAGGCGGCTTCTGCATACAGCTCGGACTGGGTTGATGTGGCTGCGCGCGCGGCGCTGGCCTCGCCGCCAAACCAGTCGAAGAACGTCTGCGGCCAGGAGGCGCCGGTGTCGGTCATCCAGCCATAAAAGCGTTGCAGGAAGCCGATGTCGGCTTCCATGTCCCCTCTGGGGCTGAGGCCCAGCAAGGCATGAGTGTGGGCAATGAAGCTTTGGCGATACGCCGTCTCATAGGGTTGCAGCGCCCGTGCGAGATTGTCCGCCTCCGCCAGCAGCAACAGTGCCGAGGCAAGCTGTTGAAGCGCCCAGCCGCCCTGGACCGGCTGGCGGCCGAACCGGTAGAGGCCCTGATGGTCGAAATAGGCGGCTGTGAAGTTGGGGTCGGACACCGGCAGGAAGCGCCAGGGACCGAAATCGAAGGTTTCGCCAGTCAGATTGAAATTGTCGGTGTTCATCACCCCATGCACGAAGCCGGCGGCCATCCACTGGCCGATCATCCGGCCGGTGGCGATGGCCATCTGCTCGAGCAGCGCAGGCACCTGCCGGCCCATCTCGGCATCCGCGGCCTCTGGGAAGAATTCGGCCACGCAATAGGAGACCAGCGCGGCCATGCTTTCGCGGTCCTCGAACCAGGCGCAGCGCTGGAAGGTGCCGAACCGGATATGGCTGTGCGAGAGGCGCACCAGCACCGACGACCGGGTCGGAGAAGGCTCATCGCCGCGCTCGAGGGCTTCGCCAGTCTCGATCAGACTGAAGGCCTTAGAGGTGTTGACGCCGAGGGCTTCAAGATAGCTGGCGGCGAGGATTTCGCGCACCCCGCCCTTGAGGGTCAGCCGGCCATCACCGCGGCGCGACCACGGTGTCTGGCCTGAGCCCTTGGTGCCGAGATCGAGCAGGCGGCCCGCGGCATCGCGCACCTGCGCGAAGAGGAAGCCGCGCCCGTCGCCGAGCTCCGGATTGTAGGTGCCGAACTGGTGCCCGTGATAGCGCATCGCCAGGGGCTGGGGCAGGTTTCCGGGCAGAGGCTCGAACCGGCCGAAATGGCGAATCCAGTCTTCTGGAGGCAGCGTGCCTAAGCCGATGGCCTCCGCCCAGCGCTGGTTGCGCCAGCGCAACACTGTCTGAGGAAACGGAGTTGCCGCGACGGCATCTGCAAAGCGGTCCGCGATGGCCAGGAAGGGCACTGAATCAGTTCCATTTTTGGACGCGCCAGTATTTTCAGGAATAACCAAGCCAAAACCCGATCTGGCATTTAAAGTGCCAATTGTATCCGTTCCGATTTTATATGCAGCAGCGCAGCATAAGACCCCTCTTTGCGCGCCTGTTGCCGGTCATAAAGTGGTTTTTGGTCAAAGACATGACAAGCGGCAAAAGCTTGCGCGAGGCCATGTTATTTCGGGAGGATACGAATGAAAACTTTCAAGGGAATGCTGCTTTGTGCGTCCGCCGTTGCGCTGGGAGGCTCGCTCGCCGCCCAGGCCCAGGAGGATACGGAGCGGAAGCTGGAACGGGTGACGGTCACCGGCTCGTTCATCCAGGGCACGCCGGAAGATGCGGCGCTGCCGGTGGATGTTCTGACCGCCGAGGACCTCCGGCTGCAGGGCAACCCGTCGGCGCTCGACATGATCAAGGCGCTGCCGATTTCGCACGGTGTGCTGGGTGACACCAACCAGTTCGACGGCCGCGCGCAGGGGTCTGAAGGCTCGGGTACGGTCAACCTGCGCGGCCTTGGTGCCTCGCGTACGCTGGTGCTGCTGGATGGCAAGCGCCTGGCGCCCAACCCCTTCGCCTTTGGGGGTAACGGCTCGGTCGACACCAACATCCTGCCGATGGCGGCCGTCGGCCGGATCGAGATCCTGAAGGACGGCGCAGCGGCCACTTACGGCTCTGATGCCGTTGCCGGCGTTGTCAACTTCATCACACGTACGGACTTCGAGGGCTTCGAAGTCGGCGGCGACTACAAGTTCGTGGATGGTTCGGACGGCGACTACACCCTGAAAGCGGTCGGCGGCATCACCACTGACTTCGGCAATTTCATGCTGGCCGCCGGTTATCAGCATCGCTCGGAACTGGCCTCTACAGAGCGCGACTGGGCGCTGCGTGACTTCCTCGGTAACCCGCAGGGTGGCTGGTCGCTGGTCGGCAACCCCGGTGCCTTCCTGCCCGTCTCGGCGGGCTTTGCGCCGACCGGGGCTACACGCCGCGACCCGGCCTGCGGTACGCTGGCCGGTGTTCCGCTCCTGTCAGGGACAACCCCGGTTTGCGGCTTCCAGTTCACACCCTTCGACAACATCGTCGAGGAGGAGAAGCGCTACCAGATTCTCGGCAAGGCGGACTTCGAACTCAGCGACAAGCATAACCTCTCGCTGCAGGCCTTCTATGCCTCAACCGAAGTGCCGAAGATCGCCTTCTCGCCGTCCTTCCCGCCAGTGGGCGGCGCGAGTGCGCCCACCAGCGACGCCACAGGTGTTCCGGATGCCGTCCCGGCGGCGTTCGGGCGCTTCTTCGTGCCGGTGACCAACCCTGGCCTGGCCCTGCTGGGCACACAGAACCCGGGCCTGATCCCGGCAGGCACAGCCGGCGTGTTCCTGATCGCCACCCGTCCTCTCGGCTATGCGGGGAATGCCCTGGCGGGCGGCCGCGGCTCCGAGCGCAGCTATCGAGAGTACGAGCACTACCGTCTGTCGGCCGAGCTGAAAGGCGAACTGACGGAGTCAATCAACTACACGGCCTCGATCACGACCGGCTCGCAGACCGGGCGGCGGACCAACGAGGATACGGTGATGAACCGGTATGCTCTCGCGCTGCGCGGCCTGGGCGGGACCAACTGCAACGTGGCCGCCAATACGCCAGGCCTAAACGGTTGCCTCTGGTTCAACCCCTTCTCAACCGGGATTCCGGCCAACATCGTGACCGGGCAGACGAACCCGAACTTCAGCTCGTCTGTCGCGAACTCTAATGAAGTCCTCGACTTCATCCTCGAGGATACCTTCACCGAGCAGGAGATGAAGCTGACGGTGATCGAAGCCGTGCTCGATGGCCAGCTGCCGATAACGCTTGGTGGCGGCAACATCGGCTGGGCCTTCGGTGGCCAGTACCGTGAAGAGGAGTACGATCGTCAGTACAATGACATCGCCAACCTCAACGTGACGCCCTGCATTGCCACTGTCACGACGGGCACGACGACCTGTGCCCAACCAGTCGGTGCGCTTGGCTTCCTTGCCGGGGCGCGGCCACTCAATGCAAGCCGCGACGTGTCGGCATTGTTCGCGGAATTCAGCCTTCCGTTTACGGATAACTTCAACGCGCAGCTGGCGGCGCGGTATGAAGACTATGGCAGCGGCATCGGATCGACCTTCGACCCGAAACTGTCCATGCGCTGGCAGGTGGCTGATCCGCTTGCGCTGCGGGCCTCGGTCGGCACCACATTCCGTGGTCCGGCCCTGACCCAGACGGCCACCGGGGCGGTGACGTCGCTGCAGAATGTCGGCGGCACGTTCCGCGCAGTGGACGTTGCGGGCAATCCCGGGCTGCAACCGGAATCGGCTCTGACCTACAATATTGGCGGTATCCTCAAGACAGGGAACCTGAACTTCATCGTCGACTACTGGAACTTCGACTTTGACGATTCGGTGATCACGGAACCCGTAGCGCCGATGGTTGCCGCCATGTTCCCGGGCAACTCGTCCGTGAACTGCGGGAACCCGGCCTTCGCAGGCCTCGAGGCCAGGTTCACCTTCACCGGACCTTGCTCTGTGGCCAACGTGTCCCGCCTGTCGACACGTTACATCAACGGTCCGAACATCAAGACCTCGGGGATCGACGTTCAGACCGATTATACGTTCGAGGATGTGATCCGCGACGGACTGGACCTGAAACTCGGCTTCAGCGGCAGCCATGTGCTGGAGTATGAAGTCGGTGCAGTCACCGTCGAGGGTCTCACGGTTGGCCAACCCTTCTCGGCGGTCGGCTTCCTGAACTTCCAGACGGTTGCCACCCCTCTGCCGGAATTCAAGTTCGAGGCTTATGCGAATGCGTCGACCGAGAACATGAACGCCCGCCTGACGGCGCGCTATATCGGCGAGTATGAGGACCAGCGCACCACCCTGTTCACGGCGCCGAACCCGAACTGGCCTGTGCCGGGGATCATTCTGCCGCAGGGCCAGACGATCAAGTCGTTCGTCAGCTATGACGCAACACTGGTCTGGCAACTGCCGGCCGAGACGACCCTGTCCTTCTCGGTGGATAACATCCTCGACACCAAGCCGCCGTTCGCACGCCTTGAGCTGAACTACGATCCGTTCACGGGCGATGCCATCGGCCGGACCTTCAAGATCGGTGTGACGAAGCGTTTCGGCGCCCAGTGATCTGCAAACGGATATAACGGAACGGCCCCGTTACCGGGGCCGTTTTTCTTTGCGCTGGGCGAGCAAGACGCGAGCCTTTGCCCTGACAGGTCAAAGCGCCCCGAGCGCCTTGCCGGCGACCTTGCCGGCGTCCCGCACCGCTTCACGTGCCGCCGGGAGGAAGGGGGTGAGGTTCAGGAAACCGTGCACCATCGAGGGATATTCCCGCTCTGTGGCTGAAACCCCGACGGCGCGCAGCCGGGCGCCGTAGGCGAGGCCTTCGTCATGCAGCGGGTCCCAGCCGCAGACGATGATATGTGCCGGGGGAAGCCCCTTCAGATCTTCCGGTGGGGCAAACAGCGGCGACATGCGCGGGTCCATCGCTGAAGCGAGTTCCGGAAGGTAGTGGCGCCGGAAGAATTCGAACAGATTGGCCGAGATGAAGAAGCCGCTCTCCTGCGGCGTCATCTTCTTGGTGCGGATGTCTGCGAACTGGAGCAGGGGATAGAGCAGCAGCTGGAAGGCCGGAACCGGCCCGCGTGCACGCACCATCTGCTGGCAGAGATAGGCCGCAAGATTGCCGCCTGCGCTGTCTCCGGCAACCGCGCACCGGGCCGGATCGATTCCGGCCCTTGCGGTTGCCTGCTCCTGGACCCAGGCCCAGGCTGCCAGGGCATCCTCATGCGCACTTGGAAAGCAATGCTCAGGGGCCAGACGATAATCGATGGCAAGCACCCGGCAGCGTGACCCCTCTGCGAGCCGCCGGCACAGCATGTCATGGCTGTCGAGATCGCCGAGGACGAAACCGCCGCCATGAAAGAACAGGATGCCCGGACCGGGAGGCAGGCCTGCCCCAAGGGGGACATAGAGACGGGCCTTCATCGGGCCGCCCGCGCCGGGAATGACCATAGGGCGCACTTCGGCGAGTTCCGGAGCGTCCGGTTCACTGCTGTAATCGATGCGCAGGAATTCACGGCGCAGGCGCTCGACCGGCAGTTTCAGGTCGAGCGGCTTGGGTTCCGGCAGCTGGAACCGGTCCCTGAGGCTGCGAAGGGCATCGTCGAACGTCATAGGCCTGCACCTGCCTGACAATTCCGGCCATGTGATGGCGCGGGCCGGGCGATGCAAGGGTCAGACCAGATCGAGAACGCTCAGAGCTGGATCACGCCTGGGGCGAGGGGCTCCGCGAACAGGGTCTGCACAAGATTTGCCCGGCGGCTCTGCACCAGACGCTGGTTGACATAGCCCTTGTCGGTGATTTCGCCGGCATCGATGCTGGGTGGATCCGTCATCACCAGAAGGCGTTTGATCCGGCGGGAGGAACCCGGCTCTCCGGAATTGAAGGCGGCGGCCTTGCGGGCGAGATCGGCGACCAGCGCCTGGAAGCCCTTCGCCGGATCGCCCGCAGCCTTGGCATATTGTTCGGCGGCGGCAGGCGAAGGCCAGACGAGGGCGCCGGCATAGTCCTTGTCCTGACCGCAGATCACCGCATCGAAGACCAGCGGCGAACAGGCGGCGACGAAATCCGGGCGCAGGGTGCCGACCGAAACCCAGGTGCCGGAAGAGAGCTTGAAATCCTCCCCGACGCGGCCATCAAAGACCAGGCCCTTGTTGGGATCCGTCTCGTCGACGAACCTCACGGCATCGCCCAGGCAATAGAAGCCTTCCTCGTCGAAGACTTCGGCATTCTTCTTCGGGTCGTTGAGATAGCCCGGCATCACAGTCGGGCCCTTGGCGCGCACTTCCAGTTTTTCGCCATTGGGAACGAGCTTGAGCGTGGTGCCCGGCAGCGGAAGGCCGATCAGACCGACGCGCTCGACTTCCCAATGCACCATGGTGACGCCCTGGGTTTCGGTTGCGCCATACATCGTGGTGATCGGAATACGCCGCCCGGTGGCCTTGATGGCAAGCGCCTGCAGGCGGTCATAGAGATCGTCTGAGAGCGTCGCGCCGCCATAGCCGATGGAGCGCATGTTCCTGAAGAAGGCCCGGAGCAGTGTTTCGTCCTGTTCCATCGCTTCGGCGAGCATTGCCAGTGCGATCGGTGCTGTTCCGAATACGGAGGGTTGCGCCTCCCGGATGTTACGGATTGTCTCGTGGAACAGGGCAGGTGTCGGCTTGCCTCCGTCGATCCAGAAGGTGGAACCGTTCCACAGCGCACCGTTGAAGTTCACATTCGAGCCGGAAATATGGTTCCAGGGTAGCCAGTCGAGGAAATTGTCGATCCGGCCGGGATCGTAATCCGGGTCGCGGGCATTGTCGCGGATACCTTCCTGCCCGGCGATCAGCGAGCACATCGCGCCTTGCGTCTGGGGAACCGGCTTCGGCATGCCGGTGGAGCCCGAGGTGAAAAGATACTTGCCGATACTGGCATCGGTGAGGGCGTCGCGTGCGGCTGTCACGGCGGATGTCGGTGTCGTCGCGGCAAGGGATGCGTAGCGGAGCACGCCATTGTCGCCGCCCGGTTCTGCCGAGACGACCCTGAACGCACCGGCGGGCAGCGCGGCAATGGCCCTGGAGAACGGGGCAAGCTGCTCAGCGAAGATGATCGCAGGTTTCACCGCGCTGAAGCAGTGCTTCAGCTTGTCGAAGTCATCCGACATTGTGGAGTAGGGAACCGAAATAGGGGCGGCGGGTGCGCCGATCTTCTGCGCGGCAAGGATCACCATTGCTGCACGGATCGAGTTTCCGGAAAGCAGCATCACCGGCGCGGCAGGGCCTGCACCGAGATCGAGGAAGGCCTGTGCAAGACTGTCGGTGATCCGTCTGGCTTCGCCGTAGGTGAGGGTCACCCATTCATCCGTCTGCGGATCACGCTCTCGAAGGAAAGGCCTGTCCGGGTGCAGCTCCGCGCGCTCGTCAAGCGCATGCGGGATGGTTCTCGGCCGGGGCCCCGGCGCATAGCGGGGTGTGATGTAGATGGCATCGCCCTTGCGCGTCATTATAACATCGGGCGATTTCTGCGGCAGCAGCCGGAACGGGGGAAGGGCCTGTCCCTCGGGCATGGTTGTTTCCTCCGGTTTAGGTATGCGTTGCCCGGAGCAATAGCGCGGGCGGACCCGCGCGCAACCGGTAACGCGGCGACAAGCGCGGCTTCAGGCTTCGGCCTTCACGGCTTCTGAAACGATCGTCAGAGCCTTCAGCATCTCGGCCTGGTCGAGAGCTTCGGCCATGACGCGGATCAGGGGTTCCGTTCCGGACTTGCGAACGACCATCCGTCCACGGTTGCCAAGAAGGGATTCGGCTTCAGCGAGGGCGGCCCTGACCCTGTCAGATTCGAGAGGGTTCGCGCCGGAATACCGTATGTTCACCAGCTTCTGAGGCGCGGGCCTGAACACGCGCAGCATCTCCGATGCCCTGCCGCCGCGCGCGGCAAGCACGGACAAAACCTGCAGGCCGGCGAGCAGGCCGTCGCCTGTTGTCGACACGTCGGACAATATGATGTGACCGGACTGTTCGCCGCCGAGATTGAAGCCGTGCTGGCGCATGTGCTCGCCGACATACCGGTCGCCGACCTTCGTACGGGCGAGAGTGAGGCCCATGGATGCAAGAAACGCATCCAGGCCCATGTTGGACATCACGGTCGCGACCATGCCGCCGCCCCTGAGCCGGTCCGTGCGGTGCATCTCTGCCGCAATCAGCGCCATCACCTGATCGCCGTCTGCCTCCTCGCCGGTCTCGTCGACGACGATCAGCCGGTCTGCATCCCCATCGAGCGCTATGCCGATGTCGGCCCCGGTTTCCAGAACGGCGGCCTTCAGTGCGCCGGTCGCCGTCGAACCGACGCCGGCATTGATGTTGACGCCGTCCGGCTCGGCGCCGATCACCGTGAGCCTTGCCCCGAGCTGCTTCAAGGCAGCCGGAGCGGTTTCAAACCCGGCGCCGTGGGCACAGTCGAGCACGACTTTCAGCTTCGAGAAATCCTGGCCCTTGCCGATCGTCTCGAGACAACGGCCGATATAGCGGCGCGATGCGCCTGACATCGAGTCGGGCTCTGAGATGGCGGAGGGGGCAGCATATTCGCCTTCAAAGGCGGAGGCCATCGCGGCCTCCAGCGCCTCCTCAACCTCATCCGTGAACTTGACACCCTCCGGGCTGAACAGTTTCAGGCCATTATCCTCAAACTTGTTGTGGCTGGCCGACACCATCACGCCGAGCGCGGCGCCGGTCTCGCGCGCCATCAGGGCGACCGCCGGGGTGGGCACAATTCCGAGGCGGACGGGCTTGACACCCATCGAGGTGAGGCCCGCGATCAGCGCGGCTTCGATCATTTCGCCGGACCGGCGGGTGTCGCGGCCGATGACGATCTCACGGCCGCCATCCGGCGCGAAGGTTCGCGCGGCCGCGATGGCCAGGCGAAGTGCTGTTTCTGCAGTCATCGGACGCTTGTTGATGCGCCCGCGGATGCCATCGGTGCCGAAATACTGACGGGCCATTCGGGTGCCTTTCGCTCAGAGCGGGGTCACATCTCCATAGACCACGAAGTCCGGATTGTCATAGCCGCGCGCCCGCTTGCCATAGAGCAGGGGCTTGTGGTCGAGGGTCAGGACGCGCCCGCCGGCGGCTTCCACAATGGCCTGCCCGGCCGCGGTGTCCCACTCCATCGTGCGTCCGAGACGTGGATAGACATCCGCTTCTCCCGCCGCGACGAGGCAGAACTTCAGGGCGGAGCCAGCGCCCTTAATCTCTGTGATCGTGTATTTCGCAAGCCAGGTGTCGGTCTCCGGCGTGCGGTGCGATTTCGAGGCAACGGCTGTCAGTCCGGCGGCAGGCGCCGGGCGGATTCTGAGCGGGCTGCGTCTGGCCGGCGGGGGGCCATCAGGCGCGGCTTTGGCCTGCCACGCATGGGACGGGCTCTCAGCCACAAAGAGTCTGTGCAGGGCGGGGGCATACACAACACCCATGACCGGGCGGCCATGTTCGATGATCGCGATGTTGACCGTGAACTCGCCGTTCCTGGCGACGAACTCTTTGGTGCCGTCCAGTGGATCAACGAGCGCAAAACGGGGCCCATGTTCCGGGATGAGTCCGCCCGCAACGGATTCCTCGGCGATGACCTGAAGGTCAGGCTCTGCCTCGGCGAGGCCCTTCAGGATGATCGCCTCGGCTGCTCCGTCTGCTTCTGTCAGCACAGAATTGTCATGCTTGCGTTCAACCGGGAAATCCGTGCGGTAGACCCGCATGATTTCCTGGCCAGCCGCAAGCGCGATGCGGGCAAGCGTATCCGGCGAAATCGCCATGGCCGCCTATTGCATCACGCTGATCAGTTCGACTTCGAACTGGAGGTCTGCATCCGGCGGGATCGGGCCGCCGGGCGTTCCCTGTGTGCCATAGGCCAGATCTGCCGGAATCCACACCATCCAGCGGTCGCCGGGCTTCATCTTCGCCAGCGCCTCGACCCAGCCGGGGATCAGGCCATTCGACGGGAAGGCTTCCGGGTCGCCGCGTTCGTAGGAGGAGTCGAACAGCACACCGGTATCTGCCAGACGGCCCTCATAGTGCACCAGAACGAACTGGCCGTTCACGGGCGGCTGGCCGGCCGGATCACCACTGGCCAGCACCACATACTGCAGGCCGGACCCGGTCTTCACCACTTCCGGCGCCTCCGGATTCCAGGGGAAGTATTTCTGCCAGGCAGCCTTGTCGGACGTTTTCGGCACTTCGACTTCGAGAAGCTCGACGAGGAAGACGAGATCATCGCCCGCCTTGATCACGTTGCCGCGCGCCTGCTCGCCATAGGCGAGGGCGTTCGGGATATAGAAGAGGTATTCTCCGCCCTCGGACATTTCCTGCAGGCCAAGTGTCCATCCGGGAATGACCTG
Organism: Hyphomonas sp.; assembly: GCA_046293935.1. GTDB lineage: Bacteria > Pseudomonadota > Alphaproteobacteria > Caulobacterales > Hyphomonadaceae > Hyphomonas. Next base: position 14,588 of record JBKBJF010000014.1, read on the forward strand.
GTCGAGACGGAAGCTTGCCGGCGTTCCGCGGTCATAGGATGAGTCGAATTTCTCGCCGGTTGCCAGGCGGCCCTCGTAGTGGACCTTGACGCGGTCGGTGGCGGCCGGCTTGCGGCCATCCTTCCGGCCCTCCTTCAGGATGACGTACTGGAGGCCCATCGGCCCATCCTTTACATCTTTCCCATTGGGTTTCCAGGGAAGGTGTTTCTTGAAAGCGGCAGGCATGACGTCTTCCGTGCTTGTGGTCGAGAGGGAAGGTCCTGCCGGAGCGGGATTGGACCGGACGAAATAGGCGGCGGCAAACAGGGCGAGGATCAGGGCGATGACAAGCGGCAAGGGCGAGCCGCTGGCCGTCTCTGGCGTGCGGGAAGGCGTATCGTTCGGCATGGGATGACCTGTCAGTATGCAGAGGTTCAGGATCAGATGGCGCGCGGCGGATAGCCGGCCTGGGCGAGAGCGTCGATGACTTCCTGGGTGTGCTGGCTGTCGCGGGTTTCCATCAGGATGTCGAACTCGGCGCCCTTAGCGGGCACATCGAGCGCGATGCGGTTATGTGCCACTTCCATGATATTGGCGCCGTTGTCGCCGATGATCTTGGAGACAAGGGCGAGCAGGCCCGGCCGGTCATCGCCGACGATCCGGATGCGGGCCAGCCGGTTCTCGCGCACAAGCGCACGCGTCAGCACCGAGGCAAGCAGGCGTGTGTCAATATTACCGCCGCAAAGGACAAGACCCACTTTGCGGCCATAAAATCGGGACGGATGAGCAAGCAGCGCAGCCAGTCCGGCGGCGCCTGCGCCTTCCGCAATCGTTTTCTCGACTTCCGTGAACAGGGTGATCGCGCGTTCGAGATGCTCCTCCTCAACGAGGACGATGTCATCCAGCAGCTGTTCGCAGATACGCCGGGTGAGCATGCCGACTTCCTTTACGGCAATGCCTTCGGCAATCGTGGCGCCGCCCATCTTGGGCGACTTGCCGCGCAATGCAGCGTGCATGCAGGGATACATTGCCGCTTCCACGCCGATCACCTTTATGTCGGGTTTCAGCGCCTTAGCTGCCGTGGCAATGCCGGAGATGAGGCCGCCGCCGCCGATCGGGACGACCAGCGTGTCGAGTGACGGATTGTCCGCCAGCATCTCAAGCGCGATCGTGCCCTGTCCCGCGATGATGTCGGCATCATCGAAGGGGTGGATGAAGACAAGGCCTTCCTTCTCGCCCAGCTTCAGGGCGTAATCCTTCGCCTCATCGAAGATCAGGCCCTCAAGGATGACGCGGGCGCCATGGTCGCGCGTATGCTCCACCTTGTTGAAAGGGGTCGTCTCGGCCATCACGATCGTTGCCGGGATACCGAGGCGCCGGGCATGGTAGGCAACGCCCTGCGCATGGTTGCCGGCCGAGGCCGCAATCACGCCGCGGCGTTTTTCCTCGGGGGTCAGCTTAGAAAGCTTGTTCAGCGCCCCGCGCTCCTTGAACGCGGCTGTGTATTGCCGGTTCTCGAACTTGATCCAGACCTCGGCGCCGGTAATGGCCGAGAGGGTCCTGGAATGGGCCAGTTCCGTTCGCTCGATCTGGCCTTCAAGCACTTTGGCAGCCGCCTGTATGTCGGCCAGCGTGACGATGGGATCGGGGGGCAGGGTGTCAGGCATAAGCGGGGGTCCGGGAACAAGGCGGGCGCACCCTAGGCGGGCAGGGGTTAATTTACAAGCAAACCCGCTGTTCCCGGTGCCGGATCGTGTTCCGCGACCCAATGCCCGGGCCCGACAGAGACCAGTTGCGGCTCGTACTGTTCGGCTTCCGGGTCGTCGATTAGCTTGGACTTTAGGAACCTGAGGGCTGCGCGGCTGTCCAGCGGGCTCGGCAGGTCGCCGGTCAGGCGCAGCCGCTCGCGGGTGCGCTCGCTCCTCGGGTCGGCATTCGGCACGGCTGCGATCAGGGCTTTAGTATAAGGGTGGCGGGCCTCGGTATAGATCGTGTCGCGGCCGGCAAGTTCCACGACCCGGCCGAGATACAGCACCATGACCCTGTGGCTCACCTGCCGGACGACGGCGAGGTCGTGGCTGATGAAGATCATCGCCAGGCCGAATTCCTTCTGCAGTTCGATCAGCAGGTCGACCACCTGCGCCTGCACCGACACATCGAGCGCGGAAACGGCCTCGTCACAGATTACCAGCTTGGGTTTCACGATCATCGCCCGGGCGATGCCGACCCGCTGGTTCTGTCCGCCCGAGAGTTCGTGCGGGTAACGGTTGATGAGGTTCGCGTCGAGGCCCATCCGCGGCAGGATGTCCCGCACACGGGCTTCCCGGCCGGCCTTGTCAAGCAGGGGTTCGTGGACGAGCAGAGGTTCGGCAATCGAGGCGCCGATGGTCATGCGCGGGTCGAGGCTGGCAAGCGGATCCTGGAAGACGATCTGGAGGTCGCTGCGTAAGGCATTCATCTCCATGCGGCTGGCTTCCGTCAGATTCCTGCCCAGCCAGGCGACCGTGCCGGTCGTGGGCGGGATCAGGCGCAGCACGCCGCGGGCAAGGGTCGACTTTCCGCACCCGGATTCTCCGACCACGCCGAGTGTTTCGCCAGGCCTCAGATCGAAGCTGACACCGTTCACGGCCTTCAGGGGCTTGCGCCGTCCGAACAGGCCGCCCTTCACCTGGATGGGAAAGTGGATCTTCATATCCTCTACCTTCAGCACCGGTTCAATTTCCGGCGCCGGGGCCGGGGCCAGCGCCGGGCGGCCGGGCGGGTCCGGCTGGTCGATCCTCGGGACGGCGGCCAGCAGCATCTGGGTGTAGTCGTGCTTCGGGGCGTAGAAAATCTCGTCGGTCGTGCCCTGCTCGACGATTTCGCCATGACGCATGACGATCACGCGGTCGCACATGCGGGCGACGACGCCCATGTTGTGGGTGATCAGGACGATGCCGGTGCCGGTCTCTCGCTTCAGCTCATCCATCAGTTCGAGGACCTGCGCCTGGACGGTCACATCCAGGGCCGTGGTCGGCTCATCGGCAATCAACAGCTTCGGGCCGCAAAGCATGGCGATGGCGATCATCACCCGCTGGCGCATGCCGCCGGAGAGTTCATGCGGGAACTGGTCGAGCCGGCGGGCGGCCTCCGGGATGCGGACATGTTCGAGCCACTCAATGCAGCGGCGGGTGGCTTCCTCTCCCTTCAGTCCTTGGTGCAGGGCGAGGATTTCGCGCATCTGTGCGCCAACCGTCATATGCGGCGTCAGGCTGGTCAGCGGGTCCTGGAAGATCATTGACATTTCCGCCCCGCGGATGCGCCGCAACTCGGCCTTTGAGGCGGTGAGCATGTTGGTGCCGCTGAACAGGATTTCACCTCGGGCCGCGCCGTTCTCGGCCAGAAGGCCCATCGCGGCCAGGGCCGACTGGCTCTTGCCTGAGCCGCTTTCGCCAACGATGCCGAGGCATTCCCCGGCAGCTACCTGGAAGGAAACACCCCGCACGGCATGGACGATGCCGTCAGGGGTGTCGAAATCAACCGCAAGGTCTTTGATCGTCAGGATGGTCATGGGCCGAGGAGTAACCGCACAGGGCTGCCGCGCAAGGGCCGGGGCGCAGAAAAGCCGGGCGCTGTGGTGATACGGTCCGTCGCAACCGTGTTGCTCCCGATCTTCCTGATACCGGCATTGAAGACCGAGATTCAATCTTTGCTGCTTTGATCATACCCGCCGCCAGCTGCAGCCGCAGCTGTGGCGGGCATCTGGCCCGAGGCGGGAGAGCTTATTTGCATTCCCCCTCGATTCTGGAGAGAGCAGTTGCGCCGTTAAGTCTCTGTAATCACTGTCGATAATGATCGGTCAGCCAGACAGCCCCATGCGGCGTGGCGGGTGTGCGCGGGTAGGTAATCGTCCGTATTGAGACTATTGCCTTTGGTATCCATCTTGGCAGGACTGCGGCGGGGACCCGCAGCGGAAGCGGAGAGCCTGGGCGCGCCCGGGTTTGCGCGGGGCAGCGCCGGCGGCTGCCCTAAGGAAAGGCTTGAACTTCCAGGCTCCAGTTGGGAACATGGGATTTTACCTGTTCCCGGCTGGAGTGATCGCGGATGCCTGTCATCAATTACCTGACCCAATGTGTCTTCGATGCAGGGGCGCTGAAGCAGCTGAATGCCCTGGCCAAGGCGCGTGGTATCACGCGGCCTTTCATCGTCACGGATGCGGGCATCAAGGCTTCCGGCATCCTGGCGAAGGTTGAGGATGCGCTGGGTATCCCTCCGGCCGGTGTGTTTTCCGAGACCATTCCCAACCCGACCGAGACACAGACCAAGCAGGCTGTGAAACTCTACAAGGAGTCTGGTGCGGATGGCATCATCGCCGTTGGGGGCGGTTCCTCAATGGACCATGCGAAAGCCATCGGTCTGCTGGCCAGCCATTCCGAGCCACTTGAGACCTATGCCGCGATCATCGGGGGCGCGAAGAAGATCGGCAAGATCCCGCCCCTGATCGCGATTCCGACAACGGCCGGCACAGGTTCGGAAGTCTCTGTCGGCATGGTCATCATCATGGAGAACGGGCGCAAGGAAACCTTTGCGTCACCTAATCTCATCCCGGTTGTGGCCCTGTGCGATCCTGACCTGACGCTGGGTCTTCCCGCCCATCTGACAGCGGCCACCGGAATGGATGCTCTGACCCATTGTATCGAGGCGGTGCTGACGCCGGCCATCAATCCGCCTGCGGAGGGTATCGGATATGATGGTGCACACCGCGCGTTCGGGATGGGCATGCTGAAACGCGCTGTGAAGGATGGTTCTGATGCCGAAGCGCGCTGGCATATGATGATGGCAAGCTATGAGGGCGCCCTCGCTTTCGTGAAGGGACTGGGAGGCGTTCACGCGCTCAGCCATGCGGCCGGAAGGCTGCATGAGAAGAAGCTCCATCACGGGACGCTGAACGCCGTGTTCCTGCCGCATATCCTGCGGTTCCACCAGGGAGCGGCGGATGAGAAGTATGTGCGTCTGCGTGACGTCATGGGCCTCAAGCCCGGTGCGGATCTGGCGGATGCCATACAGGACCTCAACAACGCGATCGGAATTCCGAAAAACCTGCGTGAAATGGGCCTCGCCGTGATGGATGGCCCGGGAATCGTCGAGTATGCGCTCAAAGACCTCGCCCATTTCGGCAATCCGAAGCCGATGAGCGCGGACGACTATGCCCGTGTCTACGAAACGGCGCTCGGCTGAGGGAAGGGGTATGTTCCTTCGCTTCGCTCCGGTTCTGAAGATAGCGGCCTGCCATCTATGCCTAGCCAGGTGACAGTGGCCTGCCCCTGGCCCGGATAAGTCGGCTGCTTGCGCTGAGTACCGGCCGATATCCCTATACGGACGGAATGAAATTGCCGTGGAAACCTGGCGGAATCCGGGCCGGGATGTGAACTGTCGCCACCGGGGCGCCGGTGAAGTTCTGTGCGTCAAGGATCACGAATTCCGAGCTGTCGCGGTCCGCATGCGTGACATAACCGATCAACCAGCCTTCATCTTCCCCGGCCTGTTCATGTCTGGGCACGAAGACGAACTCGCCGGGATGGCGGCCGGGGCCAAAATCATGCACGTACCGGGTTCTCAGGGCGAGGTCATGCTTGAACAGGCGCGTGTCGCTGACGAAGGAGGCCTCATGCTGGGGCGGCAGGGCGAGGACATAGGCATAGCGATAGCCCTTGCCTGTGCGGCGCTCGTCATAGCGGGGGAATTCCTGCGGCGCTTCATCGATGACTTCCCGGGTCACGCGGCCCGCCTCCGGATCGATGATCAGGGATTCGAACCTTGAGGCTTGTGTGTCGGGCCCATTCATGCCGGAAGCGAACATGGTGTCATAGACGCAGGCATCCATGATGACCTTCCCATCTTCGGTCTCGTAAGCATTCGAGGGATGGAAGATGTAACAGGGTTCGACCTCACACCAGATGATGCGCTCTGCACGGCCTTCACGGGGCAGAAGCCCGATCCGGGCCCTGTGCTTCGGGTTCCACTGATAAGGGAAGCTGGCCCCGCCGATCAGCGCGCCCATGGAGAAGGTGACCGGAAGGTCCATGACGATCACGTAGTTTGGCGTGATCATGCAGTCATGGATCATGGGCCCATTCTCAACCGGGATCGGTTCTTTGCGACGCACGCGTCCATCCGTGCTCAGGACGACATGCCAGATGGTGTCCGGAACCATCGCATTGTAGCAGATGGCGTGCATCTCTCCGGTCGTGGGATCGAGATGCGGGTGGGCAGAGAAGGCCTCGCCGAGTGTTCCGCCGAAGGTCGAATGCTCCCGCGTTTCGAGGTCAGCCGTGATTTCGACAGGATGGCCGCCCGCCTCCACGATGGCCCAGAGTTTTCCGGCATGGCCGACGATGTTGGTATTGGCGGTGTCGGTGCGCGGGTTACGTTCGCCGGGTGCACGTGGCTCGCCCAGCGCGTCACTGACCGCATTTGAGCGGACCCAGCGGTTACGGTACCAGAGGGCGCGTCCGCCTTCGAGGCGGATGCCGTGCAACATGGCGTCTCCGACAAACCAGTGATGCGTTGCTGGGTTCACCTTGAGCAGCGGATTAGGCCCGTTGCGGACGTAAAGACCATTCAGGCCAGCCGGGATTTCTCCGCTCACTTTCAGCCCGGTCAGGGTCAGCTCCTGTCTGACCGGCTTGTGGATACCTTCCAGGAACGCGTTCGGACGCTTCGCCTTCTTGTGTTCCTTGTTATAGGCGCCGATGGCCAGCACGCCTCTGGTGACGGCGCCGCGGATGGCAGACTCCACTGGACTGGGCATGGCGGGCTCCTTGTATGAGTTGCCTGGGGCGAAAAAATGTTTACGCTGATAACATGAGCAAGAATGATAACACTGTCAACATAAAAAATGAGACCCGCCGTTACCATCACGGGGACCTCCGGGCGGCGCTGATCGAGGCAGGGCTTGAGGAGCTCCGGACCAAGGCCCCGGAGGAAGTCAGTCTGCGCGAAATCGCCCGCAAGGCCGGTGTTTCGGCCACAGCCGTATATCGCCACTTCCCGGACAAGGCTGCGCTTCTGGGTGCGCTCTGCACGATCGGCGGCGAGCGCATGGATGCGGCCTTCCGTGCGGCCATGGCCGGGGCGCCGGATGAGAGGGCGGCATTTGAAGCCATGGGGCGGGCCTATGTGCGCTTCGCCCTGGCCAATCCCTCGCTGTTCCGTATGCTGATGACACACAGGCTCGAGCAGGGCATGCCCTGGAATGCGCGGCTCGGGCGGGTTGCCCAGGCTCTGTCCGGGCTGATGCCTGCTCATGCTTCAGAGGAAGACCGGCAGGTGCGCCAGCTTCAGGCCTGGGCCCTCGTGCATGGGCTTGCCATGCTGATGCTGGATGGCCAGGTGCCAGTCGACGAAGCGCTCATCGACCGGGCCGTCACGTCTGGCTTTGTCTGAAGCCTCATTCCGCTTCGTATTGTGGCAGGTTCAGCGCGGCTTCCACATCTGCCCAGCTCGCCACCTTGAAATTCTGATTCATGCCCTTGCGGGGGTTGGCGTCATCCTGCGCGATGATGATGCCGCGCGGCCAGCCGGGCAGGGGCCCGGAGAACACATCCAGTCCGTCCGTGTGCGTCACTTCGTCAATGCCAAGTGCAGGATTGGCAGAAATGGAAAAGCTGCCTCGAGGTGTATGGGGGACCTTGCGGTCATATATCACGAACCGATTCGCAGATTGGGCCGAAACGACGATCCAGCCTTCGGAGTCCTTGCCGCGCCAGATGGAGACGCCTTCGACATCAGCCACCAGCCCGGCCGGCCCGCCGATCTCGTCGACCAGTACGGCTGTGGGGGCTTCCTCACGATAGGCGAACTTCCAGAGGCCGCGATTCTCCTCACCCACAAAGATCAGGCTCTGGGCCTCATCGAAGACGCAGCCTTCCGTCTGGGTGTCTAACTTCATCGTCCGGACAAGTGTGCCCGAAAGCTCCGAAGGACTCGCAGAAATCGTCCAGACCTCGACGGTGCCGTCCTTGTAGGTCACCCCGGCCAGGTCCTGGCCGTCTTCGCTGGCTGAGCAGATGCCGTAGGGTTCCATCCTGTTGGTGGGCACATCGCCGCGATGCGTAACGGTGCCGGAGGCGCGGTCGATCAGGAAGACCGAGATCGCATTCACCTCATCATTGCTTGCAAGGGCCACATCATACGGACGATCGGCAGACTGACGGAGGTCAACATTGTTGAGCAGTCCGATCGGCAGGCGTTGCTGTTCCTTACCGTCAAGATCGTATACGACCAGGCCTTCCTTCTTGTTGGTGCCGAGGATCAGGGACTGCGCCGCGTCCGCAGGGTGGCGCCAGAGTGCCGGATCGTCAGCCGCATCGCCCCGTGCACCCGCCGGATCAGTCTCCAATGCGGCCATCACCATCACCTGATTCGCCAGAACGGGTGGTTTTGAGGCACAGCCGGCAACCGATACAGAAGCCAGAGCGGCAAGAAGTGTCGTGCGAAGCATGTCGGGTATCCTGTGAGTGAAAATCCTAGCGCCGCCATAGCGCGCGCCTGTGACAGAAAAGCGACTGTCACAAAAGATGAATCAATCCGTCACTCGATTGCGAAGAACGGATGGTAGCGCCGCCCCATCGACAACCGGGGTGATCCATGAAAACCAGACTTTCCCTTCTTGGCAGCGTCAGCTTTGCCTGCCTGTGCCTCAGTGCACCGTTTACCGCCAGCGCACAGCAGGCGCCCTCTGTGGCAACAGAGGACGAGGACCCTATCCTGCGCGCCGAGACGGTGGTGGTGCAGGGCGAGATCGCCTATCGAAACCGCACGGATGAGACCGTGCAGACGCTCTCCTACGGGCAGGACTATTTCCAGCGCTTCGAGCCGCTGACGGCGGGGGATGCTCTGAAGCGCGTGCCGTCGGTTACTTTCCTCTCCGATGTGATCGAGAGCGACGGGGCGCGCCTGCGCGGCCTCGATCCGGGCTATACCCAGATCCTGATCAACGGCGAGAAAGTGCCCGGCTCGGGCGTCGACCGCTCCTTCTTCCTTGACCGTATCCCGGCGGAGCTCATCGACCGCGTTGAGATCGTGCGCTCCTCCTCCGCACGCCGTTCCGGTGATGCTCTGGCCGGAACACTGAACATTGTCCTGCGCGATGGGTACGAGCTGGATGGCGGCTATATCCGTGCCGGCGGACTCTACTTTGACGATGGCGAGTTCAAGGAAAGCCTCGGTGGCGTCTATGGGGGCCAGCTTGGCCCGGGCCGCATCCTTCTGGGGGCCAACCTTCAGGGGCGCTACAACCCGAAGATCAAGAAGTCGCTGCGGTATGGCGACAGCCCCGAAAACAATCCGAATTACAGAACGGATGATTTCGACAACCGTGAAGATCAGACCGACACACGCGACGGGACGGACTATTCATTCAATGCCGAATATGGCGTCGCGACGGATACCGGCCTCGACATGACCTTCTCGGGTTTCTATGTGAAAACCGACCGGACGGAGTCTGAGCGCTCGTTCGAGTATAATGATCCCACGGCTGTGAATGGCCCGGTGCGGCGGCTGGTTCCCGGAAATCTTCTGACGGACAATGAGAACATCGCCTCCATTGACCAGGAGAACTATGCCTTGCGCGGTGTATTTGCGCAGGACTGGTCTGCCGGCACGACGAAGCTGAAGCTCGGCTTCGCCAAGTTCGAGGAGAATGTCTATGAGACTGAGGACGAGATCGATTTCGATCGTACGACGCCTCGCTATACCGGCGACCTGACAACGACAGATCTCAGCGATGAGGAATCCTCGGCTGAACTCGCGCACAAATTTGATCTGGGCTCAGGCGCATTCGAGTTTGGTGTGTTCTATCAGGACAAGACCCGTGAAACAGACATCCGGGAGCAAAGAAACCGCTTCAACGTTCCTGTGGCACTGCGGAACAGCTGGAACCAGTTCCAGAACAATCCGAATGAACCGCGTACGCCCTGGACGAACCTTCAGCCGGTTCCAGGCGGTCAGAATACGATTCAGGAAGAGCGCCTCGACCTGTTTGCCGTAATCGATGGCGAGCAGGGCCGCCTGTCCTGGGAAGCGGGTGTTCGCTATGAGACCACCGATGTCTCGATCCGCGACTTCACGGTCCCGCCGGCAGACCAGAATCAGTCTACGGAATATGAATTCTTCCTGCCGTCGGCGCATGTCAAATTCGACGTGACTGATGTGGACCGTCTTTCCGCCTCCGTGGCCCGCACGGTTCGCCGGCCCAATTTCGACTTCATTTCCCCGGCCCTGCTGGAAGCCGAACTCGGCGACAATGACCTCCTGGGCAACCCGCAACTGAAACCCGAAACGGCCTGGGGCGTTGATATCGGCTATGAGCGCCGGATTGGCCGTCAGGGCGTCTTCGGTGTGAACGTGTTCTACCGCGATGTCACCGATCTCGTGGAAGTGGCCAACACAGGCACCGTCGGGTCGGAAGGTCCGGGCACATTCGTCCTGCAACCGCGCAATACCGGCGACGGGCAGGTGTATGGGGTAGAGTTTGACCTCTCCACGCCGCTCACGGCCTTCGGTCTGCCGAACACCGGCGTGTTCGCCAACTATTCCTGGCTCGATAGCGATATCGATGACACGTTGGGCTCCCGGCGCTTCAATGACCAGTCGGAGTATGTTTACAACTTTGGCTTCATTCACGACCTGACTGCGCTGAACGCGGCTTTCGGGGCCACTTACCGCAAGCAGGGGGATGCCTTCGGCCGCATCATCGGCGAGGAGATCACCACCTCTTATGGAGCTGATCTCGAAATCTTCGCCGAAAAGCGTTTCGGCAAGAAGTTCACCCTGCGTGCGGTGGGGTCGAACCTGCTGAATGCCTCCAAGGATGAAGTGTTCAACAAGTTCACGACGATTCAGGATCAGATTGATCGTTCGTTCGACGAATACGAGCTTGAGACAGAAGAAGCCGGCCCGGTGTTCCAGATCATGGCGCGCTATGCCTTCTGATCCGGCCTTCGGGCACTGAGATACAGGCCGCGGCACAGCCCGCGGCCTGTAACCGTTCGAAAGTCAGTCCCTCAGGCGCCACCAGGTTTCCAGGCGGCTGAGATAAGCCGAAGCCGGCTCAGCCGTCAGAAGGCGGACGGTCCGGAACGCGCGCTTCAGCGCCTTGCCGCGTGCAGATGAAATCATTGCCAGCGCCTCGGCGGCAGCGGCCTTGTCCAGCCTGTGCGCGGGGAGTTTCTGCAAGGCTTCCTCGAGAAGCCCGAGGTCGCGCCAGTCGCCGAGGTCATCGCACAGCCGTTCGGCGGCTGCCGCATAACCCTCCATCACTTCCGGGAAGGCGCGGCGCATCAGAAGCGTATGATACCAGTGATCCTTTGCGCGCTTCCTGAACTCGTGCACCGGCTCGTCGCTGGCGGCATGCCGGGCTGCCCGCATGGCACGGCAGAAGCGGCGGTAGGTCTTGTCGATGCCGGGCTCGAGAGCTTCCCAGCCCTTGGCCGTCAGTTCCCAGTCCGCAGAACGGCGGGCCGCCTCCTGCATTTCCTTGCTAAACACGGCGAGACGTTTCCTGGCCCCGCGCGGCTCCAGATTTGGTGCGGGTGCGATCAGGCCGGAGAGCCGTTGCAATGCTTCCGCGGGCAGGTTCAGCCGGACGAGCGTTTCGCCCAGCGCGCTGCGATCCCGCAGAGCGGAAAGCTGCCGCGCCGATTCGCGCAGCATGGCGATCTCCGCTTTGGCTTGCGGCAAGGCAGGGGCTACGAGACGCAATAACGCCCTCAGCCGTTTGGTGGCCTTGCGTCCTTCATGCACCTTGCGCGCGGCCGGCAGGGATGGATCGGCCAGTACAGCGCTGATCAGGGCATATTCCTCCGCCGCAATCCGGCGCAGGCCCTCCGTAAGGGTCCGGTCGCTGGACTTGAACCTGTAAGCCATCGGCGCCGTTTTGCCTCCTCGCCTCAGATTGCACAGGCAGATTGCATCCGCCAACGCTCTCGCGCGCCCGGCGACTACAGAAATCTGGCAGCGCTATGGGGGCTTCCCGGCGCGGGGCGAATCCACGGATAGTCGCCCGTGATGTTCCAGAATCTGCAAACGCTATTCAACAATCTCGGCCTGATCGCCTGCGCGCTCGCGATTGGGGCTTCCTGGGTGGCGTCGGTCGTGTCGCCGAATTGCAGTTTCGACAAGCTCACCGGCGCGCGCGCCGATGGCCATGTGCGTGAACTGATTCACCGCACCAGCCCGCAGCTGGGCTTTCTCATGGCGGTCGCCGGAGGCCTGTTCCTGCTGGGGGCCAGCTGGATTGCCGGCATCGTCGCCTTCGTCGCGTCCTTCGGGTTCTACGCCACGCGGATGATGCTGGCACCCAAGGAAGGCAAGAATCGTCCCGGTGTGAAAACGCGCCGCAAGGAACAGCGGGGAACGTCTGTCAGCCTGTCCCTGATCTTCACCCTGACGGCCCTGATCGCAGTTCTGTTGGGCCTGTTTGGGCTTTAGCCCTTGATCAGCCAGAGGCAGCCCATCTCGTGCAGTTGCCGGAAGGCTACGGTCGAGCGCTCGGCCGCCGCGCGCGCCAGCCGGCCGGCCGTCTTGCGGTTCGCTGCCAGCATCAGCACGCAGACCAGGAAACCCACACCGGCACTCCACCAGCCGACATTCACCGCCGCAATCACACCCAGCAGGCAGGCGAGATAGGCCAGACTATCGAGAAACCGGATGCGGATATCGAGGAACCGGCCGAAAGGTTTCAGCAGTTCCGGCTGGCGGTGCAGGGCTTCGGCATCGATGGCAAAGCGGGTTCCCGGCATGTTTTCGTAGATCAGTGCGCGGGTCATCCGGCCGCCCGCGTGGGGGTTCGGCTGTGTCGAGAGGAACATGGCCGTATCCTTCTGTTTCGCCCCAGACTGGTAAGAAATAACAGCTGCCGGTGATCCCTTCCTTCTCCTGACACGCGAAAATCAACGCTTCATCAATACCTTGGGTTAACCCTGAAATATGCGCGCAGATGGCGAGCCCCATTGCAGCTTTGCAATCCCTCGCCTACGCTGCGCTGCAACATAAAGGGCTGGTCAGGCGATGCTCTATTCCCTTGTCGAGATGAACCGGGTGGTAATGGCGCCGATGCGGCTGGCCGCACGTGCAGGCCGGGCCGCCCTCGCCTCTCCGCTGAACCCGATCGGGCAGACCAGCTATGGCAAGTCGCTCGCCGCTATGGCCGATGTGTTTGAAAGCGCCACGCGATATTACGGCAAGCCGGAATGGCGCATCGACTCGGTGCGGATCAACAGCGTCACGGTGCCGGTCACGCCTGCCGCCGTCTGGCGCTCGCCCTGGTGTCAGCTGATCCATTTCCGCAAGGATCCCGAAATCTATGCCACCACCCAGCGCCGCAATGCCGCGCCTCAGCCGCGTCTGCTGATCGTGGCGCCGCTGTCGGGCCACTACGCCACACTGCTGCGCGGCACTGTCGAAGGGTTTCTCGGAACGCATGATGTCTACATCACGGACTGGACCGATGCGCGCATGGCGCCGGTCTGGCTCGGCCGGTTCGACCTTGACGACTATATCGATCATGTCCGCCGTATGCTGACGGAAATCGGCGGCGGCGCGCATGTGCTTGCCGTCTGCCAGCCCGGCCCTCCGGTCCTGGCCGCGATCTCGATGATGGCAGAAGAGGATGACCCCGCACTGCCCGCGTCGATGACCTATATGGGTTCGCCGATCGATGCACGCAAATCTCCGACGGTGCCCAACAAGCTCGCCGAAGAGCGCCCATTCGAATGGTTCGAGCAGAACATGATCCACACCGTGCCGGCGCCCTATCCGGGTGTGCTGCGCAGGGTATATCCGGGATTTGTGCAGCTCGCCTCGTTCATGAACATGAACTGGAACCGGCACGTCGATGCGCACTGGAAATTCTTCAACCACCTTGTCAGCGGGGATGGCGACAATGCCGCCCGGCACCGCGAATTCTATGACGAGTATCTCTCCGTTCTCGACATGACCGAAGAGTTCTATCTGCAGACCATCCAGCGTGTCTTCCAGGAACATCATCTGCCGCGCGGCATCTACAAGTACCGCGGCGACCGCTGGGTGAAGCCATCTGCCATCCGCAATGTAGCGCTGATGACAGTCGAAGGCGAAAAGGACGATATTTCGGGCATTGGCCAGACCCAGGCCGCCCATGACATCTGTACCGGTATCCCGAATGATATGCGTACGGACTATATCCAGCCCGGTGTCGGCCATTATGGCGTGTTCAACGGCTCGCGCTTTGAAACCGAGATTGCCCCGCGGGTGACCCAGTTCACCCGCCGCTTCACGAAACGTGAGGTCGAGGAAGCGGCGGCGGAAAAACGTCAGGGCGCATAGGGCAGTGCCTCGAAGCCAATCAGGTCGATCTCCGGCGTGAGGTGTTCCTCGTGCGGTGGCTCGTCATGGGCCAGCGCGGTCGAGAGGTACTTCTTGTTGCAGTCGCTGAACACGGTCGCCACAACCGAGCCGGGGCCCAGCCGTTCGGCCGCCATCAGGGCGCCGATCAGGTTTGCGCCTGAAGAGATACCCACGGCCAGGCCCAGTTCACGTGCCAGACGCTGTGCCATCCGGATGGCATCGCCGTCAGAGACCGCGATCACATCATTCAGCTCACGGAAGTTCACAAGTGCCGGGACGAAATCGTCCGATATGCCCTGTATCCGGTGATGGCCTACCTTGTGCCCTGTCGATAGAGTCGGTGACTCCTTCGGCTCCAGCGGATGAATCCGCACACCCGGCAAGACTTCGCGTAAGGCCCGGCCGACGCCCATCACCGTACCGCCCGTGCCGACACCGGCGACAAAGGCATCCGGCGTCAGCCCGAGCCGGGCAAGCTGTGACAACATTTCCGGCCCCGTCGTTTCGAAGTGCGCTCGGGCATTGTCGCCGTTGGAGAACTGGCAGGGCAGGAAAACATTTTCCCGCTGACCGGCCAGGGCCTCTGTCGCGGCTATGGCTCCGAGGAACCCGCCCTGATCCCGGCTGACGAGATTGAGACGCGCGCCCAGGCTGCGCAGAAGGCTCTTGCGCTCCTCGCTCATCCAGTCCGGCATGTAGATCTCGACCGGATGGCCCAGCGCCCGGCCGAGGGCGGCGAGGGCGATCCCCGCATTGCCGCTTGTCGCTTCGGCGATCATATCGCCGGGCCGAAGCGCGCCGGAGCGGTAAGCGCGGGTGAGGATCGAGAGTGCCATGCGGTCCTTGATCGAACCGGTGAAATTGTAATGCTCCGCCTTGGCATGGATGACATGCTCGCGTCCGCGGAAACGAAGCCGGATCGAGACCAGAGGTGTGCGCCCGATCAGGCCGGTCAGGCCTTTCAGGCAGGCCGGCTCGCGTGCAGATGGGCAGGCGCGAGCGGGCGAGATCGGGGCAGGGTTGCGGCTGAGCGGCAGGGACATCTGGGACTCCGGATCGGCCTGTTCACACTCACGCAGAAAGCTTCAAACTTCATTCTGATTTTTTCGGATATGGGGCTATACAACGATAAGATTTTTTGGCTTCGGTAGGTTTAATGGAAAATCTTGATGAAACGGACCGCGTGCTGCTGCGTGCCCTCCAGGCCGATGCCGGCGAATCGCTGGAGTCACTGGCCGCACAGGCGAACATCTCGGTGAACACCTGCTGGCGCCGGGTGAAGCGGCTGGAGGAGGGCGGCATCCTGCTGCGCCGGGTCGCCCTTGTCGACCCGGATAAGGTCGGCCTCGGCCAGACCGTGTTCGTCGCCATCCGTACGCGCGAACATTCGGCCGCCTGGCTGGAGCGCTTTGCAAAGGCGGTCCGGAGCCTTCCGGAGGTTGTGGAATTCTACCGGATGGCTGGGGATGTCGATTACCTGCTGAAAGTTCAGGTCGCCAGCGTTCAGGACTATGACCGGGTCTACCGCCAGCTGATCTCGCGCATCGATCTCGCCGATGTCAGCGCCACCTTCGCGATGGAGTGCATCAAGAACACGACCGAGCTTCCGTTGTGACTGCGCAGTCTGGCGCGCTCTGCCCGCGATCGATCCTGAGCACCGAAGGATAGGCCAGCAAGGTGACCACCAGCATGCCAATCACAGCGCCCAGGATTTCCCGCACCCGTCTCGACAACCGCATCACGACTTCCTCCGGTTTCCGGCATGCGGTGCAATCGTCATGCCGGGCGCGGTTCAAGGTCGGGGATAAGGCGGATAGACGCTGAAATCCGGCCGGGTGTGATCATGGCCGGCATGGTCCAGATGGTCATGCCCGGGCAGGGGCAGGGTTTCCACGACCAGGGCGAAGACCACGCCGGCCGCCAGCGCGGCGATGCCGCGCGCCGGCCTGACCTCCGCCAGCGGCGTCATCATCGGCCCTGTGGCCACGTAAATCAGCAGGCCGGCCGAGACGGCATAGAGGGCCGCAATGATGTCTGTACCCAGTCCGGTAAGGAACATGCCGGAAACCAGCGCGCCGAGTGGCGTGGTTGCGCCAGCCGCCAGGAAGGCCCAGACCAGCGCCTCGCGTACCCTGAAGCCATGCCGGGCGAGGATGGCAAAGGCGATGATGCCCTCAGCAAACTCGTGCAGGATCAGGCCGAGCGAGGCGTAAACGCCGGAGGCGAAGCTCGCCGCGAAAGCCACGGAATAGATCACGCCGTCGAAGAAGGAATGGATGCCCACCGCGAGGAGCGGCGTCACGGCCTCGGCGCGCGCCTGTGTCTGGCCTTCCGGCAGGAAGGTGCGCACAGCGAAGCTCAGCAGCAGGCCGGCGAAGAAGCCCGCCAGAATGAATTGCGGCGCCCGGTGGTTGGCGGCCAGCGCTTCGGGCACGACATGCAGCAGGCTCAGGGTGATGAGCATCCCTCCGGCGGCAAGCGCGAACAGGCCTGACTGGCGGGCGGACCATTCGCTACGCAGCGCCACGGCGATCAGGCCGAGCGAGGTCACAATGGCCGCGATGAGGCCAAACGAAACAGAGGCCTGAAGGGAAAGGGGCATAGGGTGGTGGTCCCTCGGATCGGCAGCAGACAATTACCGGGGAAGGGGCCGCCGGGCGCTTGCGAAAAGTGTTATAATGTTTCATTAAAAGCTTGGCGAGCGGAAATTTCCGCACCCCACCTGTCCCTGCTTTTACCTGATCCGGAGCGTTCCATGCCGCTGTCCCGCACCTCTCTCCTCGGTCTCTTGATCTTTGCTGCGGCCGCATTGGCGGCCTGTGGGGCGCGCGAGACGGCGCCTGTGGAACCGGCTGCCCTTGAGGATGAGCCTGAGGATCCTTCGGCGCCTGCCCCGGAAGCCGGGCAAGAGCATGCGGGTCATTCAGACGCCAGTGCCGCCGAGGCCGGTCATGATCATGATCATAGCGACGAGGCGAGCGGCGCAGGCCACGCGCATGTTCATGGCGTGGCTGACCTGGCTCTGACGTGGGAAGGCAACCGCCTGACGGCGGAGCTGGTATCACCGCTGGCGAATTTCGGACTTCCGGAAGCCGACGGCGTGCTTACCGAAGCGGTGCTGGCCGAGCTTCCGGGACTGGTGATGATCACGGGCGGAGACTGCGCGGCGCAACCGCCCGCCGCGAAGGTCGACACGTCCAGCGGACACACTGATGCGCACGTCAATCTGGCCTGGACCTGCACCAATCCGTCCGGTGTCTCGTCGGTGACCTTCTCGGGGTTTACAGCTTTTCCCAGCTTCGAGCGCGTGAACGCGGTCTACCTGACAGACACCCGGCAGAAGGCGGGCGAACTGTCGCCTTCCACGCCGGCGCTTTCCCTGAAATAAGCCGGGCATGTCCGACACTGTCATTGACATCCAGACGGTCCGCTTCGCCTGGGCGCGCGGACCCGCGGTTCTGGACATTCCGTCTTTTTCTCTGTCACGCGGCGAGCGGGTCTTCCTGCGCGGACCCTCCGGTTCCGGCAAGTCGACCCTTCTCGGGCTGATTGCGGGCGTCCTTGCCCCGCAGCAGGGCACGATCCGGGTACTCGGCCAGGATATGGTGGCCTTGTCGGCGGCGAAGCGGGACAAGCTCCGGGCAGATCATGTCGGCGTGATCTTCCAGATGTTCAACCTGGTGCCTTACCTTTCGGTGACCGGCAATGTGCTTCTGCCCCTGCGGTTCTCACCGGCCCGGCGGAAAGCAGCCGGAGCAGATGCGGAAGCGGAGGCGCGCCGGCTGCTCGCGCGGCTTGGTCTGACGGATGAAGCGCTGCTGCGGCGGCGGGTGTCAGACCTGTCGGTCGGCCAGCAGCAGCGGGTGGCGGCCGCGCGGGCCCTGATCGGGGCGCCGGACCTGATCATTGCGGATGAACCGACTTCCGCGCTTGATGCCGATGCGCGTGACCGTTTCATTGCCCTGCTCTCAGAGGAAGTGGAACGCTCCGGCGCCAGCCTCCTGTTTGTCAGCCATGATGCGAGCCTGGCGCCGCTGTTCACGCGGGCGGTCGATCTGGCCGCCATCAACCGGGCCGGGGCAGTGGCATGACGGCGCTCTTCTCGCTGGCCTGGCGAAGTCTGCTCAACCGCAAGGGCTCGGTGATACTCACCATCCTAGCGGTCGCCCTCTCCGTTGCCTTGTTCCTCGGCGTCGAGAAAGCCCGCACGGGCGCCCGCGAAGGGTTCGGAAACACGATTTCCGGCACCGATCTGATCGTCGGGGCTCCGACCGGCTCGGTGAACCTTCTGCTCTACACGGTCTTCCGGATGGGCAATGCGACTGCGGAAGTGTCCTGGCCGGCCTACCAGCAGATCGCGGCGCGGCCGGATGTGGCCTGGGCCGTGCCGGTCTCACTCGGCGACAACCATCTCGGCTACCGCGTGATGGGCACGACCCGGGATTATTTCGAGCGTTACAAGTATGGCGGCGGCAAATCGCTCGAGATTGCCGAGGGAGCCATCTTCGATGACCTGTTCGATGCTGTCATCGGCGCCGAAGTGGCGCGCGATCTTGGCTACACGGTCGGCACACCGCTGGTTCTGACCCACGGGCTGGGTTCAGCCGGGTTCGAGGCCGCTCACGACAACCGGCCCTTCCGGGTCTCTGGTATCCTGAAGCCGACCGGCACGCCGGTCGACCGGTCCGTCCACGTCTCGCTGGAAGCGATCACGGCGATCCATGTCGGCTGGGAATCGGGCGCCAGGAATCCGCTCGCCGATACCATCAGCGAGCAGATGATCCGCTCCTTCAATCTCACCCCGCGCACGGTGACGGCGATCTTTGTCGGTCTGGAGCGCAAGGGCACGATCCTGACTACCCGCCGCGCGATCAACACCAACAAGGGCGAACCGCTGATGGCGATCATTCCCGGTGAGGCGCTGGCCGAGCTGTGGAGTGTCACCGCGGTGGCCGAAAGGGCCCTGCTCGCCGTTTCGGCGTTCGTCATCGCGGTCGGGCTGGTCTCGATCCTGACCTCGATCCTGACCAGTCTGAACGAGCGCCGGCGGGAGATGTCGATCCTGCGGGCGACCGGGGCGCGCCCCCAGCACATCTTCCTGCTGCTGGTGCTGGAGGCCGGATTGGTCGGCTTCACCGGCGCCGTTCTGGGCATTCTTCTCGTACATGTGATCCTCGGAGCGCTCGCCCCGGTGCTGCAGGCCCAGTATGGTGTCGCTTTCGGGACCGGGCTTCCGGGGGCGGTGGATCTCACCGTGCTTGGCGCCGTGACTGTGGCCGCGCTGGTCATCGGGGCGCTGCCGGCCATCGCGGCCATGCGCCGCTCGCTCGCCGACGGGCTGAGCGTGCGGCTCTAGGCAGAAACGGCCAGAATGTGATTCAGGCGCTGGCCGGAGAAGGCCTGGCGAATTAGAAGGACCGCATGGAACGCCAGATGAAACCGTTGTCCGCCCTCTTCCTGTCCCTTGCCCTTGTCGCCTGCGGTGGCGCGGCCACCGATGTTGCCGAGGCGGCGCCGCCGTCCGGCAATGCCACAACCGCCGCCACGCGCCCGGCTGCCAAGCCCGCACAGACCGCGGAGGAACGTGCCGCCGCGCGTGCTGAACGGGCTGCCCAGCGCGCCGCCGAACGCAAGAAAATGGACGAGGACCTTGCCGCACGTGGCGTCAAGCGCATCGGCTGGGAAGACCTTATGCCAGAAGGGGAAAGCGAACGCCTGGCCCAGATGTATCAGGCACAGATGGCCATGCTGTTCTCCAGCCCGATCGCCGAGGGCGGGGCAGGCGATGTCGGCATCCAGATCGGCACGTTCAATACGGTGAAGGAACTCAACGGCAAGAAGGTGGTCATTCCGGGCTATACGGTGCCGTTCGAGTTCGGCCCGGATGCCCAGATCAAGGAATTCCTGCTTGTGCCGCAGTTCGGCCAGTGCCTGCACAACCCGCCGCCGCCGCCCAATCAGACGATCTTTGTGATGGCCGACAAGCCCATCAAGATGAAGGACCTTGCCCAGGCCGTCTGGATCGAAGGGACGATCTATACCCAGATCCAGGAAAGCGAGCTGGCCGATGCCGCCTACACGATTAAACTCGACCGGATCACGGAGTATACTTATTGAAAGGGCCCGATCCGGCGTGCCTCAAGGTCGTTGCCTGGGATTTCGATGGGGTTCTGAACCGCAACATCCATGACGGGGTGTTTGCCTGGTCGAAGACGTTCGAACAGGACCTCGGCCTGTCGCTGCAATCCTTCAGCCATTACCTGTTCGGCGGGCGCTTCCAGAAGGCCATGGTGGGTGAGGCCTGCCTGAAGGAACTCGTCACCGAGTGGAGCGAGCAGAATGGCGCGGCCGGCCGGGCCGGGGAAATCCTCGACTACTGGTTCCGCCGCGATGCCCTCCCGGACGAGGACACACTGGAGATCGTCCGCAGGCTGAAGGCCCGCGGCATCCGCAATGTCATGGCGACCAACAATGAAATCCATCGTACCCGGTTCATCGAGCAGGAGATGGGTTTCGGTGCGCACATGGATCGCATCTTCGCGGCCGGGCGGATGAAGATCGCCAAGCCGGATCAGGCCTATTTTGCGCATATCGAGGAGACGCTGGAGATTGATCCGGCGCATATCCTTCTGGTCGATGACCTGCACGAAAACATTCTCTCAGCGCGTGGCAGGGGCTGGCAGACCTTCCATTTCACGCCTGGCGCGCACGGGGCGCTGGCGGGGGCGCTCGGCCTCCAGCCCTGAGCCCGGTTCATGTGAGGCGCCTTTGCGCCGATAGGGAACCAAAAAGAAAGAAGGGCGGCCGTCTGGCCGCCCCTCACTACTCTACACCTTTACTCTACTCTTCATCACACTGCAGGAGATTCCCTAACAGCGGATGAACGGGTCACGCGCCCTAGCTCTGCTTGGCGAGCAGGTTGCGGATTTCTTCCAGCAGCACTTCCTGGCGCGGCGGCGCCGGCGGCGGGGCGGCGGCTTCGGCCTTCTTCAGCTTGTTCATGCCCTTGATGATCATGAACATCACGAAGGCAACGATGATAAAGGAGATGACGGCCGAGATGAAGTTTCCGAGTTCGATGATGGCAGCTTCCTTGACCACCGTACCGGCCGCATCGACCTCCGCGGGAACAATGGTGAACTTCAGGGATGACAGATCGATACCGCCCATGATCGGTGCCAGCACCGGCAGGAAGACGCCCTGGATGAAGGCGGTGACCACGGTGGCGAAGGCGCCGCCCATGACAAAGCCCACGGCCATGTCGATGAGGTTCCCCTTCATTGCGAATTCTTTGAATTCCTTCAGCATTTTTTCCCCTTATGCCATGCTAGGGAACGGCTGGCGTTCCGGTTTCAGTTTGCGGGGTTCGGACTGAGCGTCAAGCCGGGGCCGCATGAAAGGCGAGATAGCTGTGCGCTTATCGCGCCTCGGGATCGTCGCCGCCATTGACGCGGGCGCGCAGTTCCTTGCCCGCCTTGAAGAACGGCACAGCCTTGGCAGGAACCTTTACGGGTTCGCCGGTGCGGGGATTGCGCCCTTTGCGGGCATCGCGCTTGCGCACGGAGAAGGCACCGAAGCCGCGCAGTTCCACCCGGTCGCCCCGGGCGAGTGCGCTGCCGATCTCATCGAGGATGACATTGACAACCTTCTCTACGTCCTCATGACGCAGGTGCGGATATTCTGCCGCAAGTTTGTCGATCAGCTGCGATTTCAACATCCTGTTGATATTAAACGCATTTGCGGCGGAAGCGCTAGGCCCCCGCCGCAAACATTGCCGATTTTTCAGCGCTGCGCCCGGGCTGAGCCAGCCGCGTGCCGGTTTCAGCCCATAAGGGCTTCGGCCTGGCCTTTCCAGTCATCGCGCTCCATGCGACCCTGGAAGGCGAGTTCTTCCTCGAGGCTGGCGACTTGCTCGGCCGTCAGGGCCGCGATCTGCCAGAAGTGGAAGATGCCCGCATCGTGCAGCTTCTTCTCGAAGGCCGGGCCGACGCCCTTGATCTTTTTCAGATCATCAGGCTGGCCCTGCGGGGCGCCGAGGCGGCCGCGGGCATCGAGCGCCTTGGCATCGCCTTTTGCGGCAGCCGGCGCAGCCTTGGCCTTGCCCTTGGCACCGGATGAGGCAAGGGCCGCGCCGAGGATGTCACCGAGCGACGCGCCGGCATCGGCCGAGCCGTACTGGGCAACCGCTTCGGCTTCCTCGGCGATCTCGAGGGCCTTGATCGACAGCGAGACGCGGCGCGTGGCGCGGTCGACGGTGACAACCTTGGCGTCCACCTTGTCGCCGACGGCGAACCGTTCGGGGCGCTGGTCGGCGCGGTCGCGCGAGAGGTCGGAGCGGCGGATGAACGAACGGATCGGCGGGGTGCCGAACTCGACCTCGATCCCGCCGGAAGTCACTTCGGTGACGGTGCAGGTGACGGTCGCGCCGCGCTTGACGCCGGCTTCACCGGCCGCTTCGATCGGGTCGCCCGAGAGCTGCTTGATGCCGAGCGAGATGCGCTCCTTCTCGACATCCACATCGAGCACTTTCGCCCGCACGCGGTCGCCCTTGGAATAGCCTTCGATCGCCTGATCGCCGGGCTTGTCCCAGGCGATATCGTTGATGTGCACCATGCCATCGAGGTCCGGGCCGAGGCCGATGAACAGGCCGAATTCGGTGATGCCGCGCACTTCGCCTTCGATTTCCGTGCCGACCGGGTGCTGGGCCAGGAAGGCATCCCAAGGATTGTCCATGGTCTGCTTGAGGCCGAGCGAGATGCGGCGCTTGTCGCTGTCGACATCCAGCACTTCCACTTCGACTTCCTGCGAGGTCGACAGGATCTTGCCGGGGTGAACGTTCTTCTTGGTCCAGCTCATTTCCGAGACGTGGATCAGGCCTTCGACACCGTCCTCCAGTTCGACGAAGGCGCCGTAGTCGGTGATGTTGGTGACGATGCCCTTCAGGCGGGCGCCGGTCGGATAGCGGGCCGAGATGTTGCTCCACGGATCGTCGCCGAGCTGTTTCATGCCGAGCGATATGCGCTGGGTCTCGGGGTTGATCTTGATGATCTGCACCGTGACTTCCTGGCCGACTTCGACCACCTGCGAGGGGTGGTTGATGCGCTTGTAGGACATGTCGGTGACGTGCAGCAGGCCGTCGATACCGCCGAGGTCAACGAATGCCCCGTAATCGGTGATGTTCTTGACGACGCCCTTGCGCACATCGCCCTCGGCCATGTCGGAGACGATTTCGGCGCGCTGTTCGGCGCGGCTTTCTTCCAGGATGGCGCGGCGCGAGACCACGATGTTGCCACGGATGCGGTCAAGCTTGAGGATCGCGAAGGGCTGCACTTCGCCCATCAGCGGGCCGACATCACGCACCGGGCGGATGTCCACCTGGCTGCCGGGCAGGAAGGCGTTGACGCCGCCGAGGTCGACCGTGAAGCCGCCCTTAACGCGCCCTGAGATCGCGCCCTTGACGGGCTCGCCCTTGGAGAAGGATTTCTCGAGCTTGATCCAGCGCTCTTCTCGGCGGGCCTTGTCGCGCGACAGCACGGCTTCGCCGAGCGCGTTCTCGATCCGATCGAGATACACATCGACGATGTCGCCGGGCGCCGGTTGCTTGTCCTCTAGGGCGAATTCCTTGGCCGGGATGCGGCCTTCGGTCTTGAGGCCGATATCGACGACGACAGCGTCATTCTCCACGCGCAGCACGGTGGCCGGGATCACCTGGCCTTCCTGCATCGCAGCGGCAGCAGCCGAGCCTTCGAAAAGAGCGGCAAAGTCGGCAGTGGTGGGATTCATCTTGTTGGTCATGGGGTCTCCGGGGAAGGGCATGAACGGTTCAAAGGCTGGCACGCACCATTGCGGCCGGCATAGTTCCGCCCCTTGGGGTCTTCTGGTGTCGCGGCACCGCCTGTTTGGATTTGAGCCCTGAAAGGCCCTCAGGCAGTCTTTCCACGCGCGAGGGCCGCCTCTGCAGCGGCCAGCGCTTTTTCCACAGCGGCGTCTATAGAGAGGTCGGTGGTATCGATCAAGATGGCATCGGCGGCCATGGCTGCCGGGGCATCCGCCCGCCCCTGGTCGCGGGAATCGCGGATTTTGAGCTGTTCGATCACCTGTTCCAGCGTCACCTGATCGCCGTTCGCAGTCAGCTCCTTCCAGCGGCGTTCCCCCCGCTGGCGCACATCGGCATCCACCCAAAGCTTTACATCGGCGTCCGGGGCGATCACCGTGCCGATGTCCCGGCCATCCAGCAGGGCGCCGCCTGCACGCGTGGCAAAGGCGCGCTGCAGCTCGAAAAGGGCCTGGCGGACAGACGGAATGGCGGCCACCACGCTCGCCGCCTTGCCGGCTTCGGCGGAGCGCAGTTCGTGCTCGATGAAGTCGTTCAGGTCCAGTGTGCGGGCAATGTCGGCCAGCGGCCCGGCGGCATCCAGCGGTACGCCCTGTTTCATCGCGGCGACAGCAACGGCCCGGTAAAGTCGGCCGGTATCCATGTGCGGCAAGCCGAAATGGGCCGCCAGCCGTTTCGCAATGGTGCCCTTCCCGGAGGCCGTGGTGCCGTCAATCGCGATGATCATGGCGCCGGGGAGTGCGACAGGGCCGGAGGGGAGTCAAGCTGGGGTTTCTTGGCTGCGGGCGCTCCGCGCTTCCTGCTCGTGGCTGTTCCCTCGCCTTCGGCTTGGTGCCACAGCGCCTTAGCTTCGCTCGTGGGGCGCTCCCTACAAGCAAAGCGCAGGCGCAGGTGCCGCGGGCGCAAGCCCGCGAACCGCACCGAGCAGCAAGCGCGGAGCGTGCGTCAGCCTTATCTCGGCGCCATGCGGATGCCGCCGTCGAGGCGGATGCACTGGCCGTTGAAGTAGGCGTTGCGCGCCAGTTCCAGCGCCAGCGAGGCATATTCTTCCGGCTTGCCGAGGCGCTTCGGGAAGGGCACCGAAGCGGCCAGAGAATTCAGCACCTTCTCCGGGGCGCGCAGCATCAACGGGGTTGCGAAGATGCCCGGCATAATGGAGTTGACGCGGATGCCGAGATCCATCAGGTCGCGCGCCATCGGCAGCACGAGGCCATTGACGCCCGCCTTGCATGATCCGTACACGACCTGTCCGATCTGGCCGTCCTGCGCGGCCACAGAAGCCGTCAGGGTGATGCAGCCGCGCTCGCCGTCTTCCAGTTCCGGCAGGTAGGCCATGCCCTCGGCCGAGAGCGAGGCGATGCGGTAGGAGGCCACCAGAACACCTTCGGCACCGAAGGCATAGTCCGCGGTTGGAAGGCGCTTGTACTTCGCGTTTTCCTTGTCCCAGCTCAGCGTCTTGCCGCCTTTCGCCGCCATTGCACAGTGAACCGTGATACGCTCCTGCCCGTGGGCCTTCCGGGCCTTCTCGAAGCCGGCAACGCAGCTTTCCTCGCTCATGATGTTCACATTGCAGAAGAGGCCGCCGATCTCCTTTGCCGTGGCTTCGCCGGCTTCGGCATTGATGTCGAAGATGGCGACCTTCGCGCCGGCCTTGGCGAGGGCGCGGGCGGTGGCCTGGCCGAGGCCCGAGGCGCCCCCGGTGACGATGGCGGCAGTGTCCTTGGTGATTTGCATGGTGTCTCTCCCTTGTTTGTCTTGTTGGCAGGCGGATGATGTCAGGCAGGCTCTGCGACGAAGCCTTTCCAGGTTTTCATGTAGCCGAGGAACGCCGGGCCGAGCCCTTCGGCCTTCAGGTGCGCTTCCGGCACGGGCAGGGCAATCGGTTGGAAGGCGGGATCGGTCGCCACCTTCCTCGGGAAGTCATGGTGCAGGATCGCGCCGCGGCCGATCACCACGAAGTCGAGACCTGCGTCCATCGCGCGTTGGCAATCGCTGCCGGTGAGTATCTTGCCCGCAGCGCCGAGGCGCGTCCTGCCGCGCGGCAGGGCACCGAAGTGTTCGACCAGCGACTTGCCCTTGAAGGCGGCGTCCACCGGCGCCTTGAAACTGTCCCAGAGCGACATGTCGAGATAATCGATCCGGTCGTCCTTCAGCAGCGCGCCCGCAAGCGCGATGATCTCGGCCATATCCATGCCGAAGCGCTCCGGTGAGAGGCGCACGCCCATGGAAAAATCCTTCCTGCATTCCGCGCGCACGCCTTCAATGCATTCATACAGGAAGCGCGCCCGGTTTTCGAAGCTGCCGCCATACTCGTCGTCACGCTGATTGACCTCGGCGGAGAGGAACTGGCAGATCAGGTAGCCATGCGCGCCGTGTAGCTCGACGCCGTGGAAGCCAGCTGTCTCCGCGCGTCTTGCAGCAGCGATGAAGGCATCGCGCGAGGCTTTCACCTCGTCGAGGGTCATGGCACGGGCCTTGAACTCGTCATTGGCGGACGGGCAGTGCGGCGCTTCGCCGATCAGCTCTGCCGGCGCGCGCATGCCGGCATGGTGCAGCTGCACGACGGAATGAGTGCCGGTCTTGTTCAGCGCGGCAGCTAGGCGGGTGAGGCCGGGCAGGTGCTTGTCGCCGAAGATGCCGAGCTGTCCGGGAAAGCCCTGACCCTTCGCCTGCACATGCGCGGCGCAGGTCATCGTCAGGCCGAAGCCGCCCTCGGCGCGC